>NVWT02000002.1 GCA_002733735.2 Robiginitomaculum sp. | reverse complement strand
CTCATCACTCAATTTATTACATTTTCCACAAACAGCGTCATACTCTTGGTTTTCGACCGACCAATAAAACCCAACCTCTTTGCCGGTTTTCATTGCCTTAGCAATATGCTTGCAAACAGCAGTTTCTGGCTGCTTACCATGAGTACCGCATTGGAGATAATTGGTCATGAAATGCCCCGCATATTTAACACCTGTTGCATGATCAATTTACTCTCTTATCAGTTTCAGGGTTAACATTGGCCAATTGGATAATTTTGATCTTTTTATCAAATTCATTATCAGTAATCACGCCTTCGTCGCGCAACCATTTGAACTTGCCAATTTCTTCATTGATGTCATTTTCAGAATTAATATCACCATAAACCATCAAAAACTGCTCACGACGATGATTGAACATTTCCTGCACAATATTGTCATGATCATCATTTTGTAGAACCATAATATTACCCTTTGCGGTTCTAAATATAGTATATTTAACTTGGCTAAATTGAAATACAGCCAAGCAAATAACACCAAGCAGCAACCAAAGCCCATCAGCCATTGTCAAACTACCATCAACCACACCCAAGCCCAATATAATCAGTCCTAACAAGCACCAGATAAACCCGACATTTCGAAGCCAAATATTTTTATCGGTAAAACTAGAGCGGTCATTGGGTACCGAAGTATAAACAACGCGAAATTGCTCTTCGGTTTGATTGTCCTTGCGATAGTATTTGAAGCTCTCGGAGCCAAAATCAAACTTTATGGTGTTGAAAAATTTCTTTTGAACGATTTCACTCATCGATCAATCTCCCCGAACACCACGTCCAAAGTTCCGATCAATGCTGCAACATCGGCCAGCATGTGACCTTTTGCCATGAAGTCCATAGCTTGCAAATGAGCAAAGCCCGGAGCCTTGATTTTACAGCGGTACGGCTTATTTCCACCATCGGAAACCAGATAAACCCCAAACTCGCCCTTGGGAGCCTCAATGGCCGTATAAATTTCACCTTTTGGTACATGAAAGCCTTCTGTAAACAGCTTAAAATGATGAATCATCGCTTCCATTGACTGTTTCATCTCGGCGCGTTTTGGTGGCGCTACCTTGCCACTAGTTTCCATGATCGGCCCTTTTGGCATTTTGGCGATACATTGCTCGATAATATGGATTGATTGGCGCATTTCTTCCATGCGTACCAAATAGCGATCATAACAATCACCGTTCTTACCAATGGCAATTTCAAAATCCAACTCGGAATAAACTTCATACGGCTCAGCCCGTCGAATATCCCATGCCATGCCAGAGCCACGAACCATTACTCCGGAAAAGCCCCAATCCAGCGCGTCTTGTTCAGTTATTACACCAATTTCGCAATTACGCTGCTTAAATATACGATTATTATCGAGCAAACCCTCAATGTCTTTTAGCACAGCCGGAAAAGTTTTGCACCACGCACCAATGTCATCGATTAAGTCTTGTGGTAGATCCTGATGCACACCGCCGGGGCGAAAGTACGCAGCATGCAAACGCGCACCGCAAGCCCGTTCATAAAACACCATTAGCTTTTCGCGCTCTTCAAAACCCCAAGCCAGTGGAGTTAAAGCACCTACATCCATTGCTTGGGTAGTGATGTTTAACAAATGACTTAATATCCGGCCAATTTCCGAATATAAAACCCGTATATATTGCGCCCGACGAGGTACTTCGATATCGGCCAGTCGCTCAATAGCCAGGCAAAATGCGTGTTCTTGATTCATCGGCGCAACATAGTCCAACCGATCAAAATACGGCATTGCTTGAAGATAAGTTTTATGTTCGATCAGCTTTTCTGTACCACGATGCAAAAGGCCAATATGCGGATCAACCCGCTCTACCACTTCACCATCAAGATCAAGTATCAGCCGCAAAACCCCGTGTGCCGCCGGGTGTTGGGGGCCAAAGTTGATAGTARATTTACGTTTTTCAGTTTCTGGATCAGCCATTTTTTGCCTCACCCTTTGCCTTCTCTTCAGCCACGTAATTTGCGCCTTCCCATGGGCTTATATCGTCAAATGTTCTAAACTCTTGTGGTAATGATACTGGCTCGTATACCACCCGTTTTTGTTGTTCGTCATAACGGCACTCAACATGGCCGGACAATGGAAAGTCCTTGCGCAAGGGGTGGCCAGTAAAACCATAATCGGTKARYARTCTWCGCAAATCMGGGTGWYCAKMRAARRCKATSCCGWACATGTCRAAWGCYTCGCGCTCRWACCARTYRGCSGCCGGRTARACRSMARYCRYASTGSGKACKRSSKYGTCKKCRTCMRYSRTYAYTKTKASGCGRATMCGGTGGTTAMRMTRCATSGAKAGMARATGRTARACCACMTCGAAMCKGSRMYYACGSCCCGGATAATCAACACCGCAAATATCTACTAATGTGCTAAATTTGCACTGAACATCATCGCGCAAGAAGCCAAGCACGTTAAGAAGTTGGTCTCGGTGAATTTCTATTGCCAGCTGACCATTGGTAATGGTTGAGTCAATAAGAGCATCACCAATTTTTTTAGCCAGATATGTATCCAGTTCTTGCAACTTACTCATCGGATAATATCCCCCTCACGGCGAATTTTTTTCTGTAATTGCAAAATACCATAAACCAAGGCCTCGGCAGTTGGCGGACAGCCGGGAACATAAATATCCACCGGCAATATTCGATCACAACCACGCACTACTGAATAAGAATAATGATAATAACCGCCGCCATTGGCACACGACCCCATAGAAATCACATAACGCGGGTTTGGCATTTGATCATACACTTTACGCAAAGCCGGCGCCATTTTATTGGTCAAAGTTCCAGCGACTATCATAACATCCGATTGTCTGGGTGAGCCACGCGGCGCAAAGCCCAAGCGCTCAACATCATATCTAGGCATGGCGGTGTGCATCATCTCGAYGGCACAACAAGCAAGYCCRAAWGTCATCCACATTAAYGAGCCRGTTCTTGCCCATGTKATCAGTTCATCAGCRCTGGCRATGACAAAGCCCTTGTCCATCAGCGCATCATTAACCCCGTCAAAATACGGGTCGTGTTTTTTTGGATCATAGGCCGGAGTTAAAGCGGTAGCGGCTTCAAAGGCTGATGGTTTATTATCACTCATAGCTTNACTCCCACTCCAACGCGCCGACTTTCCAAGCATAGATAAAGCCTATGCCTAGTTCRGCTAAAAATAYCATCATTGACCAAAACGCATACGGCCCKACCTGYCCCAARGTAACTGCCCAYGGAAATAAAAACGCTATTTCRAGATCAAATATGATGAACAGGATCGCCACCARATAAAATCTGGCATCGAATTTCATTTTCGAGTCATCAAATGGATTAAATCCGCACTCATAAGTAGATAGCTTTTCCGGATCCGGAGATTTGGGAGCCATGATCAACGGCATRGCCAAAAACGCAAAAGCAATAACCAATGCAATACCAGCAAAAATAAGTACCGGTAGATAGTCGAGTAGCAAACCACTCATCGTCAAGCTCTCCATGATATACTGAAACCAATAATTAGGTCAGATAATATCTATAGGTTCAAAACTGTGGCGCGACTCACTATTGAATACGCCCCCGCACTGCACAAGAAGCTAAGACCGTATTGGCAATATTGCAATCTCTGAATTGTCGATTTTCACGGAAATAATGCCGCAGTTAATCACTTGCCAACTTTACGATAAGTCACAAATAAATCACCACTCTGCCCAGATTTCGGCATGTTTCACACGCCTATTGGTTTNCGAGGGCTATCCAAAAGGAATTGATMAGATGAAATATTTGCAGCAAACATCAGCTTTGGCCATTAGTATCGCTATAGCAACCATGGCAATCAACACTCCAGCAGAAGCCAGTTCACGCTATGAAAAGGTGGAGGTAGCATTTGTCCTTGATACCACCGGCTCCATGTCTGGACTTATCGAAGGAGCCAAACAGAAAATCTGGTCRATYGCTAATGAAATTATTGATGTTGAAGAGGAYAGYCAAACCAAGGTCAGCTTTGCTCTGATCGGYTATCGTGATCGCGGCGATGCATATGTRACCAAGTCCTATGACATGACCGAYGATATTCACGGTATTTACGGYAATTTGTTACAATTCMAAGCGAAAGGCGGTGGCGATARRCCTGAATCAGTCAATCAAGCACTTTATGAAGCGGTYAATGATCTTAGTTGGAGCMGTGAYRRTAAAACCTTRCGCATGGTGTTTTTGGTTGGCGATGCTCCGCCKCACATGGATTATGATAATGACATTCAATACCCGCAGACCRCGCGGATGGCCAATAATCGAGACATAATTATCAAYACCATACAAGCAGGACGTGACAGYGARACCTCTCGCATCTGGCGCACYATCGCCAAACTTGGTCAAGGYGATTATGTGGCRATACCRCAAGATGGCGGAATGCAGGTGATTAACTCGCCTTATGATCAGGACATCGAAGTACTGCAACAGCGGATCAGTAATTCCACTATGGGATATGGCAATGCAGAAACTCGTAAAAAGTYTCGTTMCWAACGCGATACAGTACYTGGCGCATCGTCTTCTGTGGCCTCTGATATGGCAGAATATCGCCTAAAGGCTGGCAAGAGCAATCAGGTGATCACCGGAGTTAATGAACTGATTGAAGATTATGAAGATGGTAAAATCAARCTTGARGAAATTGCTGTTGAYGATTTRCCAAACGAGCTCAAGGATTTGAGCGTTGAGMAAAGACAGGCAAARGTTGAAACTTTGGTAGCCGAACGAGCGCARCTAAACAAGAAACTSRAAACRYTGGTMAAACARCGTGARACYTTCGTTGAAACCAAGCGAAAAGAAAACGAAGCWAAAACAGAAGAAGAYGCTTTTGATACTCAGATWMGMAAATCTATCGAGCGGCARATGAAGTCCRAATAASTSWCGMMRRWMTCAACCRAACTTRCCGGCAATATAGTCTTGGGTRCGYYTTARTTTTGGCTCAGAAAACATTTGYTTRGTTDTTCCRGMYTCRATRATTTTACCAAGRTGGAAAAACGCCGTGTAATCAGAAACCCTTGCTGCTTGTTGCATTGAATGGGTAATAATTACGATGGTGAATTTCTTCTTGAGGTCATTTATTAAGTCCTCAATGATCTTTGTGGCAATCGGATCAAGCGCCGAACATGGCTCGTCCATCAAGATCACTTCTGGTGTAACAGCAATAGCTCTGGCGATACATAATCGCTGTTGCTGGCCGCCGGWAAGTGACGTGCCAGGATCTTCCAACCGATCTTTTACCTCGCCCCAAAGACCGGCGCGATTTAGGGATTTTTCCACCAGTTTGTCCAGCTGTTCTTTATTGCTGGTCAACCCGTGAATTTTTGGTCCGTAGGCTACGTTTTCATAGATTGATTTTGGAAATGGATTTGGCTTTTGAAACACCATGCCGATTTTCTGGCGCAGCAAAACCACATCAACTTTTTTCTTATAGATGTTAAAACCGTCAAGCAGAACATCACCGTCAACTTTACAACTATCAACCACATCATTCATTCGGTTCAAACAGCGTAGAAAAGTTGATTTACCGCAACCAGAAGGGCCAATCAGCGCGGTAACTTTATTTTTGCGTATCTCAAGATCCACATCAAACAAAGCCTGCTTATCACCATAAGAGACGTTTAAGCCCTTGGTCTGCATTCTGATATTTTTATCTTTCATGGGATTTCCGAGTATTTTAAGTATGATGAGAAAGTTCGCTTACCAGTCATATTGGAATTTCTTCCTGATATAAGCCGCAGTTCCATTCACCGCGCCGAGTATCAACAACAATATTATGATACAAGCCGAAGTTTTTTCCACAAAACCTAATTCGGGACTATCGGCCCACAAATATATCTGGGTTGGCAGTGAAGTTGCCGGATCAAGAATGCCGGTTGGCACGTCGGCAACAAAAGCCACCATGCCGATCATAAGTAATGGCGCAGTTTCACCCAAAGCACGGGCGACCCCAAGAATTGTTCCGGTCAATATCCCCGGCAAGGCATAAGGAATGGTGTGGTGCAATGTCACTTGAACCTTGGTCGCACCCAAAGCGGTAGCGGCAAAGCGGACCGACGGCGGAACAGCAGCCAATGCGTTGCGCGAGGCAATAACAATAGTTGGCAAAACCAACATCGACAAAGCAAAGCCACCTACCAGTGAAGATGAGCGCGGCATGCCAAAGAAATTCAAATATATTGCCAAAGCAAGTAGCCCAAAAATAATCGATGGAACCGCCGCCAAATTATTGATGTTGACCTCAATCAGATCGGTTAGCTTGTTCTTTGGCGCAAATTCTTCAAGATAAACCGCAGCGCCAATACCAATAGACATTGCGATACTCATACAAACGACGATCGAAAATATCGACCCCATAATACTGCCCAAAATCCCGGCCTGCTCSGGYKCRCGRSWRTCRCCRYYGRKRAAAAAGSYMGWRTTRAAYACCKWWYSCASMKWRYYWTSCKYCYGYAWCKCMTCRAKCCAWYYKATCTGWRMGTYKTTSAKYTTWCGSKTSYTYTCATCAMKKKMRWTRTYRRTWTTCCCCTTGATATACATATCAATCAATGACGAAGCCGGCAGCCAAACTTGATCAGTGGTGCCAATTATTTCAGGGTTTTTACTAACCATCAAACGCAGATTATTGGCTCCCCCCTTACTAACTAGCTTGTACAGCATGAAGCGTTGTTTACGCCCCTCGGCCTCAGGGAATTGTTGCTTTAACGAGTTTCGTAGAATTTTGCGGTAATTACCTGTTTCAACCAGGCTTTGATCAAATGTCACAACTATTCGTAATTGCGCCTGAGTAAACGCTGTATAACCATCGGCAATAATACTGGCAAAAAATACCAATAAAAAAATCATTGAGGCAGCAATCGCACTAAACCCAAAAGCACGRAACCTGCGTTCTCTTGCGTGCCGTTTAGCCAAATGCACCTGCTTCTTTTTAGAGCTACCCAGTTTTAACTTAAACGGGTTTTTCTTTTTCTTGTCGTGCGTCATGGCAATTTTTGTAGTTGGCTTAATCATATTGTTCTCGATATTTTCGGCTAATGAACAAAGCCGCCACATTCAAAACAAGGGTAAAGAAAAACAACGTCAACCCAAGAGCAAARGCYGCCARAGTTTTCGCGCTATCAAAYTCTTGATCACCAACCAGTAAAGTAACAATTTGCACGGTTACCGTAGTTACCGCTTCAAATGGATTAGCGGTTAATTTTGCTGCTAACCCTGCGGCCATAACCACAATCATAGTCTCGCCAATACCTCTGGAGACACCCAATAACATGGCACTGATAATACCCGGTAACGCTGCCGGTATCACTACCAAACGCACGGTTTCAGAACGGGTTGCACCCATGCCGGTAGATGCGTCTTTTAGCGATTGYGGAACAGCGTTCATTGCATCATTCGAGAGCGACATGACATATGGTATGATCATAATGCCCATGACTATTCCGGTGATCATCGCACTTTCCGAGGCAATCGAAAGTCCAAAGAAGTCCCCGACCCCACGCAAAAATGGCGAGAAAGTAATTACTGCAAAATATCCGTAAACCACCGTTGGCACACCGGCCAACATTTCCAATATTGGTTTGATAGAAGTAACGGTTTTTTTAGGGGCATATTCGCTTAAATATATCGCCGAGAACAGGCCAACTGGCGCGGCAATACACATGGCAATAAAGGTGATCAACACTGTACCCATAAACAAAGGCACTGCGCCGAACGAGCCGGAGCTACCAGCTTGATCGGCTCGCATCGCAGTTTGCGGTGACCATTGGGTTCCGAACAAGAAATCCCAAACCGGAACAATATTAAAGAATCTAATCGATTCAAATAAAACAGAAAAAACAATCAACACGGTTATCAGCACAGAAAACGCTGCGCACATAAAGAAGTAACCTTTAATTATTTTATCAAATCTAGCCATAATTTCAGCTTATACACACCTCTTATAGACCCTGCCAACCGGGGTCTGTCATTTAATCATTGCCGCAGCTTTTCGGGTTTTATCTAAGTCTTCTTTTGATAAGGGTATTAGCCCTTTTTCCACCAAATAGCCYTCTTCACCAATYGCAWTATCACTAACCAATTCTAGGGCRAATTCTTTCACRCCRGRGATCAWTCCAGAATGARCATTTTTYRCATARACAAACAATGGTCTWGATAYKCCATAACTGCCGYTGGAAATATTYTCAAAMGACGGCTCGACWCCMTCTATGAYACTGCCYTGYACYGTYGCACCRTTTTCATCAAGRAAACTAAAYCCGAAAATKCCAAGAGCYTGTTTATTGGCRATTAGTTTTTGCACRATCAAATTATCATTCTCGCCAACTTCGATATACCGMCCATCYTCRCGAACYAAATGRCARGTTTTMTTRCGWKKYTTYTTATCRGGAAAMGCKGCKAWRAAYTCYGGCAAAYCCTTACARGACGGYTCCAAYACCAACTCSACAAACGCATCACGAGTTCCAGATGTTGGTGGCGGGCCATAAACTTCGATTTTTTGATCCGGCAAAGACGGATCAACTTCATTCCAGTTTTGATAAAAATTATCAACCAACTCACCGTCTAATGGTATTTGCTTAGCCAAAGCCAAGAACATTTGTCTCTTGGTAAGTTCAAAGCGTTCAACCTCAACAGAATTAGCCAAAACAATACCGTCATAGCCAATTTTAAGTTCGGCAATTTCCATGATGTTGTTTTTTGCACAGCGRTCAATTTCGCTTTGTTTTATTGCTCTTGAGGCATTACTAAAGTCWGGRTATTTYYCRCCAATGCCAGAACAAAAYAACTTAAAKCCGCCKCCGGTTCCSGTTGCTTCRATAATTGGCGTTTTGAATTTGCTATTATTACCAAACTCTTCGGCAGCCACCGTTACAAACGGATAAACAGTTGAAGAACCAACAACTCTGATTTGCTCTCTAACTTTGCTCGAATTAGCACCACAAGCGATAACTGACAGTGATAGGTAAAGCATTACCAGACCAAATAAAGTTCTTTTTAACATGGCTTTTCTCTAAGTTTTATTTTGGTAATTATATTGCTTACTTGACATACCGCAACTATAATTTCAGTATTATGACATTATCATAAATAYCGAAATGAAAGTAATAGCGAATGAAAGCCAGAACAGCCGTAATAGCCTTTGATTCTCTGTCACATAGCGGGAGATTAAAGATATTCCGCAAGCTAATAAAACGCGGAAAAACCGGACTTGGCGCAGCAGAGTTATGCAAAATAATGGACATACCACCGGCGACATTGTCGTTTCATATGTCAAAACTAATAAATGGCGACTTGGTTACTTCACACAAAAAAGGCAAATTCATCACCTATACGGCCAACCCAAAACAAGTAACAAAAATCATCAACTTTCTAATGGATAAATGTTACCTTGAGAACGAAAATAAAACAGCTGCATAATAAATCAACTGAGTTGATGACGGCGTTTTGATAGTCAATATCTAGACCCTCACCATTCGATCAAAATTGAGCGCTACTCAATTTATATCCTCACCCTTGTATCTGCATCTGGTTATTGATCACTCGTTTGGGATGAATGGGCAGACAACCATAGCGATGGTATGTCATAGAAAGACTATGCCGTTGCCTGTATATTTTTCCAATATTTTATGTAGACACCAACGATCACAATCATGATAAAATAGGCTATTATTAACGTCAAATTGCTCTCAAAGTGATTCAAATTAGAATGTACGGAAAATACATATGTGCCATCGGATAGTTGGTTGGAAGTGGGAGTGAGAATATAGCCAAACATATTATTAGCAAAATGCAGGCCAATCGCGCTACTTAAGCTACCGGTTTGCAGAACAAGTATGGAGGCTGCAACACCAAGTAGAAATACTCTGATTAGATATAGCCACGAAGTCGTGTCAGATATTCGACCCTCAATATGAGTTGCTGCAAAAACAACATTTACAAAGAAAACCACCAACCATGTATTCGTCGTGAAGGTAGAGAGCACGCGGGTCAAATACCCTCGAAAAAGCAACTCCTCCATTACACAAGAGATCAAAATTAAAACCGTATAAAGTAAAACAATATCAAAATTGTCGCTCTTGATGCCTTTTTCTATGAGAACTCGGCCGCCTGTTATATGCAGTAAGTATGCTCTAAGAGCCAAAATACATAAAAATAAAACAAAACAAACAAACAAACAAACAAACAGTATTTTTAAATTAAATTTACTATCTAATGAAAAAAAACAAAGAAATCTTGTTTGTGCCAAAACTTGATCACGAAAACCATTACCACTACCAGAATTATGCTGAAACTGTGATCTCGTATCATAGCACTATGTGCCGCATAACTTCTCGGATGTAAGAAATTTTTTGATTCACTAAAATAAGCAATGCTTAAATCAATCGAAGGAAGAGAAAGTCCGTAAATCAGGCTACCAATGATCAAACAACCAATGATGCCGAGTGAATATAGGGCCTTTGCGGGTAATTTTTGTGGCCAATTCAGCACGTATAAAATCCATAACTAAAAGACCATAAAACTAACTTCACACCGTAAGTCTAGCAAGTAATGTTAATCAAGCAATACTTGAACCAACGTTAACAAGCTTCTTAAATCTTAAATTACTCGTCCGGCTCTGATCCCGGTGCCAAGGTTAGCTGTAGTCCGTCAAATTCTTCAGACATTAAAATCTGGCACGACAGGCGCGAATTGTCCTGCACCATGTGGACTCACGTTTGAAGTGCAACACTGTTAAGGTGTTATTGCGATGGGATATATATTCGGGTGTTTTGATATTTCACCGCGAGACAAAWRGARKRTKAWTAASKRKSWGCGACCGCGCCCATTTTAAGATTTGGGGCAATCGTTTGCCGCGCCGTCGCAGGTCATTGCGAAGCAATTTGACCGCCAGACAAAAGAAGGGTGAATAAGGGGCACGTGACCCTTCACACGTAACCCTTAAATAACAATCATTGGCAAAGACTGCCCATAAATTGAGGGTTAATTGGCAAAGATTTAGCACTCATTGCCCCTTACTCACTCTTGAATGAAGGGGATAAGTTGCAAGTATACCCGCTTTATTCGCGCTTGCTATAATGGTGGTGCAGATGGCTCTAACAGGTTAGTTTGCGGCTCTTTGACATGGTAAATACGCCCTAATCTCAATAAAACGTGGGTTTTGGTGGTGGTTGCTAAAAACGGTTATCATGGCAAGAATTGTTTCCTGCCGTGCAGTTTTGAGTTTTATCCGCTGGAAAAACGCTTAAAAGTGAAACTGGTTTTATTTTCGAGTATACTCCGTCGACCCAAAAAGTGGTTACCGGTTTTTGGTTAAGTTGATGGATAACAAAGATAAAATATACTCAAAATACCGTTTAGTTCGGTGTTTTGAGTATGAATTTTGAAGAATTTTATTGTTTTACCGCGCGATCAAGTAAGTGTTCTGGTGTTTCTCTAGATTGTAATTCCAAAACCTCTATTTCCAACTCTAGCTGAAAAGGTTTCTCCGGATCATCACCCTCGAATGCAGTACAATCAACCACGCCCTCAATGCGCTTCGCAGCTAATTGCGCCGATTGCTTGCTACCGCCCGGCATTAATACAGCAAACACGCCGGGATCTATTCTTGCCGCCATATCTTCGGCTCTAACCAAGTGTTGCAACATACCGCCAAACTGCTTTCTTGCGGCTTCGACCTTCGCCTCGGTAATACCAGGGGGTGGAACCGCACGAATTACACACAGCGACAATGGCCTGTTTAGCTTATTGGCGACATCTGTAGCCCTTGTTAAATGTTTGGCAAAAAATTGCGCGGTAAATAATCCCGATACACTATCAATTACTGCCGGACTTTTAATTGCTTCAAATTGTTGTTTGATTTGCTCACGACGACGACGGTCGCTGGCCAAATTCAATATCCGCTGACGAACTACATCTGAACCATGATCGGAATATACTAGATCCGAGGCTCCTCTGGCATAGGCTTCATCAACTTCATCAAAACTTGACGGATCAACCAACATAACAGCTGGAACATGAAACAGACGGGTATTCCTACGCATGGCCGAGGCAATGGTAAATGCTGGTTCTAACTCTTTTAGGACATTAAGAACTATAACATCAAAGGTCTTATCGTGCAGGTAGTCAAACGAGGTAAATGAAGTCAAAGCAGCCGTCACCTCAGCGCCGGCCTCTTCCAATGAATTCTTTAACGAGATAAACTGCGGTGCAGCACCACCAGTAAACAAAATTGATATTGGTAGTTCATCAAACTGATCATTGCTGTCGGTATCGGGTTGAATGCCCAGTTCTTCAAGCGTTAACGTGCGTAACTGCATCTCTTCTTCCATCAATGCCAGCCGCAATACGGATTGCACACGAGATGCTAATTGCGCCGGATGCACTGGCGGAAATAAAACGCTGGCTAATAATTGGCTGTTTTCCAAGTCCACATTATCAGAAACGGCAATTATCGGTAATGGGCGATCAGGAATGCTTGCCTTTAATGCTTTGGACAATTCCTCCACGGCTTGCGGGTCACGACCAATGGCATCGATAAGAACCACGCCAACATTAAAATCATTGGCAGCAATAAGAGCAGTTTCATCGGACTCTGCCAATATTGTCGGCAAACCACGGTCTTCCAAGCGTCCTGCTGCTTGAAAAACAGCACCTTGTTCATCGGCTATTACCAAAACCTGAGCGGTGAAATTCATATTAGTATCCACAAATACTTTAAGAAAACGAACGACTCATACTTGTCCAAAGTAAAGATATGCACAACAAATAGACTAATTGAGATAAATGGAAGGTTATCAAAATGGCAAATAATGCGGTTAGAACCCTTGAGGGCGTAAAAATAATAGAATTTGCTGCAATTGGTCCTATTCCTTTTTGCGGCATGTTACTAGCAGATATGGGGGCTGATGTAATACGCATTGATCGTATTGGCAGCCCTGACACCGGATCTGCGGACATCCAAGGACGGGGCAAACGCTCGATTGCTCTGAATTTGAAAGACCCGCAAGACAATCTTACCGCTAGAGAATTGATGCAAGCAGCTGATATTGTCATGGAGGGGCTACGCCCCAAAGTTATGGAGCGATTAGGGCTAGGGCCTTTACCGGCTATGAAGGCTAACCCAAAGCTGATCTACGGTCGCATGACTGGTTGGGGGCAAGATGGGCCGTTAGCAGAGCAAGCAGGTCATGACATCAACTATATTGCTATCACCGGCGCACTAGCGGCCATTGGTGCAGCCAACACACCTCCGCCGCCGCCTTTGAACTTGCTGGGTGATTATGGCGGCGGGGCGCTATATTTGGCTATGGGTCTATTGGCCGGTTTACACCATGCGGGTAAAACCGGACAAGGACAGGTGATCGATGCAGCCATTGTTGATGGCACGTTAAGTTTGATGACTCCGATCCATTGGCTAAAGCARAAYAAAATSTGGGTKAATGAAAGAAACARCAATTTGCTTGATGGTGCAGCGCACTTTTACTCAACATATGTCTGCGCCGATGGYAAATATATCRCYGTMGGAGCYATYGAGCCRAAATTTTACGAAATYTTGTGTRACAAATTAAAAYTGRACGATGAYTTRCGACAGCAACAATACGAAAAAGAAAAATGGCCSGTTTTCAAGTCTGTTCTGTCTGGAATATTTGCTAGCCAGCCATTATCGCACTGGATCAAGTTGTTTGAGGCTACGGACGCATGTGTTGCACCGGTTGAGGACATGCTATCAGCTGCCGATCACCCGCACATCAAAGCTAGATGCAGCATGCTAACCCTAGATGACGTGTTACAACCTGCCCCTGCCCCTAGGTTTTCGAACACATCGTCATACATTGCTTCAAAACCGCCGAGCATTGATAGTGATCGTAAGCAAATACTAGATGATTGGGGAATTGACTAATCGCTGTTTCGTACCAGATCAGTAATTACCTTAACCCATTTACCGGCACCAGCTAGCCTTTGCTTTGGTTCTGGCCATACACCACGAATAAACAATTTATGATCAGCTCKCATCTTAAAGCCGTGCGGATTTTGTGAAATCAACTCGATCAATGCCACCGGATCWGCAAAACTGGAGTTTCTAAATGTTATCAGCACGCCTTTGGGGCCAGCATCGACCTTTTCTATTCCAGCCGCCAAACAATCAGCCTTTATTTGCATAACCCCTAGCAAATGCTTGACTTCATTAGGTAAAGTTCCAAATCTGTCGATAAGCTCTGCGGCGAATTCTTCCCGATCTACTTGTTCTTCTAGATTTGCCAATCGCCGATATAGCGATAAACGCACATCAAGGTCAGAAACATAAGTATCAGGTATCAAAACAGATGCACCTGTACTGATCTGCGGGGAATATTGATCCGGAGCATCATCAGTGGCAGATTGCAGCTCGGCCACCGCATCYTCWARCATCGACTGRTATAATTCGACCCCGACATCGCGAATTTGCCCAGATTGTTCATCGCCCAGCAAATTACCACCGCCACGAATATCCAGATCATGGCTGGCCAAAGTAAAGCCCGCTCCAAGATGATCTAACGAGCTTAACACCCGAAGTCGTTGTTCGGCTAATTTGGTGATTTTGAAATTATTAGGAGTGGCCAAATAAGCATAGGCTCTGACTTTTGAGCGCCCTACCCGACCGCGTAACTGGTATAATTGCGCCAATCCAAACCTATCTGCTCGAAAAACAACCAAAGTGTTAGCGGTCGGAATGTCCAACCCAGATTCAACTATGGTCGTTGACACCAGAACATCAAACTTACCGTCATAAAACGCGGTCATAATGTCTTCTAACTCAGCGCCTGGCATCTGCCCGTGCGCCACGACAAATGTAACTTCCGGTACATTTTCACGTAAGAACTCTTCTATTCCTTCTAAATCAGCAATCCTTGGAGCCACAAAAAAACTTTGACCGCCACGATAACGCTCACGCAATAATGCTTCGCGTATTGTTACCGGATCAAACGGCGAAATATATGTCCGTACCGCCAGCCTATCGACCGGCGGAGTAGCAATCAATGACAGCTCACGAATACCGGCAAGAGCCATTTGTAAAGTACGTGGTATCGGAGTTGCAGTTAAGGTTAGCACATGCACATTGGCTCTAAGATTTTTCAGCTTTTCCTTGTGCTTAACGCCAAAGCGCTGTTCTTCATCAATAATCATCAAACCAAGGTTACGAAATTTGATATTGTCCGAAAGCAAAGCGTGCGTGCCTATTACAATATCAACTTGACCATCTGCCAAATCTTTCTTGGTTTGAGCCGCCTGTTTAGCCGGAACTAACCGAGATAATTGTCGCACTTTTACTGGCCAGTCTTTGAACCGATCGCTAAATGTCGCAAAATGCTGACGCGCCAATAATGTCGTTGGTGCTATAATTGCTACTTGGTGACCACTTAACGCTGCAACAAAACAAGCACGTAACGCTACTTCGGTTTTACCAAAGCCAACATCACCACAAATCAACCGATCCATTGGCCGGCCTTTTGCCATATCTTCCAATACATCAGTAATGGCATTTAACTGATCATCAGTTTCCGTATAAGGAAAGCCGGCACAAAACTCCTCCCACGCTCCATCTGCGGGGTGAATTTTTTCAGCTGTTTTCAATTCCCTAGCAGCAGCAATTTTAATCAACTCGCCAGCCATTTCCAACAAACGTTTCTTGGCTTTTGCCTTGCGTGCTTGCCAACCGGAACCACCTAAACGGTCAAGTTTATGTTCGGCAGTGTCGCCACCATACCTGCTTAATAATTCGATATTCTCTACCGGCAAAAACAAACGATCACCGCCGTAATACTCAAGCTCCAGACAATCGTGTGGAGCGTCTTGAACGTCCACAGTCTGCAAACCTACATAACGGGCAATTCCATGATCAACATGCACCACCAAATCGTTTAGGCTCAGGGTTCCTGCTTCGGAAATGAAGTTTTTGGCTCGCCGCTTGCGCCGGCCTCTGGAAAGTCTATCGCCAAAAATGTCCTGCTCACACAGGAACACTTGGAATTCGGTCTGAAACCCCTTTTCTAAAGGCAATATCAGCATTTGCACTATCGTTTTCGGAGCTTTGCCAGCAGATATGTAGTTGTCGGCATCTGCGATAGCCCGCAAACCATGATCGGCAAGCACTTGCGATAATCGTTCTTTCGACCCCCTACTAGAACAAGCAATTAGCACCCGTTTTCCAGCGGTACGAGCCTCATCAATATACTCGCAAACCGATTGAAAGACATTGCTGTCACGATTTTGCCGCTCAATGGAAAAATTACGCCCCTCACGTGCCTTTGCATCAACAACCCTATCGCCTTTTGGCAGTGTAAACGGCGATAGCTTTCGTAAATCAACCTGCACTAGCTGCTTTTCTAACTGTTCTTTCAACAAATACAAACTAGATGGCGGCAAAGCTCGATATTTTGGAGCTGACATTGCGCCTTTACCCGCAGGTGTGTTGATTCTGGCGGAATAATAATCTTCAATAAGCTTAAAGCGTTCAGGTATTGCTTCGGACACTAAATGATCAAATACCAATAATGGGCTTTCACCTAACAAATCAAACAATGTTGTCGTGGTTTCGTAAAACAAAGGCATCCAATGCTCAACGCCTTGCGGCCTAGCACCAGCGCTTACTGCATCATAAATAGGATCACGTTCAATCGCTGCACCAAAAGCAGCAATAAAGCCTTGGCGAAAATTTGAAATATATTCAGGAGCTAATAAAACTTCGCTTGGCGGCGTTAATTCCACCACCTGCATAGAACCCGTTGAACGCTGGCTAATTGGATCAAAACTACGAATGCCTTCAAGAGTATCGCCAAAGAAATCCAGCCTTACCGGCTCGATAGTTCCCGGCGCATAAATATCAACGACCCCGCCACGAATGGCAAAATCACCTGGTTCCATTGCGTTACTAACTCTTGCATAGCCATTAGTTTGCAAAAAACCAAGCAATTCATCTTGGGATATTTCCTGACCAACTTTGGCAAAAAATCTAGATTTACCCAGTAAATCAACAGGAGGCAGCCGTTGTAGTAACGAATTTACAGTTGTTACGATTATGCAAGGCTCTGTATCTTTGTGATGTACGGCAAGTTCTGACAGGGCTGCTGATCGTTTTGCTGCAATATCAGCAGATGGAGAAACCCGATCAAACGGCAAACAGTCCCAACCGGGCAGGAATATGGTTTTTAAGTTCGGCGCAAAAAAGTTGACACATTCAATGAACCTTGCGGCGCGAACATCGTCTCTGGCAACAAAAACACCCAATCCATTACGATCTAATACTGCTTCGGATACAATTTGCGCATCAAGACCTTCAGGTGCTCCTGAAACTAACAAATGCCCCGCGGTAGAGGCAAAAGATTCAATAACAGCGTCGTCCATATTAGACCCTAGCTAGTGCGCCCTAATTGAAGTTTCGCTGAGAGCATTGTAAATCTCTGCAACTCTGCCATCATCTTATTATTGTGACGCTCTGGAATAGGGGTTTTGCCGATAAACCAATCATATACCTCAAGATCGTTTTCATCGAGTAGAGCTTCGATTTGCGTTACGCCTTGTTCATCAAGGCCATCAAGCAAACGATCAACAACCGTTCCGAAAATCAGATCCAGCTCTCGTGTTCCACGTCTCCACGCCCGTAGTTTAAGTCGTTTTTTTCGCTGTTCCATTTGCAAAATCTATAAGCCGTACGCTCAAGAAGTAAACGGCAAAATCAATACAAATTCAATTAATCGACAAAAGTACGAACTGCTACACTGGTTGCACCACGAGGAACCGAGCTTTCATCAAACCGTAAGAACAAGCGGCTATTTGCAGCATCAAGAACAACATTTCCTTGGCCAGTGACAAAAACTGCCAGTAGCACCACCTCGTCAGTTGCTAAGGTAAATGACACATCCGCAGCAGGCGCGGCATCGCAATCACCAAAAGCATCGGTTGTGCAAATAAGTGCCTCAAGAGTTAATCCAGCACCAGCATCATCAACATAGGCAGTAATAGTTGCAGCAGGGCCGATATTCACCGCCGAAGCAGAAAAGAAACCAGTAGCTGTCTCACCGGGAATATTTATGATCCCATCATTGGAAACGGTCGCCGCAATCGAAATTAGATCCGCAACCGCTACATTAGCGGAAGAGACTGTAAACCTGTTTAATCCCGGCACACTTGGCGCTGGTGAAGTATTGGTGCAATCAAACACCAAGCCAATTTGCGCGCCCTGCATAGCCCGGTTGGGTGTATACCCAAACACGAAGTTCTGGGTCGCTCCTGCCAAAATATCAACAGGCGTATCGGCCGAACCAGTAAGCACATTTGCCGGAGTTACGGTTTGGAACTCGAAAGTTGCAGTTTCTCCTGCTGGCCTAGCAATTGAACAGCCGGTTGCAGTGTTGGCTCCAGTGTTAATCAAAGAAGCAAAAGCTGTTAATGGTGCGCCCATAATTCCAGAACGAGCTGTTGGAAGAATTGATGACAATAAAGCCGGAGCCGTATTACTTTGCTCCCAGTTCAAAGTGATGTTGCCAACGCTTTTATCATAACCATCAACAGCAATATAATAGGGCATCCCACTTTGAGCGGTAAATGCTACTATTGAAGTTAAACCAAACCCATCATCATCATTAAAAGCTATGGTGGTTAACCTGGACATAGACCGACCACCATAAACACTCATAATTGTATCAAAATCACTACCAGTCGTGTCGATTACCACTTCACCGCTCGTTGCCGGAACCCATTTCCACCACAAAGATTTGCCACCATTGCGAAGGCCGCCGTGTTTTGGCTCACCAGCCTCTTCAGATGCACGTTGGTTATTCGCAGTGACACTGCCAGACACACCACTAAGCAATTCTGAATCAGCGAAATTATCATTTGCTGGCGGAACAATCACAGTAAATTCTATTGGCCGTTTATACGCACCAACCCCCAATGTAGTATTTGAAAAAACTAACTCTCCGGCATGTACCCCTTCTGGCAAATCAAGTGCATCAGCGCTCAATGAAGCTGTAACAGTGAGAGTTGCCCCTGCTGCCAATGTGCCGGAACTTAGCGATATATCCATCCAGGCAACACTTGACGTTGCGCTCCAATCGATAGGGTTTGCACCGGAATTCCTAAGCAGATAATCGATACTGGTTAGCGTTGGTCCTGCACCGGGTTCAAGCCTGCTAATAAAGCTGGTTTCAGGTGTAACCAATAAGGTTTCTTGTGCGCCAACTGCTACATTAACCGTCATAGAATTTGAAGGCGTAGGAATGGCACTTAAACTAACGCCTGATGTTATCCCAGAATACTGTAGTGTATTTGGACTGGAAGTTGGATCAAGCACCTGACCTGCGGTGTAAAAATCACCGGCATCACCCCAGCCGCCTTGTTCAATCTCCTCTAAGCCATCGGCTTCCATCAATCGTAACAACTTACGAGAAGTAAAAGAATTATTATACAAATAATCAAAGCCACCAGCCGCTAAGGTCGCATCAACATGCCAAGCTAGAATTCCATCAGAAGGCCAACCAGTATCATTTCCTGTACGATGGCGGTTTTGAAAAACAAACATTTCTGAAAAATGATCTGCCACAGCAAGACCTGGCCATAAAACCACACAATCCTGTGTTGTTCCTGAATCTCTTAAAGTAATGCTCTGACTACCAGAGGCGATAACAGTTGGCTCAAGCCAGCCTAAAACCCACTTGGAAAAGCAACTATGATCGCCCCAATTACCATGCATAATGTCCAAGCCACCAACGCCACCTCTTGGCCCAACGGAGCTGTCATAATCATAATAATCAGGCAAGCCCAAAGCGTGCCCAGTTTCATGGATTACCACCCTTGGGTGGAAAGTTCCACCTACAGGACGAGATTCCCACTGCCACGAATATTTACCCAATCGAACGCCATCAACAACAAATGACGAATTGCTATAGCTTGTTTGATAGCCCCACCAAAAATTACCCCAGCCATTATCTGGCCCAGACCAAATAACTAGAAAGTAATCAATTCTGCCGTCATTATTATTGTCGTATTGGCTAAAGTCATGCCCCGCCGCATCAAAGCTCTCGATAGCCTCTCTAATCAAGTCCTCGCGTCCGGTTCTGTTTTGTACAATATCAGTTCTAGCAGCAGAAGGGCGATACCAGCCAAGCGTCGATCCATTTGATAGATCAAGCTGTCCATAGCTGGCCCGGTCGTGATAATTTGCCATACTGTCTTGGGGAAAATTTGCAGCAACACCGCTACCGAAAAGATTGGAGTTGATGAAACTGGCATCATTTGTTGATTGCTGATCKGAAAAGTCTATCAGCAAGGCAAAAACTCGAACATCACCAGTAGTYGGCATGCCACGCCATCTTGGAGGTACTGTTGATTGYGGRGCTGTGACCTCTAATTGTTTTTTCGACATACCGTTTGCACGATAAAAATCTCTGGCRSTACCCAATATTGCYTTGTTGAATAAATATGGRTCAAGCTGGTGRTTWCCCAACTCACGCATGAACTTCATTTTTCGTTTTATCTCGACCTGTTCAGCAATAATCGCAGGRGTTAAATCCCCCTTCATTGCYAAAACTTGACGCATACGCTGCGCTTCGGCTGCATCAGGCGGTTGGCTCGCTGATACTGGAGGAGACAACAACAACAATCCACAGGCTACAATTAAGCATAACTTCATTGTACTAAACTTAAAACTAACAGTCACTATGACACCCCACAAAATCAACAGACCAGTTAACTAGCAAAATTATCTACCAGAACACAAGTATTTACCATCAATTTTAATTCAGAATGTGAAAGACATCCGTTTGGTTTACTTAATAAATTAAATAATTTGTACTGTGTGATCACCAACAACAATGTCAGTATCCTTTTGAAAACATACAAAAAAGCCTGCTCGAGTTAAACTCGAACAGGCCAATAAGTGGAATATAAAAATTAAGTAAAGTTAGAAGTTCCAAGTCCAACCTGCGGTCACCTCAAGCTGATTCATACTCAACTCAATAGTACGCCCAGGGTTTGGGCCACCCGGTGTGACTTCAATACCGGAAACAGAGCTGTTTGGCGCATACATCAAAGCAAAATCAAACGAATTCCCTTCATTAACGGCATACGAAAAACCACCGGTAATATGGCTCGTGGTTACACCGGGAGCCAAAATGTTCAACGTTACATCATCAGGGCCAATTGGGTTGTTATTGCGAGCATACCCGCCGCGCCAAGTCCACTCATCTCTGCGCCATTCAACGCCGAGTTTATACGACGTTACATCGCTCCAGCCAAACCCAGGGCCACCAAAATTACCAAACAAATTTGGAGTACGTGAAGAATTACCAATAGCTGGAACACCGGAATAGCTGACGTGCCTGATATCAAACATCGCAGTTATGTCTTCTGCCATGTCAAAAGCTACGCCAACTTGCCAATTTGATGGAACGTCAAATTTGCCGCCCTCAGCAAATAAACCACGATATTTGGTAAACCGATCCATTATAATTTTCGGCTGATACGAGGCTCCAAAACGAAAGCCACTACCGCTATCAATTTCAACGCCTAATTTCACACCAATACCAGTTCCCCAATCCGAACCATTATCCGTCAAATTTGCGGGATCAACCGATGCTCCACCAAAGGCAGCCAAGCCACGAGCTTCAAATTTCTGCACGGCTAAAACCGGAGCGACACCAATGGAAAAACCCTCCATAGGCTTATAAGCGAATGTCGGTTGGATAAACATTTGGTTTAGATCAACACCAGCTCCTGCGCCACAAAACACGCCCGTAGCAGCTGGGAATGGCCCTGTTCCACAAACTGGGTTTGCTAGATCCCGAGCATAAGAGGTATTCATACCACCATTAGCAATCAGCACGATGCCCCAAGCGAATTTATCATTGAATTGTCTTGAATAGGCCAAACCGGGTACAGGAAACCAGTTCTCGCCAGATTTAATTACCCCTGATGGAGTGAAACCTGGCCCAGTGCCGGTAAATTGTCTATTAGGATTAAATGCAGATAGTGCTATTTGAAGCTGATTGCCAGCGCGAAACAACCCTGCAGGATTGATCCCTGCACCAGCAGCATCACGAGTGTCGGCAACGCCAGCACCAGCTAAGGCCTTCGACCTAGCACTAGTGCCATTTTGAAAATATCCCTCAGTTGCAAATGCCGGCACGCTTAATGCACTTGCCGCCAGCAAACTGACAAATGTGGTACGTATTGTTCTTTTAAGCATCAAAGTCATATTACCCTCCCCGGTAGTTAGATTGATTATATTAAAACTTGAATTTACTGTTTTTTTTATGAATTCCTTGATGTGATCCAATTAAAATTTGGTCATTATCGATTACTTAAACAACTCTTTTGATGAGAAACTTGTAGATATCGCCATCGACAGAGTGTTCCAACAATTCGTTTCCAGTAGTACGGCAAAATGCTTGAAAATCAGCAATCGAGCCGGGGTCTGTAGATAGAACCTCTAGCGTCTGCCCATCACTCATTCCTTTTAGTGATTTTTTCGCTTTTAGGATTGGCAAAGGACAATTCAAGCCTTTTGCATCAAGTGTTTCATCAGCCATGTTTTGTTGCTCTCCTAATTACATGTATAAGTTTATATCAGATTGAAGCGCACTTTCCATCCAAGTCGCTGCTCCACCAATTTCAATTTCATCGATCATGTCTTTTTTGTCTAACTCAAACAAATCAAGAGTCATCTGACAGGCAATCATGCGAACATCGGACAAAACCGCTGCCTCACGCAATTCCTCTATGCTTGCCACACCTTTTTTCTTGATTAGATTTTTCATCATAATTGATGCACCAGCCGTCACACCCGGAACCATGCCAACAATATTTGGCATAGACATATGCATGCCGCCCATCGGCATAGACATTGCCGGATTACCCAATGGTGTTACTTGTAAGTTCAGCTTTTCCTTCAACAGCTCTAAACCATAGAAAGTAAAAAACATCGTAACCTCAACGTCCATAGCAGCCGCTGTCGTGCCTAATATAAAAGGAGGATACGCCCAATCCAATGACCCTTTAGTGCAAATGATCGTCATTTTCTTGGCATTACCAATGGTTTCTTCGACCGTTTCTGGCATATTTAGTATTCTCCCGATTGCGTCCGAATTTTTACGGATATTATGTTTATTTATAACAAACCCTCGAATATAAGGAATTGCTTAATTAGCATTACTGCATGAAACACCACCCATTGGTCAAGGTCAAACAGGAAATTAGTTGTTTACCGTGTCTTAGAGTTTAAGTATTCTCGCAACTCAATAGCCCTAGAAACAGCCGCACCATCTCGACCCCATATTATCGCCTGTTCTATTATCGGCCTTACAATTTCTGTTTCACCACCTCTAATTAGCACATCAGCTAGCATTAAATTACTATCGATGAACCTATTTCCACGGTAATACTCCAAAGCAGTCGCAGCCGAGGCTAACGCTTGTGCATTTGGGTTATCATTGGTCAATCCAAAAGTCTTGGCATAATAAAAATGTGCGCTAATATCGTCATGGTTCTTGATCATAGCTTTTTTCAAGTGCCTTCGAGCTTGAAGAATTTCACCCCGTTTTACAACTACACTTTGGTCTTCAAGCTTATAAACGATTATCATTCCGGCCATATGATTGACTTTGGCATCATTGGGAGCCTGAGCCAAAGCTTTATCTATATAAATTTTCGCGGAATCAAAATCATCTTGCCACGTAGCAAGTTCTGCCAAACCGGCAAGAATATATGGCGTTTCACCTATGCTTTTAGCTGCTACTTTATATTGATCAATAATTTCCTGCGTCGATATTGCAGATCCACGATAGTAGCGCATTGCTTCGGCTCTATGAAATGCAAACTCCCCTCTTGAAAGCGAGCGAACCTGAAGCCTAGCTTCAGTAATAGACGGTTCTTGGTTTATAGCGAAGATTTTGAACTTATTTTTTTTAAAATAGTCTTTTAATTTTAGTTGAAAGTCTTCCATTGAATGTCCAAATGCCGTTACAAACACATCATCCGGACGCCGTTCGGAATTTAGCAAGTTAATATATTTTTCCAGCTTTTTTACATATTCAGGATGCGATTGAATATAATGAACTGCCAACCAGGTCTGAGCGTAAAACATATCGCCTGAATTTAGTCTGTTTCTTTTTCGGGAACTTAAAACAAATGGATATCTGTTGATTGCTCCGAAGACTTTCTTAGCTGGCATCCACTCCTCAGATGACAGAGGCCAAGCATAATATTGCTCAAGTCTACCAATTACTACTCGTCCTTGTCTACCTAGCTTAAAGCTAGCAAGGTAATTTGCATACCCTTCATTGTACCATAAAGGAAAGTGATTGTTGGTATAGCCAGCAACAAGATGGTGAGCATATTCATGCATTGCATACTTTCGTCCATGGCGACCACTTCGAAAGCCACCTTTGGCGTTTAACATAAATATGGGGCCCTCAATGTTCGAAACATAAACACCGCCTATCCCAACCATCCCAGACATTTCTTTTAAATCTTTGTCTCCTGTGGTTGCGAATATCCGCACAGGTATTGGCTCGGGTAGAGAGTGAATACCATTTAAATACATGATAGCATTCCTGTACCTCTCCAAATCAATTAGCAAACCCTTGCCAGATGAGGGATGCATGTCGCCAATTAAAACAAAGTTCTCTGATTTTATTTCCAACCGTTCGGCTACAGCGGAATCTAGTGGTGATAACAACAAGAAAAAACCGGTGATTAAAAACATTAGAAACCGCATGCCAAAATTCCCTATCAAAAACAAACACGCCCAAATAATAAAATCAGCGCAGACACAACTTATAATCGATTAAGAGCAGATAAATCAAACTATTTGCAAGATTTAGCCGATTGCTTCATGATGTTGTCATGTCACACGATCAGAACACATCAAAGCAAAAGCCCCCAACAATTGACGAAGCAGCTCGCTTGATGCTTCGTCCTTCGAGGCCGCCTATAAGAAGCATCTCGCGACCAAGCCGCGCCATTAGAAACATACTAAAGCCAATGGGTAAAAAATTTGGGCCAGGTGTTAGCCAGTTAAAACGAAACTGGTTGCAGATTGTTGGCCCTCGCTTGGCAAATATATGCGCACCACAAAAATTAACCGGCGTAAAAGGCTCTCAAACCTTGACCATTACCAGCAAAGGCAGCTCGGCAATGTTAATCCAAGCACAATCAACGCAATTGTTGGAAAAAATAAACTTGGTCACCGGAAGAGGTACAGTAAAGTCTATCCGTGTCATTCAAGGCAAAATCAGGAACAACGCACAAGCGACTTGCCTGCCAACCACATCATCAAAGATTAATGCAGGGTTCACCCCAAAGCAATTGACCGCACTTGATGAACAGTTAAAAGACATAACAAATCCGAACTTAAAAAAAGCACTTAGAGAATTAGGTCTTGGTATTATCAAAAAGCCCTAAACTACAATGATAAACTTGCGCCCCCCAAAGAATCGCGAATGTATAAACTATTGGAGATGAAAATGAAAAACTTTACCAGACGAACATTATTATCAGTAACCACTATTGCTATGGTTATTGGCCTTGCTGCTTGCGGCGGAGATACTAGCTCAAGCAGCCGCTCGGCAATAGAACGTGATGATGATCACGCACTTGGCAATCCCGATGCGCCAGTGACTATTATCGAATATGCGTCTTTGACCTGTCCCGCGTGTGCGGCATTTCACCAAACTATTTACCCCGAATTGAAAGCTAAATATATTGATACCGGAAAAGTACGGTTTATATTTAGGCAATTCCCAACCCCACCAGCACGATTAGCTGTTGGCGGTGAAGCTCTAGCCCGTTGCGAAGGAAGTACAGAAACTTACTTTGARTTAATTGATGTTTTATTTGAAAAGCAAAGACTYTGGAGGTCATCACAAAACCCAGGCCAAGCATTACGAGACATTGGAGCCACCGCAGGCATAACCACCGAACAATTCGATGCCTGTCTAGCGGATACGGAAAACGTAACCAGAATTCAAGATGTGGTTAATCATGCGGTTGCAACATGGGGCATCAATTCTACGCCAAGCTTTGTTATCAATGGTGAGTATGTGCAAAACATTAGAAGCATAGATGACTTTGCTAAGGTTATTGACCCGGTTCTAGCCAATGAGGAGAATAAATAATAAGTGCAGTTTACCTCGCTCAAACTTACGGGATTTAAATCCTTTGTTGAGCCGTCAGAGTTTCTTATTGAGACCGGCGTAACCGGCATAGTTGGGCCTAATGGTTGTGGTAAATCAAACTTACTCGAAGCTTTACGTTGGGTTATGGGCGCAAATTCAGCCAAAGCTATGCGCGCTGGTGCAATGGACGATGTGATTTTTTCAGGAACCGGCGTACGCCCCGCCCGCAACCACGCAACCGTTACGCTAACTATCGATAACTCTGAACGCTCAGCTCCGTCGCAATTTAACGACGCAGATGTTTTGGAAATATCGCGTAAGATCAATCGTGGCGCTGGATCGAGTTATCATATCAATGGCAAATCATGTCGTGCCAAAGACGTGCAATTACTGTTTGCCGATGCTTCGACCGGAGCCAATTCACCTGCATTGGTAAGACAGGGGCAAATTAACGAGCTAATAACCGCCAAACCGCAAAATCGGCGGCGAGTTCTTGAAGAAGCCGCCGGCATATCAGGGCTTCACACCAGACGGCATGAAGCTGAACTGCGACTTAGGGCTGCTGAAACCAATCTTTCTAGACTTGATGATATCGGCGAAGAGTTGGAGTTACAGCATCAGCAACTAAAACGACAAGTAAGAATAGCATCGCGGTATCGTAACTTAGCCAGTGAAATCAGGGCTTTAGAAGCATTTTCCTTTTTGCTACGTTGGACCGAGGCAAAGACCTTAGCTGAAGAAACCAAAGCAGAGCTAGATGAATTAGAACAAAAATCAGGCGAACTGGCCGGCACGGCAGCTAGGGCATTAGTTGCTTCTGAGGCTGCGGCCTATGGAATCGAAGAATTGCGCGAAGAGCAGGCTATAGCCACGGCTTTAGTCGCTCGCCTTTCAGCAGCGCGAGCATCAGTAGAACGCGATGAACAAGAAGCCAAGTCTAGGCAATTGGAACTTGAAGAACGACTACAGGAAATTACTCGTGATTTAACCCATCAAACCGATCTGGCTATTGATGCAAATCAGACAATAGAAAGATTACAAACAGAACAACAGCAACTATCAGATATAATTGACAGTACCGGGTCGAAACACCTTTTAGAACTGAAAACCGAAGCCAAGAACGCCACTGACACCAGAAAACTACAAGAAACAGCTTTCGAGAAGCTAATGTCTGATAACGCCCAGCGACAGGCTTTAATAAATAATGCCCAAAACATACTGTCCGCCGCGCAAACCCGTCATCAACGAATTGAATTTGAATTAAATTCAGCCAAATCCGAGATTGATACACTTAGCCCAGACCTTGAAACGCTTGCGGCATTACGCTCTAGTGAAGAAGCTCAACAAGCAGCCGCACTAAAGCTATCGGAACATCAAAAAACCATTCGCGAGTTTGAACAAAAATCAGTGGAATCTGATGAGAAAGTAGCTAACAGCAGACAGGACTTTGATACCACCCGAAGAATAAGAGACCAATTAAATGCCGAGCAATCCGGGTTGCAACAAGCTATACAGGCACAAATAAAAAGTGATTTYACTCCTGTATCAGAAGAATTAAAAGTCAGCTCCGGCTATGAACGCGCTCTGGCCGCTGCCTTAGGTGATGATTTGGATTACACCTTAGATCAAACGGCACCAGCTCACTGGTCGAGTAATGAACCAGCCACGCAATCGCTACCGGAAACAGCAAAACCGTTAAATGATTTCGTAACAGCTCCGCTTGCATTAGCCTCCAGACTGTCACAAATCGGAGTTGTGGAATTCGATAGCGGCGAGAAATTGTCAAAGAAATTACTGCCCGGRCAACGAYTGGTAAGCCGCGAAGGTCATTTATGGCGTTGGGAYGGTCTGGTGATACGCCCTGAAGCACCATCTGCGGCAGCCTTACGGTTGGAGCAAAAAAACCGCTTGTCTGCTCTTGAGCCACTTTCAGAAAACGCAATTAATGATACAAATATTAAGCGTGATTTGTGGTTACAGGCCAAAGAAGTAAGAGCTATTGACTTGGACGCCTTAAAAACCAATCGCCAGCAATTGCCGACAATAGAAAAAGAATCCAGGGACTGCGAGGCCGTCTTACAAGAGCTAAACCGTAGCGGCATTGAACGCGAAGCCAGGTTTGCTACTTTGCAGCAAAAAATTAAACACTGGACTAACGAGTTAAAAATAGCTGCCGAAGAAGTCAAAACTGCCACTTCGCAACCAAGCATTGACGATAATACCGATGATGGCACATCTGAACTGCAAGAAGCCAGAGAACTTTTGGACTTAGCTCGCAAGAACGCTGCCGAAGCAGAAGCCGCTTTACGTTCTGTGCAAAGAGAAAACGAAACACGCTCCTCTAGGGTGATGACCATAAATGGCGAAATAGAAAACTGGAYTAAACGGGTTGAAKCGATAAGTGARCGCAATMATKCTCTGGCCGTAAGAAAGACCGAAACTACAGAACAATTACAGCAAGCAAAGGCTGCRCCGAACGAAATAAAYCAGAGAAGAAAAAYCATTTTTRATGAATGTGAAATTGCAGAAAATCGACAGCTCAAAGCGTCTGATGCCTTGGCCAATGCCGATAGTCAACTACGCGAAGCCAAGGAAGCTGTAAAAGCTGCTGATTCGGCAGCATCACAAGCCAGAGAGATAAAAGCAGGGCTACAGGCAAAGCTAGAAAGCGCCGGCGAGAGATTACAAGAAGTAGTCAATACTATTAGGCAAACCCTTGATTGCGAGCCGGAAGAATTATCTACAAGCGAGCAAAATTTGCGCAAAACACCAAATGATGCCCATGAAGCCGAAGCCCGTTTGCACAAGTTGCGACTTGAACGTGACAATATTGGCGGTGTGAACTTGCAGGCAGAAGAGCAAGCCGAAAAATTGACGGCACGACTACAATCAATGACCGATGACCGCGATGAACTAACAACCGCAATTTCGAAATTACGCAAGGGCGTGGATAGCATAAACCAAGAAGGCCGGGTTCGACTTCTTAAAGCATTTGAAATCATAAACGATCACTTCAAGTCATTGTTTTTAACGCTATTTAATGGCGGAGAAGCTGAATTACGATTGACTGAATCTGATGATCCACTAGAGGCGGGGCTTGACATTTTTGCCTGTCCTCCCGGTAAGAAAATGGAGCACATGAGTTTGATGTCTGGAGGCGAACAAGCCCTAACTGCAATGGCCTTAATTTTTGCAGTGTTTCTTACCAACCCAGCCCCTGTATGTGTGCTTGACGAGGTTGATGCACCTTGGGACGATGCCAATGTAGAGCGGTTCTGCACCATGCTTGCGCAGATGCACCAAAAGACCGATACCCGCTTCATCATCATCACCCACAACCCACTTACTATGTCGAGGGTTGATCGTCTTTATGGCGTGACCATGGCCGAACGTGGTGTTTCGCAACTAGTATCAGTTGATTTGCAACGAGCTGAAGACTTAATTGCTGCTGAATAGTCAGTTTTTACCTAAATCGACTATTTTCGTTTATTTTCAACGATTTAACTATCCATCAAACGTGCTTGACTTGAATCATAACCGCGGATAGATTGCGCGCGATCTGGGGTATTTTTATTAGCCACGGAAACTGGAATACGATGACTGATAATGATGATCTGAAAACTGCATCTCCTGAGCTTGAAAAGCTAAGTCAAAACCGAGAGGCTGACAAAGCACACGAGCAAGCTCAAATAGACGCCTCACAGCTCGCCATGACAGCATTGGGTGGTGGGTTTCGTATAGCTATTGAAATGCTTGTGGCATTGGGTGTCGGAATGGGAGCTGGCTTCGGTCTAGATATCCTTCTTGGCACAACGCCATGGATTATGGTGGTGGGAATATTTGTCGGGTTCGCTGCCGGAATGAGAAACGCAATCCGCTCTGCTGAGAAAATGAATGCTCGGCAGTTCGGTAACACAGAAAAATAGGACGAAGAAACCGTGGATCCGCTTTACCAATTCAAGATTGAGCGTTGGGTAGAATTCAAGCTGTTTGGGCTTGATTTAGCCTTCACCAATTCTGCTTTTTTTGCATTAGTTGCGACATTGAGCGTTATTGTTTTTCTAGCAATCGGTTCAAGAAAACGTGAVTTAGTACCTGGACGATTACAGTTGATGTCTGAATTGCTGTATGGATTTGTTGCTAATATCGTTCGCTCAACAATGGGTCCTGCTGGCTGGAAATTTTTCCCATTAACTTTTTCTATTTTCGCATTTGTGTTAGCTTGCAACTTACTAGGCATGGTTCCATATTTCTTCACAGTAACCAGCCATATTGCGGTTACTCTGGCACTATCAATGATGGTGTTTATTATTGTTATTGGTTATGGCCTGTACAAGCACGGRTTTAAGTTTTTCAAACTATTTGCRCCATCTGGCCTACCAATATTGATGTATATATTGATAATTCCAGTTGAGATTATTTCATTCTTATCCAGACCACTTAGCCTTGCTGTTCGACTGTTTGCCAATATGATGGCCGGTCATGCTTTAATGAAAGTTTTTGCGGGTTTTGTTGTTATGTTAGGCGGTGCTGGCGGTGTTTTAACCGCATTTGCCATTGTGCCATTATTGACGAATTCTGCGGTTATCGGGTTAGAATTCCTTATCGCATTTTTACAAGCTTATGTGTTTACTCTACTCACATGCATTTATCTAAATGACATTGTACAGGAACATGTAGGTCACTAATTACTCTTAATTTCACTTTAATCATTTCGGAGAATTTATTATGGACGTAGAAGCAGCAAAAATGATCGGTGCCGGTCTTACCTGTATAGCATTGGCTGGCGCAGGCTTGGGCATTGGTTCAATCTTTAGTAGTTATCTTGCAGGTGCTTTACGCAACCCATCGGCAGCTCAAGGACAGTTCACCAATTTGTTGATTGGTTTTGCTTTGACAGAGTTTACCGGTCTGCTTGGTTTTGTTATGGGCATGATCATCCTGTTCGTCATGTAATTTATCATTGGTATTAACCTACCAATGAATAAGTAAAGACAAGGATGAACCATGTTGTATTTTACTGAAAATGCGATCGAATTAGCTTCTGAAGAGCTTGCAAGCAGCGGCACTGGTATGCCGCAATTGGATTTTTCAACCTTTCCCAGTCAGATATTCTGGCTGGCGATTGCATTTGGCATTCTATACCTAGCCTTAAGCCGAATTTTTATTCCGCGCATTGGTGGAGTTTTAGAAGAGCGGTGTGACCGAATTGCTGATGATTTAGATATGGCAGTAAGCATGAAAGCTGACGCAGATGCGGCTGTTATTGCTTATGAAAGTAGCTTAAAAAAAGCAGCAGAAAGAGCCCATTCAATCGCGGCTGACAACAAAAACAAGATCAGTGCAGAAATTGCTGAAGAATTAGAAGCACAAGATGCCAGTTTGGCTGAAACTTTGGCTATAGCTGAGACGAAAATCAATCAAGCGCGACAAAAAGCGCTGACCAGTGTTTCTTCTGTTGCAAAAACCGCGGTTAATGACATGGTTACCAAGCTTACTGGCTATAAACTTGAAGCGGCAAAAATCACCAAAATCGTAGCGGCTGCTACAGGAAAATAATATTATGATACTTTTTGCTTCTGATCCATCTTCGACCCCTGAGTTATTCTTGGGATTGATCGACCTTAGCAATTCAACCCACTGGGTTATGGCGTCATTATTGCTATTTTTTGGGTTATTATTATGGGTGAAAGTTCCAGCTCTACTGGCAAAAATGCTAGATAATCAATCTAAGAAAATCCATGATGAACTGGAACAGGCTCGTAATTTGCGTGAAGAAGCACAAGAATTACTAGCCTCTTACGCTCGAAGACAGCGCGAATCTGAAGAAMAAGCTGAAGAWATAGTCAAGCAAGCWAAAAAAGAAGCRAAACTATACGCAACTGARATGCGTACAAAGCTAGCCGARCAGCTAGAACGTAAAGCAGACKCCGCYAATCGCCGGATTGAACARGTACAAGCGCARGCTGAAGCTATGGTACGYAATCAGGCTGTTGATYTAGCGGTAAAAGCKGYTGAAATTGCTTTGGAAACARCCGTRCCAAAAGCATCAAAAACCAAATTGATTGATAACAGCATCAAAGAAATTACCGCTAAATTCTAAAGCGCAACACAAAATATCTACTGGCAAACTACAATATTGATATTTTGTACGCCCCTACTTTATAGAAATTGTGGAAAAACAGGTGCGGCCAAAAAACACTTTCTCGATTTACATTTTCCCCAGAGGATAAGAGTTGAACGGCTCGACAAGACACGAGTTCCCGTTTTGGGCAAAGCATTGCGAACACTACATACACCGGCCTGTAAATCCACACTTTATTGGGTTTATCACGTATTCACTATATCAAAGAGCCGCAAACTGGCTGGTTAAGGCCACTTGCAAGACCATTATAACAAACAGATACGCTACGGGCATGGTTGAAACTTATCCCCGTTTCTCAAGTGTCAGTAAGGGTCAATGAGTGCAAAATCTTTGCTAGTTAACCCTTAGCTCAGATAACCTCTTTGCCAATGAGTGCTAATTAAGAGTTACTCAGTAGTGCAAATGAGGGTCTTGTTTGCACTTGTTGTTTTGTCTCGCAGTAAAACATCAAAAACGTCGTCATTCCGGCGAAAGCCGGAATCCAGCCTTGTGGTATCAGCACCAAGGTCAGTTGCTCATTTCCACCATTGCTACTTGCACCACCTGCAAGGATGGATACCGGCTCAGGGCCGGCATGACAAACGTGGTTTTAGTTATGACCAGCGGTGAAATAGCAAAACTTCACGGATGCGACTCCCTCTCCCTACTCGGGAGAGGGTTGGGGTGAGGGTTGCGATGTTGACGATTACCAAGCCGGAGTTACTTGGGGACATTAAAGAGTCTGGGTTGAGGGGCTTAAAAAACTGCACTTACGAAAACTGCGTCACCCGAACAAGTTGGTTAATGACGAACGTGATGGGATCATCCCCGTCGCACCCGCAAGCAAATAATTTCATCAATGCCTAACTGCTTCTCTTGCTAAATGGATTTAGTTCAGCTGCTTTTTGTCTAGCGGTGCGAAACTTTCGCGGGACGGAGGGGTATTTTGCCACCAGCTTTTCAACGCCTCTTTTGGCGCGATCAGAATTATTGGTTAAAACCGCAACACCGGTTAATGTTACCGCCCAACCAATTGGCACAGGTAATGGAATAAGCGGAATACCAATGGCAATAAGACCAACACCACCGGCAGCTTTTAACTTGCGACTATTTTTCACGGAAAGTTTAATTTTTGGACGCTTCATCTGCATACTCTCGTTCGCGCCTCCCAAACACTCGTTCAATGTAATAGATATAACAAGGTTTTACAAGTCTGCTGTCCAACGAAGTACCGGTTTACGTGCGGCCAGTGTTTCATCAAGCCTTCGCAATGGCGCTTTAATTGGCGCCTCGGTAAAACGCTCCACCTCACCGGCCTTGGCGCTTTTTGCCAGCTCCAGCATAGTATCGGCAAACTCATCAAGRCTTTGTAATGATTCAGTTTCCGTTGGTTCCACCAATAACGCCCCATGCACCACCAATGGGAAATACATAGTCATTGGATGATAGCCCTCGTCGATCAATGCTTTGGCAAAATCCAGCGTTGTAACACCAGTATCCGCTAAAAAGCTGTCGTCAAATAATGCTTCGTGCATGCAGAAGCCATCAAATGCAGGGCTGAGGTGCTCTTTTAATCGCGCCAGCAAATAATTGGCGTTAAGCACTGCATCTTCGGATACTTGCCGTAAGCCATCACCGCCATGGCTCATCATATAGGCCAAGGCTCTGACAAACATTCCCATTTGCCCATGAAAGGCACACATCCGGCCAAAGGCAGTTGGTGACTGTTCGATTTGTTCGATCATATCTAGTTTGCCATCATCGTTTTTGCGAACAAATGGTAATGGTGCGAATTCAGATAATCTTGATGATAAAACTGTTGGCCCAGCACCCGGCCCACCGCCGCCATGCGGGGTAGAAAACGTTTTATGCAAATTGATGTGCATGGCATCAACCCCAAGGTCACGGACTTTGCATTTGCCCATAATCGCGTTCAAATTGGCGCCATCACAATAAAAATAGCCGCCATGTTCATGTACTAAATCGGCGATTTCCTTGATATCCGGCTCRAACAATCCRCAAGTATTAGGRTTGGTCARCATAATCGCTGCGACATCAGAACCTAATTTGCTACGAAATACTTCCATATCAACTTGGCCATTGGCATTAGCTGGTATTTCATCAATATCAAAKCCGCAAGCCGCCGCCGTTGCCGGATTGGTGCCATGKGCGCTTTCAGGAACTAAAACCCTTTTGCGGGTTTGCAATTCACCCTTAGCCGCAATAGCTGCTCGAATTGCCATCATGCCACACATCTCGCCATGCGCTCCGGCTTTGGGTGATAACGCCACACTGTCCATACCGGTGACCTGCAATAACCAGTCAGATAGCTCTTGCATTAATTGCAACGCACCTTGCACTGTCGATAATGGCTGCAATGGGTGAACATCGGCAAAACCCGGTAATCTGGCTAGTTTCTCATTGAGGCGCGGATTGTGTTTCATAGTACACGAACCAAGCGGATAAAGACCTAAGTCAATCGCATAATTCTTTTGTGACAATCGCACATAATGACGCAAGGTCTCCGGCTCGCTCAAACCAAAAAGACCTGTGGATTTGGTTCGCTCCATATCGCCAAGTCGAGTTTTTGTATCGTTTAGCTTCTCAAGATCAACACCGGTTTTATCAATACTACCAACTTCATATAACAAGCCTTCGTCTTGCAATAATGCACTGCCAAAGCTGGTATTTGAATTAGTGTTTTTCGGGCTTGTTGGTCGCCCTGTGCTATTCATGCTCATGATAATTCCTCGGCCAAAGCTTGGGCAAATTGATCCATATCTTGCTCAGTATTGGTTTCAGTGGCGGTCACCAATAATAGGTCTTCCATMTTGCCMWCRCCGTATAATCTTGAAGCAGGGATACCGCCCAAAATTCCTTTTGCGGCTAAATTYTCRACCACTTCATTGGYGTTTYTGSAAAGCCGTAAAGTGAACTCATTGAAGAATTTCGAAGTCAACAACTCCACACCAGAAATAGCAGACAAGCGATCAGCCAAKGCGCAGGCTTTTTGATGGTTGAGCWTTGCCAAATGCCTAAAGCCYTTATCACCAAGCAATGAAAGRTGTATGGTAAAGGCCAARCTACATAGACCAGAATTGGTGCAAATGTTYGATGTAGCCTTTTCGCGGCGAATATGTTGCTCACGGGTTGATAAGGTAAGCACAAAGCCCCTATCACCATTTGCATCAACTGTTTGACCGGCAAAACGCCCCGGTGCCTGACGAATGAATTTACGATCATCACGACAAGCAAACAGGCCAACATAAGGCCCACCAAAATTTAGCGCATTGCCGATTGATTGCCCTTCGGCAGCAACTATATCCGCGCCCATTTCACCAGGGTTTTTAAGCAAACCTAATGAGATGATTTCAGTAGTTACCGCGATAAGCAACGCGCCTTTTGCATGAGCTGCTGCGGCCAATGGCTCAAGGTCTATCACCTCGCCAAATACRTTTGGAGACTGCACAACAATACARGCRGTTTCATCATCAATTTGATCAATGATTTTATGTTCAAACCCAATGCCCGCAGTTTTTTGATCGATTTCAATACCAAAAGTATGGGTCGCGGTTCGTGTGGTTTGGCCATAATGCGGGTGCAGGCCGGGAGCTAAGATGCATTTCTTGCGCTTGGTAATCCTTGCCGCCATCAATACTGCTTCGGCACACGCCGTAGAGCCGTCATACATCGAAGCATTGGCCACTCCCATGCCGGTAATTTGCGCCACTTGGGTTTGAAACTCAAACARRGTCTGYAAAGTTCCTTGGGCGATTTCYGGTTGATATGGCGTGTAAGCAGTTAGAAACTCTGATCGTTGGATCAAATGATCAACACTAGCCGGMACATGATGACGATAAGCCCCTGCTCCGCAAAAAAACGGCACTGACCCGGCACTAATGTTTTGTGCCGACATTTKGCTRAAATGCCGCTCGACCGATTGCTCAGKWGCATGGTCYGGYAAATCATTTAAACCGTCCACAAGCCGCGCTGACTTTGGAATGTCAGAGAACAATTCGTCAATATTTGCAACGCCAATTGTTGCAAGCATTTTTTGCCGATCAACATCGGTCAGCGGTAGGTAGCGCATGAGTTACAATCCTGCCACAAAAGCGTCATAAGCCGCCTTGTCCATCAATTTCCCAAGTTCRGATTTATCGCTRATYTTRATYTCAAARAACCASCCCTTGYCTGTTGGGTCTTCGTTGACGGTTTCTGGGGCATCTTCCAATTCCGTATTGGCCGCAACTATTTCACCAGCTATTGGTGCAAATAACTCGCTTGCAGATTTAACGGATTCAACCACAGCAGCCTCACCACCAGCCTCTATCTGTTTTCCTATTTCCGGCAATTCAACAAATACAATATCGCCTAACTGCCCGGCGGCATAAGCTGTAATCCCGACCCGCGCCGTATCACCCTCAACGGACAACCATTCATGATCCTCAGTAAAATATAAATCAGCCATTTTAAGCTCCTTTTCCCCTATAATAATTTTGCGCCACAAATGGCATTTTAGCGATTGTCGCCGGATAGTTTTTGCCACGTATTAGTAAATCAACTTTGCTGCCAATATCGGCCAAATCAGCCCGCACATATCCCATAGATACCGGCCCGCCAAATGTCGGCCCAAAACCACCAGATGTGACCTGCCCTATTCTAATCCCGTCTTTGAAAACCTCTGTACCCTCACGTGCTGGCGCTCTGCCATCAGGGCATATACCAACACGTTTCTTCGTTGGTTGCTCGGCTAACTCTTGCAACATGCGCTCTGCACCGGGAAAATCTTTGCGCTCTCTACGCAGCTTTGGCACAGCCCAAGCCAAACCAGCGCTGATCGGTGTCTGATCCTCAGTAAAATCATGTCCAGACAAACATAAACCAACCTCAAGACGTAAGCTGTCTCTAGCTCCAAGACCAATAGGTTTTACCCGTGTATCGGCAAGTATTTCGCGGACTATTTCTTCTGCATACGCGCTAGGTAATGAAATTTCAAATCCGTCCTCACCAGTATAACCAGACCTTGAAACAATCACATCATGACCGAATAATGTAAAATGCCCGCACTGCATGAATACCATATCGCAAGCTGCTGGCATGAATTTGCCGAATATTTCAGCAGTCTTTGGCCCCTGCACGGCAATCAAAGCACGATCATTGATAGGTTCCAACCGGGCGACACCTGCCAAAGCGGTTGATATTCTTTGGTAATCTTTATCCTTGCAAGCAGCATTTACCACCAGCATCAAGCCATCATCATCAGGGCGCGAGACCATCAAATCGTCAATTATCCCGCCATCATCATTAAGCAATACAGTATAACGCTGCATATTAGCCGCTATACCTTGCATGTTTCCCGGAACAATCGTTTCTAATGCTTGTGCTGGGTCATCACCCCGCAACCTAGCTTGTCCCATGTGTGAAACATCGAACAGCCCGCAATTCTCACGCGTCCAGATATGTTCTTGGCGCACCCCGGCAGCAAATTGAACCGGCATTGAATATCCGGCAAACGGCACCATTTTACCGCCCAACTCCTCCATCAAGGACTTCAACGGCGTAGCAAGTAAATTTTGATCAATCATTTTCCAAACCTCACACAAAGACAGCGCACACGAAGACATGTAATACATGACATTACTGCCATATAAACTCATGCCCCCGCTGTCCTTGTGACCTGAGAGATTCACCGACAAAACTTATGTCAGCTTACTCCTTCGGTGTACTGAACGTCAGTACTTTCCAGCGTTTAGAACCAATTCGCGGTCCACTTTACCTGAGAGTTTCCGAGGCGGTTGCTCCTTCGGTACTTGTTGCCAAGTTTCTCCCGCGAATTGGGATATATCAATTCTCTAACAAGTTTGCTTGAGCATGACAAGGGTTTAGGATCAGGATCTACATACGTTCCGGCGTTTCAATCCCCAAAAGGCCAAGTCCTGTTTGCAATTGTCGCAATGTAGTTTCGACAAGTTGTAACCGCGAAGACTGAACAGCACTGCCGTTAGCGGCCAATACCGGACAGCTAGCGTAAAATTTGGAAAAAGCCTGTGCTAGATCAAATAAATGTTCACACAAAATATGCGGAGAACGTCGATCACAAGTGCTTTGCAAGGCTTGGTCAAACCCATCAAGCATAAGTACCAACGCCTTTTCCTCTTTAACCACTGGGTCTATTTCCCCAACCGATATTCCAGCGGACTTGGCTTTTCGCAGCATTGATTTCATCCGCACACACGCATAAAGCAAATACGGACCAGTTTTGCCTTCAAATGCCGTAAAACGCTGCATATCAAATACATAATTTGTAGTGCGTTGATTACGAAGATCAGCAAATTTAATTGCTGCCAGTCCAATCAATCGAGCTATTTCTGAACGCTCATTTTCATCAAATTCTTGCGCCAAACCAGCATCGGTTAGCCTTTTACTGGCCGCATCATTGGCTTGTTGTAACAAATCAGACAGCCGCATAACACCACCAGATCTGGTGCGAAACCTTTTACCATCAGTACCATTTACCGTGCCAAACTTGATATGCTCCAAAGCATTCTCATCAAACAGTCCCGTTTTACCAGCAGCTCTGAACACTTGTTCGAAATGCGATGACTGACCAAGGTCAACCACATATAAAATTACATCTGGGGCTATATTATCTTTGCGATCAACAATGGTTGCTAAATCAGTGGTCGCATAAAGAGCAGCACCAGCACTAGAGACCAAAATAAGTGGCGGTAGCTCTTTTTTGTCAGTTTCTTTAGCAACCCTAATGATCAACGCACCGTCACTAAGTTCAGTAAATCCACCTTGTTTGAACTGCTCAATCATAGGCGCAACTAACGGATTAACAGCAGCCTCGCCTTTCCAAAGATCAAAGTGAACGCCAAGAGCCGCAAAATCAATTTTCAATGCCGCAATCGAAACCGCAATAAAATGATCCAATAACGCCCGATAACCAGCCCGCCCGCCCTGAAGTTCTGCAGTTGCTTTTCTAGCTTGTTGCATTCTGGTTTCGTCTTCTTTGCAAGCAGCAGAAGCCAATGGATACATTCGCGATAAATCATCAATATCCACCGGCGGTTGTTTTGGCCAGAGCCCATCAAAATCATCGTCGAAATAAACCAACTTAGGCTGTTCCAGTTGCAATTGCGTGATCAACTGCCCCATTTGCAAACCCCAATCACCAAGGTGAATATCGCTTATTACTTCATGGCCGCAAAAACGTAATAAACGCTGTAATGCGTCACCAATAACCGATGATCGAAGATGCCCGACATGCATTGGTTTGGCGACATTAGGCCCCCCGAAATCAATAACAATTTTCTTTGGATCTGTTACTATATTTGCGCCAGTTCGTTCATCTTTTGCCAATTCTGCAGCTTGGTTTTTAACAAGACTATCCGCCGGAATAATATTCAAAAAACCTGGACCGGCAATTTCAATGCTTTTAATCAACGGACTTGATTGTAATTTATTTGTAATTTGCGCTGCAAGGTCTCTGGGGTTTTTCTTGACTGATTTTGCCGCGGCCATAGCTCCATTACATTGAAAAGGCGCCTCTCCTGCCCGGCTTGAACGAGTGACAAAGCCGAATTCTTTTGGCAATGACAGTGAAACAAAGACCGCACCGACCTCGCTAGAGAGTTGGTTGATAATAGATTGCATAGTTTGTTACCTGCTATTGCTGGTGTGAACCAGCTGGAACCCGAAACCTTTTTCCAGATCGGGCAAACTCTAACTCGGCTTCGGTTAATTCAAAGCCAACCAGTATCTCAAAGTTTATTCCACTAGTGTTTTGTTGCTTACGCGGAATAGTAATAGATTTGAATTTTTCTGTAACATAAACAATTTCATCTTCACTACGAAACTTCACCCGCAAAGGGAATGTCTCCTTGGAAATAACCGCCTTATCTTTACGTGTAACCGCAATAAAATAAGGATAATCCATTTCCATACCTGTAGCAGCCGGTCCACGACCAAAAGCAAATTGAATTTCAAGATTAGCAACAATGGGATCCTCATCCACATAGGTGCAAAAAGAGCTAACGTTCAGGATTTCGCCGGTAAATCCAACATTGGAGAAAGTTTCTGGTTTGCTGATTTGCACTTTGCGCGAAACGTCCCACAATACCAGAGCCTGCGGACAAGGCCCTTCATTTGGCTTATCAGATGCAAAAACACCAGATAGAATCTTAGGGGGATTGTTACAACTGGAAATAAATACCATTGCGGCAGCAGCAAAAAGAAGAGATAATTTCATGACGAACAAACAAACCTTTTGATATAATCCAGCTTTGGTGTTCACCTTTGCCGAACCTATGTTACAAAGCACCCGTGTACCCTTTTGATTGCCTATCGGCAAGCAAGGACAAGCGATCAATTCAGTAAAAATTATTAAACTTTATTCGTGAGGTTCTATTTTGAAAATAATTTTGGCTGCTCCAAGAGGCTTTTGCGCCGGAGTTGATAGAGCAATTCAAATTGTTGAACAGGCAATTGCCAAGTTCGGCGCACCAGTTTATGTGCGTCATGAAATTGTACACAACCCTTATGTTGTTGAACGTTTGAGGGAATTAGGCGCTATTTTTGTTGAAGAATTATCCGAATGCCCCGATGATCGACCGGTGATATTTTCTGCACACGGAGTGCCAAAATCAGTACCAAAAGAAGCAAAAACTCGAAACATGTTGTTTCTTGATGCCACCTGCCCTTTGGTGTCAAAAGTTCACAAGGAAGCCGAGCGGCATTTCGCCAAATCTCGAAAAATCATTCTAATCGGCCATGCCGGTCACCCTGAAGTGATCGGCACCATGGGACAATTACCCTTGGGTGAGGTGATTCTTGTTGAAACTTGCGATGATGCAAGAAAACTACAAGTTGAAGATGCTGATAACTTAGCCTTCGTTACCCAAACCACCTTATCGGTTGATGACACCAAGGAAATTGTTGATATTCTTCAAGCTAGGTTTCCGCAAATTACTAGCCCACATAAAGAAGATATTTGTTACGCAACAACTAACCGGCAAGCCGCCGTTAAAGCGATGGCTGCTAAGTGTGATTTAGTATTGGTAATCGGAGCCACCAGTTCATCAAATTCGATGCGCCTTGTTGAAGTGGCAAAAAAATCCGGGGCAAAAAATGCCAGACTTATCGAGAGTAAATCTGACGTGAACTGGACTGAATTACAGGGTGTTAAAACATTGGGTATAACTGCTGGAGCATCTGCGCCAGAAAACCTAATAACAGAATTATTGGACGCGATTGCAAAAAGAACCGAAATTCATATAGAAACCTTAGAGACGGCTACCGAAAACATTTCTTTCAAACTGCCACAAATATTACAATCATGAAACGAGACAAGGTAGAGATTTATACCGATGGCGCGTGTCGAGGTAATCCCGGCCCTGGTGGTTGGGGGGCATTACTGATTTTTGGTGATGTGGAAAAAGAAATCAGCGGCGGAGAAGACAGCACTACCAATAATCGAATGGAATTGATGGCGGCAATACGCGCCCTAAACCAGTTAAAGCGTTCTTGTAAAGTCACCTTACATACTGATAGTAAATATGTCCGTGACGGCATTACCAAATGGCTAGACAGTTGGAAAAGACGTGGCTGGAAAACTGCGGCAAAAAAACCAGTTAAAAACCGTGATTTATGGGAAGAACTTGATACGGCTACCCAGCGACACTCAATTGAATGGCTATGGGTTAAAGGTCATGACGGCGATCCGGGCAATGAACGAGCCGATGAATTAGCCAATAAGGGACTAGAAAACTGGTTGTGCGAATAATTTAAGTACAATCTGTCTCGCCTTTGAATTGGTTTACGGTATAGTCTAACAATGCGCCCGGAAATATTATTCCCTTTATTTGCTCCTGTCGAAACCATATCCGGTGTCGGCCCTAAAGTTGCACAGAATCTATCAAAACTTGGCGCTAACCGAATAATTGATTTATTATTTATGGTTCCAAATTCAATCATTGACCGCCGGGCGCGTCCAGGCGTTGCCAATGCCATTGATGATAGCATCGCCACTTTTGAGGTTGAAGTAGAACAACACATACCATCGCCTCGAAAAGGCCGGCCTTACAAAATACGAACAAGAGAGGCCCGTGGTTGGCTAACCCTGACTTGGTTTCACGCGCGAGAAGACTGGTTATTATCGCAATTACCAATCGGCGAAACCCGGATAGTTAGTGGCAAGGTCGAACGCTTTAGCGGCGAATTACAAATGTTACACCCTGACTATATTTTGCCGCTTAATAAAGCCGAAGAGATGCCGAACCTAGAGCCGGTTTACTCGATGACAGCCGGATTAGCATCAAAAACCTTATTAAAGGCCATAACGACAAGCTTAAAACGCGCACCAGAACTGTCCGAATGGAATTCAAAATCACTAATGATCGAGCGCAAATGGCCAAGTTGGAATGAGGCCATGTTACAATTACACAATCCGCAAACACCCCTAAAAGTAGGTGAGCGCGATCCGGCTCGTATCCGTCTTGCCTATGACGAATTATTGTCAAAACAATTAGCATTGGCATTGGTGCGCAAGAAACGAATGTCACTTGGCGGGTTTAGTCAAAACAGTAGCGGTGAGTTAATAGAAAAAGTAATCCATAACGCGCCGTTTACGCCAACAAATGATCAAATGAAGGTTTATGGTGAAATTGCAAAAGACATGCAATTATCAGAACAAATGAGCCGCTTGCTGCAAGGTGATGTCGGATCAGGAAAAACCTTTGTTGCCGCATTAGCTTGCGCCCATGCATTAGAAGCAGGACGACAATCGGCGATTATGGCTCCAACGGAAATTTTAGCACGACAACACGGAAAATCACTAAGCGTATTATTAGCTCCCGCCGGAATTAGAGTGGAAGTGTTAACTGGGCGCGATAAATCAGCAAAACGTAAAGACATATTACAAAGGCTAAAGTCCGGTGAAATTGACGTAATTTGCGGCACTCATGCTCTGTTCCAAGAAGCAGTTGAATACCAAAAATTGGGATTAGTAGTCATTGATGAGCAGCACAGGTTTGGAGTTTCCAACCGCTTACAATTATTGGCCAAAGGCTTGCGTCCTGATCTATTAGTAATGACTGCAACACCAATTCCACGCACCTTAACGCTGGCAGCTTTTGGCGATATGGAACTATCRCAAATCCGCGAAAAGCCTGCCGGAAGGTTACCAATAACCACAAGAGCCATGCCATTACAGMGAATACCTGAAGTTATTGCTGGACTGCAAAGGATCATAGAGAACGGCGGGCGGGCGTATTGGGTGTGCCCTTTGGTCGAAGAAAGCGATAAATCCGACYTGGCCGCCGCCGAACAACGATTTGAAGATTTATCGAAGATATTCGGATCACAAGTCGGTCTAGTACACGGACGAATGAAGGCAAAAGAAAAACAACAAGTAACCGAAGAATTTCAAAACGGCGCTATTAAATTATTGGTTGCCACTACAGTCGTTGAAGTAGGCGTTGATGCGCCTGATGCCACGGTTATGGTCATTGAGCACGCRGAACGCTTTGGTTTGTCACAATTGCATCAATTACGBGGACGTGTTGGGCGTTCGGATAAGCCTTCATCATGTATTTTGCTATATCTTGATCCTCTRGGCAAAACAGCAAAACARCGATTGGAAATAATGCGYCAAACCGAAGACGGCTTTGAAATAGCAGAAAAAGACGCGGTTTTACGTGGGTTTGGCGATCTACTTGGTGTGCAACAATCAGGACAATTACGAACTAGATTTGCTGATTTGGCCATAGATGGCGAATTGTTGGAGATAGCCAGAACCCAAGCAAGAATGGAAGTAGAGGCCGACCCAGAACTTATCGGGGGGCGCAGTGAAGCCCTAAAAACCCTGCTTTATTTGTTTGAACAAGACCAAGCTCTATTATTGCTCGGTAGTGGATGAGCCACCTTTCTTGCGGTTTTTTTTCAATTTTTTGTTTTTCTTACCGGGTTCTGGATAAACCAGACCAGCAGAAATCACCAACTTAGCTGCATCTTCAACGCTCATTTTTAGATCGTGCAGGTTCTCGCGTTTCTCATACAACAAAAAACCCGATGTAGGATTTGGTGTAGTTGGAACAAAAACTGCAACCACATCATCATCAAGAAACTCTTTTAATTCGCCTCTAGCATCAGCCGTGATAAAGCCAACAGCCCATAAGCCTTCACGCGGGTATTGGATCAATACTGCGTCCTGAAATGACTTTTCTGAACCGGTGACAATCGTGTGAATTATTTGTTTAACTGCTTCATAAATATTGCTAACAAATGGAACTCGTCGCAACAGGCTTTCGCCAAAACCAATCAAAGTTCTCCCAAAAATATTGGCGGTCAAAGCACCAAGTAACGTCAAGCCCACCACAGCAATCACCAAACCAAGACCAGGTAAGTTTATAGGTAAATACGTCTCAGGGTTATATTTTTCCGGTATAATCGGCAATATCGAATTATCAACAAAGCTAACAAAACTAACCACAACCCAAACAGTGGCGCCTATGGGCGCTGTAATAACAATTCCGGTTAAAAAGCTGTTTCGAAGCCATAATAGCAGGCCACGTTTATTAGCGGGAGGTTCTTTATCAGCCGGATTAGTCATATCAAGTTCCTTTTTAAGCATTTTCATTGATGCAAGTGATTCTGACAAGCCGTTTAACCAGCAAATGCTTGATACCATAGCTATGAGCATTATATGGTGAAGAATAAGATTCGTTTGAGGGATAAGGTGCTAGATAGATTTAAATTCCTACGCGTTGCACTAATAATTGCAGTAGCTTTCGCCGCTCTGATTGTTGCTGCGGCCATTGCCGGACAAGATAATTTGTTTCGGTTTTTTCTTGATCCAAGAGTACCATACCAAACATATACCCCGCCAACACAACCTGACTATAATGATCCAGCAAGTTGGGTTTTTGCTCCAAAGACAGAAATTGATCAAAAAGACACCCATATTTTTGTAGTAACCCCGACTATTTATTGGGGTGGAGAAGATTGGAATACTAGCCTTAGCGATGAAGATAGCAATGACCGGTTGTTACGAGAAGCAATACCAAATTGGGCTGGGCCATTTCGAGGTGCAGGTCATGTTACTGTTCCAAAATACCGCGCGGCTTCTTTGTATTCTTTTTTGACCGCTCGCTATGATGCAAGAGCCGCCAGAGCCTTGGCCTATAGTGATGTTTTAGCTGCATTTGACAAATTCGTTGCCGACATAGATAGCAACGGCCCCATCGTACTTGTTGGTGTTGAGCAAGGCGGCCTACATGTTTTGGGCTTATTACAAGATCGTTTCCACGATCAACATATGCGTGAAAGATTAGCGGTTGCCTATGTAATTGACTTTGCAGTACCACTTGATTTATTTGAAGCTGGCTTAAAAGGGCTACTCGTTTGCAAAACCCCACAATCAACTCAATGTGTCGTAACTTATAATGCATTTGCTGAAGAAGATGATCTGGAAATCACCCGGTTTCGGGAACGTAGCATGGTTTGGGATCAAAACGGTAGATTACAAAATACTCTTGGCCGAGCATTAGCATGTGTAAATCCAGTTTTAGGAGCAGCAGTACATGATTTTGCCCCGGCACGATTACACCTTGGCGGGGTCGCAGCTTCCGGTCTTGATTGGGCTGCCAATCCAGCACCGATCCCCGGCCAAACCAGCACCCAATGTGAAGAAGGGGTTTTGTTAATCGAAGCTCCGCGTTCCAAAAGCCTACGTAAGGAATTGTCATTAGGAAAGCGCTTTAAGCCTGATCCGTTTAATTTGTTCTATGCGGATTTGTCCAAAGACGTAGAAAACCGAATAATTGCCTTAAAAATGAAATTCGAGACCGAAGGCCGGTTAGCTCCTCCGTTTGGCGGAATGGTCGAATTGCGCGATAGCCCGATAAATAAAACACCAGATTCAGCAGAAGATAATGAGTAATACACAAACAAACATCATCGATTTGATTGGCAACACCCCTTTGATCAAATTGTCTCACGCCTCCAAAATTACTGGCTGTGAAATTTACGGCAAAGCAGAATTTCTAAACCCCGGGCAATCAGTAAAAGATCGCGCAGCTTTGGGCATGGTATTGGCAGCAAAAAAATCCGGTGCATTAAAACCTGGCGGCACTATCGTTGAAGGAACGGCGGGCAATACCGGCATTGGTTTGGCCATGGTAGGTTCAGCACTGGGCCACCCGGTAATTATCGTCATGCCCGACAATCAGACCATAGAGAAAAAACAGGCAATACGCCTGTTCGGAGCCAAGTTAATCGAAGTACCACCAGTTCCAGCAATCAACCCGGATCATTTTGCCAATTATTCCAGATTGTTGGCCGAAAGACTTAATGCCAAAACCAAGGGCGGAACTTGGTGGGCAAATCAGTTCGATAATACCGACAACCGACTTGTTCATTACCAAACAACCGCACCGGAAATAATTGAACAAACTGACGGGAAAATAGATGGGTTTATCTGTGCGGTTGGAACTGGCGGCACACTTGGCGGTGTTTCAATGTTTATGAAACAGCACCATCCACAAGTTAAAATCGCTTTGGCTGATCCCATGGGAGCCAAATTACACAATTGGTATACCAAGGGTGAATTATCCTCTGAGGGTAACTCAATAACCGAAGGCATTGGTCAAGGGCGGGTCACGACAAACCTTGAAAATGTCGAAATTGATATGTCATGGCAAATCACCGACGACGAAGCGCTAAACATCTTATTCGGTCTGGTTGAAAATGAGGGCTTGTGTCTTGGTGGCTCTAGCGGGATAAATATTGCTGGCGCAATCAAAATGGCTGAGGAATTAGGGTCGGGTCATACCATCGTTACTTTGCTTTGCGATTACGGCAATCGTTATACCTCAAAGCTCTATAATCCAGAATTTCTAGCTTCCAAGGGGCTACCGGTTCCAAACTGGCTTACAAATGAGTGACCACACCAAATTGGCGCACCTCTCACGAGATGAGCAAGTTTTGCAAGGAGCGGTAAACCCGCCTATTCATCGTGCTTCCACCATATTATTCGAGCGAGCAGAAGACCTCTACAGCAATAAAACCAAGCGTTCTTATGGCATACAAGGCATGAACGTTCATGACAGTTTGCGTGAGGCATTTTGCACCCTTGAGCAGGCTCATAGCGTTGTCTTAGCTCCTAGCGGACTTARCGCATGCACCATGCCTTTGCTGGCAATTTGTKCGGCTGGTGAYCATGTTYTACTAAGCAATAACATYTACGGACCGACCMGAAAGTTTTGTCAAAATCAGCTAACCAAATTTAATATCGATGTGGGTTTTTTTGATCCTGAAAGTGCCAACGATCTCGCAGACTACATCAAAGCAAACACCAAAGCTATTTTCATGGAAAGCCCCGGCTCTTTGACTATGGAGCTAACCGATATTCCAGCAATAGTTGCGATTGCAAAAGAGCGCAAGATATGGACATTAGTTGATAATACTTGGGCAGCCGGCTGGTTCTTAAAACCGATTACAATGGGTGTGGAYTTTTCTATTCAAGCGGCATCAAAATACCCTTGCGGACATTCTGATGTTTTAATGGGCATGATCGCTACCGGYTCAAAAGCTGCCGRCAGRGTTTTGCAAAAATTTAACGCCGATAGCGGTAATTTTGTCTCTCCAGATGATGCTTGGCTGGTATTGCGTGGTTTACGAACCATGGGCGCACGATTAGAGCGACACCAAACCAGTGCTTTAAAGATTGCCAACTGGTTATCAAAACGTACCGAAGTTGCAAAGGTATTGCACCCGGCTTTGCCCGAACATCCTGACCATCAATTATGGCAACGTGACTTTACCGGCTCATCGGGATTGTTTTCATTTATTTTGCGTCCAATTCCTGAAGCCCAAGCTTTGAAATTTCTAAACGCCTTGAAATATTTTGGCTTAGGGTTTTCGTGGGGAGGTTATGAGAGTCTTGCTATACACTGCGATCCGCAACTAACTCGGACAATTCCAAAATGGCCCGATCAGGGAACTATTATTCGTTTATCTATTGGTCTTGAAGACCCTGATGATTTAATTGCCGATTTAAGCCAAGCATTTAAGCTTCAAACCCAGTCATGAGTACCAAGGAAAGAATATTAAATGCAGCTTTGGCCTTGCTTAATGAAGAGGGCGAAGCAGCAGTAAGCGCGGTTGATATTGCCAATGTTATGGATATTAGCCCCGGCAATCTTTATTACCACTACAAAGGCAAAGAAGAAATTATACCAGCTTTGTTCGAGCTGTTTGCCGAAGAAATGCAAATAATATTACAATCTGGCCCCAACGATATTCGCGCCATCGAAGATCAATGGATTTTTGCTTATATAGTCTTGGAAGAAATTTGGGACTTTCGATTTTTCTACCGCAACCTTGATGCTATTTTGCTGCAATACCCAACTCTTTTACCCAAATTTCAAAGGTTATTGCGTGATAAACGCAAAGCGATCAGGGCGAATTTACAGCAATTACAAGAATTAGGGTTTTTACACATAGAGCCGACATTACTTGATGCTTTAGTCGAGCAAATATTACTTGGCTTTACCTATTGGCTTAATCTAGCACAATTAGAAAACCGCCAAACATCTGCAAGTACAGCAATCCACCAAACAGTGTTTCAGATCATGGCTTTAAGCGTACCGTATATGGGCGAAACAGGTTTTGATGCTTTGCAGGGCATGATCCGCTTATTGCAGCAAAACACCAAAGCCTAAATGAAAAAGCGGAACCATTTCTGATCCCGCTTTCCTCATCAACCGATAATTCTAAAAATTAGTCAGCTGTTTTTGTAGTAGCTACTTTTGCAGCAACTGTTTTGGTAGCAGCTTTCTTTGGTGCTGCCTTTTTAAGAGCCGCTTTCTTAGCAACAGTTTTACGAGCTGGCTTTACCGATTTTTTGATTGCCGCAACTTCTTTAGTCAATGCGCTCATTTGCTCGGTTAAAGCGTCAAGTTTTTCGTCCATAGTGAATACACCACGATCCAAGCCTAAACCTTTGCGAACCGCGCCAACACGTTCGACAAACTTAGCCCGACGGCTAGCACCGAATTTACCGGCGGCTTCAACAACTTTGCTAACTCGGTCATTAGTAGTCACAGTATCACGAACTTCATTTTCGATTTTTTCGCCACGTTCGACAAGCTCGTCAAAGCGTTCAGAACTGTATGCACCAGCTTTTTCCATGCCTTCACGAGTGTTGGTATATGCTTGACCATAAGCGCCAACGCCAGCAAGCCAGATTTTACGGGCCAGATCAGTTGATTGTTCGATAGTGTTTTTTGATTTCTTAGACATGTTTTTTCTCCAGTGAGTGATAAGTAAAATTTGTATACTCACTGTTTAGAGAAGAACTTTAGAAAGCGCATACTAATCCAATTACTAGCAAAAAGTAGATGTTGGCTAGTTAGTGTAAATGCGTATGCTGGCATATTGGTAGTAAGATGATTGTTCACCCATACGTATGACCGTTCCCCTCACCTCCACTAAAAGAACAAAGGAGTTTTCAAGTAATTTTAATAGTAAACTAATCTTTTTGTAAATGACACTTGACATTTAATCAAGGAAGCCTAACTTAAAAGTATGTTTACAAATGGAGAATTAAATGACCAAACGAACAACAGTAAATCCAGATAAACAATCCAGCAAAAAATTACCGAAACACATGCGCCGGTATTTAACTCGGTTAACACTTGGATTAGGCTTCTATACCGTAATGTTGATAGGATCAGTTATCGCTATCGGAAAGCTGGATCTGACATTTCAAATCAAGGCCATTTTGGCTGTATTAACCGCTGTACCAATMGTTTTCATCATATGGGCCATTGGTCAGCTGYTGGYCGATCCTAAGATGGACGAATTTGAGAAAATGATCATGGTACGCTGCAGCCTGTACGCGACCGGTTTGGTGTTAACCGTAGCCACGGTTTGGGGTTTTTTGGAGAACTTCGCCGARGTYGRACGTTTTCCRCTATACATGATGTTTCCTCTATTTTGGATTTTCTTTGGCATWGTTAACCCATTAGTGAGAAGGCGYTTCAAATGAAAAACCAGTTGCACGTGCTACGCGCCAAACGCCGATGGAGCCAAGGGGTTTTGGCCGAAAACCTAGGCGTGTCTCGCCAAAGTATAAATGCCATTGAAACCGGAAAGTATGATCCGTCTTTGCCGCTTGCTTTCAAGATTTCAAGGTTATTTGAAATGCCTATTGAAGAAATTTTTGACGATGAGTTCGAAGCTATGGACGAATGAAAAATCACTTGGGAAGCTTAATGATAGAGTAGCAGCTTCCCAAGTTGAAACGAGGTCTAGGTTATCTTMATCCGCTCCAAGGAGTTAAGAAGACAGTAACCTAAACTATCCTGTTCCATTTTRCCGCGCATACTAATCCAATATGACTATCATATCACCGGGCATTATATAGTTCAGCTTTRCCCGCACCCGCTCGTCAAGATAATCAAGATCAAGAGAAGYATTTCGYARMAGGCTGTTYTGYTTTTCMARATCRTYTTTTGCTTTKWTTARWGCTRTTAAYTCYGCATTGRTTRYRAYTTCAGMRTTTYTAAGCCCKGRCCATTTYAAKRYGCTYTGCTCYCCGCTYARYGCGTGATAGCTAAAATACAWAATCAACACTGCAATGCCAAAACTTGGCATGAATCGCTTAAATTGCGACATTTTCACCCGTTACACGCCGCTTTCTGCGATTGCGCTTTATTGCTACGGTCTTCTGCCGCGCTTATTTTTGCTTATTCTCGCTGCAATCAGTAAATATCTGGTTAGTAAAATTCAATATTCAGTATTTTTATAAAATCAAATGCCATTCGCAAAAATTAAACACAAATGCACTGGCTTTGTTGACCCTCGGCGCAGGTTCCGGTTACATTAGCCAAACTGAAAATGAAATTTCGGCAATATGTCGACACTGGGGATACTAACTTATGAAAAAACTACTTATGGGCGTTGCTGCTTTGGCTTTGGTTRGMTRTTCWKMYGYKYAKAYGRWYMMTAWKACMSRACARSMRAKCGWKWYSGMWKWWSSWAMYMYTRWMGWWSMAMAAGCTTTTGTTGATGCCGCCGAAAAGAAAATGTCGGAATTGGGCGAATATGGGGCAAAAATATTCTGGGTAAACGCAAACTTTATTACTGAAGACACTGATTGGTTAGCCACCAAAGTCGGCGCTGAATACACTAAATTAGGTGTTGAYCTGGCCAATGATGCAAAAAGGTTTAACGACCTTGATYTGCCACCGRAATTRGCYCGCAAGATGAAGTTCTTGAAAACCAGCCTTACCCTACCGGCTCCGTCAAAGGTTGAAGGAGCCGCCGAAGAGTTAAGTGAAATCTCCACTTGGCTTGGCTCGACTTACGCCAAGGGGCAAATTGAAATGGGCGGAGTTATGGTTCCGCGTACCGATTTGGAAGAAATGATGGGAACAGTTCGTGATCCAGAAGTTCTACAAGAAATGTGGACTAAGTGGCGTAAGGTTTCAGTACCGATGGCTCCTAAGTACTCCCGCCTTGTCGAAATTGGTAATGAGGGCGCAAGTGAACTTGGCTTTTCTGATCTTGGCGAATTATGGCTCTCTGGTTATGATATGCCAGCAGATGAAATGGCCACAGAAGTCGATCGCTTGTGGGGACAGGTCAAACCTTTATATGAGCAGTTACATTGTTATGTGCGAAGCGGACTAAACGAGCAGTATGGCGATGATGTCCAACCTACCACTGGGCCGATACGTGCCGACTTACTTGGCAATATGTGGGCGCAAAACTGGGGCGATATATATCCATTAGTTGCACCAAAGAACTCGGGCGAAGTGGGCTATGACATAACAGAATTACTCAAAAAGCAAAACTACACAGCCGTGAAAATGGCTGAAACTGGAGAAGATTTTTTCTCATCACTTGGGTTGGCTGAATTGCCAGATACTTTCTGGAAACGATCATTGTTTACCAAACCAAAAGATCGCGATGTTGTCTGCCACGCTTCGGCATGGAACTTGGACGGACAAGAAGACATTCGCATAAAAATGTGCACCAAGATAAATGCCAGTGATTTTCAAACCATGCACCATGAACTTGGTCATAACTATTACCAACGCGCCTATAAGGATCAACCGGTACTGTTTCGTTCTGGTGCGCATGACGGCTTTCACGAAGCAATTGGTGATTTCATTTCATTGTCGATCACCCCGAAATATCTTGCTGACATCGGGCTAATCACAGAAGACATGATCCCTAATGCCGATGCTGACACTGGCTTATTACTAAGTGCAGCTTTGGATAAAATCGCCTTTTTACCATTTGCCTATATGATGGATAACTGGCGCTGGCAGGTATTTGCTGGCGAAATAACTCCTGAAGAATACAATCAAGGCTGGTGGGATTTGCGCACTAAATATCAAGGCATTATCCCTCCGGGCGGGGAGCGCCCTGCCGATGCATTTGATCCAGGTGCAAAATTCCATATTCCGGGTAATACCCCGTATTTGCGATATTTCCTTTCATTCGTGATGCAGTTCCAATTCCATGAAGCTGCTTGCAAAATGTCTGGCTGGGAAGGCCCCTTGCATCGTTGTTCKATTTACGGATCAGACATAGTCGGCGAGAAATTCCAGAAAATGCTAGAAATGGGACAGTCAMAACCATGGCCAGATGCTCTAGAAGCATTTACCGGCACTAGGGAAATGGACGGATCWGCAATCATCTCTTATTTCGAACCGTTAATTAGTTATCTCGAAGAAGAAAACAAAGACWGTGATTGCGGCTGGTAATTATTATTTCTTAAAAAACAAAAGCGGCACTCTACAATCTGGAGTGCCGCTTTTGCGCTAAGTGCATGGAGCACTAAGAAAATTATACTAAACCTCGGGTTTTTGAGTGTTTTAAGTATATCTATTCAACTGGATTAGCTAACGCACCCATTTGATCGACGGTAATCGACACCATATCGCCGGGGCGTAAATAGGTACCGGAAGCTTGGGCAATGGCAATTTGGCTGGCAATGATGCGTTGCGTTAACGGTATATCCCATCCTCCGGCAAGCCAGGTTAATCCCCCGCGAACAATGGCGCTTGGGTAGATACCTCTGAAAATSGTGCCAGCGGGAGTGCCGCTRAGGATCAAAGTCCGCGCKGGAACCATACCATCTGCGTCGAACGGCAGGCGTGCTGTCGTGYCGCCATAGACCCAGCTTGCGCCYCGTTGGHTTGCGGCTTCGATCAAGACCCGATCCATATCCCATATCCAGTTTRAYACCACAGAGCGCTGACGCTCATTGCCRTTGACYGACAATTGCAATGTGAGATCGYSACTAAAGGCTCKAATATCACGCGGCACGACGAAGAKATTTCCSACAGGAAGAAAACCCGGCGCACTCTTKCCGGTGGTAAAGCCRACACCCGATTCCGGATTRTCMGGATTGATATRCCGYAGYAACGCCGCACGATCGGTCACATCATTGCACAAAATCAAGCCGCCACTGGCGCCTGATTTTGGTAAGAGTGGTTGTAATGTCACCAAACACATCTCTACTTCAACATCGAGCAATGCAGCGCCTGCCGCAATGGGAGTGTTGGCGGACGTAGGTTGCACATATTTGGGAAACAGGAATGGACCACCCTCGATCTCGGCTTCTTGCGCGTGTTCACGATAGTTAGTGCCTACTGCAATGTGCTTGTTGCCAAGCTGTACGGGTATGTCGAGGTCGCCCTCATCGACGTGAATGATATTGCTCGCATAGTCGGCAAATGCCTCGACTGCATCGTATCCAAGGCGGTTGAGCAGAGCGATGGCGTCTTCGCCGGGCTGCATGATCGTATCTAGCGAGACTCCGCTTACAATGCCCTCCTGATAATCGTTCACAGCGATGGTTCGGTTGTCTAGTTTTAGCCGAGCAAAACTAAGTGCTTTAGAACGCGGCGCAATCGTGACGCTTACKGCTTKTRAGGGACTTGYMGTRGTTTTAGCGATTTTAAGCTTAGTGCTTCCATCGAACGCCCCCAATCCTGTAATCGTAATCGCCGCGAGGATCAGCGCAACTACAACGATAAAAATTCTCAACATATGACTCTCCTAATAACGTTCTTAATCCTTGGGTACGTTCGCCATTCAGTGTTTTTAAGTATGCGTTATCTGGATCAAACCCTAATTTAATTTGAAGCGTGCAAACGATCAGTTTGACGAAAATACTTATCAACAGCATCACCGATAGAATTGGTAATTCTGGTAATATATCGCTTGGTATTTAGCTTTACTTCGTCTTGTTTATTCGACAAAAAACCAATTTCTATCAGCACGGCAGGCACATCAGGAGCCAATAATACATACAAATTACCATTACGGTGGGTATTGCCAAGCAATGGCCCTGCCTTGGCTAATTCAGGAACTAACAATTTGGCAAAGACAGCTGATTGATTGTTGGTTTGCCTAGCCGATAAGTCGATCAATATTTCACTCACTTCTGGCGCAGCAGCTGCAAGATCAACATCAATCAACCAGTCACTGCCCTTTAATATTTCCGTTTTAGAACGCCCTCTGGCTCTTTCGGATAGTGTGTAAACCGAGGATCCACGCGCTTTTTTGTTTTTAGCGGCATCAGCGTGTAAGGAAATAAATAGATCAGCCTGTCGATTACGGGCAATTTTCACTCTATCTTCAAGCTCAATAAAACGATCAGTGCTACGGGTTAGGTAAACTTTATATTTTCCAGATTTCTCAAGCCGTTTTTTTAATGCCAAAGCAGCCCGYAAATTAACACGTTTYTCTCTGGTTTTTTTGTGCGYCCCAATAGCYCCGGGATCTTTGCCGCCATGGCCAGCGTCAATTACAATTATTCTTTTGYTTTTTGGCCCGCCATATTTTAGCGAYGGCCCCAAGAYAGTRGCTAATTGCGGCTCAGGAGCTGTARYARCTAATTGCTCGTCTACCACCGGGAAAAAYGGCTCATAAACACCGACATTAGTTATGAAAGAAATTAAATCAATCTTCTTTAGGTCAATRACCAACCTATATGAYGAATTCTCACTTGAAGGMGCAAGATAGAACTCTCTGGTTATTTCTATTGGCTCGGCTAAATCAAAAACCAGCCTTGAAGTATCTTTGGTGTTTTTAGCAAACCGGTATTTAGCAATAAGCCCATGACCGCTTCCCTCACCTTGCTCTATCGCGCCTGAGCCATCAATATTCCAGCTTAATTTTGGGAAGTCGATAACAAGCCGCGAACCCTGGCTGGCCAATGTGAACCAGCGGTATTGCTGTTCGCTATCAAGTTCGATGACTATCCTGGTTTGTTCAGAATTACCAGAAAAACGCAAATCAATGACTTCTGCCGCAAAAGCACCCGAAGAAACGAATGTTAAGCAGCTAGCAAATAGACAGATCACCCATAACTGCACGATTTTATTTTTAATTATTTTTATCATTATAATAGAAAACCTAATACTGGGCAGCATTTATAATCATTGCAGGTTTATAATTGGTTGATTACTCATACTTTTATATTTGCACCCTTTTCAATCCTATTTGATTAGTGCAAGATAACCATCAAGTTCGGATCAACTGATTTGTATAAACAGTATTGGCATTGTTAATGTCGATTTCAAATACATATCTTGGCCGTACAAGACAGAGTTGTACCAGCACAAGCTGATACATACTCTAAAACAGAATTTATATACCGCTTATATACCGCTACTGTAGCGGACTTATCAGGATTAACCTTACGATGTTTTTGCCAACCCCGTCACACACAAAACGGTACCAGAGCGCGCTTAAAGCTGCGCCCTACCGTGGGGTTTTAGAAACCGGCAGAACCCGAAAATTAAGCTCCATCCGCCGCTTTGTGTTACCGGCTTTGATGGACATAGAGAGAATACATGACCAGAAGAATGTTAATAGACGCCGCCCACCCGGAACAAACTCGGGTGGCTATTGTTGATGAAAATCGAGTTGAAGAATTCGATTTCGAATCATCCAGCAAAAAACAATTACGTGGAAATATATATTTAGCAAAAGTAACCAGGGTAGAAGCTTCATTGCAAGCGGCCTTTGTTGACTATGGTGGAAATCGCCATGGTTTCCTTGCTTTTAATGAAATTCACCCAGATTATTATCAAATACCGGTTGAAGATCGCCAAAAGCTATTAGAAGCCGAAGCGGAAATTGCCGAAGAAGCAGCCGAAGACGTTGAAGCTGAAATTGCTGATGGCGATGAAGACAGCGATACAGAAACAGTAGGACAAGATGCCGACAGCGCTGAAGAAGCACAAATAGCCGCCGAAGCCAGCAAAAAACGTGAAAGACGCAAACGCAACAATTATCGCAGATACAAAATCCAAGAAGTAATAAAGCACGGACAAATAATGCTGGTGCAAGTGGCCAAAGAAGAACGCGGCACCAAAGGCGCAGCTCTAACCACTTATATGTCACTGGCTGGCCGGTATTGCGTTTTAATGCCCAACACCGCCAAAGGTGGCGGAATTTCACGTAAAATCAGTAATGTCGCAGACCGTAAACGCTTGAAAAAAATCACTGCTGATTTGGAAATAGCCAAAGGCATGGGTTTGATCATCCGTACAGCTGGTGCCAAACGCAACAAAACCGAAATAAAACGCGATTATGATTATTTGTCACGCTTATGGGGAACTATTCGCGAAAAAACCTTAAAATCATCGGCTCCTAATCTGGTGCATGAAGAAGGTGGCCTGGTACGTCGTGCGGTTCGCGACTTATACGACAAAGGTGTAGACAGCATCCACGTAGAGGGCGAACAAGCATATAATGAGGCCAAGGCATTTATGCAAATGCTCATGCCTTCGCATGCAGATCGGGTTAAACATTATACTGAAAAACATCCTATTTTCCTGCACTATAAAGTAGAAGACCAATTAGAGACGATCCATAATGCGGAAGTGCAACTGAAATCCGGTGGTTATCTAGTGATCCACCAAACCGAAGCTCTGGTTGCTATTGATGTTAACTCTGGACGGGCAACCCGTGAAAGAAACGTTGAAGCCACTGCTCTAAAAACCAATCTCGAAGCTGCCGAAGAATCATGTCGGCAAATGCGACTTCGTGACCTTGCCGGATTGATTGTTATTGATTTCATCGACATGGAAGAAAACAAAAACAATCGCGCGGTAGAAAAACSCATGMAAGACTCGCTAAAGCGCGATCGCGCCCGTGTGCAAGCTGGTCGTATTTCCATGTTTGGCCTGTTTGAGATGTCCCGCCAACGTAGACGTGCGTCAGTTATTGAAGGTACTAGCCAAACTTGCCCTACTTGTAGTGGCCTTGGGGTGGTGCGCTCGATAGAATCAAGTGCATTACAAGCCTTGCAAGCCATTGAATCCGAGGGAATGCGTAATCGAGCAAATATTATTAAGCTTATCGCTCCACCAACCGTTGCCTTATATATTCTAAACGAAAAACGCGCTCAGYTGGCAGAAATTGARKTGCAAGCACAAATGCGAGTGGTGATTGAAGCTGAYSMRAAAATGATACCRCCRCARCATGAAATTGAAGTGGTTGAGTTGGACAAATCTGCAAAAAAAGCCAAGGCTGAACAACCGGCAAACCGTAAAAACCGCCGTGGACGCAAACCAAAACCACAAGATAGCGCCGCGAAAACTGCAACAGAAAATGACACAGTAACAGACAAGTCAGAAACAAAACCGGACACTCCAGAACAAGATAACAAGACCGAAGAGCAAAGTTCTGGTCAGAAAAAACGCCGTCGCGGCAGACGTGGTGGACGTTCCAGAAACAAAGAAGAAAACACGCAAACAGAAACACAAACGACACAACAGCAACCTGTTGCAAGTGAACCCGTTGTAAATGAAGCCGTTTCAACACCGGAACAAAGCTCTGACAAACCAAAGCGTAAAGTTCGTCGTCGTCGCAAATCGACCAATGGTGAAGCAAATGTCGATCAAAGTGTTACTGAAAACACAACTGTAACTGAAATTGATACGGCTGAAGAAAAATCAAAAAAACCGACCAGAACACGTCGCACTCGTCGCACAAAGGCAAGCCAGCAAGCTAAAGCTGAAACTAGCCCTGAAAAGCCGGCGGTAAATGAAGAAACAGTTACGCAAAAACAGCAACAAGCAAAACCAGAGACCGCAAAACAGGGAAAACGCAAAGTTCGCAAACGGCCAACTGCAGAAACACCTAAAGACACAGATACTGCAAAACCGACAAAACCCGCGCCAAAGCCACGTCGCAAAAAACTGGCAAAGGCTGAGGAAGCAACTCCGAGCGTCGAGCAAACAGCGGCTACGCCTAAATCTACAAGAAAAGTGCGCAAACGTCCGGCCAAAACAGCGGTTAGCGATAATTCAGTTGAAACTAAAACGGAAAAGCCAAAGCCTGCGGCCAAAAATCCAGTACGGCGAAAAACCGCAGCAAGTAAAACTGCTATTAGCGAAAAGCCTGAACAGAAAGCTGCAAAGACGGCAACTCGGACAACCAGAACTCGTCGAAAACCAGCAGCAAAAAAGCCAAAAGCAGCTAGCCCAGAAAGCAAAAACGAGGTGGTAGCAAAAAGCACCCCAATTGCGACCAAAGCTCCAGCGGCAGAGAAAACCGAGAAATCGACAAAGAAAGCTAAGCGCAGCTGGTTAAGCCGAACTTTCGGGGCCGACGAATAAGCCAAGGCGACAATCTAGCTCTAGGCCAAGATCGTTCTTTACCGTTCAGTCGAAACTGAGTTCTGTTGTGCAGTATCAGATCGCTGAACTGAAAGGATAGCGGGTGGACAGGTTGATGCCACCACGTCAGTCATCAGGAGCGTGCATATCATCTCGAGTTTGACTTAGGTTCCCAAGCTGGGTGTTGGTTGCAAAGCGCATTCAATAAAAGCTGTATTGAAGGGTGATCTACTGGTAAATCATGAAGTGCTAAAACGTCACCTCCTGTCTCAAATAGCAACTTAAAGTTTATAGGAAAAGATGAACAATTAAATTCGCATGACAAAAACCCATCGCTTTCTTCTCTATATAGAGCATTGATGACTGGGTTAAGTGCCGCTGCAAGCCAGCTCAAATCACAATACGAATAGTATTCATGCGGTGCTAATGTGGTTAGTTTTATCTGGGTTATGTTCATGGTTGGCAAATCTTGGAAATCAAACAATTCCCTATTGGTAAAACAAAACAGATAAGCCAAGGCATAACGCAATATTTCAAAGATAGCATATAACGGGGTATCACTTGCCCATTTCAACTCAATAAGTTCTAGGCGTTCTTGCTCAATATGAACCCAATCAATTGCAGCTCTTTTGTCTGAGGAACTATCAAGTAGACCTGATGCAATTGGCATTTGATTATACCAATTATCCAATAACCCACGTTTGGACAAAATGACTATTGCTCGCTCCAGCAGCACTTCTGCGCTTCGATTATTCGGATTGAGTTCACTTGGCCGTCGAAGTTTCCAATTGGAGCTAGATGGTTTTCGCCCCGTCCAATTCCTCCTAATCCGCGCATACATATCCGTGACTAGCGGCTCGATGTTTTTAATGCGATCTTCTGTTGCAGAAAGTTTGGCGCAAGTTGATTTTTGTTTCAGGTTCTGGTGAGAGCCTAGTAATAACGCATCATAGATGAGTTCATCCATTCCATCAAAAATGCTTTTCATATCCCCTCCTATCAAATGGACCATTGGAAGCTAACTCCTTCTGAAAGAAAAGTCGCCTTTATGTTACTCATTGGTTTGAGCATAAAAGAAATAGCGGGCATCAGGAATACTTCAGAAAAGCCCACTCGAACCCAATGCGCCAGGATTTATGAAAAATCATATTTATCAGAACGCTCGGAATTATCTGCTGTTTTCTTGGAAGACTTGTTTGCGCCCTCATCATAAACATGAGGACATGGCGCTATAGTAGAGTAATTTAAAATGAAAACAGTTCCCTTCAAACCGAACTAGATCATAATCTATATTAATCTTAAACCATAAACACTTACTGCGTTAAATCATGTAAATACAACTGTAACTCTCGCAAATGTTGCCCCCAATGACTACGAAAAGTAAACTCAAAATAGAAAAGAGCATCATCAGGTGAAGTATTATCAAAGCGCCAAAGCACATCCTGCAAGTCTTGAGCAATATCAACTATATCATCAATAGCATCGCCTATACTTAAAGAACTTTTGTGTAGTTCCTCAGATATTTCAAGCGCAATATTATAAAAGCCTAATGACGGAAACTTCTTTGATATATACTCACGAAATTTAATATAATCCCGATCCGGTGGCTCGGCATAATCTTTTTCATCAAAGCAATAATCAACGTCATTTGTGCAAACAGCCAGTTCGTCTAGACATTTAATAAGCTTTTGGATTCTACCTATTTCTTCATCCTCAGAAGAAACAACCGATAGAAAACCATCTATTACCTTTCTGTAATTTATGCTTGTCATCTCAACCTGCACCTTAAACACGACAATGAATATCGGCAAACCCTTTGAAAAACAAGGATTTTTGGACGTATTTGGACAATCTGAAATTCTCAAATGGTGCCGCTTGAGAGACTCGAACTCCCGACCCTCTGATTACAAATCAGATGCTCTACCAGCTGAGCTAAAGCGGCTTACCAAATCGAATTGGCCTTTTAGCTGGTGTTATTGACTATGTCAGCTTGTTTTTTCAGTTTTTGCATAATTTGTTTCTACAAACCTAGGTCAGCTACAACCATCAATTACTTAGGCAAAAGCTGCGTGGCATGTTAGGTAGTCTTGGAAAGGTGTAAATTGCAGGATTGTCGATGGAAGTTTCTCAGGATCAGATAAAAGTGCTTGCCGTGCAAAGTTACCAATGGCGGCAAGAGTTTGATCGCGCCCCCCTCCAATGGTACGGTAATTACATACGCGGTATTATCTTTAAGGGCATGCCGGGCCTGATTAAGCTTAGCCAAAATATAACGCCTGTTCATAACATTTCCGCCTTAGAGTCTATTTTTGGAAAATTCGTCCCTCACCACAGTTTTTACTATCTCAAACCCGATTGGAAATTCCATCTTAGCGAGCCAGATGCAACTAAGACCTTTGCACATGTTTTGAATCAAGGCGCGCCTGACATACGTGCATCGCGTATTCAAGCATTTTTAAAAGCACTAGGTCTGATTGAAATTCCAGATATTGCACAATTACATCGAGCAAAAGTGATGGCTGAACAAGATCGGATTGATCTTGAAATTCGTTGGCCCTTAGCGAAAACAGGCAAATGGAATGTGGTTTTAGTAGAAGCAAAATTTGGACATACCCTGACCCAAGGCCAATTGACGAAGTACCGAAGAGCAAGGCAAGCAAAAAACGGCTTTGAGCTTTTGGATTGTTTTCTTCTGGTTCTAAAAATGAGCAAGACGGATAAAAAATACTTAAAAATTGAGAGCAAATATAAAAACTGGGAAATCATTTATTGGGACGATCTATGGTTACGCTTTGAAAAATATCGCCCAGATGAGGACAATGCAAATCTATCAGTTTTTTTGAATCTATTATGGCAACGCATTGGCGGGTTGAAATAATAACAGGAAAAAACATGAGTGAACAAAAATTCAAAATATCCGAAAGCCTAAAAGCCTATTATAGCGACAAGGCTGTTAATGAAGCGATCAATGAGTTGGTGGAAAAACTTGGGAATCCAAAAAAGACACCAGAAATGAGTTGGAAGGAGGCACGACAATACAATCAAGCCTTGTTAATGGCGGCGCAAGTGCGTGCAGATTTTGCTGAAATGCTGTTTGCAATTTGGGAAGCGACATTTGGTGAGTATGCGGACGAGGGAAAACTCGGCAAGGAGAAGTTAATAGATAAGAATGATTTTCGCAATATAAGCCCACAGGACATTTGGAGTCATGGATGGATCGAGCTTGATTTTGAAAGTAAAAGAGAACCAGAAAATTCAAGCAATGGATTTCTTGTTTCAGCAGAAGACGACAAATTAGAGATTCAGTTCTATCAATACGAGAATGATGAAGAAAAAAGTGTCGTTGAAGATGGTACTACCGGAGAATTAGCGAGCTGGGAGCAAAAAATAGATAAAGAAGAACCAGAATATAAATACTTGCAGATCAAACATTCTGTATCCATTGCTGCCTTTTTTGCGGACACAGACCAAGCAATCGAGGAATGGAAAAAAGCTGCGGCGGATTTGCTCAAGGTCATCAAGTAAGAAAACCCAGAATCGTTCGACAGACCTATTGCGGCAAAGAAAAACCCGAAGCGGGGAGCTTCGGGTCTAGTGTGCTTGGGGGGCAGGGGTTAAATTTTATGTATATCTGCGTCTAGCGGCAGACTTGGGCGTAAAGTTTACGCCAATCCATTGACAAGCAAATTAACGATTGCATAGCCAATAAGTCCTGTTACTCCGGCATAGCTGATCACAGCAAATACGGACTGAAATACATTGTTTCCAAAACGGGCCATTTAGTTTCTCCTTCATCTGACCATTGCGACCTCTTAAACGGGTCTCATGAAAGGGTTAATCCCTGTTCATGTTGATAAACAATAAACACATATCGAAAAACAATCAATAGTTATTTTGCTGTAAAACGATAAATTTTTGGTAGTAAACGATAAGTCGTACCAGCCAAACCAACTAAATCATTGTATTTGCAGGTTTTTTATGTTAGAAGAAAAAGTAAAAAACACCTTGAATTTTATGTTTATTCTTCTCAGAAGTCATAAGAAAAAGCGCTAAAAATCAAAATCCATATAAAAAAATCACTCCGTACGGAAGAATCACTAACCCATAGGACAAGTGCTAAACCAACAAAATACCCCTACCCTGTAGGAGCACCTGCACAATATGAAAACGGCGGAGTAATGATCCTACCCCGCCGTCAAAATTCACAATTCAACGAAGTTTAATCGAAAAACGACCAGATCGCTGCGACCATCGAGTAACCGATCAGCGTATATGCTCCATCAATAACAGCCATTTTGATTGGATACGCACCGTATATCCAGCCATAAGCCTCGGTGGTGATGCCAAAGACCACCGCTAATATCAGGCCGTATTTTACTGCCGACATCATATTATCGACTTTTAGCCACTTTAGCACCAGACCAATACCCAGCGAGACCACAGCTACATTAACAAAGCCAAGAGCCATCTGCACTCCTTGGCTAAAGTTCCAAACTGTATTCTCATCATAATCCATTAATTCTGTCATTTTTTCCAGAAAGATCACTCCGAAAAAAACAAACCCAAGTAAAAAGAACGCTATGCTGGTGATAATCCAGCCCAATAGATTTAATCCAAATACTTTTGGCATATTAAATTCCCCTATATTGCGACTGCCGCTTGTCAGCTTGCCGCTGTGGCTTTATTCAAGACAGAATGACCCTGCCCCATGTGGTATTATATACCAGTTTTGGCTGTTTTACGAATGAAAAGATTAACATGACCCGGATTTTGATCACCTCAGCCTTACCTTATATCAATGGCATCAAGCACTTAGGTAACTTAGCTGGCTCAATGTTACCCGCCGACATATATGCCAGATTTGAACGAATGCGGGGATCCGAAGTATTATATATCTGCGCCACGGACGAACATGGCACTCCGGCAGAATTAGCAGCAGAGGCCGCCGGACAAAGCATACAAGACTATTGCAATGAACAATACGAACTACAACGTGCCGCCGGAGAAGGCTTTTCGCTTTCTTATGACTGGTTTGGCAGATCCTCCAGCCAGCAAAACCTGGAATTCACTCAACACTTTGCCGAACGCCTTGAAGCAGAGGGGCTGATCGAAGAACGCACCTCCAAACAAGTATATAGCATTGATGACAAGCGTTTTTTGCCTGATCGTTATGTCGAAGGCACCTGCCCGCATTGCAAAGAAGAAAAAGCCAGAGGCGATCAATGTGACGCTTGCGGCCGTCTGCTTGATCCGGTTGATCTGATCAAGCCTTATTCGGCTATTTCCGGCTCATATAATGTGGAATTGCGAGATACTACGCATTTGTTTTTGAAACAGGCGAAGATGCAAGACACCATTAAAGGCTGGGTAAAAAATTCTGATCAATGGCCACCATTGGCCAAATCCATAGCCCTTAAATGGCTTGATGAAGGCTTACAAGACAGAGCCATTACCCGTGATCTTTCGTGGGGTATACCGGTTTTGAAAGATGGAAAAGTTCGCCCCGGCTTTGAGAACAAGGTTTTTTACGTCTGGTTTGATGCACCAATAGAATATATCGGCGCAACCAAGGAATGGGCTGATGCTACGGGTAATTCATGGCAAAGCTGGTGGCGCAAGGATCAAGGCGCAAGCGACGTTAGCTATGTTCAGTTCATGGGCAAAGACAATGTCGCCTTTCACACAGTTAGTTTTCCAATTACCTTAATCGGCTCCGGAGAGCCGTGGAAAACAGTTGATCGGCTAAAGGCTTTTAACTGGGTTACTTGGTATGGCGGAAAATTTTCCACCTCAGAAAAACGCGGCATTTTTATGGATCAAGCTTTGGAAATAGCCCCGTCTGATTATTGGCGCTGGCACTTGATGGCCAATGCGCCCGAAAGCTCTGATGCAGCTTTTACGCTTGAGCAATTTCAGGCAACAGTAAATTCCGACTTGGCAAATGTATTGGGTAATTTTGTTAACAGGATTACTAAATTCGCCGCCGCAAAATTTGGCGAACAAATTCCAACAGGTGGAAAACCGGGTGATCTAGAAACAAAGCTGCATTTGGAACTCGACAGCCGCCTAAAAGCTCTTACCGAATACCATTCAAATATGGAATACCGCAAAGCAGCGGCGGAAACTCGGGCAATTTGGGCAATGGGTAATGAGTATTTGGCCGAATGCGCACCGTGGACTGTAATCAAGACTGACCAAGAACAAGCCGCAATGATTGTACGAACCGCATTAAATCTGTTGGTGATTATGGGGATTATCGCCAAACCGTTTATTCCTGATACGGCTGATAAGATATTATCGGCAATGAATGTACCAGATAACAACCGAAATTGGCCGAATGAAAGCTCGAGAACTTTACTTGATGCCCTGCCCGCCAGTTTACCGTTTTCCGCACCAGAAATGTTGTTCAAGAAAATCGAAGATGAGCAAGTAGAAGAATGGTCAAAAATATTCAAGGCCGAATAATTGCAAAAAACATATATACTTAAAAATCTTGCGAGATTTTACAGCTTTCCCCTATGGAAAGATTTTTAAAAAGCTCGGCAATAAAAGATTTGTTACGGCGCAAGTATCCGCAACATTCACCTCTAAACCCACGTTTTATTGAACTTATCGTATATTCACCATGTCAAAGAGCCGCAAACGGCTAAGTTATAACCATTTGCAACACCATTATAGCAAGCGAGGCCATAACGGGTGTGCTTGAAACTTATCCCCACTGTTCAAGTGTCGGTAAGGGTCAATGAGTGCTAATTCTTTGCCAATTAAGCCTTAGTTTATGGGCAGTCTTTGCCAATGAGTGCTAATTAAGGGGGTAAGCAGTATTGCGAGCGTGACCATTATTCACCCTTCTTTTGTCTCGCGGTCAGATTACTCCGCAATGACCTACGACGTGCGGCGAACGATCGCCCCAAATCCTAAAATGGGCGCGGTCGCACCTAGTTAATTCATCTTGTTTATTTCGATCCTTATAAATCCCCCCTCCGTCGGCTAGTCCTCAAATAGCCGATAGGCGATAGGACATCAAAAAAGCCGCCACCTCCCCCTGTGGACTCACGATTGAAGTGCAACACTGCTAAGGTGTTATTGCGATGGGATATATATATGGTCAGCTCAGCCAGAATGAGCGTTTAGAGATTTATCATTTCAATCGGCAAGGTTTGTCGATACGTGCGATTGGCCGGCGTTTGTATCGTGCTGCCAGTACGATCAGCCGAGAGATCGTGCGTAATAGTCATGTGCGCAAGCAATGGGCCGGCGGATATTGCCCTGTGCGTGCCCACAGATTGACCCGGTTACGCAGGGTGATGGATAAGTCCCGCTTCAAACTGGTACGCCAGCCAGAACTACAGACCTTTGTCAGAAACCACCTTGCGATGGGTTGGTCACCGGAACAAATTTCTGGTCGGCTGGCGCGTGATCACGGTGTGCGGATAATCAGTCACGAGTCAATATACCGGTATATTTATTATCGTCGTGCCCAGAAGGATTATCTGTTTAGGCTGCTCCCTAGAAAGAAGTCCAGGCGCGGCAAGATGCGCGGAGCAGGTCAGCGAGTTTGTGGGCAGTTTTTGCAGTATACCGCCGTTTGCGAGCGCCCTGAACCGGCCAACACCCGCAAGCAAGCAGGTCATTGGGAGATTGATATGATGCAATTCTCAAAGCCCCGCCAAAGCCTTTTGATGAGCTGTGAACGCCAATCACGTTATATCATGGCCAGTAAACAAACCGGGCTTAAATCTGCTGATATAGCCCAGACGCTTGTCAAACGCTTTGCACATATTCCGCTCGATCTACGTCGCTCTGCAACTTTCGATAATGGTACAGAGTTCTGGCAACACTATCGTTTGATTGAGGAACACAATATGCAAACCTACTTCTGCAAACCACGATGTCCGTGGGAAAAGGGCAGCGTAGAGAATGCCATCGGGCGTCTTAGGCGGTATTTACCCCGAAAAACAGACACAACGAAACTCACAAAACAAAGCTTAAAGGAGATCATCAATGCTTATAACAACACACCAAGACAATGTTTGGACTATCAAACTCCAAATGAAGTATATACAAAACTCAAAACCGTTGCACTTCAATCGTGAGTCCACAGAGGATAAAGGTGAGGGGTAACATCTTGCAATAGAACAACCAGACTTCTTGCCGGCCGGGAGAGGGAGTCCAGTACGTAGCATTTGAGGGTATATCACTTATATTTGCGCTGCGTCTCCTTCTCCCATTGGGAGAAGGTCGGGATGAGGGGCGCCCAGCTCTATTATTCAGCCACGTAAATTGATTTCATCAAGAATTCCCTGCAAAACGCCATCAATATTTTCGAAAACGTCATTATTCCAAAAGCGAATTACATGGTAGCCGAAATGCTGCAAAGCTTTTGTTCGGATATCGTCTTGTTCAAGCATTTCCCCATGCTGGCCACCGTCCAGTTCGACGATCAATTTCGCGCTTTCACATAAAAAATCGACAATATAGCGGTCAATAGGTACTTGCCGGCGAAATTTGTGAGCGTTTAATCTTCGACCACGTAAGCGATACCACAACTTTTGTTCCGCATCGGTCATTGTGCGGCGAAGTTTGCGCGCCAGCTTTATTTTTGTTTTTGGATTCATCTGAGAATATTTAACATATTTATCCAGTGATGTCCCCCTCACCCCAACCCTCTCCCAATGGGAGAGGGAGTCCAGTACGTAGCATTTGAGGGTAGATCACTAATATTTACGCTGCGTCTCCTCTCCCAATGGGAGAGGATAAAGGTGAGGGGAACATACTGCAATATAACAACTCAACCTTCTCCCTTTCTCATAGCTGCTATGCAGCGTCTCAGGATAAGCCGGGATAGGGAGACATGTTCGTGGGCTTGAATAATACCACTAATATTTGCGCTTCTAGATCAACACTCGACCACATTAACCGCCAAGCCGCCCTCTGAGGTTTCTTTGTATTTGCGGCTCATATCGCGGCCAGTTTCGCGCATGGTTTGAATGACCTTGTCCAAACTTACATGGTGCTGGCCATCGCCTAGCATTGCCAAACGTGCTGCTTGTACGGCCATTGCTGCGCCAAAAGCATTACGCTCAATACATGGTATTTGCACCAGCCCGCCAATGGGGTCGCAAGTCATGCCAAGATTATGTTCCATACCAATTTCGGCGGCATTTTCTATTTGCTGATTACTGCCGCCCAAAACTGCGGCCAAACCAGCCGCCGCCATTGAACAAGCAACGCCAACTTCGCCCTGACAACCGACCTCGGCACCGGAGATAGAAGCATTTCGTTTATACAGCCCGCCAATCGCGGTGGCGGTAAGCAAAAATGTCCGCACCCCTTTGGCATCGGCGCCATCTACGAAGCTAAGATAATATTTTATCACTGCGGGTATGACRCCGGCAGCACCATTGGTGGGTGCGGTTACAACTCGBCCRCCAGAGGCGTTTTCTTCGTTTACCGCCATTGCCCATAGGTTTAACCAGTCGCTACGTTCGGCTTTTTCTTGGCTTTTGTTTAAGTTTTGGTGCAGTTTTTTCGAAATATCTGCTGCCCTGCGTCGGACGTTTAAGCCGCCGGGCAGTAATCCGCGTCTGCTCATGCCGATGTCTATGCAGCTATACATGTTTTCCCAAATATTATCCAGTTTTGCCTCTACTTCGTGTGGCTTGGCTATCGCGCATTCGTTACGCATTACCAGTTCGGCAATGGATAGTTTTTCATCATCGCAGAATTGTAACAGATTAGCGGCAGAGGTTATTTGAAATGGCAAATCATCATGCGCTTCGACCTGCCTATTTTGGCCAGCTTGTACTTCGTCAACAATAAACCCGCCGCCAATGGAGTAATATATTCTTCTGGCCAGCTCATTACCGCTGGCATCAAAGCTTAAAAACATCATTGAGTTGGAATGATAGGGCAAGTTGACATCGGTTTTGAACAGCAAGTCGTTTTCGCGATCAAAGTTTATTACCTGCTCGTTCGGTAATTTTATTTTGTTGCTTTTTGTAATTTCAGCAATGATTGCTTCAACCTGTTGTGGCTCGATAGTTTCCGGTGAAAACMCTGATAATCCCAGTAAAACAGCACGATCAGTATGGTGGCCAATGCCGGTTAAAGCCAATGACCCGAATAGCCTAGTTTCTATGCGGGTGGTTTGCGCTAACAGGCCTTGATTTTGCAGCCAATTTACAAATGCAAATGCTGCTTTCATCGGGCCGGTGGTGTGCGAGCTTGATGGCCCAATACCTGTTTTGAACAATTCACTTGCGGTTAGCATTGTTTTCCTCAAATCAACTTTTCTGACCTTTGCAACAAGAACAGACAATTTGCCAGTAAAAACTTCCTTTGAACTGTTTTGGGCTTTATGCTGACTTAAAAGAACTGTGCAACAATATAAACTGGTTGAAATATGGCAATCACCTCCAGCAAATCAATAATAGCAGGTAACAAGCACCAGTTATGGCAAGCAGCGGTAACAAAAGCGCTGGGCAATAGGTCGCTGCAAACTCTAACAAGTAAAACCTTGGACGGTTTGCTTCGCGGGCCATTGTTGACATTGGCCGATAATCCGCAAAATTCTGGCGTTGCCGGAGAGTTTCCATTTACCAGAGCCGCCAGCTCTCAGCGCGATCTACTACAACCGTGGAGTATTTGCAGCCAAATATTGGTTGCTGATGAACATCAAGCCAATCAAATTGTCTTAGAAGAGCTATTAGGCGGAGCCAGCGCGATACAGTTACAGCTTGAGCAGAGCGGTAAAGCCCTTGAAGTAGTTTTGCGAGGTGTTGATCTGACCATTGCCGCAGTTTCTTTGCAGCCGGGGGCATATAMTGGTCAATATGCCAAAGAKCTTATCCARCTATTRTCACAAMAACACATTGATYTGGCAAAARTTAGCGGWAATTTTGGTTTATCRSCGATTGGCTTTGCGGTGTCAGACGACGTTGTTGGCGATCTGTCTAAATGGGCGATTGATAATGCTCCGGGAATTAGCAGTTTAAGCATTTGCTCGAATTTGGTGCATGAAGCTGGTGGTACTGAGGCTTTGGAATTGGCGTGGCTTGCCGMAGAAACCGCGCACAATATGCGAATTTTATTACAAGCTGGCATCAAGCCAGATGATGCAGCCAAACAGATGCAGGCGATGATTTCTGTGGATGCGGATCTGCATTTGGGCATTGCCAAATTACGTGCTGCTAGACGGATTTTCGCGCAAGTTGTTACTGCTTTTGGAGTATCGAAGCCGGCAGCTAGTTTGAAAATTCATGCAAAAAGCTCTTTTAGGATGTTTAGCCGTTATGATCCATGGGTGAATATTTTGCGTGCCAGTACAGCAGCGATGGCCGCGGTTTTGGGCGGGGCGCAAGAGATTGCTGTTACACCTTTTACTTATCGGTTGGGGCAAGCCGATGAAATGGCAAGGCGGCTGGCCAGAAATACGCAAATAGTGTTGATGGAAGAATGCGCCGCCGCCAAAGTGATAGATCCAGCCGGTGGCAGTCACGCCCATGAGCAAATGACAGATCAACTGGCAATTAAGGCTTGGGAATATTTTCAAACCATTGAGGCRCAAGGYGGYYTGGTGKCNGNGNNNCAATNSGATNRTGGWTGGTTGAAGAAAACTGTTCATGAAATGCGAAAAACTCGCCAACAATTAATTCGTAAAAGGAAAATCGCGATAATTGGCGTTAGCCAATATGCTAACTTGGCCGAAGAAACCCCAAACACCAATGATTGTAAGCCGCCAAAGCCGCCAGAAAACCAGGCTGGTTTGCAACAGTTTTATGATGCTGAAGAGTTTGAGCAATTACGCGATCAAGCAAAATCAATATCCGGTAAAGTGTTCATTGCCAGCCTTGGCACATTAAAACAAAGCGCGGGCAGGGTCGGGTTTGTAGATAATTTACTGGCTGCCGGTGGTATTGAAACAACCAAGGCAGGGCTATGGGAAGACCAAACAGCGATGTTAGGCGGTTTTGATGCGGATGTTACGCCAATTGCCGTAGTTTGCGGCACTAATGTGCAATATGACGCAGACATGGTGCCATTGGCTGCAAAATTCAGAGCAAAAGGCGCAAAGCAGGTTTGGATTGCCGGTGGCTCAGAGGTGCCAGAGAACTTTGCCGGGCGCATGGCAATTGGTGATGATGTAATTGCTACCTTACAAGTGATCTTGCCAACTCTGAGGGCAAGCAAATGAGCAATCGCATGAGTTTCCCTGATTTTAGTAAAATCGCTTTGAGCGCAGCCAAAGAACCATTGCATACCAAGCAAACGCCAACAATGACCTCACGTGAAGGTATTGCTATAAGCCAAGTTTACGGGGCGCAACATTTACCAAAGAATATTGCTGATGATTATCCCGGACAAGCTCCGTTTGTTCGCGGGCCRTATCCGACAATGTAYASYSRGCGWCCATGGACTRTYCGCCAATATGCCGGATTTTCCACGCCTGAAGACAGTAATGCTTTTTATCGTCGCAATTTGGCCGCCGGGCAAAAGGGCTTGTCGATTGCTTTTGATCTGGCCACTCATCGCGGTTATGACAGCGATCACCCACGGGTGGCTGGTGATGTCGGCATGGCTGGCGTTGCTATTGATAGCTTGCTTGATATGCGGATTTTGTTTGACCGAATTCCGTTGGATAAAATGTCGGTTTCCATGACCATGAATGGTGCGGTTTTACCGATCATGGCGCTTTATATTGCGGCAGCTAAGGAACAAGGTGTTACGCCGGAACAGCTTTCTGGAACTATCCAAAATGATGTCTTAAAAGAGTTCATGGTGCGCAACACTTATATTTATCCTCCAAAACAAAGCATGAAAATTGTTGCCGATATTTTCCAGTATTGCGCCAAAAACATGCCAAAATTTAATTCGATTTCTATCTCTGGATATCACATGCAAGAAGCCGGAGCCACTGCCGATCTGGAACTTGGTTACACCTTGGCTGATGGCATTGCCTATGTTAGAGCCGGAATTAAAGCTGGTTTAGATGTTGATGATTTTGCTCCACGGCTTAGTTTCTTTTTTGGAATCGGCACCGATTATTTTGTTGAAATAGCTAAATTGCGAGCGGCAAGATTGTTGTGGGCGCAATTAATGCAAGAAAATTTTACTCCGAAAAACCCAAAATCCCTGAGCCTACGCACCCATTGCCAGACCTCTGGCTGGTCATTGGCGGCAAGTGATGTGTTTAATAATGTGATCCGTACCAATGTCGAGGCGATGGCTGCAATTGATGGTCATACTCAATCCTTGCACACTAATTCTCTGGACGAAGCTTTGGCTTTGCCAACTGATTTTTCCGCCAGAATTGCCAGAAACACGCAGTTGTTTTTGCAAACCGAAGCCGGACTTACCAAAACTATTGACCCTTGGGGTGGATCTTATTTCGTTGAGCGACTAACCCGCGATCTTGCGACAAGAGCCATGGTGCATATCAATGAAATTGAAGAAATTGGTGGCATGGAAGCTGCGATTGAACAAGGCTTACCAAAACGTAAAATCGAAGAAGCTGCCACCGCTACCCAAGGGCAAATTGATAGCGGCCAGCAAATCATTGTCGGGGTAAACAGATTTATTCCAAAGGTCGAGCAAGAAATACCAGTCTTGAAAGTCGACAATGAGAAAGTTCGTAATAATCAGATAAAACGCTTACAAAAATTACGAAGCCAGCGTGATGGCCAGCAAGTAGAAGCCAATTTGAACGCACTTACTATTGCCGCAAAAACCGGCGAAGGTAATTTGCTGGAACTGGCGGTAATTGCCGCCTCCAACATGGCGAGTGTCGGCGAAATTTCTTATGCCTTGGAACAAGCATGGGGGCGTCATAAGGCAATCCCAAAAACTGTTCGCGGTATTTACGGCGCAGCAACCAGCTCTGTGCCATCGGCAATTAAAGCCAAACAATTAGCAGAAACTTTTGCGGCAGAGCAGGGGCGCAAGCCGACAATATTGGTGGCGAAAATGGGTCAAGATGGCCATGATCGCGGTCAAAAAGTAGTGGCCTCGGCGTTTTTGGATCTTGGYTGGGAAGTGRTMACYGGGCCATTATTTCAAACGCCWRMRGAAGCWGCMRARCTGGCCATCGAACAAGARGTTGATGTAATTGGTGCTTCATCATTGGCGGCAGGGCATTTACAATTAGTGCCGGAACTTCGTAGCGCGATCAATGATGCCGGACGTTCGGATATTCATATTGTAGTTGGCGGGGTGATCCCTCCTGATGATGTGCAAACTCTGCGCGACATGGGAGCATCTGAAATATTCTTGCCGGGAACAGTAATATCCGAAGCTGCGCTGTCATTGATCGAGAGATTGCTTAAACGTCCAAACCAATGAAGATATTACAACAAGCCAGCGCMATMGCTCCAGCYAGTATTGCYAATTTGGCGGTRGGTTTTGATTTGYTKGGGCAAGCCTTTGCCGGTTGCCACGATAAGGTGATTGCAAAGCGCACTGATATGGTAGGTGTGAGATTAGGCGCAGTAAGTGGTTTGATGAACTGCTTGCCAGCAAAGATTGCTGATAATACTGCTTTGCGCGGTGCGGCGGCACTTTTAAAGGCGCAAGGAAATCCATTTGGAATAGTTCTCGATATTGAAAAAGGTATTCCCAAAAGTGCTGGTCTTGGTGGCTCTGCGGCCTCTAGTGTGGCGGCCGTGCTGGCGGTAAATGCGTTACTTGGCCAGCCACTTGGTAGGCAACAATTATTTGATTTTGCCCTTGAGGGTGAGCGGGCTTCATCGGATCCGCCGCCAGCTGATAATGTGGCGGCGTGTTTGCATGGGGGCTTGGTATTATTGCTGCCTGATCGTAGCGGTGAAATTGTGCATTTACCGATACCATCTGGAATTAGCTCGATAGTATTTCACCCTGATTTGCAAATCGAAACCGCAGCCAGTCGCAAGGCATTAAGTGAAATGGTTTCTTTGGCAAAAACCATCGATTTTGCCGCGCATATCGCAGGTTTTACTGCCGCCTGTTATGAGAATGATATTGCTTTATTGCGCCAAGTTATGCGCGATATTTTGATCGAGCCGCAACGCGCCGCATCTATTGCGCCATTTTACAATGTCCAATCGGCATCTATGAAAGCCGGGGCGATTTGTTGCTCGATTTCCGGCTCTGGGCCTAGCGTTTTTGCTTGGGTGGAAACTGCTGATTTGGATCAGGTACAAGAAAAAGTGCTGCAAGAGTTCCAAATAGCAAATATCGCGGTTACGGCCTATATTTCGCCATTAAATGCCAATGCGGCGATGGTCTTGTCATGAAGTTTATCAGTACCAGAAACCAAGCCGAACCGGTAACAGCTAGCCAAGCAATATTAGCAGGCATTGCCCCTGATGGTGGTCTATATGTGCCGCAATCTTTTCCGCAATTTACCATTGATGATTTTAGTGGTGAGCAAAATTTGAGCGCAATTGCCGCTAAATTACTTGGTAAGTTTTTTGTTGATGATCAATTAGCCGAAGAATTGCCACAAATTTGTCAAAACGCGTTTGATTTTCCGGTGCCGGTAAAAAAGCTTGATGATGGCTTGTCGGTATTAGAGTTGTTTCATGGGCCAACAGCGGCATTTAAGGACTTTGGGGCGAGGTTTCTAGCGCAGTGCTTTGATAGAATTGCCACCGAGAAGAAGCGTACAATTCTGGTTGCGACTTCTGGTGATACTGGCGGTGCGGTTGGGTGTGCGTTCGAGCATAGCAGCAGCGCAAAAGTAGTTATACTATACCCTAAGGGACGGGTTTCACCGTTGCAACAACAACAACTTACCTGTTGGGGTGATAATGTAACGGCCTTACAAGTTGACGGTGATTTTGATGATTGCCAGCGTCTGGTAAAAGCAGTTTTTGTCGATGAGAGCTTGCAGGAAAAACACAATCTGGCTTCGGCAAATTCGATCAATATCGCTAGGTTATTGCCGCAAATGAGCTATTATGCCGATACTGCTTTACGGCATTTTAAGGCAAGCGGGCAGGTGGCAAATTTTATAATTCCCACCGGTAATATGGGCAATGGCATGGCCTGTCTTTGGGCACGAGCCTGCGGTCTGCCGATAGGTGAAATTGTCTTTGCCAGTAATGCCAATCATGCGCTGTTTGATTATTTTGCTGCTGGAATAATGAAATCGCAGCCATCGATTACCACTTTGGCCAATGCCATGGATGTGGGTAATCCTAGTAATTTTGAACGTTTTGTGATGGATCAGGCTTTTGCCAAAAACACTTCGTGCCAGACAATTAGCGATCAACAGATCAAGCAAAGCATTATCAGCGTATTTAATCAATATGAGCAGATATGGTGTCCGCATACTGCTTGTGGTTTTGTTGCCTGGCAGAATTTACCAGAAGAAATTAGCTCTTTGCATTGGCATTTGGTGGCCACTGCCGATGCTTATAAATTCAAGGAAATTGTTGAGCCACTAATTGGCGAGGTAATCAGCACACCGGCTAGTCTGCTTAACTTGCAAGACCGCTCTAGTAGTTTTACCAGCATCAAACCACAATTATCGGCACTGGCAGAGGTGTTGTAATGGAGCCGTTTAAGAACTTGTTTTCACCGGCATTGGTTTCTTCCTTGGCCGATCATTTACATTTGCAGGTAAGCGGTTTTGATCGTGACAAGTTTGAAACTCCGATTTTGGCTGATTTGCAGCAATTAGAGTTAAAACAAAGAGCGCAATTAATTGCTGATCATGTACACCTGCACCTGCCAGAGCAGCTGGCAGAAAGAGCGCGGATTTTGCTGGCGATATTGCACCCTGATGAACTGGATCATGTCAATCAGCCAAGTGATGAGCATGGAATTTGTGGTTGGGCAATATTTGCTTTGCAAATGGTGGTTGGGCAGCACGGATTGCATGACTTTGATCGTTCGATGGAGGTTTTACGGCAAATGACCAAGCGTTTTAGTTGCGAATTCGGTATTCGTTATTTCTTGCTTGCTGATCAAGCTCGTGCCTTGAAGATAATGCAAAATTGGGTAGAGGATGGGAATTACCATGTGCGTCGCTTGGTGTCCGAAGGCTCACGACCACGGCTGCCGTGGGCAATGCAATTACCCGGTTTTATTGCCGATCCGTCACCGGTCTTGCCCCTATTGACCGCATTGCGTGATGACGAGCAAGAGTATGTGCGGCGCTCGGTGGCAAATAATTTGAACGATATTGCCAAGGATCACCCGAATTTAGTTGGCGACCTGGCGGTGAACTGGATGGAAAATGCCAAGCCGGTGCGACAAAAGCTGGTGCGCCATGCCTGTCGAACATTGATCAAGCAAGGCCATGAAACAGCTTTGCAGGCGTTTGGGGTTTTTCCGGCTAAAATTGATCCGCCAAAGATAAATATCTCCAGCAAAACTGTTCAGTTCGGCGAGAAGCTAGGGTTTAGTGTCGAGATATTATCAAATTCTGATCAGCCGCAAGAGCTTATCATTGATTATATTTTGCACTTCAAAAAGGCCAATGGCAAACTAGCACCTAAGGTTTTCAAATGGAGCAAGTTCACCTTGGCGCCACGGCAGAGCCGCGTTTTGCAAAAGAAACATTCAATACGGCCAATTACCACACGGAAGTATTATGGCGGCATTCAGGGGCTTTCTTTACGGATCAATGGCAAGGATTTTGGTTACCTTGAGTTCGAATTGACGGTTTCAAACAATAAGGCTGGTATGGGGCGGTAACGTCACTACGTCTGTAACCATAACACGTACGTCACACCGGACTTGATCTGGTGTCCAGCCTTGCAGTTGATGTGAGGGTGAACGGTGGAAATTATCAACCGCTCTTGGTGCAATTACTATTCGTGGATGGATTACGGCTTTCGCCGCAATGACGGGGCTTGGTTTTGTACAAAGCCTTCGCCGCGAGATAATTCCAGTCATTTTTGGCTGGCAAGGACGACCGTCCGCCGGCAATCGTTTGCCGCGCCGTCGCAGGTCATTGCGAAGCAATCTGACCGCGAGACAAAATAACAAGTGCAAACAAGGGTCACGTGACCCTTGAGGGATAACCCTTAATTCGCAATCATTGGCAAAGAGGTTACTTTGAGAGAGGGTTAATTAGCAAAGATTTAGCACTCATTGACCCTTGGTTGCACTTAAACATCGGGGATAAATATCAAGCACACCCGCTTTGTCCTCGCTTGCTATAATGGTATTGCAGATGGCTACATAACGCCCACTTGCGGCTCTTTGATATGGTGAATATACGTTGAACCCAATGAAACATGGGGTTCTTTGAAAGCCTATGTGAGTCTTTGTCGCAGATATCCAAGTCTTCTTGACCAAGACTTTTTAAGTTTATTCACTGGGGAAAATACTAAAAACTGGTGGGCTGTTTTTCTAAGAACCCAATAGTGCAAGAAAATCATCAAACTGGCTGGCTATTTTGAAACTGGCCGTTGTGACCTTTACCGGAGCTGCCGAAAAGGTACGAAATAAAACAATAGCGGCCAGAAATAAATTCCAGCCGCTAATATTAAAACTATTTTACGAATGTTGCTTTTGAGGCTTCATAAAACAAGTTGTTTTAGTTAGAAAAATTAACAGTAAGCGTTGCATAATCGCTTTGATAAACACCGCTTGCTTCTTCTGGAACTGTAACCCAAACAGAGATTATCATCACTGATTTCATTCCTGATGTGTCAAAGTCGATAACACCATTTTGGTTGGTGTTAAGTTCAAGGTCATCTGATCCCGGCGATACGACCGTTACCGCATGGTCAGCCACTGGCGCGCCATTTAGCAATAAAACAAACCGGTTTGCTGCTTCATTCGATGCGACAAATTCGAGATCTTGACCAACGGCTACGTAGGCAGCTTCCTTGCCGCCATCACAGGTTTCAACGCAGAAAAATGTCTTGGTGTGTTTGTTGAAACTACGATTTAAGGCCGGAGTTCCTTCTTGAGCGAAAAATGCGGCTTTAGCTTCGTCACTAACCCCTATGGCATTAAGGTAATAATCGGCTTCTTCGGGTTTGATCTCTCCAAAGCGGCGTTTTGAGCTCATAGCGGCCATTGCAAAACCGGCATTATCCGCAGTAAAGCTCGTGCTCATGTGGGTTTCTTTTTTTGCAAATGCTAGATTTTCTATTTTCTGCCCATTTGCCATTACATGGATAAACGGAATTCGATCCAGACTTGGGCCGTTTTCCATAGTTGGGTAGCCAAGCGAAGTACTCAGCATTAGATTAACTTGCTCGCCAACCGCAGAATTGAATTTCTCTGGTTCTAAAAATGTTGGGTGCGCCAATGCCGGTGCTGCCAATAATGTGAAAGCCAGCAATGTGGAAGAAACTGCGGTGGCGGTTATGGTTTTCTGTAATAAGTTCATTTTGTTCTCCGGAAAAAATCAAGATCGATTTTGATCGTTAATATTAGACTGCTAAATGGTGATTGTAAAACTATCTCTGTTTTAGAACGGCATCACCGACAAACTGATTGCTGGCGCGTTCTTCGCCAAATGTGCTCATCGGCCCATGCCCCGGTACAAAACGCATGTCATTGCCTAACGGCCAAAGCTTTTGGGTAATGCTATCAAGTAATTGCTGGTGATTGCCTTTGGGAAAGTCAGTGCGCCCGATAGAGCCTTTGAATAATACATCGCCAACAAATGAAAATGCACCTTGCCTGTTGTAGATCACTACATGCCCCGGGGTATGCCCCGGGCAATGAACAACGCCAAACTTGTGACCATCAAGTTCTAGCTCATCACCGTCCACAAGGTAACGATCAGGGGTAAGGTTGCGGCCACCACTGATCCCATACTTGGCTCCTTGGGCTTCTATGTCGTCTAGCAACCATTGATCGTCCTTGTGCGGGCCTATGATAGGGCAGCCGGTTATTTCCGCGATTTCCGCTGCAGCTCCAGCATGATCCAAATGACCGTGGGTCAACCAAATTGCGACAATTTTGACGTTGTTTTGCTTGGCTGCCGTTAGTAGTTTTTGCGTCTCACCACCGGGATCAATAAAAACTCCTTCACCAGATCTTGGCGACCAGATCAACGAAGTGTTCTGTTGCAATGGTGTAACCGGAATTATCTGAATTTGCAGGGCGGGTGAGGTGGATGATGTCATGATATATACTCCATCAACTTACAGAAAACCTGTACCCACTTTTTGGGTCGATGGAGTATATATAAACAAGCGGATCAATAGAGCAATGCTGCACTGGCTTTAATTCTGGCAAATACTTGCTCGCCTAATTCCAAGTTCAACTCGTGTACGGATTTTGCTGTTACCCGCGCCATTAACGAGAATGATCCGGTGTCTAATATAACGGTTTTCTGTCCCGGGTGGGTAGTGTGATTATGCAACTTGGTAATTGTAACTGGCAAGGTGTTGATGATGCTTGAATTACTTGCTTGYCTGCGGCTGATCGAGACATCGGCGGCTCTAATCCGCAATCTGACTTTGGCTCCCTTAACTACTGCGCTTGTAGGGATTTGGATGCTGTACTTACCGAAGCTAAGATTGCTAAGTGCAAATTCCTTGTCATAATTATTGACCTTTGCCTCAAGAACCATGCAGGCATCTTCGCGCTGGTAAAAAGGCAATGCTTGGTTAAGCAAAACCTCGTTAAGGCGGCCAGAAGCCAAGGTTTTCCCATTTTGAAGATATAATACATGGTCGGCCAGACGGCATAAATCGCCAAAGTCATGGATTATCATCAGTACCGGTATTTGCAGGTGTTCAATCATTGATTTTAAGCGAATTGCGATGTTAATTCTTGCTTCTTCATCAAGTGCTGCAAATGGCTCGTCCAGTAATAAAATTCGTGGATTTGATAACAGGCTTCTGGCCAATGATACCCGGGCAATTTCGCCACCTGACAACCCTTCTACTGATCGTTGTAGCAAGTGTTTAATGCCAAACCCTTGGGATATTTGATCAAGTTCCACGCCGCCGGTTCGAGCGCGATCTTTGGCAAACTCCAAGTTTCCCAATACCGTTAAATGTGAAAACAGTGTGTTGCTTTGGCTCATCAACCCGATTTGCCGCAAATGTGGCGCCATGAATATGTGTTTGTTTTGAAGTACTTGCTTGCCAAATTCGACAATGCCTGTCGCGCGGTTAAACCCTGCTAAACAACGCAATAAACTGGTTTTACCGGCGCCAGAAGGCCCTGCTAGAACTGTAATGCCAGTTGGGGCGATTTCTTGGTTCACCGACAGCTGAAAATCACCAACAGAATAATTGAGYTTGATCTTCATKGTGATTTCCGMTCACGAGAAGCCCATGAAACCAGCACCATAGCAATAAAGGAAAACACGACTAATGAAGCCGATAATATATGTGCTTCGGTGTAATCAAGGCGCTCTACGGCATCAAAAATTGCGATGGAAACTACTCTGGTTTTGTCGGGAATATTACCGCCAATCATCARCACYACRCCAAATTCGCCAATGGTATGTGCGAAGCTTAAAATCATGCCGCTCCAGATACCGTTTCGTGCCAATGGTAGTGCCAAAAGTAGAAACCTCTGTAGTGATCCGGCGCCCATGCTAGCACCAGCTTCAAACAGGCTGTTGGGTATTGCTTCAAACGCTGTTTGCACTGGGCGGATCATAAATGGCAAAGAAAACAGTACTGAGCCAATAACCAATCCGGGAAATGAAAACACCAGATCAAGCGGTGCGAATGGCCCATTTGCGCCTAATAATAGCAATAAATAAAAACCAAGAACTGTTGGCGGTAATACCAAAGGAATGGCGATCAAGCTCTCTAATAATGCGCGTTTAAACCCTCGCATTCGGCTAAGCCCAAAGGCCAATGGCACTCCGGCAAATAACAGGATCAATGTTGCGACAAAAGCCAGTTGCAAGCTGGTAATAATTGGAGAAAGAATTTCCATGCTCATGGCGGTAAGTATCCAAACTCAGCCAGCATGGCAATCGTTTGCAGGGCATTTAATTGATCCGCTAGGCAATCAAGTGTTGGGTTGTCTTTTAGACGTACATTGTGCAGAAAAATTGGCGAATATGCATCATCTGCAATCAGTTCAAATTCTGTATCCGGTATTTTTGCTGCGATCAATAAAGGTAATGGAACATAGCCCGCATTAGCAGCTTTGGTGTGAACGAATACAAATGCTTGTCCGGCATTGGCAGCCGTTACCAAATCGGGGTTGCTCTTACCAATTACCTGCATGGCGGCTCGCCCAAATGGAGCTGTTTTTGGATTGGCGATAGCAATAGTTAACTTCGGAGCAGAAGCTTTAGGTTGCCAGTAAGCCATTGGTGATTTGGCAAATGCAGCGTCCAATCGGTAGTTGTTTGCTAATGAGTTCGCTAATGATTTGCTTAAATTCATATCCGCAGAAACCAATAAATCAAACGGTGCTCCTTGGCGTATTTGCGTTACAAGCGCACCAGTAGAGCCAGAGCTTATCTGAATATTTGTGTTGCATTTATCATTCAGTGTCGGAGCTAGCATTTCAAGTGCYGGKCGAAAGCTACTGGCGCTRGCAATCAGTACAGAATTATCCGTGGCCTGCGTGCAAGCAAACAGTGATCCTAATAACAATAACACCGAAAATTTCATGTAGCTTTACGCGCTTTGTCACGTACATCATGCATATCAATGGCCAGTGAAAACACACCATCATCAAAATAACCGCCAATGCCATTGCGCGTGGGGTTTGCCAATTCTTCTTGCACTGCATCACGAGGAAATACAAAACCAATGGTTGATGAGTTGGCATCAAATTTCATGTTGGTCATCGGCTCATCAACAAGGCTTATAATCCCATTTAACGCCCCGCCAGCTAATGGTATTGTTGCGCTCAACGTTCCATCATCAACTAATTGCTGCATTTGACTGATAGTCAGCCGCACCGACACATGACCGGTGGCAAATTTAAGTTTCATAATCGTCCTCCCATGGCGGTAAATTGCTCTGGCGTATTACAATTATCAAACAGGGTTTTGCTGTTTTCAGGTTGTGAAATTTCTGGAACCCCAAGTTCCTGAAACATACGAAACAAAGAACGATCACTGTTCGGTTGCGTTAAAACATTTAGCAAATATTTGCGCAATTCAGGTGATACGATTAGATAACACGGCAATGGTTGTAAGCAAAAATGACCACCGGTTTTTGTCTGCGCCTGTTGTACTAGACCTTGCAATAGGCAAGCCGTTAAGTTCGGCATATCGACTGGAATTATCAATAATTTACTTGCATCGGGAAGCGTTGAAACCGCTGCATCAATCCCTGATAATGGTCCGCCTTTGGGGTAACGATCCGCAAGACCATTTGCGCCGCTTAATAATACTTCTTTGCAACCCGCGCTTTTGAGTAGGGCGGTGGATCGATCAACAAGTCGCTCATTGTCCAGTACCAATTCGGCCTTATCGCGCCCCATACGTGAGGATTGCCCGCCAGCTAGTACTAATCCAATTAAATCAACCATGAGAGCACAAAGCGTGTCCCTTTACCCACTCGCTGTCGCCGTCAACATAATGTTCCTGTTTCCAAATCGGCGATCTGGTTTTAATTTCTTCAATCAAATACCGACAAGCAGCAAAGGCTTCACCGCGATGCGGTGAGCCAGCAGCCAGAACAATACTTATCCCGCCAACCTCCAATCGCCCTTTGGCGTGCGCCACAAACAGGCGCAAATCTTCACCCCATTTTTGTTTGGCTTCGGCGCATATTTCAGTAAAGCCCTGTTCTGCTAACGGCGCAAATACATCATAAGAAACGCCGCGCACTTTACGTCCTTGGTTGAGATCGCGAACAACTCCAATAAATAATGAGCCGGCTCCATTGCCCGGTGCATCTACAAAAGCCAAGGCTTCTGCTGCATCTAGAGTTAAACCGCCAATTTCTCGAACCTCTACGTGAATGCTCACTTCAACCTCCTGAAACTGGTGGCAATATBGCCAATATTTGATTATTTTTGCAGGGGTCATTATCGGYCAGHACTGCTTTTTCATCAGCAAATTTACTAAGTTCTAATAGCTTAGTTAATTCAAACTCACCGGCTTGTTTTTGCAGGAGTTCTCGCAAGTCTAGTACCGTTGCATTATCCGGCAATGTTAATTGCAAAGAATTTCCCAGCACGCGAAATGCTCCAAACATTTGCACATTGACCTGCATTATAATACTCCCGCAAATTTATGAAATTTCACCAGCTCACCGGCTTTTATCTCGGCGCGTTCTTCTGGTAATTCTGCCCAACAATTCGCCTCGGCCAATGGTGCAATGCGAAATGATTGCTGGCCGCCAAGTATTTGAATTATGCTCTCATTGCCCTGCATGGAAACCTTGGCTTTGGCGAACAGGCAAAAGCCGGCTCGTTTGTTAAAGTTTTCATCCAGCCGTGCCATTTGTATTTCTGGCTCTCTTTGGTTCAAAATTTGCCGCAAGGCCGGTTCGACAAAAAATGAGAACCCAACCGCCGCTGAAACCGGATTGCCGGGAAGCCCAAAGAACAAGCTACCATTAGGTAATACGGCAAACAACACCGGTTTTCCCGGGCGGATTTTGCACTTATGAAATACAATTTTCGCTTTCATTTCCCGCAAAGCTTCTGGTACAAAATCGCGATCACCCATTGATACCGCACCGGTTGAGATAATTATTTGTGCGTGGTTCTTTAGTGCTTGTTGCAGCAATTTCAAAAACTGTTCTTGGCTATCTGGGTGACCCGCCAATTGCGTGGTTTCTACTGGCCAAGAATGTAATGAGGCAGCTAAAAAAGGTTGGTTGGAATTGCGAATTTGCCCGGGCTGCAAGGGCGTATTCGCATCATCAACTAATTCTGCTCCGGTACTGATCAAGCTAATTTTAGGACGCGCAAGGACTTGTGCCTGTGCAACACCTAATGCTGCTAACATCATAATATGTTCGGCAGATAGCTGCTGCCCGGCAGAAAAAACCGGATCATTTTGGTGAACATCTTGCCCGGCTCTACGAATGTTTTGATCGATTAGTATCGGCCCTTGAAGCTTGATCGATGTGGGCAGTCCGTTCGTATCTGTCGTAACTTGCACGTTTTCGATTGGAATCACCGTTTCGCAACCGTTTGGAACCGGCGCTCCGGTCATGATYTGYACTGCACCWGCGCCRACTTCTGTTTTTGGTGTTTCTCCAGCGGCAATATTCCCATGTACTTCTAGATCAATTATCTCTTGTCTGGGATTTGCCTTTACGGCAAACCCATCCATTGCCGAATTATCAAAGCCGGGTAGGTTGGCCGGCGAGCGGATCGGCTCGGCCAATACTCGTCCCAATAGGTCGCCAAGGTCACAAGACTCTGTTTCAAGATGAAAATCACTAATAGCGGCTTTTACCCTAACAAGACTTTCTTGGTAAGAAATCATTTCGCGCCGCCGCCTAAATGTTTCTTGCCGCTGGCCAAACGAACTGCATGGCCAATGAAAGGCGACATGATTTGCAAGCATTCGCCAATGGCCTTGGGCGATCCCGGTAATGATACGATCAAGGTTTGGTTGCAAACTCCGGCTATGGATCGGCTAAGCCAAGCGGTGGAGATGGTTCTGGCGCTGGCATTACGTAGCACCTCGCCAAAGCCAGGCGCAGGTTTTTCAATAACAGCTGCGATTGCTTCGGGTGTAATGTCTCTGGCAGTTAATCCAGTGCCGCCAGTGGTCATTATTAGCTCTACTTGATTGCCAGTACACAGTTCACGTAAGCTTTCCTCTAATTGTTGTTGGTCGTCTGGCAAGACTTCTTGCGAGGTTATACTTGCCCCCATGTCTTGCAACTTTTCAGCCAAAGCCGGGCCAGATAAATCCCGGTAAGTGCCATCGGAAGCGCGATCGGACAGGGTAATTACCGCGCAATTTACCCCTTGCAGCGGTTTGGCCGCCGGGGTTTTTGCAAATTCGGCTACTGCGTCGGGAAGTCCTTCGGGACGTACCCAACGGCCTTTTTTTCCGCCCTCTTTAAGCAGTAGAGAAATGTCTGAAATGGTCAAGGCAGGTTCAACAGGCTTGGTCAGGTCATAAAGGGTCAAAAGAGATGCATTTACTGCGCTTAAAGCTTCCATCTCAACGCCGGTTTTATCGAAACAAGCAACCAAAGCATAAACCGCAACTGAATGGGTATCTGGCTCTAATACCAGTCGTATCGCCACATGTTCCAGCGGCAATGGGTGGCAAAGCGGTATTAGGTCAGCGGTTTTCTTCGCACCAGTTATGCCAGCAATTTCAGCAATTTTCAGGACATCGCCTTTGGGAAGGGTTCCCGATTGGATATGCTCAAAAGCATGTTCGCCAACAAATATTCTGCCCATAGCCAATGCCCGGCGATTGCTTGGGGTTTTACCACCAACATCAGCCATGTGAAAAGCAGATTTTCCGAATAATTCGCTCAATTTATCCTCCAATGTCGGCTAGTTTTTGCATGCCGCCACTTAAACCATCATGCAAGAAGTGCGTCGCTTTTTTGACGGTAAGACTCTGGCGAACAAATTCTTGTAATGCTGTTATGTCGTCATCGTTTTGCAAGAAATGGCGCAAAGAAATTCCATGTTCGGAAAACAAGCATAAATGTAAATCTCCACGGGCTGATACYCGTAAGCGATTGCAAGTGGCGCAAAAATCYTTGGARTAMGGRGCKATAAGRCCGATGCGTCCGGCAAAATCACCATGCACATATTCTTGCGCCGGGCCGGCACCAATTTCACGGGTTTTTTGTACCCAGCCAGCAGTTTCTAATTGCGAGGTTATGTGGCTGGCCGGTAAATGGTGTTTTTTGAAATATTCAGCATTATCGCCAGTTCGCATCAATTCGATAAACCGTATGCTTACCGGTCGGGTTTTGATGAAATCAAGGAATTTTTGCAAACTTTGATCGTTAATTCCTTTGAGCAATACCGCGTTTAATTTAACCGATTTATATCCAGCCGCAAGGCAAGCCTCGAGGCCGTCCATCACTTGACCCAAGCGGTCATGTCCGGTGACTTCATGGAAAGTTTTTGCATCAAAACTGTCGATTGAGATGTTAATCGCATCAAGTCCGGCATCACGCCACTTTTGTGCATTTTGAGCTAATTTATAGCCATTGGTGGTGGTGGCTAATAGTTTTACCCCGTCTATGGCTTTTAGAGTGCGTACAATATCGGTAAAGTCTTTGCGCAAAGTTGGCTCACCGCCAGTAATGCGAATTTTCCACATGCCAAGTGCTGCAAATGCTGTGGCCAATCGTCGAATTTCATCTAGCGCCATAAAACTGGGGCCGGGCTTTTTGCGAAACCCATCAGGCAGGCAATAAGAACAGGAAAAATTACAGACATCTGTCACAGACAGACGTAAATACGAAAAGTCACGACCATAGGTATCGCGCATCATCACTTTCCTTTCCAATTGCGGGAGGTATTGGTGTTTCCACTCAATCAATACCCGGTGGCGACAATCGCCACTGTCTTACAAACCATGCCCAAACAGGCGAAGGTTTTTAAGCTTCGGAAGTAATAAAGGTAAGATAGTAGGCAATTACCAAAAGAGCAAATCAAACATCTGTGACATTTTGGCACGTGCGCAGACAAGTGACGCAATTAGTCGTTAAGCAGATGATTGTGAATACATTTCCTTTACCTTGGAAACTAATTTCGGGTCGGCGGTTTCTGGAGAGCCAGAATTAAACGGTGGTTGCGGGTTGTATTCAAGTACGAGTTGAATTTCTTTTGCTACTTCTTCTGAAGCTAATTCAGCGGCCAAAGTTAAGCCAAAATCAATTCCAGCAGTAACTCCGCCACCAGTAATGCGGTTGCGATCTCTTACCACTCTCTTTGCCACCGGTTTAGCTCCAAAAACGGGAAGTAATTCACGAAAGGCCCAATGGCAGGCGGATTTGTAACCATTTAACAAACCTGCTGCTCCTAGCAGTAATGATCCACTGCAAACCGAGGTAACAAATGCTGCTTGCTCTCCTTGTTTTTTTATAAAGTCCAGCACTTCTGTGTCGTCCATCAATGGGATTTGTCCAGAACCCCCAGGAATGCAAATAACGTCCAGGTCGGGACAAGTTTCAAAAGTGTCCGTTGGTAAAATGGAAAACCCGGCATCGGTTGCAACGGGATCACCGGTTTTCCAGACCATATGAATTATCGCGCCGGGAACTCTGCTTAATACCTGTGCTGGGCCGGTGGCATCAAGTTGGGTGACTTCTGGATATAGTAGAAATCCGATATGAATAGGTTTTGTCATTATGTTTCTTTGCTGGTTATTGTTTCTTTTGCGAGGAGTACCAAATTTTGATGTTGACCGAAATGACAAATTTCGACTATATTCGGCCAATGTCAAAAACCTGTCAGATATCTTTTCTCATCTATGATGGATTTGAGTTGCTTGATCTTGCCGGGCCAAGCTCGGTATTTTCGGCGACCAATACCGTCTTAGGTCGGACTGCCTACGAAGTTCAAACCATGTCAGCTCAAGGAGGACAGGTGCATTGTAATTCCGGCATTATAGTCGGTAGCTACTCTTTAACGCAAAACAGCCCCTGTGTTAGTCAAATGGTGCTTGTCGTTGGCGGGAATAGTGCAGCGCTCACCGCTGCTATGGCTGACCAAGTGATTCAGCAATGGTTGATAAAATTTGATGGTAAAGCCGAACGTTATGGCTCTATTTGTTCTGGAGCATTTGTGCTTGCGGCGGCTGGTTTGCTCGACAATCGAAAGGTGACAACTCATTGGGCTGGTTGTTTGCGATTGGCCAAGATGTTTCCGCAAGTTTTGGTAAACCCAGATGCGATTTATATGGTTGATGGATCACTTTGGACTTCTGCTGGTGTTACGTCTGGCGTTGATATGGCTCTAGCAATGGTCGCCAAAGATCATGGTAATAAAGTCATGGGTGAAGTTGCTAAATGGCTGGTGGTTTATGCGCACAGGCCGGGCAATCAATCGCAGTTTAGTTCTATATTGGCGGCGCAAACAACATCAAATGGAATATTTTTTGATTTGACTTATTGGCTACAAACTAGGGTGGATATTCCAACTAATACTGAAGAAATGGCTAAATATGCTAATATGTCCGAACGAACTTTTAGAAGAAAATTCACGGCTAATATAGGTATCAGTCCTGCTAAGTTTTTTGAACAATTGCGTTTAGAAAAAGCTAGGGAATTACTGGAAGATAATATAGCTGTGAGTAAGGTTTCGCGCTTGGTTGGTTATTGTTCTGAATCTGGGTTTCGTAATGCCTTTTTTAACAAGTTTGGACTTTCCCCATCAATGCATGCCACCATTCATAGTAAAGCAGGACACTGATAATTTTTGCGGCTAATATTCCCTCTGCTTCAATGCTTTAGGTGCTTTGAATTTATATTTGTCACATACAGGGTTTTGTGTGCATTATAGTTATATGGTTTTGGCAGTTTGGATTTATTAAATGCATAATTGGAATTATCAGCGCGCTTTGCAAATAATTGAGGAATGCGCCAAAAGTAGCCAAGTTCTAACCAGTGCTTTGCGACAATTAGTTGATGATTTTGGCTATATTGACGATGCAGCGATTGCGCCGCTGGCCAAAGCTTTTTTACGCTCAAAAGCCGAAGTTTACGGGGCAATCCAGTATTACAGTGATTTTCGCGATTCTGCACCAGCAGAACATATTTTGCGTATTTGCCAAGCTGAAAGCTGTCAGGCGGTAGGCAGCAGAAAGATAACCAAGTTAGTAACTACTAAAACCGGTATTGCTTTGGGTCAAACCAGTTCTGATGGCCAAATAAGCCTAGAGCCGGTTTATTGTCTTGGGCTGTGCGCTAACGGCCCGGCGGCGGAATTCGATGGTAATCCGGTGGCCGAATTAGACGAAGCAAAAATCGACAAAATTCTTAGCGGTATTAGATCATGAGCGCGAATGCTGTAAGTAGCATTTTTGTTCCCGGCGATATGTTGGCAATTGCCTTGGGCGCTGATGAATTGGTCAAAGAGCTGCAAAAGCAGACCAAAGATCGCAATATCTCCATAGAGATTATTCGCAATGGTTCACGAGGAATGTGCTGGGCTGAAACCTTGCTAGAAGTGCAAACCAATGCTGGGCGTGTCGCCTATGGCAATGTGAAGGCAAGTGATGTGAACAGTCTTTTTGCCGCAGATTTTCTAAACGGTGGTAAGCACGAAAAATCACTGGGGCTAACCGAAGATATTCCATGGTTGACCGAACAAGAACGGGTGATTTTTAACCGTTGTGGAATTATTGATCCACTGAGTTTGGAGGAATTTCAAGACTCTGGCGGGTTTGCCGGCTTGCGTAAAGCCTTGCAAATGTCTCCGGTGCAAATTGTTGAACAGGTCACGAAATCCGGACTTAGAGGGCGTGGTGGCGCTGGTTTTCCCACCGGCATTAAGTGGCAAACGGTATTGGATACTACCGGAGCGGTAAAGCATATTGTTTGCAATGCTGATGAAGGCGATAGCGGTACATTTTCTGATCGGCTTATCATGGAGGGCGATCCGTTTCGTCTGATCGAAGGCATGGTAATTGCTGGCCTTGCGGTTGGGGCAGAGCAGGGGGTGATTTATTTGCGTTCTGAATACCCATTTGCGGTGAAAATGATGCGTGCAGCTATTGAGATTGCGGTAGCAGAGAGTTGGTTGGGAGGAAACATCCAAGGTTCAGGTAAAACTTTTGATATGGAAGTTTTTGTCGGTGCTGGTTCTTATGTTTGCGGTGAAGAAACCGCTTTACTGGAAAGCCTTGAGGGCAAGACCGGAATTGTCCGCTCAAAGCCGCCATTGCCGGCGATTGCTGGTCTGTTTGGACAGCCGACGGTAATCAATAACGTCATTACTCTTTGTGCTGTTCCGGATATCTTGGCCAAAGGCGGCGATTGGCATGCAAGCCTTGGAATCGGCAGATCCACTGGAACTTTGCCATTTCAATTGGCCGGTAATGTCGCCAAAGGCGGATTAGTCGAATTGCCATTTGGAGCTAGTTTGCAAGAGTTAGTGAGTGATTTTGCTGGTGGTACGAAAGATGGCTCAAAAATAAGAGCGGTGCAGGTCGGTGGACCATTAGGGGCGTATCTGCCACCAGAGTTGTTCGATACGCTAACGGGCTATGAGGAATTTGCGTCTATTGGTGCCGGTATCGGCCATGGCGGAATTGTGATATACGGTTCGTCAATCAATATGCGCGAACAGGCAAAATACGCCTTTGAATTTTGCGCCGAAGAAAGCTGTGGTAAATGTACGCCATGTCGGATTGGTTCTATAAGAGGGTATGAGCTGTTAGGTGCTGAACAAATAGATAAATCGCTGATCGATGATCTTTGTGAAGTGATGATCGAGGGTTCTGCTTGTGCTATGGGGGCGATGACACCAATTCCGGTGCAATCGGCCATGCGCTATTGGCCAGAAGACTTTAAGGGTAAATCCTGATGAGCATCGAGCAGCATATTGACTTGGGAACTCCGCCAAGCCCCAGTAAAAACAGTGTGCAGGTAATCATTGACGGGCGAGAGGTTGTTGTTCCCGAAGGAACCAGTGTTTTACGGGCGGCTCGGTTGGCGGGACTTGATATTCCATCGCTTTGTGCCACTGAAAGCCTAAAAGCTCTTGGCTCATGTCGTTTGTGTCTTGTGGAAATCGACGGAGTAAAAGGCACGCCTTCATCATGTACCACGCCGGTACGTGACGGTATGAAAGTGCAAACTGAAACTGCGAAATTGGCTAAATTGCGTCGTTCAGTGATGGAGCTTTATATCTCTGATCACCCGTTGGATTGCCTGACATGTTCGGCCAATGGCGATTGTGAATTGCAAGACATGGCAGGGCGCGTTGGTTTGCGTGATGTGCGCTATGATAGCCAAGGCGAAAACCATCTTTTAGCGCCAAAAGACACTTCCAATCCATATTTTACCTTTGATCCGTCAAAATGTATTGTTTGCGCCAGATGCGTGCGCGCTTGCGACGAGGTGCAAGGCACATTGGCATTAACCGTGGCTGGTCGTGGTTTTGATGCCGTTATTGCCGCTGGCAACACCGATTTTTTCACTTCTGAATGTGTTTCATGCGGTGCTTGTGTGGCGGCGTGTCCTACGGCGACCTTGATGGAGAACACGGTAATTGAACATGGGTTGCCGGATCGGGTGGTCAAAACCACTTGTGCTTATTGCGGGGTTGGTTGCTCATTCTTGGCCGAGATGCAAGGTGAAACGGTGGTGCGGATGGTGCCTGATCCCGATGGCAAGGCCAATCATGGGCATTCGTGCGTCAAGGGACGATTTGCTTGGGGTTATGCAAGCCACCCTGATCGAATTACCAAACCATTGATCCGCGAAACCACTGATCAGGATTGGCGCGAAGTTGATTGGGACACGGCAATTACATTTGCCGCTAAAAAGCTAAATACCATAAAACAAAACCACGGCTCCAGCGCCATTGGCGGCATTACTTCGTCGCGTTGCACCAATGAAGAAGTCTGGTTGGTGCAAAAGACTATTCGCGCGGCTTTTGGTAATAATAATGTTGATACTTGCGCCAGAGTTTGTCATTCGCCAACCGGCTATGGTCTTAGGCAAACTTTTGGTGAAAGCGCCGGAACCCAGCATTTTGACTCGGTAACTGAAGCAGACGTGATCTTGTTAATTGGCGCTAATCCTACCGAAGCGCACCCGGTTTTTGGCTCGGCTATGAAACGACGTATTCGTGCGGGCGCAAAATTGATCATTGCTGATCCAAGGGCGATTGAATTGGTAAATGCGCCGCATATAAAGGCTGACTTGCACCTACCGTTACAACCGGGAACCAATGTGGCTTTGATCAATGCTTTGGCTCATGTGGTGGTTATCGAAAACTTGGTTGATATGGAATTTGTAAAGTCTAGATGCGATCAGCAAAGTTTTGAGGAGTGGGCAGAATTTGTTAGCGATCCAACCAATTCGCCAGAAGCCGTTGCCGAAATTTGTGGGCTTAGTGCCGGTGATATTCGTGCCGCTGCATATCTGTATGCCAAGGGCGCAAATTCAGCCATTTATTATGGGCTGGGGGTGACYGARCACAGCCAAGGATCAACCATGGTYATYGGTATGGCTAATTTGGCGATGGCCACCGGCAATATTGGCCGGATGGGGGTAGGGGTTAATCCGATGCGCGGCCAGAACAACGTGCAAGGTTCATGCGATATGGGGTCATTCCCCCATGAGTTTGCTGGTTACCGTCCGGTTACTGACGATGCGACACGTGAACAATTTGAAGCCAATTGGGGTGTTGAATTAAGCTCTAATCCGGGCTTGCGTATTCCAAATATGTTGGACGAGGCCGTAGCAGGAACATTTCGCGGAATGTATGTGCAAGGCGAAGATATTGCCCAAAGTGATCCTAATACGGCGCATGTGGAAGCTGCTTTGTCCAATCTTGATTGCTTGGTGGTGCAGGATTTGTTTCTTAATGAGACTTCGCGTTTTGCTCATGTGTTTTTGCCCGGAACTTCGTTCCTTGAAAAGGACGGAACTTTTACCAATGCTGAGCGGCGCATAAACAGAGTGCGACCTGCTGTTACTTCGCCAACTGGCCTGCAAGAGTGGGAGGTTACATTAAAGCTGGCAAAAGCCATGGGCTATGAGATGAATTATCAAAGCTCATCAGAAATTATGGACGAGATTGCTAGGCTTTCGCCGTCGATGGCCGGGGTTAGTTTCGATCTGCTCGACAAGCATGGATCCGTGCAATGGCCGTGTAATGAACAGGCACCAAATGGTACGCCGATCATGCATGTGGAAGAGTTCACCCATGGTAAGGGCATGTTTCTAACCACCGAATTTACCCCGACGCTTGAGCGAGCCAGTCGTAAGTTTCCATTACTGCTGACCACTGGGCGGTTGTTGTCACAATACAATGTCGGCCAGCAAACAAGGCGTACAGACAATATGCGCTGGGCGGAGCGCGACGAGCTGGAAATTCATGTGTCTGATGCGCAAATGCGTGGTATCCAAAGTGGTGATCTGGTGAGTATTCGCTCGCGYATGGGGGAAACTTCGTTARTTGCYAAGATCAGYGATCGAGTGCAGCCGGGCGTAGTTTACACKACTTTTCATCATCCGGAGTCAGGTGCGAATATTATTACAACTGAATTATCTGATTGGGCTACATCTTGCCCCGAATATAAGGTAACGGCGGTGCAGATCGCGCCAGCTAATCACCTTTCACAGTGGCAAGAGAGCCATGCAAGTGAAACCCGTAAAGAACATCCGGAAGCTGTGAAATAATGCCGTTTGTTAATGATCGATTGGTAAGGGCTAATCTGATCGGTGATCAGTCTCAGAAGCGAAACTGGGTGCTGCCAAATGAAGTTCCAATAGGTTTCATTTACAACAAACTTGAACATGCGGTGATGATGGCAACACCGGCTGATTTGCAAGACTTTGCATTGGGCTTTTCCTTGGCGGAAGGGGTGCTGCATAGGCCTGAAGAATTCTTGGGCGTGCGTGTTTGCGAGCTGGAACATGGTATTGAATTGCATATTACGATAGCTGACAATCGCTTGCAAAAATTGAAAATGCACCGCCAAAGACGCGCTCATCGTGGTCGAGCCGGTTGCGGTATTTGTGGAATTGATAATTTGGCAGATGCTTTGCGGCCATTGCCAAAATTACCCGCAGATAGCTTTGAACTTGAACGGGCGGTGATTTTACAAGCTATAAGCTCATTGCCGGATAATCAGCCAATGCGGGCAAATAATCATACGGTGCATGGTGCGGCTTGGGTCTCTAAATCGGGCGAAATACTTATTGTGCGAGAAGACATTGGCCGCCATAACGCTCTAGACAAGATGATTGGAGCCAGAGGTTCTTCAGGCAATAGTGGTTTTGCATTATTGTCTTCCAGATGCACTTATGAATTGGTGCAAAAGTGCGCCATGGCCAATATAGGAACATTAGTCTGCCTATCGGCTCCAACAATAAGTGCCGTTGAAACAGCGGTTAAAGCGAATATTCGCCTTTGTGTTTTTGAGCGAAAAGCCAAAGAGGTTTTACAGTTTAACTCGCCGGTTTGAAGTTTTCATTGATCATAATTTCGTCAACTCGAATTTTCTTGATCAATGCGTTTCCCTTAACCTTTGAAGTTTCATAAAGCCGTACTATTGGCCCGCCTTCCCATGCAGGGCCGACATGCTGGATAATTTCATACTGGCTTAGGCTGACAATAGAAATGGGCTTGAATTTTTCAGGTGCGTAATAGCGAATTTGCCGAATTGCATTAGTTGACGGATCAATTGTAATCTCGCCTTTAATGTGTTGGCGAATATCGGATTTTCGTCCTCCGCCTTCTAGGATATATTCGTCAGATATATCAAATCCATAGATCTCTAAATTTTCTTCAGTTCGAATTAGTTTCGCGCCTTCTTGCATTCTTTTGCGTAAGTTAGGGATCAGCAATGCCTTATCGGAATTACCATCCCATTTTGCATATTTTTCTTGCAGCTTATTGTGTTCGCTATGGTTTTCTTCGGCGCTAGGGAACACAACTTGCCAACGATCAGAAATTGGTTTTTTAGGGTCAAAGGTTTTAAGTTCGATTTTGACCCCTTTTTTATAGGTTTGCCGGTCAAATGAAAACCTGGGGGCAGAGGATTGCGCGGTTTCAAGAGCGAGCAGTGCCTTTTCAACAGTAACTGGCAAGTCACTGCTCGCAAAACCAGATGGTGTGAGAATTACCAGAGTTAAGAAACTGGCTAGAATGAGTTTAAGTGAATACAAGCTCATAAAATATACCTTTTTACACAAATGAACGGTTTGAATATAACAAACCATTCCTGACCCCAGCCTGAACAGATCAATACATCTGTATTAGGTATTGTTTTTATTGACCAATAAATATTCTTGTCCTTTTGTTTCAAAAGCGATGTTTTGTCAGATAATGTCATTTTTAGTGACTAGACATATTCGCAAATGCCCCCGATACAGGACGGCTGGAGACAATTTGGACAAGGGGAAGCTGTGTTAGCTTATAACGCAGCTGTGTTTCTTTGCGGATTTTCATCAGGGTTTTGCGCGAGTTTTTCGTGTGTGTTAAAGTTTACGGGACTTATTAGTATGAGCAAACTTCAATGAGCGAACCATCTGTATCCAGTTCCRAGTTACTTAMCGATCCGATCTATATTGAAGTGGTAAAGCARCTACGACCCCATGCHGCDAAAGAYGCBAATATATCGCCGCAAGCVATTATCTTAAGTGATCTTGGAATGGAYTCTTTGGCGATTATGGATTTTGTTTTTGACCTTGAAGATGCCCTTGACCTTACCATTCCCGAACACCGTATTGCCGAAGTAAAATCAATAGCTGATTTAGTTGYAGCTGTGTATTTGTTGCAAAAGGAGGCCTAAAACCATGGCTATTTTTGATAAATTTAAGTCATTGTCTGATGTTCACGACCAATTAAAGTCAGTAGGYCAAAGYCCGTCAAACCTACAGTTTGATGAAATTATTTCGCCAACCGAAGCVGTGTTAAATGGCCGGCGTACTATTTTGCTTGGAACCAATAATTACCTCGGACTTACCTTTGATGAGGCTAGTATCGAAAAAGGCGTAGAAGCTTTGCGTGAGCAAGGCACAGGCACGACCGGTTCGCGCATTGCTAATGGCAGTTATGATGGCCATAAGGCGCTGGAGAAAGAGCTGGCTGAATTTTATGGTATGCATGATGCTATTTTGTATTCAACCGGCTATATGGCCAATCTTGGCGCTATTGGCACACTGGCCGGGCGGGGAGATTATTTGCTGATYGATGCCGATAGCCATGCTTCGATCCATGATGCTTGCAAATTATCTGATGCCGAAGTCATTCGTTTTCGCCATAATGATCCTATTAACTTGGCCAAGAAACTTGAGCGTTTAGCCGATAAACCGGGCGAGAAGCTAATCGTTATCGAGAGCATTTATTCAATGCTTGGTGATACTTCTCCGCTCAAGGAAATGATCGCAGTCAAGAAGAAATATGGCGCTAGTCTTCTGATTGATGAAGCTCACTCGCTGGGTGTTATGGGTGCTACTGGCCGGGGACTTTGYGAACAGGCCGGAGTAGAAAAGGACATTGATTTTGTCACTGGCACATTTTCYAAGAGTGTAGGAACCATTGGTGGGTTTTTAGTTTCGAACGTGCCTGGACTAGACATAGTACGTTTGGCCAGCCGTCCTTATATGTTTACCGCCTCTTTGCCGCCATCAGTGGTCGCTACTGCGCGCCAGGCTCTGTCACGGGTTGCTGGTGCAACGCTTGAGCGCACTAGGCTTTGGGATAATGCCACGCAGTTATATGCTGGTTTGAAGAATGCCGGCTTTGACCTTGGACCACAAGTAAGCCCGATCGTCGCCATTCGTCTGCAAGACCCGGGCAAAGCTGTGGCCTTATGGAACGGCCTGCTTGAGGCTGGCATTTATACCAATTTGGCTTTGCCGCCAGCTACACCATCTGGCTGGTTTTTGCTACGTTCTTCGATTAGTGCCGCGCATACATCGCAGCAGATTGCTTTGGCAGTTGAATTGTGCGCTAAAATTGGCCGCGAGCTGGGACTGATCCCGTGCCCTGCTACATTAGGAGCTAGCGTCGAGATGATGAATGTTGCTAGTCCACGCAAAGTAGCGAAGCAGAAAGCTAAGAAAGTAAGTGACGAGGACGAAGCAGCAGTCCAAGCATAAAGTAGTTTAGTATGGAAAGCTCTATGCAACTGATTGAAGTCACAGACAATAAGCTATTACATGAGTTTATTCGTGTGCCGGTTTATGTGCATCGTAATGATCCGAATTGGATAACTGCGCTGGATATGGAGCGCAGAGCCTTACTTGATCAAGCCAAAAATCCATTTTTCGAACATGCGGTGGCAAAATACTGGTTGGTAAAACAAAATGGGAAATTTGTTGGCAGGATATCTGCACAAATTGACCAAATGGCAATACAGCAAAGCGGCGAAAAGATTGGTCATTTTGGAATGTTTTGTTGCGAGAATGATCCTGAAATTGGCCAGCTGTTATTGCAAACAGCCGAGAATTGGCTGCAACAACAAGGCATGGTTAAAGTCCAAGGGCCGCTTAACCTATCGATCAACCAAGAGGTTGGCTTGATGACTGATGGCCTTGATACCCCATCAATGATGTTAATGCCGCATGATTTGGCGCACTTACAAGGCATGATAAAGGCCGCTGGCTACCAAACAGCGGTTAAAATGCTAAGCTATATTCGTGATGCCAATACTTTGTTTCCTGAAAAATTACGAAAGTTGGCGACTCGTGAAACTACAAGCAAAGTGGTGTTGCGGCCATTGGATATGAAGAAGTATGACCAAGAAATCGAGACCATAGTTTCAATTTTTAACGAAGGTTGGCACACAAATTGGGGGTTCGTGCCGATGACCGAGGCCGAAGTCGTDCACATGGGTGCGGAATTGCGGCCAATTATTGTTCCTGAACTTGCTTGTTTTGCCGAAGTAGATGGCGAAGCCGTTGGGTTCTTGGTTTGCGTTCCTGATGTTAATGAAATGATCAGTGATCTAAATGGTAAGCTACTGCCATTTGGCTGGTTAAAGCTGTTATGGCGCATGAAAATCAGAGGTCCCAAAGCTGCCCGGGTTATGTTGTTGGGCATGCGCAAGAAATATTCTGGCGGTTTGCTGGGACAGATTTTACCATTTCGTATGATCTATTTTATCGAGGCATATTTGAAATCCTCATCAATCGAGCGTGTGGAAATGGGCTGGATTTTAGAAGACAATAAGCCAATACGTCGGTTGATTGAACGACTTGGCGGAAAAGCTTATAAGCATTATCAAGTTTTTGAAAAATCGCTTAGCAAATAAAAACTCTTGTAAGATTTTACAGGTTTCCCAGCGGATAAATTTTCAAAAGGCACGGCAATAAAGGATTTGTTGCTATTACAAATCCCTTTGCATATTGCATTAAAGCCCATGTTTCATTGGATTTAGCGTATTAACAATGTCAAACAGCCGCAAACTCGCCTGTTAGTGCGCCTTGCAAGACCATTATACCAAGAGCGAACATTGTGAGGGTGTTTGAAACTTATCCCCGGTGTTTAAGTGCTACTAAGGGTCAATGAGTGCTAAATCTTTGCCAATTAACCCTTAGTTTATGGGCGGTATTTGCCAATAATTGCTAATTAAGGGGTAAGCAAGAAGGGTCACGTGACCCTTGTTCACCCTTCTTTTTTGTCTCGCGGCTAAGTGCTACCGCACCGCCTACGACGCGCGGCCTGACCGGCCCCAAATCTAAAACGGACGGTCGTCCTTGCCAGCCCAAGGGGGCTGGAATTGTCTCGCGGTGAAATATCAAAACGTCGTCATACTCCGACTTGTCCGGGGTATCCAGCATGCGAAAACTGGATCACCCGGACAAGCCGTGTGATGACGGTGGGTGGGAGGTAACAGATCGCTATTAATTACTCTTTATTTGTCCTCCACCTTTATGGGGGAGGTACCCCAAAGGGGTGGAGGGGGTGCTTAAGTAAGACTTTTATCGCAATCTGTGTTCTTTTATGTCAGATGTGATTGCATTTTTATAGATCGCACCTATATTCCCGACATCCAGTTTCGAGTTGGCAGTTTCGAGCTGGGCATTTATTGGAAAATTTCGTTACAGAAAAAAGGGGAATATGATGACATCACCAATGCTTTCTAGCTCAATTATGATCTTACAAGCCGAAGGCGGCCAAAGTCCGTTTGGTTTCTTTGCTATGATGATAGCAATGTTTGCCATTTTCTATTTTTTATTGATCCGTCCGCAACAAAAACGCGCGCGGGAACACAAAGAAATGGTTGGCGGTATTGCTAAGAATGACACGGTGGTTACCGCTGGTGGTTTAATTGGCAAAGTAGTGAAAGTGGTTGATGGCTCTGATGAGGCGACCATTGAAATCGCCACCGGAGTTAAGGTGAAAGTTTTGCGGGCAACTCTACAAGACGTGCGTTCGAAAAGATCCCCGAAACCAGCAAATGACGCGCCGGTCAAAAAAACAGCTAAAAAGAAGTAATTCACCATGTTGCATTTCTCTCGTATGAAGCAAATAAGCATCTGGTTTGTGATAATCTTGGGCTTGTTGTTCGCGTTACCAAATTTTCTTGATGAAGATATTCGTGGCACTGAAAACAAGCCGGGGGCTTTACCAAAGTTTATGCCAAATAAAACGGTAAACCTTGGTCTTGATCTGCAAGGTGGCTCGTACTTACTGTTAGAGGTTAATACTGATTCCGTTCGCATAAACAAAATGGAAGCAACACAAGAGGAATCACGGCAATTATTGCGAAGTGAACGACCAATAATTCCAGCTCGTAACTTTAGAATTAACGATAAAACAGTTACATTTAATTTGTCGCGCCCCGAACAAATGGAAATGGCTTTGGAGCGATTACAGCCGCTTAATGAAGTAGCAGGCGGCCAGTTAGCTCTTGGCAATAATGATAAAACCTTTGTTATTAAGTCTGATGCGGCAAGTGGTAGAATTTCTTTAACAATAACTGATGCTGCTTTGACCAAATTAAACCGTGATGCCGTGGTGCGCTCAGTAGAGGTTATCCGTAATCGAATTACCGAACTTGGAACTAAAGATCCGACGATATTACGCCAGGGCAACTCAAGAATTATTGTCGAAGTACCTGGGGAGAGCGATCCGGTTCGTATCAAGCGGATCATTGAAAAAACCGCGCAGATGACGTTTCACATGGTAAATACCAAAGTTACCATTGTTGAAGCTTTATCGGGGCGAATTCCACCAGGGGCTAAACTGGTAAAAAGCAGTAATCCTGCCGAACCTGATTTGTTGGTTGACCGGCGTATCTTGGTTGATGGCGCGGATCTTACCGATGCCCAGCAGACATTTAATCAAGAAGGGCAACCGGCGGTTACGTTTACTTTTAATGCCCGTGGATCATTGCAATTTGGCAAGGCTACATCGGAAAATATCGGGCGACGGTTTGCTATTTTACTTGATGATGAATCAATTACAGCGCCGGTTATTCGCGGGCCAATTATTGGCGGCACCGGCCTTATTGATGGTAGCTTTACAGTAGAAACAGCCAATGATCTGGCAATTCTAATGCGGGCTGGATCTTTGCCGGCAAAATTGGAAACATTGAACGAGCGCTCAGTCGGAGCCAGCATGGGTGATGCCGCAGTACGAGCCGGTGCCATATCTCTAATGGTCGGTTTTGGCGCTGTAATGGTCTATATGTTGTTGTGTTATGGGCGTTTTGGATTGTTTGCTAATACCGCTTTGGTGGTCAATTTAATTTTAATTCTTGGGGCATTGTCTGGTTTGCAGGCAACGTTGACCTTGCCGGGTATTGCCGGTGTTATCCTTACCATCGGTATGGCCGTTGATGCTAATGTACTTATTTTTGAGCGAATACGCGAGGAAATTGCCATTGGGCGAACACCTATGAATGCAGTGGAAACAGGATTTGCCAAAGCCAGATCAACAATTCTTGATGCCAATATCACCACATTGATTGCCGCCGTGTTGCTCTTGTTATTTGGATCAGGGCCGGTGCAAGGCTTTGGTGTAACATTAGCAATCGGAATTTTTACTTCTGTATTCACCGCATTTTTGTTTTCTCGCCTTTTGACCTCGTATTGGATTATGCGGGCAAAACCAAAAACAATTTCACTTTAGGGGCTTTGATAACATGCCACTTTCCTTTGTACGTTTAATCCCCGGTGATACGCATTTCAAATTTGTGCGATTACGTAAACTTGCCTTTACTGGTTCTATAGTAGCTCTGTTGGGGGCAGTAATTGCGTTTACTGTGCTTGGGATCAATCTTGGTATTGATTTTAAGGGCGGTGGTAATATTGAAATTAAAACTGAGCAGGCCGCCGATATAGAGAAAATTAGTGATGTTGTTCGTAGCCTTGGCCTTGGCGAAGTCGAAGTGCGCGAGTTCGGATCACCAACCGAAGTTCTAATTCGTTTTGAACGCCAAGAAACCAATGACCCAGAAATAAGCGAAGAGCGTTTACAACAAGCCGCCGCCCATAATGTGCATGAAGCATTATATGCGGCATTTTCGGATCTGGAATTTTCATTTGATGGCGATAAAGCCGCCAGCGTTGTTTCTACTTCTGATCTTGACCTTGAAAAAGGCCAACAGGCTTTGCAAAGCCTTGATGTTGCTGGCTTGCTGCTGACGGCTGGCGATGATGCAAAAACTTTGATTTTAACATTGCCAAAAGTGGTTGTTGATCGAAAATCAAGCCCTGAATTACAACAATTGGTTTATGAGCAAGCCAGATATAAATTGCTGGAAACTTATAGCACGTTAGTGTCCCAACGCACCGACATTGTTGGTCCGAAGGTTTCTGGTGAATTAGTGCAGTCCGGTATTATCGCGGTATTGGGTGCGTTGGTTTGTATGATGCTTTACATCTGGTTTCGTTTTGAATGGCAGTTTTCAGTCGGCGCAGTGATTGCGTTGGCACATGATGTTACCTTGACCATTGGCATGTTTGCTTTGACTAGAATTGAATTTAACCTAGCCAGTATTGCTGCAATCCTAACCATTGTTGGTTATTCAATGAATGATACGGTGGTGGTTTATGATCGTATTCGTGAAAAACTGCGAATGTACAAAAAAATGGAGCTGGGAGATTTAATCGATCTGGCGATCAACAAGACTTTGGCGCGTACTTCTATTACCTCGGTTACAACCCTGTTGGCACTGATCCCATTATACCTGTATGGCGGGGAAGCTTTGCGTGGGTTTGCTATTACTATGATTTGGGGTGTTCTGGTCGGTACTTATTCGTCAATTTTTATTGCGGCTCCGTTATTGATGGTATTTGGGGTGAACCGCGAAGAAATGGATGCTGACTAATAACGGTAAAATATTATTGTCAGCATTGACCTATGGACGAAGTTTTGTGACATAGTGTGGTAATCGAATCTGATATTCTTTAGCAGGGGCTTAAATCATGGCTGGCATTCTTTCAAATCTTCGAAGTACGGTAATTTTCTCGGTAATATTAGCTATACTGATGTATGTGCTTTATTATCTGATGGTCGGCGATGAATATAACGCCAGCCAAGTGACCGTCGCCATGATGCGTTTTGCCCATGTGGTTGCGGGTGTAATGTGGATCGGCCTGTTGTGGTATTTTAACTTTGTGCAAATTCCAAACATGCCGAATATCCCCGACGAGCAAAAACCAGCCATTGGCAAAGTAATAGCGCCGGCGGCTTTGTTTTGGTTTCGCTGGGCAGCATTGGCCACAGTTATCACCGGGCTGGCATTGATCGGACATACTGGATCGTTTGTCGGAACAATGACCATTGGCGCTCTGGACGGTTTTGCCAATGCCAAAGATGTATTCCTTGGCCTTGGTATGTGGTTAGGCTTAATCATGGCATTTAATGTCTGGTTTATCATCTGGCCAAACCAGAAAATTGCTTTGGGACTGATTGATGCGCCAACTGAGGCAAAAGCACCGGCGGGACGTAAAGCTATGTTGTTCTCACGAACCAACACATTATTGTCTTTGCCAATGTTGGTTGCCATGGCTGGCTCACAAACATTATTTGGTTAAAACTACACAGATATAAATTCTTAAAGGCGGCTGGTTTACTGGCCGCTTTTTTGTTTTAAGTGTTTATCTAGGAATGCCAACACCTCTGTGGCGGTCTCAATTCTTGTTTCTTGATAGCTCATCCAGTGATCACCATTTTTTTGGGTGATAAGGCGAACATCAACTTTGGCGCGCTTTAAGGCCGAGAGCATTTTTTTGCTTTGTTCTATATGCACCACTGTATCATCTTCGCCATGGATCAATAAAACCGGTGCTTGGAATTGTTTGGCAAAACGAGCCGGAGAAGCATTTTTCATAGTTTCACGGCGTTCCTCCTTACCGCTCATTGACCGACCCCAGTATTTAACTACCCAATGCTCTTTGCCATATTCTTTCCAAGTCCATTTATACATGGAGTTCAGATCGGAAACACCGGCAATTGACACAACGCATTTATAAAGCTCTGGAGTAAATGCACCGCCAGCTAAAGCCGCATAGCCCCCATAAGACGATCCAACAATGCATATACGTTTAGGGTCAACAACACCTTGGTCAATTAAATATTTCACCCCATCAGTAATATCGTGCTGCATGGCCTTGCCCCACTCTCCCCAGCCAGCAGCAGTAAACTTCCAGCCATACCCGGAAGATCCCCTGAAATTAGGTTGAAACACTACATATCCACGGCTTGCCAATAATTGAGCCAGCCAATTAAAATGTGCATTATCACGGGATTGTGGCCCACCATGCGGCAAGACAATCATTGGCAGGTTCTTGTTTTTGGCTCCCACTGGTAGGGTAAGGTAAGCAGGAATTTCTAAGCCATCTCTAGCCGCATACTTAAAAGATTTAACTTGCCCAAGTCGCGTTTGATCAAGTTGTGGGCGACTTGTGGCTTGATGTTCAAATTTGTGGGTTTTTGGTTGGTAAATAGCGAATTGCTCGGGGTGACCGAGCTTGGCATAGCCGACAACAAATTGCGAGCGATCCTTTGGCCATGAAACTAACCGTATGGCATGGCCGGGTATTGAGCGCTTTAACTGAGTGTAAATGCTGGCTAATTGTGGGTCAAACCAATGGTATTCTCGCATGTCGTTAACCCATGCGGCTCCGATGACAAGATTGCTATATGGATCACGTACAACTCCAGAGATATCAAAGTCGTCCACTTGAAAGACTGGGCCACTTATATTTCCGGTTTTTAAGTCCATTTCATAAAGGCTTTGATATGGTGCTTTGCTGGAATTAAACTTAATCACTAAGGCGGTTTGCGCCATGTTTAACCCAACCATCGAAAAAGACTTTATAGCTGTTTTTTCCTTATACAATTCACGCCATTTGTTTCCCTCGCGAACTTGGATAATAAATTCATCGCTTTGTTGCCGATGGATTTCTCTGGCTATTGCATTGTTTTGGGCATCAACTACCCAGCTATTTATAGAAGAAACGCCACGCCTGACGACAACCCCGCGCCCGTTTTCAAGATTTACTCGCAGTATATTTCCTAGTATTGGCATGAAAGCTGCTGGTAATTGATGGTCTACGGCCAAGACCCGGCCAAGATCAATTCTGTGTCTCAGTCTATTTCCTTTTGATCGTTTCAATAATATAACTGTTTTTTCCGATGCAATATTATAAGATAATACGCGGTAGTGTTCATTAGCGCGATACTCAGAACTGTGGTGAGCACCTCTGCCCGTAAAACTACCGGTTATTAGCACATCTTTATTGCCAGCCCATATTACCCTTCTTGGTTTGAATTCCCCTACACCAACAATCCTAATAACCTCTCCAGAGTTATTTTTGATTGTTAAAACTGGTTGATCATGTTGACGGTTGATAAAAGCCAGCATTTTACCATTTGGAGATATTTGCAAATTGCTTATTTGCTGCTGTTTTGCAAAAGCTTCAATCGGTAGCAGGTTTTCGTCTGCCATTGCTGGGCTGGTAATAACGAGCAAGGCCAAGATGCAAGCAATAAACAGTCTCATTAGTGAACCCAAAATAAACCAATATTAGATTGATCCTTTTTCAAGAATCAAGGTTTTTCGGAATTTCTAACCATTTACCCAGGTCAACCAACGCACGAGCCGTGATCAATTTGCGTCGCGCTCTGGTTTTGTTTTTACCGCGCAAGCGGTTGCCATCGGCGTCCGTGTTTGGGGTTTCGGCGGTCGGCAGCAGGCCAAAATTGATATTCATTGGCTGAAAAGTGCCTTTACCGGTAATATGTCCGCCGGTGATGTGGCTCAATAATGCGCCCAAAGCCGTGGTTTCTGGCGGGTGTTTGCTGGTTTTTCCCAATGCCTGCGCTGTGGCGAACCGTCCAGCTAACATGCCGCAAGCTGCGCTTTCCACATAGCCTTCAACGCCGGTTATCTGTCCGGCAAAGCGAATGCGCGGATCGGCTTTTAAGCGTAATTGCGGATCAAGCAAAACTGGTGAGTTGAGGAATGTATTGCGATGAATACCGCCAAGACGGGCAAATTCGGCCATTTCCAAACCGGGTATCATGCGAAATATTTCTTGTTGCGCCCCATAAGCCATTTTGGTTTGAAAACCGACCATGTTGTAAAGGGTCGCTAGTTTATTATCTTGTCGCAACTGGACTATGGCATGGGCTTTTACAGTAGGGTTATGTGGGTTGGTTAGGCCAACTGGCTTCATAGGCCCCCAGCGCAAAGTTTCGCGGCCTCGTTCAGCCATGACTTCTATAGGCAAGCAGCCGTCAAAATATGGTGTGTCTTTTTCCCAGTCCTTAAACTCGGTTTTTGGTGCCTCGCCCAGCGCATCAAGAAATGCGTTGTATTGTTGCTCGTCCATCGGGCAGTTGATGTAATCGGCACCATCGCCTTTGTCATATCGTGATTGGAACCATGCTTTGTCCATATTGATGCTGTCACGGTGCAATATCGGCGCAATAGCATCAAAAAATGCCAGATTTTCTTCGCCAGTAAGCTCTAGAATTGCCGCAGTTAAATCTGGCGAGGTCAAAGGCCCGGTAGCAATGATAACATTTTCCCACTCTGCTGGCGGCAGTCCAGCAATTTCGCCGCGCTCGACACTTATATTCGGATGGGCATTGATCATCTCGGTCACAGCTTCGGCAAAGCCATTTCTATCCACTGCCAACGCTCCGCCGGCTGGTACTTTATGGTGTTTTGCCGCTTCCATAATGATCGAGCCACAGCGGCGCATTTCTTCGTGCAACAGGCCAACTGCATTGTTTTCATGATCGTCTGATCGAAACGAATTGGAACATACCAGTTCCGCTAAACTATCGGTATGATGGGCGGCGGTTTTACGAACCGGACGCATTTCATGCAACACAACCTGACAGCCAGCATTCGCCGCTGCCCATGCCGCCTCGGTTCCGGCTAATCCACCGCCAATAATATGTATTTTTGTATTGCTCATAGGTTAGGGTTCTGGGGTAGAGAGCCAATTTCGTCAAGCCGTTTGCTTTGACAGTGGATTGTTTTTTTTGTTACTTATGGTTGAAATGAGTTGTGGGAGTGGTGCTTTGAGTAGAATTGTTTTGTTGGCTTGCGTTGTTTTGTTGTTTTCGTCTGGTGCAGCATTGTCCGCTTCAACAATGGTTGAAGCATTTAAGGAATATCAAGCAGCCTTAAAAACTGGTGATATTATCAAGGCTGACGAGGCCGGCGAGCGTGCTTGGAAACTAGCCGCACAGGCTGGCAAATCAAAAACCGAAGCTGTTCTTGCATATAACTTGGCCGAGTTGCGATTACGTTATTTACCTAATGCTGATGCGCTCACCCCGGCAAGAAGAATGGCGGAGATAAAAGCAAGCGGAGTTGCGGTTTCGGTTGAGCAAGAAAAAATAGCTATTGCTTTGGCTTTAAGTGAGTACAAGCAAAACAAATCGGGGGAAAATCTAAGATTATTAAAACAAGCGGTTAAGAGCTATAAAACATCGGAGTTACCGGCAACATATTCATTATTTAGCGCTGAAATGGATTTGATCAGAAATGCTATCGAGAAAGGTCAATGGAAGCAGGTAAACGGCTTATCTATAGGCGCACAACAAAGTTATCAGGAAAATGGATTAAGTGACACCAATTTATTGATCGACTTAAAGTTCTTGCAAATAGCATCTATTGTTAAATTTGATATGCGACGTAAGGCTAATAGGTATCAGCAAATTTTTCAGGATATTTATGACTTGCGGGCATTGCTGCCAGAAGATGAACCGGTCGAATCCTATTATAAATTTCAAGCTTGGTTAGGTGCTGTAAATGCTTATCTGGATAGCCGTTCAAGAAGATCTGGTAAACTTGTTAAGCTGGTTTACCGTGATGCTGATGAGACTAAGTCTGATCTATGCCCGGAATTTGTATGGGATAGGAGCGACCTTCCAGAATACCCCCACAAGCAATTAGAAAAAGAGTATGTTGGGGCTGCCGTGATAGTATATAATCTAAATCAGGATGGTGAGACTGAAAATGTTTCCATTGGATATGAAGTGCCCTCAGAGCTATTTGGTAAATATGCTACAATAGCAGTGGAAAAATGGCATGGACACTTTGTTTCAAATCCTTCTAAGGAATGTTTGACCAAGCTGAAATTCGTAGCAGTAAGTTTTAAGTTGAGTTCTTGGTAATTCTAAACCTGTTTTTTGCGTACTGACCAGATGAAACCATCATACCAAAAATGCAGTAATGTTACCGTTAGCATGGTTGCGTAAAACCAATTGCTGGACACTTCAACCCATTCATAAATCACGCCATAAATGACAAGTGGCGCTATGAACAGGCTTGCCAGCAACAGTTTGCCATTTTTTCTGTCGCTTAACCGAAAACGGCTTTGTAAATTATCTTTTTCTTTGATCCAAACAATGGCAAAATACTGTATGGCATGAAATATGTTCATCACCACAAAGGCGATCAACATTGGATTGAAACCCCAAGCGATGATCGAGGTTAAGCCAGTAGAGGCCAGCAAAGCAATTTTGTGTACCGATACTTTATAACCTTGTTTGTAAAGTCGCCAATAACCAATAATATAAGCGAGAACTACCAATAATGATCCGCTAATAACCAACCACCGAAGTGTTCCAGCAAAGCCTTCGACCGTTTGCGGAAAACTTGCCAATGCCGCCCAGCCCAGTTCATTAAATTCTTCAAAATCATCTACATGATCCATTAAAACTAAACCTGCAGCGATCGGTCCGGCGTACAAAACATAATTGATCCAGCTATCGAGCATTCTTCCGGTTTTGGCGGAATTACCGGCTTTCATGTCATATATGCGGCCAAGCCCAAAGGTCTGCATTGCCGAATGATAGACGTCCCAAAAAGTGGCAATTACCGACATTACCACCATGAACCACGGCAAAACCCCAAGGCCAAAAAACAGCAAAACCGGAACCAGTGTGAACCGCAATGGCCAGCGATTGAAAACTTGTGAGTTTAGRTGCGAGCGAAAAAACACCGCAAACAGATGCGAGCCAATGATAATTCCGCTTAACACGCCGATGATTGTATCTTCATCATGCATGAGGATATCGCGCTCTTCCCATAATAAGGTATTGGCCAATAGTAGGCTAAGAGCTAAAACAATTACCGGCGAGCCGATGAATAACAACCAGTCAAACAAAGGACTTTGTATGCACAATTTGGGATTGGCGGCCTGCTCACCGGTTTTTTTCAACACGGTTCTTACCTGGGAAGCGTATTGTCTGCTAATTGAGCGAAATTGCATGAGTTGGATGTCCGTATCAGTGGTTATTTTGCTATTTGACAATGAAATGGCTTAAAAACAGGTTAGCAAAAATACGTATATCCGGCGGATTTAGGGTTTACCAAATCAAACCAATCGTTAGTCTTTGCCAGCTTCAAAATCGCAGTGGAAAAATGCAATGAAACCATCAACTGAAAACGTGCCGGTAATGCAATGCATTATTACAGCTTGGAGTTTTTTTGCTAACAATATCAAAACTTGCTATGCTTACGGAGTGCCGTTTATTCTGACTGCTGCCATTGGTAGCTGGATCAGCCTGTTTGTTGATGCCAGCTCTGGCTTGGCTGGTTTGGCGCCGATATTGTATATAATGTCACTAATCTTTTTTGTGATGATGCAAGGGGCGACTTATCGTTTGGCACTGGATTTGCCAAAAGTTGGTCTTGGCGGCTTACGGCTTGGCGATGACGAATTTCGTCTATTAGTGGTGACAGTCGTGGTGTTTCTGATTGCTGCTTTTGTGGCGATGGTGGTTGCGATTTTATTGATGTTTTTGATCTCGCCAATATTGTCATCGGGCATTGATCCGGCGCTGTTGGAAGAAAGTCCGGAGCTTATTTTTAGTCAAAGCGGTGGCAAAGTCTGGCTAATGCTTGGCTTGGCAGCTGTATTTATTTGGCTGGTGATGTTTTATTTGTTTGCGCGTTTTGCACCAGCATTTCCTGCTGCTATTGCCGAAAAGAACATTTTTATATTCGAGGCTGCGGCGTGGACAAAGGGTCAAGGTTTGCGCATTGCTTTTGCATCATTAATTGCCTTTGCACCGATATATGTATTGCTGGCTCCTGAGCTGATAATGCGCATAAGCGTTATGCCGGATATAATGGCGGCCAGTAGTAATGGTGAAAATGTATCTGCTTTTTCAAGTGAAATTACTGCAAAATTGCGCTCTGGTTTTCATTGGCAAATTTTGTCTATACTGTTGGCGCCGGCGTTAAATGCGGTTCGTGTTGGTTTGTTTACCACTTTCTTACGTGGGCTACGACCATCATCATAGGGGGAGTAAATTATGAGTGATACAAATATACCAAAGCCGGGTTTTCCGTTTTCGGATTGCGTATTCCATGGCTTTCAAATTCCAAAAGGCAAATTATTGCCGCTGTTTTGGAATATTGGCTTACCGGTGATCGTTCTGTCCRKTTTGTATTATRTWGGCATAATGTATGGYTTCTTCCAAGTATTCGCCGGTGTAGATTTTMTYGCMRTRGAKGAWYTWSMGYCATCGGAAATGTCCGGRTTYTTAGTRAAATCTTTTGTGCTGTACGGTTTGATTATCGTGGCCAGCTTTRTGTTTATGGCRACCACAATGAATGCSGCWTACCGGTGGTTTTTGCATCAAGAYYTMAAAGGCACWATMGGCGCGCTTCGTTTTGGCATGGACGAAGTACGAACCATATTGGTGTTATTTGTTTATGGTTTGATGGTGTTCGTCGTGCCGTATATTTTGCTGATTGTATTTATGATAATTGGCGGGATAATTATAGCTGTTATCGGTAATATGGTCGGTAACATCATCGGCGGTTTGATCATGGCTATCGGCGGTTTGGCAATGTTTCCGTTGATGATCTGGCTGGCGGTTAAATTGTCATTATCGGTGCCAATGTCGCTGGATGCTAAAAAGTTCACCATGTTCAAAAGCATGGCTCTTACCAAAGGTAGGGGGTGGGCCTTGCTGGGATCTTATTTGATCATGGGAGTGATTTATTTTGTTGCGATAAGCATTATGTCTGTTTTGCAAAACGTCGTATTGCTTGGGCAAATGATGCCGATGTTTACCGACCCTAATTATATGGACAGTGGCGGCGCAGATATGTTCGCCGCTATGGCGGAAATATTCAAATCGCCAGAAATGTTACTGGCTATGGCTGGTGTGCTGGTGTTGCAAGTTATTATAAGCACGGTATTTTTGTTTGGATATACTGGTTTGACAGCCTTTTCCATGCGTTATTTACAAAAAGAAAAAGGCGAATTGGTCTCTGAGCTTGATGTTTTTGATTGATGGCTGACGCGAAAAACAACTCATATAAATCCGAAGTTTTTGCCGAAATAGGTTCGCAAGCCAGATTGCACCCGATATATACGGCGTTCGTTCCAATCATCGCCGTTATCTTGATGATGGTTGCTATGGGCGTGGCCATGGTGCCACTGGCTTTGTTGTCAGGATCAGAAAGCCCATCTGGCGACCTGCGATTGGTTTATGTGTTGACCGTAGGGTTTGGCACTGTGTCTTTGGCAGTTTTTGCTTGGGTCAAATGGGTGGAAAATCGCTCATTGGCCTCTATCGGCTGGACTTTTGATCGGGCATTATTGCGTTATGGTCGCGGGTTTGCCATTGGCCTGTTGATGAATGTTGCAGCCATTGCAATCATTGCTTTGCTTGGTGGATATGCTGCGGATAACTGGCTGCCAGCATTTTCCAGCATATCAGCGATTGCAATCATAGTATTGTTTCTTGTTGGCTTTATCGTGCAAGGGGCAACCGAGGAAATACTGGTTCGCGGCTGGATATTATCATCACTGGCGGCGCGTTGGGGTTTGCCGTTGGCGGTTGGGGTTACTTCTTTGCTGTTTGCATTATTGCATCTGTCTAATGAATGGCCGCATGTAAACTATATCGCCATGTTCAACATTGTTTTGATCAGTGTTTTTTTTGCTATTTATGTTTTGCGCGAGAGGTCTTTGCTTGGGGTTTGCGCTATTCATTCGGCGTGGAACTGGATTATGAGCATTGGCTTTGGTTTGAATGTTAGCGGTCTGAAAATTGATGTCGAGCCGTTGGTGGTTGGCCTTACACAGCGCCCTGAAATTCATGTCTGGATTACCGGTGGCAGTTTTGGCCCCGAAGGAAGCCTTGTGGTAACGGCMGTAATTRGTCTATCATGTTATCTGGTTTGGCGCTGGGGCGGCGATAGTTTGGACAAGCCACAATAAAGGGTATTTATAGATGTCTCGATATTCCATTTCCGATGCAGTTTTTTTTGCAACCAGCCATGACAAGAAAAGTAAGCACTTCAAGCGATTAGCTATTGCTTATATTTTAGCAAAAATCATTTTCTTTGCGGTGACTGCTGCGATTGCATTTCCTTTTATGGGGGCGCTAATGGAATTGCTTTCCGATGATTTGACTTCTGAAGCAGTTCAGTTGGAACTTGGCGCTCAAATTAGTGTTTTTTCGAATATTCAGTCATTATTCGGATTGTTATTTTTGCCGTTCTTTTTGGCAGTAATGTCCAGTTTTTATCGCTGGACGGTAAATGACGATTGGTCATCAAAAAGATTTGGTTTGCGGTTCGGAGCAACAGAATTGCACCTGTTTTTGGTTTATCTGGTGGTTTACGGCTTGGTCTTTCTAGCTGCATTATTGCTGATAATTCCGTTTTCAATTGTTATCAGCATACAGTTTGCCGCAAGTGATGAGCTTAATTCTGGTCTTATATTGATAGCTTTTTTTGGTAGTTTTGCTATTTTTTGTTTCTTGATTTGGCTTTCGGTAAAGCTCTCGCTGGCGTCGGCCTTAACCGTTCGGCACGGGGACATCAAAATATTTGAATCCTTTTCCGCCAGCAAAGGTCATTTCTGGAAATTATTCGGCAGTTATTTGTTCTTGATACTTATCTATATGGTTGCCGTTCTTGCTTTGTTGATTGTGATGGCGATTATAGTTTTGCCCTTTTTTGGAATTGGGGTTGCTATGTTCGGAATGTCACCCGGCGAGGCGGATTACCTTATGATCGCAGCTTTGGCAGTAATTCCAGTTGTGATAATCACAATTATTGCACTATTGATGGAGTTTTGGGCTTATGTGGCCAGTGCCGGAATAGGAGCTTATTTCGTGCGCTGGAAAGATGGCGACCCCGTTGAAAGAGTGGCAAAAGAGTTTGAATAAAAATAACAATTTTGTCATATCCGTTTTCGAATAAAGTATCCGCAGAGCCACTACACTTTGCAAAAAGCGTAGTGCTGCTGATATTGTTTTGGCTTGGCGGGCAGATAGCTGCGATTGTAATTGCGCAACCGGTAATGCAACTATTCGACGGTGAGTTCTCAGCTTTTCTTCGGGTTTTAGTGATTGTTATTTCCTTGATCGTCGGCTCCGGTTCTATGGCGATATTTGCTATGTATTGGACGGTTCGCATTGAGGGACGGAGCCTTTGGGACATTGGTCTGCGTTTTGATGCTATCGGTTGGCAGCAATACCGAACCGGACTTACCACTGGTTTTTTATTCGCCTTGGCTTTGATGATGGTAGCCGCAGTCATCGGCATAGTCTTTGTAGGTAGTTCGCAAAATMCGGAAGCCGAGACCGTACAGCTTTATTGGCAGAACCTTGCCGATCCCGGGTTATGGTTGTTATTGGCCGTGCTGTTTGTGGCTTTTGTCGTCCAAGGCGGVGCCGAAGAAATTGTTTGCCGHGGYTGGTTGCTTAGCGATATTACCCGCAAAGCAAACCTTGTAAAAGGGGTGGTTGTGTCGTCATTATTATTTGCTTTTTTGCATATCCATTTATTTTTTATCAATGGTAGCGATGTTTCGGTGACACAAATGTTAATCGGCTCTGTYGGTATTTTGGCGATGTTTGCKATGGGTTTGATGTTGGCAATGGTCGCTATGCGGGATCGCTCAATTATGGGGGCTTGCGGCCTGCATAGTGGGTTTAATTTCTCTGTATTGGCGTTGGGAATTGTTTTTTTACGTCTTGCCAGCGAGGAAGAAAACATAGCTGCATCAATGGTCAAAATGTTTGAGCAAAGTACGTCACTCTCGCAAATTGGCCCAGGATTAGTGGCGCAAGTTCTATTGGCATTTGCCGTGGCTTGGATTTTATTAAAACGCTTTGGTTTGCCGCGCGAAAATCCGGGTCAAAGCAGCTCTTTCAAATAACGCCCCGTCCAGCTGCGCTCACATGCCGCGACTTCTTCAGGGGTGCCATCAGCAACAATTTCCCCGCCACCATCACCACCTTCTGGACCAAGATCAACCACCCAATCAGCCTGTTTGATCACATCAAGATTATGCTCAATAACCAATACGGTATTTCCAGTTTCCACTAGTTCTTGCAATACTTCGAGCAATTTACGTACGTCCTCAAAATGCAAACCGGTTGTTGGCTCATCAAGAATATATAATGTTCGGCCAGTGGCGCGTTTGGATAATTCCTTGGATAGTTTTACCCGTTGCGCTTCACCGCCGGATAGGGTGGTCGCCCGTTGCCCCACATGAATATAACCAAGACCAACCCGTTGTAAGGTCGTCATTTTATCGCGCACCGATGGCACGGCTTTGAAGAAGTTAGCGGCTTCATCAACGGTCATGTCCAGCACGTCAGAGATCGATTTTCCTTTGAATGTTATTTGCAAGGTTTCACGGTTATAGCGTTTACCGTGGCAGGTATCACACTGCACATAAACGTCTGGCAAAAAGTGCATTTCAATTTTAATCACGCCGTCACCTCGGCAGGCTTCGCAGCGGCCACCTTTGACGTTGAATGAAAATCTACCGGGCGTATAGCCACGGGTTTTGGACTCTGGTAGGCCGGCAAACCAATCGCGGATCGGCGTAAATGCGCCGGTATAAGTGGCAGGGTTCGATCTAGGGGTGCGCCCAATAGGTGATTGATCAATTTCGATCACCTTGTCCAAATGCTCAACCCCCTCCAAATGCTCGTGCGGCATTGGCGCTTTGGTGCTTCCGTGCAGTTTTCGCATTACTCCCTTATACAAGGTTTGGGTTATTAGGGTTGATTTACCACCGCCAGAAACACCGGTAATGCAGACAAACAAACCCAATGGAAATTCGGCATTGACGTTTTTAAGGTTATTGCCACTGGCTCCCTCAATACGCAAAATTCGCCTTGGGTTCACTTCGCGTCTTTTGGCCGGTATCGGTATTTTCTTCTTGCCGGACAGATATTGCCCGGTAAGGCTTTTGGGATTTTTAAGGATTTRMRYSNGGCKWNTSCNTTSGNNAAWTATTWKYYMRMYNANTGSASAYYMNCCNATGGCCSMNAWGKYTAKYRCNTGMYCANCAGCCATAATCGCCTCTTCATCATGTTCAACCACTATTACCGAATTACCCAAATCCCGTAAATTTCGCAAAGTCTCCAACAGCCGTTCATTATCACGTTGATGCAGACCAATGCTTGGCTCATCAAGCACATACAAAACRCCGGTAAGACCTGATCCGATYTGGCTGGCCAAACGTATGCGCTGGCTCTCGCCACCGGAAAGCGTGCCGGAATTGCGCGATAGTGATAAATAATCCAACCCGACATCGTTCAAGAACGACAACCGATCTTGAATTTCTTTCATTACCCGTTCGCCAATTTGTTTTTGTTGCTTGCTTAAAGATTGCCCAAGCTGCTGAAACCAATTACCGGCTTCGCGAATTGAAAGCGCGGTTACTTGCGATATGTCCAATTCGCCAAGTTTTACCGCAAGGCTTTGCGGCTTTAGACGCTTACCATCACAAGTGTTACATGGGGCTGCGGATTGGTATTTTCCCAATTCCTCACGCACCCAATTACTATCGGTTTCACGCCATCTACGACGTAAATTTGGGATAACACCTTCAAAGGTTTTTTCAGTTTCGAATTTGCGTTTGCCCTCGGAATAGACAAATTGCAGAACCTCATCACCGGTTCCATACAGGACTTTGTCTTGAAACTCTGTTGGTAAATCATGCCATGGGTCATTGATGCTGGCTTTGTAGTGTTTGACCAGACTTTCCAATGTTTGCCGGTACATTCTTGACGAGCCGCTTGACCACGGTTTGATCGCGCCTTTATCGAGTGATAACTCGCTGTTTGGAACCACGAGATCGGCATCAAAGCGCGAAGTAACGCCAAGGCCGTCACAAGTTGGACAAGCGCCAAACGGATTATTGAACGAGAACAGACGCGGTTCTATTTCTTCAATGGTAAAGCCGGAAACCGGACAAGCGAATTTCTCGGAAAAAACTATTTCGTTTTCTTTTCCATGGTCTTGTTTTTCGGCAAATTCGGCCACTGCCAGTCCATCGGAAAGTTTTAGTGCTGTTTGCAAGCTATCGGCCAAACGGCTTTCAAGGTCATCGCGGATAACTACGCGATCAACCACAACATCAATGCTGTGTTTGTATTTTTTGTCGAGATCAGGGAAGTCCTCAATGGCATAAAATTCACCATCAACTTTTAACCGCAAGAAACCTTGCTTCATCAATTCGGCAATGTCTTTTTTGTATTCGCCCTTGCGTCCACGAACGATCGGCGCCAGCAAGTAAAGTCTGGTTCCCGTGGGCAGGGCCATTAACCGATCGACCATTTGGCTGATGGTTTGTGAAGTGATCGGCAGGCCAGTTGTTGGAGAATACGGAACTCCGATCCGCGCCCATAATAGGCGCATATAGTCATAAATTTCGGTGACAGTACCAACTGTGGATCGCGGATTACGTGACGTGGTTTTTTGCTCGATAGAAATTGCGGGTGATAAACCTTCAATGCGCTCGACATCCGGCTTGGACATTAACTCCAAGAATTGCCGGGCATAGGCCGATAAGCTTTCGACATAACGGCGTTGGCCTTCGGCGTAGATGGTATCRAABGCCAAAGATGATTTDCCGGAACCVGAMAGTCCAGTGATTACCACTAATTTGTCACGGGGAATATCGACGTCAATATTGCGTAAATTATGCTCTTTGGCACCAATAACGCGGATGATTTTCAAATTCGGTGCCATTAAAATTCCTCGACTCACCTTGACATATCGTATTTTGCAGAACATAAAGTGAACAAGTTGTTTTGTCCACTATGCAAAAAACATAAAGACGAGCTTATGTAAATGGCGGGCATACTAAGGTGGGAGAGTTATGATGTGTTGCAGGTATTTGCTAAAAAAGGCTGGCATATCTTGTGATGAAGGATCAGACTAGCAAAGAATCAGTGACCGGCATGCAAACTCATAATGCTGGTGGTAAATTTTCAAGGGGATTAAAATGGCAGGCGTAAATAAAGTAATTATTGTTGGTAATTTGGGGCGCGATCCGGAGGCACGTTCAATGCCTTCTGGCGATCGTATGGTGACCTTTTCTGTTGCCACGTCCGATACTTGGAAAGACAAACAATCCGGCGAGCGGCGTGAAAAAACCGAATGGCATAATATTGTTATTTTTAATACGCATCTGGCAAAAGTCGCAGAAAATTACCTGAAAAAAGGCTCCAAAGTTTATTTAGAAGGTGCTTTGCAGACCCGCAAATACACTAATCGTGACGGCCAAGAAGTGCGAACCACCGAAGTGGTGCTACAGAACTTTCGTGGTGAGCTGCAAATGCTTGATAGCCGAGGCGAGGGCGGTGGTTCTTACGGCGGCGGCTCTGGTGGTGGGCAAAGCAATTATGCAAGTTCTACACCTGCTTCAGGTGCAGCGCCGGCCAAGGATTATGATGTCGATGACGAGGTTCCATTTTAACCCAGGAGTTCACTAAAACCTAGATGCGAGTTCTGATCACAGGTGGTTACGGATTTATCGGCAGCGCGGTTTGCGCTCGCCTTATTGCCAAAGGTCATCAGGTTATTGGCGCTGGTCGCAAAATAAAATTAGCGGCAAAACGCTATCCCAACATACCTTGGCTACATTGCGACTTTAATACTGATCATGACCCGCAAGACTGGTTGGGAAAACTTGAAAATGTGGATGCGGTGGTAAACTGTGTCGGGGTGCTTCAAGATGGCGGCTCTGACAGTACCAAAAATGCTCATATTACTGGCTTGCAAGCCTTGTTAATTGCTTGTGAGCAGGCCGGTGTTGCAAAGTTCATTCATTTCTCCGCTATTGGCGCTGATCCGGCAGCTAATACCGCCTATGCAAAAACAAAAGCTGCCGGTGCGAAACTGGTTAAACAATCAAAGCTAAAGTGGTGCATATTGGAGCCATCATTGGTGTTGGATCGTAATGTTTATGGTGGTTCGTCAGTTATCCGCGCGTTAGCGGGCTTGCCGTTGGTTATTCCTTTGGTTTTTGGCAATACCAGCTTTCAGCCGGTGCATATGCGTGATGTTACAAAAATAGTTAGCCTGTTATTGCTGGATGATGCGCCGGTAAATATCCAAATGGAAATTGCCGGGCCAGATCGTATGCGCCTAAAGCAAATTGTTTTGATGGTTCGTAATTGGCTTGGCTTTGGTTCTGCTAAATTTGTTGATATTCCTTATTGGTTAGTTGCTCCGGTGTTTTGGGGTGGTGATTTATTAGGAAAGCTAGGTGTTCGAAATTCTTTACAAACTACTTCCAAAAAACAAATGCAATTTGACGTGAGTGGCGATCCAAAACAGGCAACTAAGTTACTTAATTACCAAACCCGACAAGTGTCTTCATTGTTTAACCAACAGCCAGCTAATTCCGCTGATAGGGTAAGTGCGCGGGTGAAATTATTTCTGTCATTTTCGCGAATTGTATTGGCGCTGTATTGGATATTTTCTGGCTTGATCCCGCTATTGGTTTCAAAACAATGGACGTATCAAATTTTGTCAGATGCTGGTTTTTCGGCCTTTGCTGTTTGGGGGATATGGCTGTTCGGATCATGGGCTGATATTGTATTGGGAGTACTTTTATTACTTGGGATAAGAGTGCGGTTGGTTTGTCTGGCAATGATCGGGCTTTCATTAGGTTATATAGTCGCCTTGTCGTTTGTTTTGCCGCACATGTGGCTTGATCCATTAGCCAGTGTGCTAAAAGTATTGCCAATAATTATGTTGTCTGGTTTGATCGCGATAATGGACAATGACAGATGAGCTGGTTTTTCTTGGTAAAGCTGATCCACATATTATCGGCGGCGGTATTATTTGGAACCGGTGCCGGAATAGCTTTTTTCATGTTTATGGCATGGCGCAACGCAGATCCAGTCGGATTTTTGTGGGTTAGCCGCCATGTGGTTATTGCTGATTTTTTATTCACTACGACCGCGGTTATTGTGCAGCCAATAAGTGGCTTTGCCCTGATTATACTTGGCGGACACGACCCACTGGCGCCTTGGTTGTTGATTAGTTATGGCCTGTTTATAATGGTTGGTATTTGTTGGTTGCCGGTGGTGGCAATTCAAATGAAAGTGCGCAATTTGGCAGGCTTGGCAGCCGGTGGTGACAGCCAAGCGCAGCAACAAATTCAGTCTTTGATGCGCCGATGGTTCATGCTTGGTTGGCCAGCATTTATCGGTGTAATTGGGATATATTTATTGATGGTTATAAAGCCTTGATTTTACGGCCTTTTGTGTTGCAAAAAACCTGATGTTTACTTGTACTTTTACTATGAAAATCATGGGTGAACTGTTACCTTGATTGCTTGAGTATACCCGTCGATTCGGCGATGAAATTTAAGGCTAATAAATTGAGCGATACAGAAGAAAATTCCATACCTCCAAATGGGTCTGATGGTGGTGATAGCGAACCGCCAATGGAAGAGGGCATATCGCCAATTTCAATAACTGCCGAGATGTCATCATCTTATCTCGATTACGCTATGAGCGTGATTGTCTCTAGGGCAATCCCCGATGTGCGCGATGGTCTAAAACCTGTGCATAGGCGTGTTTTATATGCCATGCACGAAAGCGGTTATACTCACGATAAAAAGTACCGCAAATGTGCCCGTGTGGTCGGTGATGTGATGGGTAAGTATCACCCGCATGGTGATCTGGCCATTTATGACGCTTTGGTGCGTTTGGCGCAGGATTTTTCCATGTCATTGCCTTTACTTGATGGGCAGGGGAATTTTGGTTCGGTCGATGGCGATCGGGCCGCTGCTATGCGTTATACCGAAGTGCGCATGGATCGTTCTGCCGAAGCTTTATTGGCGGATATTGGTAAAAATACTGTAGATTTTCAAGATAATTATGATGGTGGCGAGAGCGAGCCAACTGTTTTGCCAGCGCGTTTTCCCAATATGTTAGTCAATGGTGCTAGTGGTATTGCTGTTGGCATGGCAACCAATATCCCGCCGCATAATCTTGGCGAGGTGGTTGATGCCACTTTGGCAATGATGGAGCGCCCAGACATTTCTATGGACGAATTGCTGGAAATTGTACCCGGCCCTGATTTTCCAACCGGCGGCGAAATTATTGGCCGCATGGGATCGCGTTCTGGTCTGTCCGAGGCCAAGGGGTCGGTGGTGGTTCGTGCAAAATGCACTATTGAGGAAATTCGCAAGAACCGTACGGCGATTATTGTTCATGAAATTCCTTATCAAGTGAACAAATCAAACTTGATCGAGAAGATTGCCGAACATGTTCGTGATAAACGAATTGAGGGTATTTCTGATTTGCGGGACGAATCTGATCGTACCGGCATGCGGATCGTGATTGAGATTAAACGTGATGCAAATGCCGAAGTGGTGCTAAATCAATTGTACCGTTATTCGCAATTACAATCGCGGTTCGGAGTAAATATGTTGGCGTTGGACAAAGGTCGTCCACGGCAAATGAATTTGCGCGATATGCTTGAGGCGTTTATCGAATTTCGCATTGAAGTTATCGCTAGAAGATGCCGGTTTGACTTGGCCAAATCCCGTGATCGGGCCCATGTGTTGGTGGCGTTGGCGGTGGCTGTGGCTAATATTGACGAAGTTATTGCGCTTATTCGCAAGGCTCCAGATCCAGCAACGGCGCGTGCGGCTCTGCGAGCTAGGTCGTGGCCGGCCAAGCAAATGGGGTCATTGGTGCAGTTGATTGCTGATCCTCGATCTCATCTTGATGATAATGGTGACATTGAGTTAACTGAAGAGCAGGCAAGGGCAATTCTTGAATTGCGGTTGTCTAGGCTTACAGCGCTTGGCGGTGATGAAATTGGCGATGAAGCCAAGAAAATTTCTGAAGCTATTGCTGAGTTATTGTCTATTTTGCGCTCCCGTGAGCGGGTTATGGAAATCATCCGCCAAGAATTGCTCGAATCTCGGGAGCAATTTGCTGTGCCAAGGCGAACAATCTTTATTGAGGGCGAATTGGATGTTGATGATGAATCACTAATTCCCCGCGCTCAAATGGTGGTGACAATTACTGCCCAAGGTTATGCAAAACGCACACCTTTGGACGTTTATCGGGAGCAACGCCGTGGTGGCACAGGTCGTGCTGGTATGACCACCAAGGACGAAGATTTTGTTACCAAAATATTTGTGGCATCCACCCATGCTCCGATATTGTGTTTTTCATCTTCTGGCATGGTTTACACCCTAAAGGTTTGGCGATTACCGCAAGGCGACCCGCGCACTAAGGGCAAAGCATTGGTCAATTTATTACCGCTTGATCCCGGCGAGACGATCACCTCGATTTTGGTGTTGCCGGAAGATCAAGAAAGCTGGCGCGAATTAGATGTGATGTTTGCTACTCGTTCCGGTGGAATTAGGCGTAATAAATTATCTGATTTTTCCAATGTTATGCGAAATGGCAAGATCGCCATGAAACCCGGTGAGGGTGATGGTATTTTGGCGGTTGAGCCATGCTCGCCAGCTGATGATGTGTTGTTAACTACGAAAATGGGCAAATGTATCCGTTTTCCGGTTGATGTGGTTCGGGTGTTTGTYGGDCGTACTTCGACCGGAGTGCGCGGCATTAGGTTGGCCGATGGTGACGAAGTTATTTCCATGGCTATTTTGCGYCAYGTTGACATTGTTCCAGCCGAAGCGCGGGCTTATTTAAAGCATGCAAGTGCTGCTAGGCGCGGCGAAGGTGAGGTTGAAGACGACCAAATTGTTGAGGCGGAAGAAGATGGCGAAGAAGCTGATCTATCGGTCGAGCGTATCGCGGAATTGGCTGACGGTGAGCAATTTGTGTTTACCATGTCGGACAATGGTTATGGTAAACGTTCTTCGGCTTATGAATACCGGGTTTCTGGTCGCGGTGGTAAGGGGCTAAAAGCTCATAATCTAGCATTGGGTAAAATGAAAAATGCTTCTCTTGCCGCATCATTTGCCGTTGAGGACAAAGACGGCTTGATGATGGTAACCGATGGTGGGCAGCTTATTCGTATCCCGATCAATGGTATTCGCATCGCTGGGCGGGCTACGGCTGGAGTGACGATAATTCGCTTGCGAGATACAGAAACTGTTGTTTCGGTACAGCGGGTTGTTGATACTGAAGATGATGAAGAGGTCGAGGAAGCAGCCGACAATGACGAGGAAGTTGTTAATAAGATTACCGACGCAACATGATTGAGCTGCCGCTATTATTTGCTTTTGTTTTGGCCAGCGCAGTGCTGATCCTTATTCCGGGGCCGAATGTTGCTTTGATCGCACTACAATCCGCTTTGTATGGGCGGAGATCCGGATTGCTGGTTGTAGCTGGACTTACTAGTGGTCAAGCGGTGCAAATACTGTTGGTTCTTGCTGGTTTGTCTGCATTGTTAAGTGTTTGGGGTATTGCTTTTACCGTTTTGAAAGTGCTGGGCGCATTATATTTGCTTTGGTTGGCTTTTGAAGCGTTTGCGATTGCAAGTAAAACTGTTGATTCTAATGAAAAATCGATAATAAAGCCGGCGAAAAATGTATTTTGGCGAGGTTTATTGGTGGCTTTGGCTAATCCGAAAACCATGTTGTTTCATGCGGCATTCTTGCCGCAATTTGTTTCAGTCCAATATTCGGTATTTCCGCAATTAATCTTATTAGGAAGTGTTTTTGTGTGTTTGGCATTTCTCCTTGATAGCTTGTGGGCAATTGCTATCAGTAGTGTAAGGCGCTTTATGCAAAATCCGAGGGTGCAAAGATGGTTGAAATGGGGTACAGGGTTTGTTTATCTGATAATGGGTGTTCTGGTTTTTACCAGAAAAGCATCTAGTTAAGACGGATTTGATATTATGCGAACAGGATTATTTCCAGGTACTTTTGATCCAGTAACCAATGGCCATACTGATCTTATTGGTAGGGCGGTAAAATTAGTTGATAAGCTGGTTATTGGTGTTGCGATAAATGCCGAAAAGAAGCCGCTGTTTTCACTGGAAGAACGAGTGAAGATGGTAAGCGATGTTATTACACCGTTTCAAGCCAAAGCCGAGGTAACGGTACAGCCAATGACCGGGTTATTGATGCATTTTGCCGAAGAAGTAGGCGCAAATGCAATCGTTCGTGGGTTGCGAGCGGTTTCGGATTTTGAATATGAGTTTCAAATGGTTGGAATGAACCAACATTTGAATTCAGAAATTGAGACTATGTTCTTAATGGCTGACCCAAGGCATCAACCAATAGCCTCGCGCTTGGTCAAGGAAATATGCCGATTGGGCGGAAATATAAAGCCGTTTGTTTCGGAAAATGTAGCGTTAATGTTGGAGAGCAAATACCGAAAATGATAAAACGATTTTTACTTTTATTGCCGTTTATTGCCGTTGGTTTATTGGCTTGTGGCCCTGCTGAATCTCATGACCCAAAGTCAAAGAAGGAGGCGGTGCAACCTGCTGTGACTCAAATACACTATGACCTTGGAGATGGTACGGCTGTTGCCACTAATGCCTTGCCTGATCGTGCGGACTTTCGCCCGCTTGGAATGGTTGACGTTTCGGCGTTAAGTACTCCTGAAAGTGCTCCTGATGATTGGCGTAAAATTGCCGCTGAACAGTTGATTGTTYTRAARACSGCTCATGGCTCTGTTATTATTGAGATGACACCGCAATTCGCACCGGGWCATRCACAAAGRTATGGGCAGTTGGCCAAAGAGARYTATTATGTTGGCCTGCCGTTTCACCGTGTGATAAGTGGCTTTATGGCTCARGCKGGTAATACTGCTTTGGTCAGYCGMCCGCGACCAACMACCGAAATGTTGAATGCKGARTTTCGTTTTCGTCGTGCGCCGACTACCAAAATGACKGTGGTTGGCGAAMGTCGYTCTGCTGATGCTGGCTTTATTGATGGCTTCAAGGTGGCATCACAACCRCARGCGYTAGCGATGATGACMGCWGATGGWAAAGTRSAGGCKTGGCAGTTGCATTGTCCGGGTGCAGTAGCTGCAGCWCGKNTTGGKWNATAAYATTAATAGTGCCAATGCAGAGTTTTATATTACAATGGGTTATCCRCADAACCTTGATAAGAATTATACGGTTTGGGGACGGGTTCGTGCTGGGTTCAAATCGGTTTTCAAGATTAAACTTGGTGAGCCGCCAATGCCGCCGGATATGATCGAAATGTTTTCTTTGGTTTCCGAGATGGATGCTGMTATTGCACCRAATGTTTGGGTGATGAATACYGAAAGTTCTGCRTTTGYTGCTTATCTTGAMGGTCTTAGAAATGAAGTCGGCACCATGCCTGATRTTTGYGAYATTGACGTTSCAGTGATAGTTCGCTGGCCTTAAACCTACTTTTTTATGGAGATTAAAATGAGTGAATCAAACGGTCAAGTTTTGACTTTGGAATTATCAACAGGAGAAGTGAAAATCCAACTTCGTCCTGATTTGGCGCCDAAACATGTDGHGCAAATTACTGAATTAACCAATGATGGTTTTTACGATGGCYTRAGTTTCCATMGGGTWATWGATGGYTTTATGGCGCAAGGYGGYTGTCCTGATGGCTCCGGCATGGGTAATGCTGGTAAAATGGTHGATGCCGAGTTTAACGAACATTCCCATCAACGTGGGGTTTGTTCTATGGCTCGTTCGCAAAGCCCGGACAGTGCGTCCAGCCAGTTTTTCATCTGCCTTGATGATGCTAGTTTTCTTGACCGCCAATATACCGTTTGGGGCGAGGTTATCTCAGGCATGGACGCTGTTGACGCTTTACCAAAGGGCGAGCCGCCTGCAAGTCCCGGTGTGATCAAAAAGGCCAGCATTAGCGACTAATAAACCGCTAGTTTGGCAAGGGGCGCGGCAATGCGTGTTGATGATTTTGATTTTGCATTGCCACAAGAGTGCATTGCTCTGCGCCCGGCWGWSCCAAGRGAYAGCGCGCGTCTGTTACAGCTTGATGGYSRTGGCGTGATCAGCGATCATATTGTTGGGCAAYTATCACAAATATTGCAACCGGGTGATTTGTTGGTCTTGAACGATACCAAGGTTTTTCCGGCGCACTTGATCGGCGAGCGTGCCAAGCGTGAGCATGGCGGYGGCGGTACAGCGAAAGTTTCCTTCAACTTRCACAAGMGRGTTGATGAGAGCAGCTGGCAAGCATTTGCAAGRCCGGCAAAACGGCTTCGCATTGGCGACGAAATTAGGTTTTCGCAGCAACTTAACGCAATAGTTAAGAACAAAGGTGATGGCGGGGAGGTGTTGTTGCAATTTGACCAAGCTGGATCTGAATTATCCGAGTCTTTTCAACGCTTTGGCGAGATACCATTGCCGCCATATATAGGCAGCAAAAGAGCACTTGATGAACGTGATGTGGCTGATTATCAGACGATTTATGCTGATAGAAGCGGCTCGGTCGCTGCGCCAACTGCTGGCTTGCATTTTACCGATACTATGCTTGAGCAACTTCAGGCCAAGGGTATTTTGAGCTGTTATTTAACCTTACATGTGGGTGCTGGAACTTTTTTGCCGGTAAATGTAGACGACACCAAAGCTCACATCATGCACCATGAATGGCGTGAAATATCCCAAAGCAGCGCCGACATGATCAATGAGGCGCGAGCGCAAGGACGGCGGGTGATTGCCGTTGGTACTACCTCGTTACGTTCGTTGGAAAGTGCTGCCAATGAAGCGGGGAAAGTGGTGGCGCAAAGCGGTGAAACAGACATTTTCATAACGCCCGGGTATTCGTTCAAGGTAGTTGATGGTTTGTTGACCAATTTCCATCTTCCTCGCTCGACGCTTTTTATGTTGATTAGCGCATTTTGCGGCTTGGAAAAAATGCTCTATGCTTATGATCATGCGATAGACAGTGGATACCGGTTTTATTCTTATGGTGATGCCTGTTTATTGTGGCGTAATAATAACTAATTCCAGCGACACTATTGGAGAACGAAGATGAGTGATTTTCAAACAATACAATTACAGGCAAGCCCGGGCGGGGTGGCCAGTATTTTATTGAGCCAACCGCAAACTCATAATGCATTTACAGCATTGATGATTGAAGAATTATCAAGTGCTATTGAAACGGTACGAACTTCTAATTGCCGGGTAATGTTGTTGCGCGGAGCGGGAAAGAGTTTTTCCGCCGGCGCTGATCTTAACTGGATGAAAGCGGCTGCACATTATTCCAAAGCAGAAAACGAGTCTGACGCGCTTAAATTGGCCAAGATGCTACAATCATTGGCGGAATTGCCAATACTGACTATTGCTTGCGTACATGGCGCGTGCATGGGGGGCGGTGTTGGCTTGGTTGCTGCTTGTGATGTTGCTGTGGCAAGAAAAGGCACGACTTTTAGATTTTCCGAAGTGCGCCTTGGATTAACTCCGGCAACTATTTCGCCGTTCGTGGTTCGGGCAATTGGTGCTAGATGGGCCAAAGCTTTGTTTATTACTGGCGAGAGTTTTGACGCAAGTTTCGCCGAGAAAATGGGATTGGTACAATATGCGGTGGCTGACGAAATGCAAATGGAGCAGACAGTCGAGTATCTGACAAAACTGGCCTTTCATACCGCGCCAGGTGCGGTTGCTGCGGCCAAGGAGTTAGTGGCAGGTGTTAGCAACCAACCGATAAATGATGTATTGATGCATAAAACGGCTAAACACATAGCTGAGCGCCGAGCATCAGATGAGGGCAAAGAGGGATTGCAGGCTTTTTTAAGCAAGCGCAAACCGAACTGGGTTGAGTAAAGCTGCACCGGCAAAACCTGTTTCGATCTTTCTGATCGATGAAGCATAATTGGAAAAGACTTGCTAAGAACAGCGGGGCTTTTTTATTGATATTTTAGATCAAATTCAGCTCAAATAAAAAACTTCTATTGGCTTTGGACAATTTCCCCAGTGGATAAAGTTGTTAAAAGGTTCAGCAGAAAGGAATTCTTACGGTGCAACTGCCCGTAATATTCATCTCTAAAACCCACGTTTCATTGAATTTATCGCGTATTAACAATATCAAAGAGCCGCAAGCTGACGAACAAGAGCCATCTGCAACACCATTATAGCAAATGGGGGCAGGACGAGTACGGTTGGAATTTATCCCCTTCATTCAAGGGTGAGCAAGGGTGAATGAGTGCTAAACCTTTGCCAATTAACCCTTAAGGCAAGGGTGGTCTTTGGCAATGATTGCTAATTAAGGGTTCCCCCTTAAGGGTCGCGTGACCCTTGTTCGCGCTCCCTCTGTCTCGCGGTCAAATATCAAAACATCACGAACATAACTCCCTCTCCCGGCTCGGGAGAGGGTTGGGGTGAGGGTCTAAGTATTGCCAATTAAGAAAACTGGATCACCCGGACAAGCCGTGTGATGACGGTAGGTGTGATCGCCCTTCGAGGTTGCTACGCAGCACCTCAGGATAAGGAGGGCAACAAAGAGGCGGGGTTGAGGGGGCGCGCTATTGACGACCATCAGACCTGTGTCACTTCGTAACTCCATCTATAAAGCTTGAGCCACTAAGACTGGTCAGTGATTTTCAAGCGCTATCTTCTTGCATTACCTAAAAGGAGAAAATGGAGGCCCCGCCCGGAATCGAACCGGGGTAGGAGGATTTGCAATCCCCAGCGTCACCACTCCGCCACAGGGCCTTCATGTACTTTTYACTGGTTGGTGATCCAGTAAGGTTGGTTGCTATACAGTGTGCTTGAGTTTAGGTAAATCCATGAAATCAYCTGATTGCATAATTCTGYAAATACAGGATATAAGWAGAGGTGAATCGGATTAGCGTTCAAACGGATAGAGGTAGTTGCAATGAATAATACAGCAGACGTGCGTCGGGCAATGGTTAATGGCCAAGTGCGGGTGAATGATGTGACCGATTATAGAATACAAAATGCGATGTTAGCGGTGGAACGCGAATCATTTGTTCCAAAATCTCAAAGAGCTGCCGCCTATAGTGACATTGATGTGCCGGTGGCAGAGGGAAGATTTTTGTTAAAACCCCGTGATCTTGCCAAAATGCTACAGGCGCTAGCGGTTTCACCATCTGATCTGGTTTTGGATATTGCAACGGCTACCGGTTATTCTGCTACTGTTTTGAGCATGTTGGCTGAAACCGTGGTGGTGTTGGAAGAAAACGTGGAACTGGCAGAAAAAGCCGAAAAAGCTATTGAATTAGCTGATGCTGATAATGTCGCGGTTATTAAAGGCAAGTTTTGTGTTGGTCTTCCAGATCAGGGGCCTTTTAACGCTATTTTCGTTGGCGCAGCGGTGGAAAAAACTCCGCAAGCATGGTTGAAGCAGCTTGCAGATGGCGGTCGGTTAGTAGTTATTGAGAGATCTGGTGTTTCTGGTCATGTAGTTCTATATACGCGCTCTGGCGGCATTATCGGCTCTAGGGTTATATTTGATGCACTTGCGCCATATCTGCCCGGTTTTGAGCCGACAAGAGAATTTGAATTTTAGCTATTCAAAAATTTAGGCTTGGCAGCAGGTGTAATTTATTGCCCAATGACTTTGTCTAATGCCTTAACATACGCGACTTTGATTGAAGCGAGCTTGATGAATATGAGAACTTTCCTGTTAGTCTTAATAGTCGTTTTTGCTGGTTTTGCATCATCACCTATGGCGCAAACCCTAGAAGATGCTTTGAGCCAAGCTTATGCTTCCAACCCGTTATTGCAGGCGGAGCGGGCCGGGGTTAGAGCTATTGATGAAGATTTGGTACAGGCAAAGGCAGCAAGACTTCCATCGCTACAGGCTGATGCCAGTACCGGAGTGGTGTATACGGAACAAACCAGCCCCTTTTTCAGCGCCGCTCAAACTTATTACCCTAGGAGCTTGAGCCTATCAGGAAACCAAACTTTATATGCTGGTGGGTCAATACGAGGAAACATTGATCTGGCTAGGGTCAATATTGATATTGCCAGAAATGGTCTTCGTGATGTAGAACAGCAAGTATTGTTTGATGCTTTAAGCGCCTATGTTGGTGTGCAGCGTGGTGTCGCCGTGGTGCGGATTAGGGCAAAAAATGTCGAGGTGCTAGCTAAACAATTACAGGCGGCAAATGATCGTTTTGATGTTGGYGAAATTACCCGTACCGGAGTTAGTCAGGCCAAAGCGCGGTTGGCCGGAGCCAGATCATTACTTGCATTGGCTCGTTCTGAACTGGCAAGCTTTAGAGCTGCTTATGTACGAACCATAGGTCAAGCGCCCGGTACGTTGAACAATGTTTCAAGTCCAAAGATGATGCCAGAAGATATGGCAATGGCAATTAACTGGTCYGAGGATTATGCGCCRGTGCTAATTAGAGCTAAATTATCTGAGTTATCGGCAGCGCACGGCGTTACTATTGCCAAGGCAGGTTTGCGSCCGCGTTTGAGTATTGGTGCAAGAGCATCAACAGCTGATAATAACGGATTTATYGGAGCCGARACCGACACGGTTTYTTCGAGTTTGAATTTTACCATGCCGTTGTTTACTGGCGGGTTGAACCGCTCACAAATTCGCAAAGCYAAAGAGCAGGAAAGTCAGGCCAGAATCGGAATTTTGCARGCAAGAAGAATAGTTCATGAACAAGTTTCTAATGCGTGGTTTAACCTGATTGCGGCTAGATCGGTGATTTATGCAAACGAACAACAAGTAGCGGCCAATGAGCTTGCTTTTGAAGGAGTCGAGCAAGAAGTAGCTGTTGGGCAAAGAACTACTCTTGATGTTTTGAATGCTGAACAGGAATTGCTTGATGCGCGATTAGCTTTAATTACTGCTAACCGAGATGTGTTAGTGGCTGAATATGCTTTGTTGCGAGCAGCTGGGCGATTGAACCTTGTAGATCTGGGAATTGTCGATAATTAGGCCATTACCCTAGAATAATCGGTAATTTTGAATGTTTCTTGTTACAATTTCTATTAGAAGCAACAGAATTACACTTTGACCCTAGACAGATTAGCACAAAACCTTTTAGCGTACAAAGAGACAGGATAAATTTTAGAATCGGATTTGGGGAATATGGCAGATACAGATGCTGAACCAACAATGGAAGAAATACTAGCTTCCATTAGAGATATTATATCTGAAGATGATGAGGGTGAAACTACGGCAGACGCACCTGCGCCCCCAGTAGTGGAGCCAGAGCCAGAGCCAGAGCCGGAGCCAGTAGCGGCTGCAGAACCTGAGCCGGAGCCAGTAGCAGCTGCAGAATCTGAGCCAGAGCCAGAACCAGAACCAGAACCAGAACCAGAACCAGAACCGGAAGATGATGTTCTTGAATTAACAGAAACCGTTGGTGCTGATGAACCAGAGATGGAAGAAGACGGAGATCTGATTATTTTCGAAGATGCGGCCAGTGATGTAGAATCAGAACCAGAGCCCCTCGAAACTGTCGATCCCGTTGGCGATATTGACGAAGACGAGCTGTTAAGTGCCACAACCACTGCTGTTTCTGCTGGTGCATTGGGTGCATTGGCGGCTTCAATGAAAGTTTCCGACAATGATGGCCAAACCATTGAGGGCGTGATGCGTGAATTATTGCGGCCATTACTAAAAGAATGGCTTGATGCTAATTTGCCGGCAATTGTCGAAGCTAAGGTAGAAGCGGCAATCGACAAAGTGGTGCGCCATACACGAGTGTGAATTTGTCTTCACACTTTCATACTGTTGTTGTATTTTTTATATGTTCCTGTTGCAGGACTCGTATGGTTACGAGTCTAGTTTGAATTGAAGTTGATACTATTATGCTGGAACCATTGTTTGAGCCGGCCAAAGCCGAGCAGAAAATTTATCAAGACTGGGAAAAGTCCGGTGCTTTTCAACCAAAATCAGATCCAGATGCCGATCCGTATTGCATAGTAATTCCACCGCCAAATGTTACTGGCTCATTGCATATGGGTCATGCACTTAACAATACACTGCAAGACATATTGATCCGTTTTGAGCGTTTACGCGGTAAATCAGTGCTTTGGCAGCCGGGCATGGATCATGCCGGCATTGCCACGCAAATGGTTGTTGAGAGACAATTATCCGAAGAGGGAAATGCTGGTCGACGTGACATGGGGCGCGAAGCATTTGTAGATAAAGTCTGGCAGTGGAAAGAGCAATCCGGCGGTACTATTACCCAGCAATTGCGCCGCCTTGGTGCATCATGCGATTGGTCACGGGAACGCTTTACATTGGACGAAGGCCTGTCCGATGCGGTGCGCAAAGTGTTTGTGCAAATGCATGAGGAAGGTCTGATTTATCGTGCCAAACGCTTGGTGCATTGGGATCCGCATTTTCAAACTGCTATTTCAGATATTGAAGTCGAACAAGTAGAAACCCAAGGGCATTTTTGGCATTTCAAATATCCGCTTGAGGGCGGTGAGACTTATGAATTCCCCATTGAACATGACGAAGACGGCAAACCGACCAAATGGGAAACCCGTGATTATATCTCAATAGCCACCACCCGACCTGAAACCATGCTTGGTGATGGCGCGGTGGCGGTGCATCACGATGATGCCCGATACGCAGACATTGTCGGCAAGCGAGTGTTGTTGCCGCTTGCCGATCGTTATATTCCGATCATAACCGACGAATATCCAGATCCGGAATTAGGCTCCGGTGCGGTGAAAATTACCGGTGCTCATGACTTTAACGACTACGAAGTCGCCAAGCGTAACGATTTGCCGATGTATATGTTGATGGACGAGCAAGCGCGTATGATCGCCAGTGATATAATGCCGGCTAAATATGTTGGCATGGATCGCTTTGAAGCCCGCAAAGCAGTAATTGCCGATATTGATGCGCTGGGCTTGCTGATCAAGGTCGAGGATCGGGTGATCCAGCAGCCAACTGGTGATCGCTCTGGTTCGGTTATCGAGCCAATGCTAACCGATCAATGGTATGTGGACGCTAAAACCTTGGCCAAGCCGGCTTTGGCAGCTGTTCGTGACGGCACCACAAAGTTTTATCCGGAAAATTGGGAGAAAACCTATTTTAACTGGTTGGAAGATATTCAGCCATGGTGTATTTCACGGCAGCTGTGGTGGGGACACCGGATCCCGGTTTGGTATGGGCCAGACGGTGAGGTGTTTTGTGCGGTAGATGAGGAAGAAGCCTTAAAAAAAGCCAAGAGCCATTATGGTTCTGATACAGTTTTGCGCCAAGACGAAGACGTTCTCGATACCTGGTTTTCTTCGGCTCTGTGGCCATTTTCGACCCTTGGTTGGCCGGAGCAAACMCCGGAATTAGMRMRGTTTTAYCCRACTAATGTRYTGGTWACMGGYCATGACATTATTTTTTTCTGGGTGGCCAGAATGATGATGCAGGGCATTTATCTAACCAAGCAAGTACCGTTTCCTGATGTGTTGATCCACGGGTTAGTGCTCGACGATCACGGCAAGAAAATGTCCAAATCCAAAGGCAATACTATTGATCCTTTGGATATTATTGACAAATTCGGCGCTGATGCGTTGCGCTTTACTATGGCAATATCAGCGGCTCAAGGCACTAATATTCGTATGTCCGAAAGCCGCGTTGAGGGTTATCGTAATTTTGGTACTAAATTGTGGAATGCCGCTAGATTTTGCGAAATGAATGAGTGCAAGCCGGTGGACGGATTTGATCCGGCAAAACTTCAGCAACCGCTTAATCGTTGGATAGTCCATGAATTGGCACTGGTTGGTGATACGGTAACCAAGGGCTTGGAAAGCTATCGTTTTAACGATGCGGCGCAAGGTCTGTACCGGTTTGTTTGGAATGTATTTTGCGATTGGTATCTGGAGCTGATGAAGCCGGTAATGCAAGGTGATGATGCGGCTGGCAAAGAAGAAACCAGAGCCACTGCTGCTTATGTTCTTGATCAAATTTTAGTTCTTTTGCACCCGATTATGCCGTTTCAAACCGAAGCTTTGTGGGGGCAGGTGGCAAAACGCGAGCATCAGTTAATTGTCGCCTCATGGCCGCAATTCGGAACTGAATTACACTCGAAACAAGATGCAGATGAAATTAACTGGTTGATTAAATTGATCACCGCTATTCGTTCGGTGAAATCCGAGATGAATATTCCACCGGGAGCCAAGTTGCCCTTGCTGGTGGCTGGTGCATCCACGCAAACCACTGAGCGGTTGCAGCGTCATCAGCCATTGCTAAAATGGCTGGCGCGAGTGGTATCGGTTGAGCAAATCACTGAACTTCCAAAATCGGCATTGCAACTTGTTGTAGACGAGGCGGTGTTTGGTCTTGTTACCGAGGGCGTGGTTGATATGTCCGAAGAGCGCGAGCGGTTAGCCAAGCAAATCACCAAAACTTTGGCCGAAATTGCCAAGATCGAGCAAAAACTGGGCAATGAAAACTTTGTCGCCAGAGCGCCAGAAGCTGTGGTGGCCAAAGAACGCGATAAAAAAATCGAGCTTGAGCAAAAAATAACCAAAACTCAGGAAATTTTGAAACGGCTGGGCTGAGTTCGTACAATATTGCATCGTAGCCACAGGCAATTTGAATTCAGGGGGTTACTTCTCTGTTTCTTCCCGCATTTCGCGTGATTTCAAGAACATAGTGACCAGTTCTTCAGATTGTTTTGGGTCGGTATCCACTGCTAATTGCACATTGAGTGGATTGGGATAGAGGTCAATCAATGAGCCAGACGCCAGATCAACTCCTGTGCTGACACCAATGGCTGGAACAGCAATTATAACGCTCTGTACTGCTACAGCAGCAGTAAATGCTCCCGGCAAGGCTACGGCCGTGGTGGCTGAAACGCCGCCTGCAAATATCGATGCTCCTCCAACTACTACACTGCCAGCTGCAACCGTTACTTTTGTGTTCTTCGTAATTGCTTGTTTGTTATATTCCTTGGTAATGGCATAGGTAAATGGTTGATGACTTGGCAGAGTGATCATGACATTAAAGTCGGATCTGCGTGGCAATGTAATGGAACAAGGTGTTGGGGTGCAGGCAAAGTATTCAACTTGCCTAGCATTAGCTCTGCTTCGTTGCAAATCCGTGGTTACAGTTGCGCCGGCAGGAATAGTTTGTACTACAAATTGTGTGTTGGAGCCTCTGGTAACTGTCGCGCAGGCACTTAGGCTCAAAAGTAACCAGGAAAGAACGATTATCTTTACTAAATTGCTCATTTTGATGTTTTCTCTTGTCGCCGTTTTTCTTCACGTTCCTTTTTTCTTAGCTGATATTCGGCTCTTTTTATCGCAATTCTTTTTGCTTTCTCTGCCTTCCAGCGCTTATCTTTTTCGTTTATTTTTTTCGTCCGTCTATCTTCGCTCGACAGATTTATGGTCAGTTGCGCAAGTCGTTGTCTTTCTTTGAACTCATGGAAAATTGCTTGATGATTTGTATTATTATCTTCCTCATCTGGCACCTCAATCAGCTCAACTGAAGTTGGGTTTGGCCAATAATCATAATTTGCGCCAGTAGACTGATCAACACCACCTGCAATCAACCCAACCATCACTACCGGGGCAGCAATAGTAACAGCTCCGGCAATAACCGGCCCTGCTGTCAAAGTGCCTCCAAACATAGTTGCCATACTTCCGCCGATAACTCCGCCAGCAACCGCTGTTCCTCCAGCCGCTATGGCAGTGTTTCTTGCAGTTTCTTTGGCAATTTGCTTGCGATGTAAGAAGCCGATGCTATGGATTTGCGGTGCATAACCGTCTTTGGTAATTAAGATATTTAATTTTAATTTCCTTGGTACTTCAATGCCGCACGGTGTTGGTTCACAATATCGATATGTGAACTTAGGCTCTGCCATTTTGCCACGCTTGATTTTTTTGATCTGGCTCCTGTTAAGCTTTGGTGTTCCTTTGATGGGAACGGTTGTTTCTACACGTGCTCCAACTGGGCTTGTTTCAACAATGAACATGGTGCTACCACCACGAGTGGCGGTGGCGCATCCGGCAAGCAGTGATGGAATAGCTAAAAGGGCAATTGCAAATGCTAATCTCTTCATATCACTTGACCCGTAAAGTTATTATCACGCATTAAGCTAGTAGATGGGTGTTAACCGTGCAACTCACGTAATATTTCTAAAGTTACATTACACTTTATTAGTTAAACTCGTGGTGAATTATTACCATAGTTTCGAGTTAAACTCACCCGCCATTGACCGAAGTTAGCGGTACTCTTGCGGCGCGTATTGATGGCGCAAGGCCGCCAAGAAAGCCAACAATCAATGCCATGATTATTCCGGACTGTACTGATTGTGCGGTTACTTCGAATTTGAAAACAACTTGGGTAAAGCCGGCGCTCAAAGTCGAGGTGCTAAGGCCGTTAAACATTAAATAGGCCAATAATGCCCCTAATAAACCGCCAATAAATGCCAGTAATAAGGCTTCGACCATAGTGCCAATAAAGGTGGAAAACCCGTTAAAGCCAATGGTTCGTAAAGTAGCAATTTCAGAAATTCTAGCATCGACCGAGGCATACATGGTGTTCCACGCGCCGGCCAGTGCGCCGATTGCCATAATGATGGCCAATGGCCAGCCGACAAAGTTGACCATGTTTTCTAATGATCCAGCTTGCCCGGCGAAAAATTGTTTTTCCGTTTGAATATCTAATGATAATTGCGGCTCATTTTCCGCCCACTCTTTGAATTTCTCCAGCCCGTCAGCTCCATCAAGTTCCGCTCTGAGCGATTGGTAGCTATTGCCGCGTCGAAACAGGTTTTGCAAAACCCCAGCATTGGCCCATATTTCGCTTTCGAACACAGTTCCGCCGGTGGAAAAAATACCAACGACTTTCCATGTATTGGTTCCAAGRCGTATTTCTTGGCCAAGGTCAAATCCGGCAAATTCACGGATAACAGCTTCGCCAACGATTAGCTCATTACTACCGCTGGCAAACATCATGCCTTGAGTTATTTTCATGCCTTGGCGTAATTGCATGGCGTTTTTGCCAACTCCGCGTAACGGCAAATTGACCTTGGTCATGGTCGAGCGTTTAAGCCCATCAGCGATCACATATAATTCCGCCGATATAATAGTATTGCCATTTTCGTCDCGCGAAAGCCCCGGCGCTTCGCTGATCAGACGTATTTGCTCGCCAGAAATGCCGCTATTAAGTTCTGTTTGTGCGCCTTTGCGCAAAACCATGGCTACATTATCCGAACCAGATCCAGATAAAGTTGCCGAAAACCCATTGGACATTGCCATAAATGCCAGCAAAACACTAACCACTAAAGCCACCGCAATTATGGTTGCTAGCGACATTCCCCACCGTTGCGGGATAGAGCGTAAGTTTAAAGCAGTAACGGCAAATATCTGTTTAAGCATTTTAAGTTCCTAGCTCTTACCAAGGGCGTCAACGATTTTGACGTTCATGGCTTTTAACGCCGGCAAGAAGCCGGTGACAAAACCAAATGCAATCATCAAGCCGATGGCGATTAAAACAATCTGCAAAGACATAGACATTCCTGGCATTGCTGTGGCCATCATGGGACCGATTGCCGAAACCGCCAAATATGCCAATCCCAGTCCAAGTAAGCCACCAAACAAGCTAATAATTATTGATTCGGCCAATACTAATGAGAATATCCGTCCCGTTTGAAAGCCAAGGGTTTTCATTACCGCGATTTCCTTGGTACGTTCGGTTATTGCCATTACCATGGTGGTTCCAACGATGACCAATATCGTCATAAATGATGCGCCGATGATTAAGGTTAGTATCAAGCTTATATTACCGACTTGTGCCAAAAATGCCTTGTTAAAAGCAGCCTCGGAGGAGGTTTCAGTTTCGGCGAATGAATTGGCGAACATCTCGTCAATGCGTTTGGCAATAAGGTCATTATTGGCAGGGTTGTCAGAGGTGATAACCATCCAGCCGATCATATCTTTGGCAAATGATTTGCTTTCATTGAAATAATCATAATGAAAAAATGCGTAATTGGCGCCGATGTTTTCCTCATTTCCGTCAAAAATAGCGCAAACAGAAAACTCCCAAGCATCGGAGCCGCCGACTTTTCGCCAAATATTGCTTTTTAATGGAATATTATCGCCAACTTTCCATTGATATTGTTTTGCTATATCGGCGCCGACTGCAAGGCAATTACGGGTCGATAAAAACGCTTCTCTTTGACCATCGGCAAATATTAGTTCCGGAAAAGCTTCGAGGTAGCTTGGTGCATCGACGGCAAAGGTTTGCACAAAATTCCTTGGCTGCTGATAATAACCACCAAACCATGAAGCATGGGTCGCTATTTTTACGCCTTCGGTTGAACGCACTTTGTTTATGTAGGCTATGGGCATTGAAACAGTGAAATTGATTTTGTTAACACTGATCAAGCGATCTGCCGCTGCCATCTCTGTTCCGGCATTCCATGCCTTGAAAAATGCGCCCAATACACCGAAAATCAGAAAAGCGATCAGTATGGAGATAATAAGAAGCGCGGTGCGTAATTTTTTGCGCCCCAGATTGCTCAAAACAAGAGAGAAGTTATTCATTATTTCCGTTCCCGGCGGATAAATTCGCCTTTGTCTAGGAATAATTCGGTTTTGGCATATTTGGCAGCTTCGGGGTCATGGGTAACCATGATAATTGTCTTGCCCATCTCTTGGTTGAGCACTTGTAGCATTTTTAATATTTCATCAGCACTGGTTCGATCAAGATCGCCGGTTGGCTCATCGCAAAGCAAAACTTTTGGATCAGCAACTATGGCTCTGGCAATAGCTACCCGTTGTTGCTGGCCGCCGGAAAGCTGCCGTGGTCGGTGATGTGCGCGATCGCCAATACCGACAATGTCCAAGGCGGTGGCAATTCGCTCTCTGCGCTCGGACTTTTTTACTGGCGATAATAATAATGGCAATTCAACATTTTGTGCGGCGGTAAGAGTTGGCATGAGGTTATAAAACTGAAAGATAAAGCCGATATTTGCTGCTCGCCATTTGGCCAGCTGCCCTTGGCTTAAATTATCAATACGCTGACCTTCAAATAGCACTTCACCGGTGCTGGGTTTGTCGATCCCGCCTAATTGGTTGAGCAAGGTGGTTTTACCCGATCCAGACGGGCCCATAATGGCAATGAAGTCACCATTTTCAATGCTCATATTCAAATTATCAAAAATATGAATACTCTCACCGCCACGCCAATAGCTTTTCGAGAGGTCTCGTAATTCATATAATGGCATATTGGTATTCATATTGCTCTCCACTTGGTGTGTAACAGATTATCAAAAATATCACTATTCGACAAATGTTACCTTGGCCGCCATGTCTGGTAACACTCTTGCATCTATTTCATCAAACGCAACACGTACTTTAATGGTTGCTCGTGCCCGATCGGCGGTTGGAATTATTGCCACTACTTTGGCGGCGATTTTCCAATCTTGGTATGCGTCAAGAACTGCAACTACTTTTTGCTGCGGCAAAATTCGCCCGATTTGCCCTTCATTGACATCAACTTCTATCTCTAGGGATTGCATATCAACCATGGTGGCAATGCCGGTTCTAGTAAAACCGCCGCCGGCAGATGATGGCGATAATATTTCGCCCACTTGGGCGTTTTTGGCAATCACCACACCGGTAAACGGTGCGCGAACTACATAACGTCTAATTAAATCCTGCTGACTGGCAATATTGGCTTGTCCTGCGGCAAAATCGGCTTTGGAGCCGGCAAGCCTGGCATATAATGTTTGTAGCGCCGCATCGGCTGCCGTAACCGCAGCTTTTGGGCCGATGGATTTGCTGAACAAGATATTTGCCCTGTTCAGTACGATCTTGGCTTCGACTATTTGCGCCTCTAGCGATTGCACGGCTCTGCGTGAGCTTTCGGTGCTGGCGGTGATTTGTCGCAAAGCTATTTGCGCGCGATCATCATCAAGTCTGGCCAATACTTGGCCTTTGGAGACTTTTGTACCTTCTTCAAACAATATTTCGCGAATGGTTCCGGTGATCTCGGCCGATACAGTGGCTTGGCGACGAGCCACCACATATCCCGATGCGACCAAGCCAGAAAGCCGTGGAGCCGCCATGGATTGGGTTTTGCTTCTTTGTTCGACGAGGGTGTTTGCTTGTTCGGCGGCAATAAGCGCCGTTTGTAATTTACCATTCATCAGCCACCAAGTAATAAGCGCAGCAATTATTGCGGCAAGGCTTGCAAAAATTATGACCGGCCAAATGGAATTGTTATTTCCGTCGCGGCCACGATCTATGGACAATGATTGTAATTGTGCTTTTTTATCCATTTTTATTTGTCACTCGTTAAATCCAATGATTAGTCTTGTTGTTCAGTAGGCTTTCTTTAAGCAGGTAATTGCTTATATTAAAACTAACAACATTGAAAGACGTGAGTTTATGAACCAACAAGCAAGTCCAAATCCGGTAATTAGTATTGGCGGTGGTAAAATAAACCAAGTTAAGTTTGGTAATGATTTACCGATGGCCTTGATTGCCGGGCCTTGTCAGATGGAAAGCCGCGAGCATGCAATGCAGTGCGCTAAGATTTTACGCGAAATATCGGACAGACTAGGTATTGGCTTGGTGTTCAAAACAAGTTTTGACAAAGCAAATCGTACTTCGGCCAGTGCGCAACGTGGCCTTGGGTTAGAGGCTGCTTTGCCGGTGTTTGCAGAAATCCGTGAAGTTCACGGGCTGCCAGTATTGACTGATGTGCATACTGCCGAGCAATGCAAGCAAGCCGCCGAAGTGGTTGATGTGTTGCAAATTCCGGCATTTTTGTGCCGCCAGACGGATTTGTTGTTGGCAGCCGCAAAAACCGGCAAAGTGGTCAATGTCAAAAAAGGGCAGTTTTTAGCGCCATGGGATATGAAAAACGTTGTTGCTAAAATCACCGGTGCTGGCAATTCGCAAGTAATGATAACTGAACGCGGCACTAGTTTTGGGTATAATACTCTGGTTTCTGATATGCGGGCTTTGCCGGTATTGGCAGCAACCAATGCACCTGTAATATTTGATGCCACCCATTCAGTACAACAACCGGGTGGCCACGGTACTTCTTCGGGTGGTCAGCGCGAATTTGTTGCGGTCTTGGCCAGAGCTGCCGTTGCGGTCGGAGTGGCTGGGGTATTCATTGAAACCCACCCTGATCCGGATAATGCGCCATCTGATGGCCCCAACATGATAGCTTTGGACAAGTTCGAGGATTTGGTAAAAGAGTTGATGGCTTATGATGCTGTGAATAAGAGCTATTGATTTTTGAAAAAATCCAACGCGCCTTGTAAAATATAAATTGCCGCTAGTTTGTCGATAACTTGTTTGCGTTTATTGCGTCTTGTGTTGGCTTCGATTAAGGTGCGCTCCACCGCCGAAGTGGACAGGCGTTCGTCCCAAAACAGTATCGGAATATCGCGAATTACCATTAGATTTCTGGCAAATGCTCGAACTGATTGCGCACGGGGGCCTTCGGTGCCATCCATTTGAATTGGCAAACCAAGTACAATGCCGGAGCAATCTCGCTCATCATAAATTTTGAAAATTTCTCCTGCGTCTTTTGTGAACTTAACTCGGTTCAAAGTGCAAATACCACTGGCAATAGTGCGCCGGATATCGGAGCCGGCAAGACCAATAGTTTTGGTGCCAGGATCAATTCCAAGCAAAGAGCCGGTAAGCGGCATTTCTTCTGGGGTAATAATAGGCATGAGCCTTTGTCTTATTGATAGCTTGATTTGGCAAGTCAAAACATCATGAGCAGGCTTGCGCTTTATCTTGGCTTTTGTTACCGCTCCAACTTGAATTTGTTTTGAGGTAAATCTGATGTCAGTTAATGCTGAAAATGTTAAAAAAATTGCCCGTCTGGCTCGCTTGGAAGTGCCAGAAGAACGGCTTGAGCCATTGGCCAAAGAGCTAAATGATCTGCTTGGCTGGATTGAACAGCTAAATGAGGTCGATGTCGACGGGGTGGAGCCAATGACTTCGGCGGTGGAAACGCAAATACATCTGCGAGAAGATGAAATTACCGATGGTAATATTCGCGATCAGGTGTTGGCCAATGCGCCTAAATCCGAAGAGGGCTTTTTTGTTGTGCCCAAAGCAGTTGAATAGGGCAGTTGAATAATGAGTGATTTAACAAAATTAAGTTTAAGTGAAGCGGTTTCTGGATTGCGTAACAAGCAGTTTTCTTCTCGTGAAATCACCCAAGCGCATTTGGACGCTATGGAGCAGGCGCGTAGCCTTAATGCCTATCTTACCGAAACCCCGGACAAAGCATTAAAAATGGCCGATGCGTCGGACGCTAAAATAGCTAAAGGCGAGGGTGGTGCATTAGAAGGCGCACCGATTGGTATTAAGGATTTGTTTTGTGTGGACGGAGTTAAAACCTGCGCCGGTAGCAAGATATTAGGTGATTTTACTCCGCCATATGAAAGTACAGTAACCGCAAAACTTTGGGACGATGGCGCGGTGATGCTCGGCAAGTTGAACATGGATGAATTTGCCATGGGATCAAGCAATGAGAATAGCGCCTTTGGTAATGTGATCAGCCCGTGGCAACGCAAAGGCTCAAATACAGCAATGGTTCCCGGCGGCTCGTCCGGTGGTTCGGCTTCGGCTGTGGCTGCGGATTTGTGCCTGGCGGCAACTGGTACTGATACTGGTGGCTCAATTCGCCAACCTGCGGCGTTTACTGGATTGGTTGGAATTAAACCAACTTATGGTCGTTGCTCGCGTTATGGCATTGTCGCCTTTGCTTCTTCGTTGGATCAGGCTGGACCTATCACCAAAACGGTCGAAGATGCGGCGTTAATGCTAGCTAGCATGTCCGGCTTTGATGAAAAAGACAGCACGTCTTTGCAACGCGATGTACCTGATTTTGTTAGCGCATGCACCAAATCACTAAAGGGCATGCGTATCGGTATTCCCAAAGAATACCGCATGGACGGCATGCCCGAAGAAATTGAGAAACTATGGCAACAGGGCATTGCTTGGCTACGTGATGCTGGTTGTGAAATCGTTGACGTTTCTTTGCCGCATACTAAATACGCGCTTCCGGCTTATTATATTGTCGCTCCTGCCGAGGCTTCGTCGAATTTGGCGCGTTATGACGGCATGCGTTATGGGGTGCGTGTTGACGGCGACGATCTAAACAGCACTTATGAACGAACCAGAGCGCAAGGTTTTGGCGAAGAAGTACGCCGCCGGATAATGATCGGGACTTATGTGCTTTCGGCTGGCTTTTACGATGCTTATTACATTCGCGCCCAAAAAGTCCGCGCCAGAATTGCCGAAGATTTTCGTGATGCTTGGGAAAAATGCGATGCGCTTCTTACCCCAACCACACCAAGTGCCGCCTTTGGCATTGGCGAAGTATCCGACGATCCGGTGCAAATGTACCTAAATGATGTGTTCACAGTGACTGCAAATCTGGCTGGACTTCCCGGTATTTCAATACCGGCAGCTTTGGATCATCAAGGCCTGCCACTTGGCTTACAGGTGATCGGCAAAGCACTGGACGAAGAAACCTGTTTTGCGGTTGGTGGTGCATTGGAACGTGCCGCGGGCTTTACCGCCAAAGCGAAAAAGTGGTGGTAATGATTTGAATATGGCATGGAATTTTTATAATTATTTCAAAAGCAAAATAGCTTTTACATTCATCATTATAGCATTTGTTTTCTTAATTATTGCGATACTGGGTATAGCAAGTGTATGGCAACCGATGTCCGTATCTTGGACTGCGCAAGATTTATCTACCTACATGTTCATTACTGTTATCGGTAAAGCACTTGTGGAGCCAGTGTTTGTGGCTGGAATGGCCTTTATTATCGAATATTTGTATCGGATTTGGTTGGTGTTACAGCGGATTAACAATGATGCATCGGGCAAAGTCTTGTTCGGGTCTGATGATGGGGAAAAAGGTTSAGCTATTTACACCTATAYCACCCCCTCACCCCGACCCTCTCCCCAACGGAGAGAGGGAGCCAGCTGTCTAACTTTTCTTCCTCTCCCCACGGGGGAGAGGATCGAGGTGAGGGGGCTTTGCAGATAAAAGTTGGTGAGGGGGTATGATTACAAAAACCCAATTTGCTAAAGAACTGCGCCAAAACCCGACTAATGCTGAAAAGCTATTTTGGCGGCATGTCAGTAATCGACAATTTCAAGGGGCAAAATTCAAACGACAAGTACCTATGGGTAATTATATAGTTGATTTTGTTTGTCATGATATGAAGGTCATTGTCGAATTAGATGGTGGGCAACATGCATTACAAGAACAACAAGATCGCATGAGAACAAATGAGTTGCAAAACCAAGGCTATCAGGTAATTCGGTATTGGAATAATGATGTTTTGAGTAATATTGAAGGCGTAATGAAGAATTTGGCGGAGCAGATGAATAGAGGGTAACACCCTCACCCCAGCCCTCTCCCTCGCAGGGAGAGGGAGAAGAAACGAGATGCCCTTTTTCTTCCTCTCCCCACGGGGGCGAGGGTGAGGGGGATACGAAAAAAGAGAAGAAAAGATAATGTTTACAGCGAAACGAGTAGCCGACAAAAAAGACTGGATCACTGGAGCCACTGGTGATTGGGAGATTATTATTGGTCTGGAAATCCATGCGCAAGTAGCTTCAAAAACTAAATTGTTCTCTGGTGCTTCGACTGAATTTGGTGCCGAGCCAAACACGCAAGTTTCATTGGTTGATGCGGCGATGCCGGGCATGTTGCCGGTATTAAACGAGTTTTGTGTCGAACAAGCGGTGCGCACCGGATTTGGGCTTAATGCCGAGATAAATCTATATTCTCGCTTTGATCGCAAGAATTATTTCTATCCAGACCTACCGCAAGGCTATCAGATCAGCCAGCTTTATCATCCAATTGTTGGCGAGGGCGAGATTGAAGTTGATGTGGACGGATCCGATCCGATCATTGTCGGTATTGAGCGTCTGCACCTAGAGCAAGATGCCGGTAAATCCATTCATGACCTTGATCCAAGTTCGACTTATGTTGATCTTAATCGTTGCGGTGTTGCCTTGATGGAAATTGTCTCAAAACCGGATATGCGATCTTCTGCCGAAGCTGCGGGTTATGTGAAAAAGGTTAGATCCTTGGTGCGTTATCTTGAAACTTGCGATGGCGATATGGAAAAAGGTAATTTGCGGGCTGATGTCAATGTTTCGGTACGCAAACCCGGCGGCGAATTAGGCACACGTTGCGAAATTAAAAACGTCAATTCGATGCGCTTTATTGCCCAAGCGATCGAGTATGAAGCCAGACGGCAAATAGACATACTTGAGGACGGCGGAGAAATTGATCAAGAAACTAGATTGTTCAATGCCGATACCGGCAAAACTAAAACTATGCGTTCGAAAGAAGATGCGCATGATTATCGTTATTTTCCGTGTCCGGATTTGCTGCCGGTAAAGCTAAGCCAAGAGTATGTGGACGATATCAAGTCCAATTTACCGGAATTGCCAGATGCAAAACGTGCGCGGTTTGTTGATGAATACGGCTTATCGATTTATGACGCATCTGTGTTGGTTTCTGACCGTGAGAAATCCGCTTATTACGAAATTGTCGCTAAAGGCAATGACAAAAAACTTAGCGCCAATTGGGTAATCAATGAAGTATTTGGAAAGCTCAATAAAGAGAATATCGAGATTGAGGATAGTCCTGTTTCCGCGCATGCCAATAATTCTATTGTTGCCATGATAGTTGATAAAACCATTTCCGGTAAAATCGCCAAGCAGGTGTTTGAGATTTGCTGGAATGAGGGTGGTGATCCGGCTAAAATCGTTGAGGAACGTGGTCTTAAACAAGTAACCGATACTGGTGCGATCGAGGCGATGATTGATGAAATAATTGCTGCCAATCCAGACCAAGCAGCAGCAGTTAAGGACAAGCCAAAAACTCTTGGCTGGTTTGTCGGCCAAGTGATGCAAAAATCAGGCGGTAAAGCCAACCCACAAGCGGTAAACCAGATATTGCGTTCCAAATTACTTGAGTAAGCGATAGGGCTGCCCGGTTATTCTTCGGGCTTTGTATGCTCGCGCCCCCATTTTCGCATGGCGTTGATGATTGGGCCGAGGCTGCGCCCTTTTGCCGTAAGAACATACTCCGCGCGCGGTGGATGTTGAGAGTAGAATTTGCGCTCAACAATACCGTGCTGTTCAAGTGTTTTTAACCGAGCAGAGAGCGTAGTTGGAGCAATACCTGTCAATGAAATTTGCATATCAGCAAAACGTCGGGTTTTATGTAATAATAGCTCTCGCAAAATTAACGGCGTCCAACGGTGGCCAATGATCTTAAGCGTTCGCGCCACCGGGCAAGTTGAGTTTTCTGTTTCTAGCATGATTTAAGCAGTGTAACTGATAAACTAAAATTTACTATAGACTCTATCAACAATAGTTACTATGAATTATGTAGTTACTAATAAAGGACTAGATCTATGGAAGCGCTGTCACCAAAATATCTTTATGATTTCAACATTTTTGCCAATGCTGTACTGTTTGTTTGCATTGCCGCACTGATTTGGTTTGGGGCGAAGCGAATGCGCTATCCGGTGGGTGATAGGATATTAATTGCCGGAATTTTGAGCGGGGGTTTAATCTTGTGGTTTGCTATAGCTCTTTATCTGGGGCGTTCCAATATCTATTCCTCTGTTAACAACCCAACCATACCAATAATCCAGTTTGGTATTTTAATTCCAATAGTGGCCGGGCTATGGCTGGCATTTCGTTCCCAACTAATGGCTAGTTTGATAGATGCTGTTCCCTTGGAATGGCTGGTTGGTGTGCAGTTTTACCGGGTGTTGGGCTTTATGTTTTTGGTGCTTTGGCTTGATGGGTATCTACCGTGGGAGTTTGCATTGGCTGCGGGTGTTGGTGATATTGCTACTGGAGTTTTAGCGCTGGTCGTGGCGATTATGGTGRYAWGKWWAWYYRKCARCNNWCSMACSGKTTNRSKTWRCRKMTKSTGCNTNYTTGGSANNRMWRMTKWRATYMWTSMGKTKTYMTYSSRGGCTATGTCTTCGCCAGGAATTTTGAATTTACTTTCTAAAGACGACCCCAATTTGTTGATAACATCTTTTCCGCTGGTGATGATCCCGACCTTTGCTGTGCCATTGTCAATTATTCTTCATGTACTTACCTTATGGAAATTACGCCGAGTACATTATACTGAGTCTGATACAACGATGGATTAGAATGTTATCATTCTGGAGTTTTGCGAATTTATACTTTTTGCAAAGCCAGGAGCATTATCAAGACCCTATTGGTTGTTGGCCTGCTAATTGCGGCAAATGTTGCTGCTTTATAAGCTATTCATCAGTTAAAGCCCTTAAAAAACCTGAATATGCCTAGTGACGTAAGTGTTTTTCGAGCCTATACAAGCGCGAAACTTATGGGAAACCGTAATAATCTTATTTAAGGAGCTCTCGTGGCTAAAGAAGAATTATTAGAATTTGAAGGAGAAATTACCGAGCTTCTTCCTAATGCTACTTTTCGGGTAAAGTTGGAAAATGGTCATGAAATCATCGGCCATACTGCTGGCAAGATGCGCAAAAACCGCATTAGGGTGTTGGCTGGTGATAARGTACTGGTTGAAATGACCCCTTACGATTTGAGCAAGGGCCGTATTACTTATCGGTTTAAGTAATGCGTTTATTATTAGCCAGCGGCAGTCCGCGCCGACTGGAATTGCTGGCTCGTATTGGTGTAGTGCCGAACAAAGTTATTCCTGCAAATATTGATGAAACACCGCTAAACGGTGAAACCCCGCGTGAGTTGGCCAAAAGACTGTGTTTGGCCAAAGGAAAAGCGGCTGATCTGGGGGATCACGATCTGGCGCTTACTGCTGATACGGTGGTTGGCCTTGGGCGGCGGATATTGGGCAAGCCAGAAGATCAAGCAGAAGCTAGAAAGTTTCTTGAAATGTTATCTGGGCGGGCGCACCGGGTTTGGACGGGCGTGGCCTTGACTTTGGTTGATGGTAGCCAAGTACACCGGGTTGTGGAAACACGATTGCATTTCAAACGATTAACCGATCTTGAAATTGACAGTTATATTGCCAGCGATGACTGGCGGGGCAAAGCCGGTGGTTATGGTATTCAGGGCATGGCAGAAATGTTTGTTTCAAAGTTAAGCGGTTCATATTCCAATGTGATGGGTTTGCCGTTACATGAAACCTATAAATTATTGTCCGGCGTTGGTTATCAGGTTTTGCGCAATGACTGAAATAGTTYTAATTGATGAAGCAATAGGTGAAACCCGTGCATGCCTGTTTGATGAGCAAGGTCAAGCAGTTGAGCTACTAATCGAACGCTGGTCAGAGCGTGAAACACGAGTAACCGAGGGCAGCCAGCATCAGGGGCGAGTGGTTAAGGTCGATGTCGGATTAAATGCGGCTTTTGTCGAGATGCCGATGGGCGAGGCCGGATTTTTACCGTTTGGCAAGAAAGGCAGGCCAGCAGCAATACATGAGGGCGCAAAAATCCCGGTGCAAGTGAGCCGTGAAGCCTTGTCCGGCAAGGGCCCTARTTTAATKTTATTRSSYGRTGATRSTGAAATYGSTRYGGCTCCGTCACTGGTGCAAAGAATGTATTTGCCAGATGRYGTGSMGATYRWWMMKGCCGAYCGCGAGGGACGCGAGCAAATTGATGCCAGCATAGATCAGGCTTTGGGCAAATTAGTAACAATTCCCGGCGGTGGAAATATCGCCATCGAGCAAACCAGAGCTTTGGTGGCAATAGATGTGGATACGGCAAATTCATCGCAAACTGGCGGCAAATTTAATTATAAAGCTGCGCAAACTGCATTTCGTCACTTACGGTTACGCTCCTTGGGCGGAATTGTGGTTATTGATTTTGCGCCGATGCGAACGAAAAACGAGCGGGCGGCCTTGGCTGCGGCTTTGAATGCTATGGCAAAACATGATCCGGCTAGGGTTGATTTATTGCCAATGTCGCGCTTTGGAACTGTTGAGTTATTGCGCCGGCGAACTATGCGTTCACCATCAGAAATTCTGCTTGGTCGTAATGGTAAAAAAACTTTGGAAACCATTGCTTTGGAAAGCCTGCGCGGCCTTGAGAACGAGGCTCTGGCCAACACTTCAAAGCAGTTAGAATTCCGCGCCGGAGCAGCCGTTTTTGCATGGCTTAAAGACGATAATATTGGTTGGCAAGAAGAACTTAGCAACCGTATCGGTTCGCGGTTTAGTCTTGTGGAGAAAGAGAGTTTCTCTCGCCAGCAATGGGAGGTGGTAACATTATGAAATCAACACTAAAATGCCCGCTTTGCAAGAAACTAGCTGATCAAACACATAAGCCATTTTGTTCCGATCGTTGTCGTCAAGTCGACCTTGGTAGGTGGCTAAAAGGCTCGTATGTAGTGCCGGGGTCAGACGACGATCAACCGGAACACTTGCCCGGTGATGTTGACAAGTAGCGCCTTCGCGCGTTACTGCCGCTTAATGATTTGAATATTTTTTTGGAGCTACCTCTATGACCGTCAAGGTTCGTTTTGCCCCTAGCCCTACTGGTAAATTGCATGTGGGGAATATCCGTACTGCTTTGTTTAATTGGCTGTTTGCCAAGGCCAATGACGGGGTTTTCCTGCTTAGAATTGACGATACTGATCTGGAACGCTCGACTAAAGAGTTCGAGGACGGTATTTTTAACGACATGCAATGGTTAGGGCTATTACATGATGAAACCGCAAAGCAATCAACTAGGTTTGCCGCCTATGATGCGGCGGCTGAATTGCTAAAATCCAAGGGCTTGTTATATCCGTGTTATGAAAGCGCTGATGATCTTGATCGCCAGCGTAAATTACAACGAGCGCAAGGAAAGCCACCAGTATATAACCGGGCAGCACTTGAGTTGTCTGATAAACAACTGGCCGAGTTTGAGGCAAATGGCGCACAGGCACACTGGCGCTTCAAGCTGTCCGGTGATGCGGTTGTTTGGGACGATGTGATACGGGGCAATCAGAAAATTGAAACCGGTTCATTATCGGATCCGGTTCTGATCCGCGCTGATGGTAGTTATTTGTACACTTTGCCGTCGGTGGTTGATGATACTGACCTTGGCATTACTCATATAGTCCGTGGTGAAGATCATGTAACCAATTCGGCAACTCAGATTGAGATCTTTCAGGCTTTGGGGGCAACGCCGCCGAAAATGGGGCATCACTCGTTACTCGTCGGTGCTGATGGAGCTAAGCTTTCCAAGCGTCTTGGGACTTTGTCGGTAGCTGGTTTGCGTGACGAGCAACAGATTAACCCGATGGCGATTTTGTCATTATTGGCAAAAATTGGAACTTCTGACTCGGTTGAAGCGCGTAGCAATTTAGACGAATTGATCGCCGAGTTTTCTTTTTCCAAAATTGCCAGAGCGCCAGCAAGGTTTGACCAAAATGAATTGGCTGCCTTGAATACCAAACTACTGCGCGAAGCTAGCTATTCGAAGGTGCAGGAAAAGCTTGCAGCTATTGATGCTGATGGCGGCGAGGAGTTTTGGTTGGTTATCCGTGGCAATTTACAAGTGCTGGACGATGCCAAATTGTGGATGCAAGTGGTAAATGAGCAAATCACTCCGGTTATTGATGATGCCGATAAGGAGTTTTTGCAAGCTGCCGTAGACTTGTTGCCGGATACTGTTGACGACGATAGCTGGCAGGAACTTACGTCTGTCCTAAAGGCGCAAACCGAGCGCAAGGGTAAGTCGCTGTTCATGCCATTACGCTTAGCTCTGACCGGTCAAAAGCATGGCCCGGACATGGGGACGGTCTTGCCATTATTGGGTGCGGAAAAAGCTAAATCACGGCTTCGTGGTGAGGTGGGTTAACGACCAACGCGCTCGTTGCGTTCGTGGCGTTCCTGCGCGTCGAGCGAGAAGGTGGCAATAGGTCTGGCTTCTAATCTTGCCAATGAAATGGGGTCACCCGTTTCTTCGCAATATCCAAATGAACCTTCTTCAATACGTCGAATGGCTGCGTCAATTTTGGAGATCAGTTTGCGTTGCCGGTCGCTAGCTCGTAGTTCAAGGGAACGATCAGTTTCTGAACTGGCGCGATCTGCGGCATCAGCGTGCGATAGGCTATCTGTTTGCATGTTGGAAATGGTCTGCCGTGACTCGTTTAACAGATCTTCTTTCCAGCTTAGCAATAACTGAGTGAAATAACGCTGTTGTTTCACACCCATGAATTTCTCGCTGTCATTAGGTTTATAGCCGTCAGGCAGCTTGGTTGTTAATGGCTTTGCAGATGGCATAACACACTCCTGTTCAAATGAAGTTTCCCGTCCCAGATTGCGAGCGGAGTATAACCGGAGATTAGATCAGGTCAATTCTGAAAAAACTATTGAATAACAGTGACTTACCTAATTTAAGGTGTGACTCATCTGATAGTTTCCAGCTTGGCCAGCTCAACTTGCGCCCTAACTTCCACTTGTTCAAGAATCGCTTCCAAAGCTGGGTCGCCGGTCTCTTCTCTTTGTTCACCCAATGCAGACAGTAATTGCTTTAGTGTTCGTTCTGGTATCCCGCCATCAAGCAGGCTGATGCGGATTGTATCTAATATGCCCAATAGTGAATTCGCACGCATTGTAGCTTTTTCTATAACAGTTTTAATTTCTGGTTCTGCTTGCAATGCGATCAAAGCATCGACAGAAGCAATAGCTGAAGATCCGGTCATAGCTGTTATTGCGTGCTCGGCATTTCCCGACGTAGGGGTGAATGCGTTTGCTGCCGATGTTTTTTTCGTCTTGGCAGATCGTGCAGATTGTGTTGGCCGGGTTGAATTGATTTTCATGAGTTTACTTTGCAGTGAAAATGACTTGAAGTTAATAAGACCAGTTTTGCGTTAACACCAGATTAACCATGTGTCTGCTTGGAATAATTTGCCGGGGCATCTTTGCCTGTATGATGTTGTTGCTGTGGAGCGTTCTCCTAACTTATTGAAAGTATGACTAAAATTACTGCTCTAATATAGTTGCGATTGGCATGAATTTCGCAGGGTCGTTTAGGGTAATTATTGGAGTTTTAGTTTATGGCGTTTCGGATATTGATTTTGTCCTTGGTATTGTTGTGTTTTAGCATTGCAGCCGAAGCTACTTCGCGGATAAAGGATATTGCCGACGTTGAAGGTGTTCGTGAAAACGCCTTGATCGGTTATGGTCTTGTTGTTGGCCTTAATGGCACTGGCGATAGTCTTCGTAATGTGGCAAATACCAGACAAAGCCTTGAAAACATGCTGGAAAGGCTAGGGATAAACACCAGAGGCGAAATTCTTAATACCAAGAACGTTGCGGCAGTGATCATCACTGCAAATCTAGGAGCATTTTCAGTTAATGGTACCAGGCTTGATGTTACTGTTTCGGCGATGGGTGATGCCAAAAGCTTAATGGGCGGGCAGTTACTGATCACTCCGTTGATGGGTGCTGATGGTGAGGTCTATGCGGTGGCGCAGGGCCCGATAGCTATCGGTGGATTTGCTGCTGGTGGTGATGCGGCGGGCGTTAGCCAAGGTGTTCCAACTTCTGGCCGGATATCTTCTGGAGCTATTGTCGAGCGGGAAATTGAATTCTCTCTTGGCGCTCAGTCAACATTGCGTTTGGCCTTACGTAATCCTGACTTTACAACGGCTTCGAGAATGGCCGGTGCAATTAACACATTTCTTGGAATGCCGGTTGCTCATGCCCTAAACCCGGCTTCGGTACAACTTACCCGCCCACCAAACTGGCGTGGTGATATGGTCTCATTGCTGACCGAGATTGAACAATTGCGAGTTGAACCGGATCTACCGGCGAAAGTGGTTATCGATGAAGTTACCGGTATTATTGTTATGGGTGAGAATGTAAGGGTCTCAACAATAGCTATTGCACAGGGTAATTTGACAATAACCGTTGAAGAAACGCCGCAAGTTTCACAACCAAATGCATTTTCCCAAGGTGGAGAAACCGTGGTGGTGCCACGAACTAATGTGACGGTTAACGAAGAAAAGGGTACTGGTTTGGTTGTGGTGCGCGAAGGCGTTGCTTTGCGTGATTTGGTTGCCGGGCTTAATGCTTTGGGCGTTACCCCGCGGGATATGATCGCTATTTTGCAATCGATCAAAGCTGCCGGTGCATTACAAGCTGAAATAGAGGTGATGTAATGGCTGATCCGATGGTTTCTAATGCGTTCTTAGCACAGCAATTTACCAGCACCGAGAAGGCGCCGGGAACCAGTCATGTTCGCACAGAGGCCGAGGCAGAACGGGTAGCCAAAGAGTTTGAAGGTTTTTTTCTAAGTCAAATGCTGGCCTCAATGTTTACCGGCTTGGGCGATGGCGATGGTGAATTTGGCGGCGGAGCCGGCGAAAAAGCATTTAGCGGAATGTTACACGAAGAATATGCCAAAGTATTTTCGGCACAAGGCGGTATCGGTTTAGCCGATAATTTGAAGATGGAGATTTTACGGATGCAGGGCATCGAACTTAATCGGGAAAAACCTTAATGGCCTTGGTAGCAAATGATGCGAATGATCGTGCAATACAAATGATAAGCTTGTCGGAACGCTTAACCGGCTTGTTGCAGCAAGAAACAGATTTGTTTTTGGCTCGCACTCCGCAAAAGGCAGCTAATTTTGCCAAAGAGAAAAACAGTCTGGCGCGGATTTATCGTAATGAAATTAATCGGATACGTGATAATAGCGAACTATTGTCAGGTGTTGATGAACACTTAAAAGCTGATTTACGTGCCGTAACAATTACGTTTAATCAGGCATTGGCCGAGAATAATAAGGCAAATGCGGTTATTAGGACAATTACCGAGGGCATGGTAAAATCTGTAGCAACTGAAATCGCTCAAACCCGCGCTGCAAAATCAGGTTATGGTGCCGACGGCAGTAATAATAGTAATGCCGCCACCATGTCGGCAATCACCCTTGATCAAAGAGCCTAAAGGCAATAGTGCAAACACTTTTCAGTATTTTGACTGCAAAATCAGTAAAATTTACTACTCAAATAAAACTGGTTTCTTATTTTTAAGTTTTCCACACCGAATAATAGTTGAAAAGGCTCAGCAATAAAGGGTTTTCTTCTGTGACAAATTCCTTTGCATGTTTCAACAAAACCCATGTTTCATTGGGTTTAGCGTATATTCACCATGTCAAAGAGCCGCAAATGGGCGAATTAGAGTCATCTGCAACACCATTATAGCAAGCACGGGTATTGCGAGTATATCTGGAACTTATCCCCGCTCCTCAAGTGTCGGTAAGGGTCAATGAGTGCTAATTCTTTGCCAATCAACCCTTGGTTTATAGGCAGCCTTTGTCAATGATTGCTAATTAAGGGGTAAGCAATAAGGGTCACATAACCCTTATCCACCCTTGTCTTTGACCCTTATAAATCCCCCTTCCGTCCTTTCGGGACACCTCCCCCGCAAGCGAGGGGAGGATAAACAGTTCTTGCTCTATTATCTTGCAGTGAAATACCAAAAATACCACGCATCAAACTCCCTCTCCCGGCTCGGGAGAGGGCTGGGGTGAGGGKYTWAAARTCGCAATTAAGAAAAYTGGATCMCCCGAATAAANCRKGTGATGACAGTGCATGGGCAAGTCACAAATCGCCACTTCCAAGGMTGGARCCTAAGTCAAGATGACGGACGTGCGGGGTTAAATACCGCGTCGGTATGCCTAGGACTCTTTAATGGCTTACTGCTTTGCTTTGAGAACTAAACTTGCAATTCATCTACGAAACAAAATTTGCCATGACCTGTTAGAAACCAATAAATTATTAAGGTTATTAAAGCTACGATTAGTTGAGGGAACTTCTATGGCTTATCGAATTGTTATTTTGACCAAACAGGCCGAAGCACCGTTTTTGGTGCAATTCATTCGCACTGAAAACCCAGAGCTTGAGGTTTTGGCGGCTTTAACCGAAGCAGAATTGCGCCAGCAAATTGGCGAGCAAGGTGCCGATACGCGATTGATCTCGTTCAATAACCACATCATAATTCCCAAAGACATTTTAGATGCTCTTGGCCCTGTGCCGTATAATATTCACCCTGGACCGCCGGAATACCCTGGCTCTTATCCGGTGGTGTTTGCTTTAAGGGATTATGCTAGAAAATATGGTGTAACTGCGCATGAAATTGCGGTCAAAGTTGATGCAGGGCCGATCGTTTATGTCGAGCATACAGCAATTGCTCCTCATATTTGCATTAAGCAGCTAACGGATCTGGCGTACACAATGGCCGTTACGGCATTTAGCTTTATTGCCAAGCATTGTGCCAATAACGAGCAGCCAATTCCACACTCAAAGCATCAATGGAGCGGCATTAAAAGCACTCGCAAAAGTTATCAGGAACTGTGCCAGGTGCCAGCAAATGCCAGCTCCGAAGATATAGAGCAGATACGTAAGGTTTGTGGTGATGATCTTGTTCTGGACGCTACGATAAAAGTTGCTTGATAGGGTTAAATCACCGGTATTCCTTTATAATTTCGGGAAAAATTCCTCTCGCATTCGTGAAGTATAGTTTACCAAATTATCGTGGTAAAGCGCCGCGGTTTTTAGTTCTGAGTTCATATCTGCATCAATGATCGAACTTAATAGACCATAAAGTGTCGCGTCCAACGCACTTGCTTGATCACCAAATGCATAAGTTTTATCGCCTAGGAAACTTGCTATTGCTGTCAGGTTTTCACCGGCCATTTGGTAAATAGCTGATCTGTCATGGCGTGCTATACCGTGGCCAACCATATTTTTTAGAACTTGTTTTTTGATTATATTTGGTAACAACCAGCGCAATGGAATTGGTAATTGCCCGAAAAATGCTGATTTTATCACCTGCCAATTTTCATCCTCCATCCATCTTGAATAAACCAAAACCCAATACAAATGTTCTTCGATCAATCGGGTAAAGGCCAATGATATTGCCTTTTGCTCATCTGAGAGGTTTTCGTGAAAATCAGCGCCGTGTTTGCTCTCCAGCAAGTTTTGGATTAACCCGGAATCGCCGATCAATTTACCATCAAGTTCAACGAACGGGATTTTGCGGGTTGGCCCCTTACTAGGGTCACCTTCGATGGTGATTTGATATGGCAGTTTTGCCATTTTTAACAATACTTCTAGTTTGATGCAAAATGGCGAGGCATTGGCGGCATTAAAGGCCGGTGGTGGTTGGAATAATTTAATCATTGTTTTCTTTTCAATATGTTGGTTAAGAGTTATTGGGTTTCTTGTTCTCGTAAATTCACTAGAAAATCAGTATCAAATGACAGCTTTTTCCAAGTAGGAGCGCTCTCATCAAGTAACCGCCAAATCGGGGTCATCTCGCTAATTTTGCTACCGGCTTCATAACTTTCAAAAGCAGCTTCGGCGATGGTTCGCAATAAAATTCCAGTAGTGATTGGACAGCAGACCTCGGCGTTTTTTGACTTGGCGAGATCAAGGCGGAATTGTTTGATAGTCGGGGTGTTTCCCTTAGGGATTTTACGAATTGCTGCACTCAACAATTCACCATCAGGGACTAACATGACCTGTCCGGCTTTCATTCCAGCAATACTCATCGGTGCCGGTTTTACCTGCCACTGCTTGCAGGCGGCTAATTTTTCATTCCAAGTCTTTTTTTGCTGTGGCATTTTGCATTTCCAATCTATCTGGCCAAATACCCTAACATAGCTATACTGACAGCATTGTGTCAGTAAGGAGCATTATGCGTAGAGCCGATAGATTTTTACAGATAATTCAAATTTTTCGCCGTCGCGGTGGGATAATTACTGCTGCGCATCTGGCCGAAGAATTAGAAGTTTCGGTGCGCACTATCTACCGTGACATGGCGGCATTGATGGCCTCTGGTGTTCCGGTAACCGGCGAGGCCAGCGTCGGTTATGTTTTGGACAAGAGTTATGACTTGCCRCCATTGATGTTTAGCATTGAGGAGGTCGAAGCCATGGTCTTGGGGGCTAGGTTTGTCGGGGCTTTCTCGCAGGACGATCCGCAAATGTTATTAGCAGCAGGCAATGCTTTGGCCAAGATCGAGGCGGTATTATCTGCTGATAGAAAAGCGCAAATGACGCAGATTAACTTGATAACCGGACTGCCGGATATGCAAAGCTGTGGCATAGTTGATATGGCTGAACTGCGACAAATAATTAGATCGGGGCATAAAGTTGAATTGCTGTATACAGATGGTGAAAGTAATAAAACAACGCGAACTATCTGGCCGCTGGCTATTGGTTATTTTGGACTAAGCCGATTATTAGTTGCGTGGTGCGAAAAGCGAGAGGCAGTGCGCAATTTTCGCCTTGATCGGATCAAGCAAATTACAAGGCTTAACATTCGTGCGCCGCATACCCGTCAAAAAATTTACCGTGATTATGCAAAGCAACAGCTTGAGCAAGGCGGCAGGTTTTTGGCATAAAAAAGCCCAGCGGTTTCCCGCCGGGCTTTCAAATTTTGTTTTACAGTTTTGGTTCAAGTTTTAGCGACGAACGCTTAACGACACACCAAATACCCGTGGCTCTTTTACAAAGCCAGTAAGGTTATTAAAGTCGATGCCGCCAATGACATTGACCTTGTTGGTCATGTTGCGAACATAGGCAGATACGTCCCACGCACCGTCTGTTTTGGTATAACCAAGACGAGCGCCGCCTTCAAAATTACCAGAAGTTCTGAACTCTGCTGACTGGTATAAGAAGAAGTTGGTTTCGCCTTGTACATACCAATCGGTAAAGGCATAAAACTCGCCATCATCACCATAAGGAACTGAATAACGGGCAGTGAAATTGGCGGTAAAGCTAGGTGCTTGTGGGAAAGGATTGCCATTTACAATCGCATTGCCATTGACATCAAGCTGATCCAGTGGAGTACAAAGACCAGAGCCGCAAACCGGTACTACTAGATTGCTGTCCTGAATTTCGGTTTTGTTTAATGCAAAACCGGCGGTCATCATGAAGTTAGGGCTGGCCTGCCATTGCATATCCGCCTCGAAACCATAACCAACACCACGATCCGCATTTACCAACTGGTTGAAATTGCCAGCACCGCCAATGGCAGTGAACTGCATGTCGGAAATACGGTAATAATAAACATTACCATTAAAGCGCAAAGTGTTATCGGCCAGTTCTGACTTAAAACCAACTTCAAAACTATCAATTACTTCTGAGCCGGCGGTCGATGGTTGGCCAAAAAATGCTACGTCACGTCCTTGAATGGAAGGAGCTCTAAAGCCCCGAGCTGCACGAGCATACAAGTTCACTTCGTCAGTTGCGATATATGTGGCGCTCAAATCCCAGCTTACTTTATTGTCGGAAACTTCGACTGTAGCTACTGGAAAATTGGTGGCAATTGGGGAAAGGCGTTTATTGTCTTCGGTATAGCGCAAGCCAGCGGTTACAACCAAGCGATCGCTAACATCAAAGCTTCCTTGACCAAACACAGCAAACGAATTGTTTGATTGTTTTAGGACGGTTGCAGGTCCAAAAAACAGGTTTAGTGGATCAGTTCCAAGAGCTAAATCCATGTTGAAATAATAAGCACCCATTTGCCATTTAGTTGGGCCGTCACCATTGCTGGCAAGGCGAAACTCTTGTGTGAATTGGTTGTGTTCTCTTATCGAGCCTTCGGTATTTGAAGGAAACGGAATGAAGCCGGGGCCAAAGTTACCAGGGCCAAGAAATACCGCACCAAAGCCGCCGTCAATATCACCAATACTGGAGCCATCAACGGTTTGCTTGGAAGTGATTGAAGTGAAAGTGAGGCTATCACCTTCATATTCAAACTTGGCTGTTAGGCCAGTATTGTCATAGCGTTGTGCATTATTGTTTCCGCCATCAAAAAATACGGTGTCACGGACAAAGTTTTGATTTAGAGCATTGCTGCCAGTATTAAAAATATTGGCACGGAACAATGTAGCTGAATTACCGTCCAGTTCACGTCTTTGAACGCTGAATAAAGCGCTCACTCGGTCTGTTGGAGTGAATAAAAGCTGTAAACGGCCAGCAATATCTTCATAACCACCCATTACGTTGTTTTCGCCGGTAAAGCCGTTATCTATCCAATTATCGCGCTGGGTATAAAGTGCAGAAGCCCGAAATGATAATTTGTCCTCGACGATAGCGCCGCCAACTGCGCCAGTTGCGCGGATGGTATTAAAACTACCCCATGATAATGAACCAATCGCGCTAAATTCATCACTTGGGCGAACTGTATCGAACTTTACGATACCGGCAGTGGTGTTACGTCCAAACAAAGTTCCTTGTGGGCCGCGTAGGACTTCGACTTGGGCAATGTCAAATAACGGGAAGCTTTTGAGAGCAACATTTTCCATAACCACATCGTCCATGATCACCGAAACCGGTTGTGATGCTGCAAGGTCAAAGTCAGTATTGCCAAGTCCGCGAATGTAAAACCTTGGGGCTACTCGACCATTGGAAGATTCGATGTTGAGGCTGTTCACTCGTGCAGAAAGCGCAAGAATGTCTTCGCCGCTGCTAAGCATATTTTCAATCGCATCGCCTTTTAAGGTGCCAATAGAAATCGGCACGTCTTGCAGGTTCTCAGCGCGTTTTTGCGCAGTAACAATAATGACATCTAATTGGCCATCATTTGATTGTGCAAGGGCTGGTATGGCAAAAGCGCCACTAATGGTAAGAGCCAGTGCGCTAACACTGCCCTTTAGAAGCATTGATTTGGTTTTGGTGAAGGTCATGGGGTTGCCTTGAGGTTTGAATGAAAAATTTAATAGAGTTTGAGTTCTATGAACCGGTATAATACTCAGATCAATAGTTAACCAAATAAATCGACTTTTTGCTTAAGTGTTTTTTGTTTGGTGTGACCATAAAACAAGTTTTTGATTACTGGCATAGCTGTTTGATGGTTTGTGGATATAATATGTGTTCGGCGATTAGTACTCTTGCTTGTAGGGCTTGTATCGTATCATCAGACAAAACCGGAATTGTTGATTGTGCTATTACCGGCCCTTCATCTAGGCCGACTGTAACGAAATGCACTGAGCAGCCATGGGTTTTTTCGTTGGCTTCTAGTGCGCGTTTATGAGTGTTAAGCCCACGAAATTTTGGCAATAATGATGGGTGGATGTTAAGCATTTTACCTTGCCATTTTTCGACCAAAAATGGCGATAATATTCGCATGAACCCGGCCAAGCAAACCAGTTCTATTTTTGCTTTTACCAAGTGTTTTTGTATTTCTTGTTCAAAGTCTTTGCGGGTGGAGAAACTTTGGTGATCAACAATAACAGTTTTTAAGCCTAACTGTTTGGCAAATCGCAGCCCCCTTGCGTCGGGGATATTGCTCACCACCAAAGAGACTTGCGCTGGAAAATTTGGTTGTTCGCAGGCTTTGGCAATGCTTTGCATGTTCGAGCCACCGCCAGATATAAATATGCCAAGCCTAGTTTTCATTTAGTCTTTTGTAACTGCCCGACGACAAATGCATTTTCCCCGGATAGTTCCAGCATTTGTAAAGTTTGCGGTAAATCATTTGACGAAACAGTGATCAACATGCCAATGCCGCAATTAAACGTCCGCAGCATTTCGTAATTGGAAATGCCGCCAGTTTGCTCTAACCATTTGAAAACTTCCGGCCATTGCCAGCTATTGTGATCAATGTCGGCGGTTAATTCTGTCGGCAACATACGTGGCGGGTTTTCGATCAATCCGCCGCCGGTAATATGCGCTAATCCGTTTACCAAGCCAGCTTTGATCAAGGGTAATAATGCCTGCACATAGATGCGGGTAGGGGTTAACAAGGCTTGTCCGAGTGATTGTTCGGGGGCAAACGGTGCAGGATCAGATAAATCCAAGCCAGAAATTTCAATTACTTTGCGGATTAGTGAAAAGCCATTGGAGTGCGGCCCATTTGATGCCAGTGCGATAAGCGGATCACCAGCTTTCATTTGTTTGTGGTTGGGCAGTAATTTATCACGCTCGGCGGCACCAACTACAAATCCGGCTAGATCGTAATCATTTTTTGCATACATGCCCGGCATTTCAGCGCTCTCGCCGCCAATGAGAGCGCAATTCGCTTGCCGGCAACCATTTGCTATGCCGGAAACTACTTTGGCTGCGTGTTCTGGATCAAGTTTTGCCGTAGCAAAATAGTCCAAAAAGAATAACGGCTCAGCTCCTTGCGCCAAAATATCATTAACGCACATAGCCACAAGATCAATGCCGACAGTTTCGTGATAGTCGGTTTCTACCGCTAATTTTAGTTTTGTTCCTACGCCATCGGTTCCAGAGATTAGTATCGGATCATCAAAGCCAGCGGCTTTTAGATCAAATGCCCCACCAAATCCTGCTAATGCAGTATCGGCACCAGCTCTTGCAGTTGATGCGGCCAATGGTTTGATTAGTTTTACTAACTGATCACCAGCATCAATGGAAACACCGGCACTGGCGTAATCAATAGAGTTTTTATTTTTCGAATTAGCCATTTGAATATTCCGGCAATTAATATCAGCCACGCTAATGGTTGTAGGTTTTTGCTGATAAACATAAACTAGTGATTCTGGCAAGAACTGCACAGGTAATTTTTATTTAGAGGTTCAATTTACGGGCAAGCTATATATAATGAGCAAAAATATTGCAACGTCGCGAAGGTAATGCGCATGCTCCAAATACGAAAACTTGTTTTAATATTTGCTCTATTGGGATTTGCCGTAACAAGTGCCAAGGCTGATGTGTTTACAGTAAAAAATGTGATAATTGATGGCCATGGCGCAAGTGTAACTGCTGCTAGGTTGGCCGCTATCAAAGCCGGTACCGAAGAGGCGGCTAATATTCTTGTTGAGCGAMTGACCTTGGTCGAGGATCGTTTTAATRTTGGTTGGCAGCAAATAGATAGTGATATTGCYAGTCAGTTGGTAGCTGGAATACGGATAAGTAATGAGCGTCGYAGTGATCGGCGTTATCTTGGTGTCTTGCAAGTGAGCTTTAACCGGCAACGGGTTCGTGACTTTCTGTACTCGCAACAATTACCCTTTGTCGAAGCGCAAACTGCTCCGGCATTGATAATCCCTGTTTGGAATGGTCCGGAAGGATCAAGCTTATGGCAAGAAAATATCTGGTGGCAGGCTTGGGCATCATCAAGTCCGTTAAATAATTTAACGCCACTTACTTTGCCATTGGCCGATTTAGGTGACCGCCAAGCATTAAATGTCAACCAAGCTTTGCGCCTTGATCGCGCTGCTCTTTTGGATATTGCTTTACGTTACGATGTGAAAAAAGTTGTAGTTGCCATTGCCTCTATTACCAGTCCGGGACGAATTTCTGTAAAAGTAAACACTGTGCAGTGGGACGATACTGGTCGAATGATGTTACGCCAGCGGCAAGTAATTGCTGATGGCAATGATGCTGGATCTGCAATGCGTGCATTATCAGCGGCAGGAAAAAGAGCGCAAAAGCAAATTATTTCCTTAATGCAGAGCGAATGGAAACAACGAGCTATTGTACGAGGCGACACCACCACAACCACTCTTGTCACGGTGTCATATGCGAATATTCAGCAATGGCTGGTGTTGCGCAAAATATTGGCAAGTTCTGCTTTAGTGCTTGATGCAAGACTGGATGCTCTTTCCGCCGATGGAGCTTTGATGACATTAACCTATGCTGGAACCCAGCAGCAATTAGCAATGCAACTGGCCGAAAGCGGTGTTGAGTTCTTGGATACCAATATCGGCTTGGTGGCCAGATTGCGGTAAAACAAGTCATGGCCAATCAATTATGGTTTGATTTTTCTCCTGCCGATAATGGGTTTAGCGAAAAGAATTTTTGCTATGGCAATAGTAATGCCTTGGCGAAACAAGCCTTGTTGCGGTGGCAATCATGGTCTTTAGGGGTATTGATATTGGTTGGGCCTTTGGGCTGTGGAAAATCGCATTTATCCGAGATATGGCGCAGCAATAATAATGGCCGAATATTATCATCTGTATCAATTCCACTGCGAGATACCGGTAATTTTGTTATTGAAGATGTCGATGGGCAATTAGATGAAGAAGGCTTATTTCATTTGTTAAACCGGGCAATGAATGACCAAGCTAGGGTTTTGCTTACCGCACGAACTGGGCCATCTAACTGGCGGATAAACCTTGGTGATCTGCGCTCTAGGATCAATGCCATTGAAATGGTGCGGATTGGCGAGCCTGATGAGCAGGTGCTTAGCGAAATGTTGAAAAAACTAGGTAAGGATCGATCCTTGCGGTTAAGTGATAAGTTAATACAGTACATGGTCGAGAGAATGGAGCGCTCGTCGCAAAGTGCTTTGCAGTTAATAGAAAACCTAAATGCGAGTTCATTGGCGGCCAGCCGACCAGTTAATCGCGCATTGGCCAAACAGGTGTTGAGTGATATGGAAAAAACTCCTGAACTATTAGGGCTTATGCGCTCTGGCGATGATCAGGGACGAAGTTGATAGATGACAAAAAATTCAGCTCCCAAATTGATCGACAAGGCAGTTATTGACGTTGGCTCCAATTCGGTACGCTTGGTTATTTTTCGTACTCATGACACTTTTTTTCAACCGATATTTAATGAGAAAATAACCGCATCTCTTGGGCGTGGAGTGATGCAAAGCGGATGTTTGAACCCCAAAGGGGTCAAATTGGCAAATACTGCAATTACTAGGTTCATGCGAATATTAAAGGCTAGAAACATCACCGATATTCACGCTGTTGCCACTGCTGCGGTACGCGATGCAAAAGACGGCGAGAAGTTTCTGCAAAATATCGAGATAAAGACCAGTTTGACGGTTAGAATGCTTTCTGGTGAACAAGAAGCAAGGCTGTCAGCGCTTGGAGTAATTGCCGGAGAGCCATCAGCCGAAGGGGTTATGGCCGATTTAGGCGGTTCGTCATTGGAGCTGGTGGAAATAGCCAATGGAAAGGTAGGGCAGGGATCAACTCATAAATTAGGCCCTTTGGCTTTGGCTATTGAGGCGGAATCAAATGTTAAAGATACCAAAGCGAAAATAACCAAGTCGTTGGAAGAAATGAAAATAACCGGTCTACCGCAAACATTATATGCGGTGGGTGGAGCGTGGCGTTCATTGGCCTTGGTGCATATGGAATTGCGCGGTTATCCATTACATGTTTTGCATAATTATCGCATGAGCCGCCGTGAAGTAAAAATGTTAACCCGGTTGGTGGAAAAACAAAGTCCGGCTTCATTGGCCAAAATCCCCGGTGTTTCCACAAAACGAGCGCAAAACCTGCCGTATGCTGCATATTTGTTGCGCAAAATATTGTCAAAAATCAAAGTACGCGAAGTGGTTATTTCTTCCTTTGGTTTGCGCGAGGGATTATTGTTTGATGCGCTACCATTGGCGATAAGCTCGCGTCACCCAACCTTGTCATCAGTTGAGGCTTTGGCGCATCAAAATTGGTCGTCCTCGGAATTTGGGCAGGCTGTGGAACATTGGCTGATGCCTGTTTTTTCCCATTTTAAGCCGGTATTTGGTAAGGATCGCACCTATTTGTTGCAGACGGCAATTTGCCGCTTAGCCGACATTGGCGCGCGTATGCACCCAGACCATAGAGCCGAAATTTCCTTTAACTTGGCGTTGTACGCTCCGTTTGCGGGCCTATCGCACAAGGAGAGAGTGGCTTTGGCYTTGGCRATATAYCATCGTTATGCCGGCGCTGGAACACCKCCTAGCACTACGTTGATAATGCGGATAATTGACGAAGATACACGTGCATGGGCTACTGCTATTGGTTTGGGTTTGCGTTGTGCTTCTGCGGTTTCTGCTCGAACGGCCAGCCTGTTACAGGTTACATCTTTGCGCATAGATAAAGGCACTATAATGCTTGATGCAAAAAACGAAGAGAGCTTATTGCTGACCTCGGCACCGGGCAAAAGATTACGTGATCTTGCCGATGCTTTGGGTTTGCAGGCGCAATTAATTGAATAAATCTAGAGCATTTTCAGCAAAAGTGTGTGCGGTTTGTGGCAAGAAAATGCGATAAAATAAAGACCTGCATTATCGTTCTAAGCCAATAACCACATTACCGCTCTAGCACAATAATTCCATCTTTAAGTCGCAAGCCAACCAAACCTGCCTTCATAGCCAAAGCATCATCGCCAAATTCATCTTTGCGCCAACCGCGTAGCGCAGCAATATCAGCTTCATCGTCGGCGGCTAATCGTTCTATATCGGCGGCATTGGCAATCAGACGTGGTGCGACACCAATTTCTTCGGCTCTAATTCGCAATAACACTTTTAACATTTCAACAATCGGTCCTAAGCCTGCCGGATTGCGCTTGGGGGGATCTATTTTCGGCGCATATTGCTGCGGATCGGCCAAAGCTGTATTGATTGCGGCAATAAGATCGACAGCTGCTCTGGATCGTTCAAAGCCGTTGGGTATTGCTCTTAACTGTCCTAATTCTTCGGCGTTTGTTGGCGCTTGCATGGCTATTTCATAAATTGCGTCGTCCTTTAATATACGTCCGCGCGGACGGTTAACTCGCTGTGCTTCGGCTTCGCGCCATTCGGTGGCCAGACGCATTACCGCCAGCCAGTTAGCTGAAAATTTGCGAATTTTCATCCGCTTCCAAGCGTTTTCAGGTTTGAACGAATAAATATCGGGATTGGCCAATATATTCATTTCTTCGTCCAACCAATGCATACGGTTTTTACTGTTTAACCGTTGAACCAGCATTGGATACATGTCGCGCAAATGTGTCACATCGCCCAAGGCATAGGTTAGTTGTTTTGATGATAATGGCCGGCGCGACCAATCGGTAAACCTTGAACCCTTGTCTACATTTATATCAAGTAATGCCCGAACCAGTTTGTCATAGCCAATGCTGTCACCAAGCCCGCTGGCCATTGCTGCGATTTGGGTGTCAAAAATTGGTGTCGGTACTTCGCCGAGCAATGTATAGAAAATTTCCATGTCTTGCCGCGCGGCATGAAAAACCTTGGTGATTGATTTGTCGCGCAATATCTCAAGAAACGGAGCTAAATCCAGTCCTTTGGCCAATGGATCAATAATTGCTTCGACGTCTTTGGTTGCTATCTGTATCAGGCATAATTGCGAGAAAAACGTATGCTCGCGCATAAACTCTGTATCAACGGCGACAAACTCGGACTTGCGTAGTTTTTCACAAGTTGCGGTGAGATCAGAAGTTTTGGTTATGATTTGCATTATTATTGTCTCTACTGTGGGCTGCCTTAAAAGGCTCCCTTTAATTTACTGCGGATCATATAAATTGCTCCGAGCAGACTGATGATCGACATTCCAGCAAACGCTGATTGCACTGATAAATTTATTGCTCCGGTATAAACCAAAGCGAACTGGCCTATAATTGCCGCAACAGCATTCATTAAAGCACTGCCGGCCATGGTCCTGGCTCTGACATTAACATGTGAACGGCGTTGTGCCATGGCTTGTAGCGGAACCACAAACATACCAGAAGTAACCGATGCTCCAAAAAACGCAGCCATTAAATGCCAATTTGCTTTATCGCTTATAAACGGAATAGCCGTTTTATAGTCAACTACTGGATAGTTATTACTAAGAAAGTAAATATCGGCGGTAAAAATAACTAACAAGCAAAGTCCGACAATAGAGAACAGCAAAGAGTTCTTCCTAGTGGCGAATACTCCGCAAACAACAGCTCCCATTGCCGCGCCAATGCTAAAAAAAGTAATCAAGACAGCAACAACGGTATTATCAAGGTACAAGACGTCTTTTACATAGGTTGGCAAAATCGCTAAAAATGCACCGGCCATGGCATAGAACCAGGCTATGCCTAATACCGGTCTGAAGATTCTGGCTTCTTCCGAGACGAATTTTAACAATTTCCAAGTTTGTTTCAGGAAGTTCCAGCTTATTTTCAAGCCTTTTTCTGGTGGCGGAGAGGGCGGTAATAACCGAATAGATAACCACCCAGCAAGGGAGCAGACCACCAATATTGATGATATTATAATCGGGCCGGTTGCCGTAAATTGGTATGTATCTGCGACTGTTTCCACTAACATCAAAGTGCCGATTAAAGAGCCGGCAAGTGAAAAAATAAAGATACTGCCGCTAATCAAAGCGTTGCCCGGGACTAATTCATCATCATTCAAGAAGTACGGCATTGATGATAAACGTGCTGGAGCAAACAATGCCGATTGCGTGCCCATCAAGAACAAAGCCAAAAACATCAACGGGGTGCTTTGTAATAAAAACCCGGCAGAAGCCACGAGCATTAGGAATATCTCGCCGGCTTTGGCTATTTTCATTATGCCGGTACGATCGAATTTATCGGCTAATTGCCCAGAGAGTGCCGAGAAAAGAAAGATAGGAATAACAAAGGTGTTGGCGGCCAATGGTACCATATAGCGATCAGGAATTGAGCCAAATTTCAACAAGCCATAGCCGGTTAATATCATCAAAGAGAATTTGATTATATTGTCATTAAAAGCACCCAAAGCCTGCGCCACTAACAATGGGGCAAATTTTCGCTGCCCAAGCAGCTGTACTGTAATTTTTGCGCTCATTTTATCTTCCCTACAAGATACCCACTCGAAAAGAGCTTAAGGTAAGATGTTATAGCAGTTGTGGTGGAATTAGAACTTAATTCTTCAAGCCTTTAGTGTGGATTATAAATGGTAATATACTCCATCGACCCAAAAAGTGGGAACCGGTTTTTGGTTAAGTTGATGGATCAAGAAGATAAACTATACTCAAAATACTGTTTAATTTAAATTTTGAGTATAGTTTGACGATGTTAGCAAATTCCTCCACTAAAGATAACGACCTTAACATGGAAAATATTATGACAGTGATGGCGGGTATGAAAATTGTTTAAGTTATTGAATCCGGCTGTTTTACAAAAAAACTCCTATCTACCTTTAGTGTGGCTTTGCGCTTTATTGTTAGTTCTTGTTACCGCAACTGGTGCGCTGGCGCATGGTGTGACCGAGGGCGATAAAGGCTATATTCAAGAAATATCCGGCGTGCATTTGATGGCATTTGTATATTTGGGCGCTAAACACATGATGACCGGATATGATCATTTATTGTTTTTGTTCGGGGTGATATTTTTTCTTTATCGCTTAAAAGACGTAAGCTTTTATGTCACCTTATTTGCCATTGGTCACATCATCACTTTGCTGTCTGGGGTTTTGTTGCAGATAAAATTTAACGCCTATATTATTGATGCAATTATCGGCTTTTCCGTTGTTTATAAAGCGCTTGATAATATGGGGGCGTTTTCCCGTTGGTTTGGTTTCCAGCCAGATACCAGAGCTGCTACTTTGATATTCGGTCTGGTTCATGGGTTTGGTCTGGCGACCAAAATGCTTGATTATGAAATGTCTTCTGACGGATTATTGGCTAATCTTATTGCTTTTAGTGTCGGGGTCGAAATCGGACAAATACTTGCGCTGGTAGTTATACTGATTTTCATCAATTACTGGCGGCGGTTTGGTAGCTTTATACGTCACGCCTATACGGTTAATGTTGTTTTGATGTTGGCAGGGTTTTTGTTAATCGGTACCCAATTGACCGGATTTTTTACAAGTTAAAGGATAAGTTATGAATAATTCTAATTCTGTGGATCAGACTGAATTACCCAGCACTAAGCGATTGTTAAAATCCACATTGTTGGCAGCTGTCGGCGCGGGCGTGATTTTGGTGACAATAGTTATGCCGGCGGAATATGGGATTGATCCAACCGGAGTTGGTAAAGTTCTGGGTTTGCAGAAAATGGGCGAGATCAAGGTTTCGCTGGCTGAAGAAGCTGCGGCTGATCGGCTTGAGGACTTACAGGATGCGCCAGTTGCCCTTGAAACCGAGGAAGTTGAGGAAGCAATTATCACACCTGAAGTCGCTGTGAAAGAGCCAGATCCTGAGATGAAAGTTGCTCTTGAACCTGTGGCCACGACTTTAAGCCATGAAATGAAAGTGACGTTAGTTCCTAATGAAGGCGCTGAGATCAAGTTGAAGATGAATAAAGGTCAAACTGCGAATTACTCTTGGGTAACTGATGCGGGACGGGCGAATTTTGATATTCACGCGGATTCTGTCGAGTTAAAAATAAAATATCACAGCTATGCCAAAGGTTCCAAACAAAGCGATGAGGGTGTTGTGACGGCTGAGTTTGATGGCTATCACGGTTGGTTCTGGCGCAATCGTACTGATAAAACTATGACGATTACATTGCAAACCAATGGCCAATATCTGGATATTGTTCGCTTGAAATAGCTTCATAATTTGTTTTGAGCCTATAAATCCCCCTCCGAGCGCTTCGCGCCCACCTCCCCCGCAAGCGGTGGGAGGATAACAGTCCTTGGCCCCGCAAGCACTGGAGCAATCTTCAGTAAAAGCTTTAGTCCCGTGCCCCGACACGGGATCAGAACCGGTTTTACGACAAAAGATTGCGACCACTAAAAATCCGCTTAAACGGTGGAGGAAACCAGTCTTTGGCCCTGTATGCGGTGGGAGGAAAATGCTCTTGTTATTTTATCTAGTGGCAAGTCCAGCATGACGGGGGCGTGGTTGGAGTGAAAAGCCGCATACACTTTTTACCTGATGCTTGCCGGTAAACATGATCACTCAAAAGGTTTTTGTAATTTGATGGGACGCAAAGGTGAAACAGCAATAAAAAAGCCGGGCAGTATTAGCTGCCCGGCTTTTATTTTTTTGTAAGGTTGGTCTTAGTGACGCATACGTAAGGTAACGCCATAAGTAGCTGGATCAATCGGGTATCCGCTTAGACTACCTGCTTGAAACACTGTATCAAACACGCCTTGGAAAACTTGTGCATCGGTGAGGTTCTTGCCCCATAGTGACAGATCCCAAGCATCAGCGCGCATGCCAACACTAGCAGAAAGGATAGTTGTTCCTGGCTGCTCTTTTAATACGTTCAAATCAGTACCTGGATTAAATCCACTGCGATAGTAATACTCACCGCGGATAAAGCCTAGGTTTTGCCCAATTGGGAAGTCATAAGTTGCTGTAGACGAAATAGTCCACTTTGAAACACCAGCAAGCCGTTCACCGCTTAGATCAACAGTAGGCGTTGGTGACCCCGTAATTGAAGGCCCTTGTAAGAACTCATCATATTTCGCATCAAGATAAGTTGTTCCAAATGTGAATGTTAAGTTATCAGTTGGTTGCGCCAAAATATCAATTTCAATACCGTCAATACTGACAGAGCCAGCATTGGTTAGATCAAAAGAAATACCGTTAAAAGTATTGCTTTGGAAATCGATCAAGGTTTGTGAGAACACAGCACCATTGAACTGAACGTGATTGTCGAACATTTTAGCTTTCCAACCAAGTTCGTAATTGTTCATGGTTTCGGAAGCAAAATCACGACCGGTTACGCTAGTATCTTGTGATAGATTAAAACCACCAGCCTTATAACCACGGCTATAACTGATATAGGTGTCGAAAGTGTCGCTCCAATTATAAGCAACAATCACATTACCTGTGACTTTGTCTTCATTCCTTGTGTCGGTAAAGTCTGCTGTAGCTCTAAATGGCTGTAATGCAGCAAAGCCGGCAAACTGATTTGGTGCCAAACCGAAAAGTGGAAAGAATGCAACATTATTTAGGTCTATTGCAGAGAATACATCATCAGTGGTAAACACACCGACCACATCCTTGGTTTCTTTGGTGTAACGTAAACCAGTTGTCACAGTCATTCTATCTGTTGTGTGCCAGTCTAATGAGCCAAACCCTGAATAACTTTTGGATCTTTGGTTGAAGTTAAATCCAAGACCGGTTCCTTGTCCGAAGAAATCACCCGGTGCGATTGGTGCATAGCCGGTTGGAATTCCCAAGCTTTGTGCCAATAAGAACAATCCCTCAACTGTTGAAAGATTGGCTGCTCCACCGCTAAGCAAATTTGCAAGATTATCAGCATAGGTTCTTGCATCTTCACCAAATGTTGTACGGTTTCTAGTGTTAAGGTTTTGATTGTAATAATACGCACCAACCATCCAGTCAATTTGACCAGAGCCGTTTGAGGTTAACCTAAATTCTTGAGTGAAAGTTTTAAAGTCATCATCAACCCGACGGTTTTCGACCAAAGAGGCATCAATAAAGTCAGCATCGATATTACTGGTTTCATCAAAGCCGCGATAAGCGGTGATAGATGTGAAAATCGCACCACCCATATCGAAGTTTATTTCACCGGAAAAACCATAATTGTCATTTTGAGTAAGAACGTTGCCGTTATAGCTAACCTGACGGTCGAACGGATCAGTACCAATCAAATTTGGTGTGCCACCAGGTAGAGGATTGGTCAAGCCTGGGACAAGATTAAGCAAGGCCGCTGCTGGGCCTGCCGCGTGTAAGATTGGGGTTGCGCCACAGCATCTTTCATTAAGATTGTTATAGTCAGCGATTAGTCTTACAGAAAGAACATCACTTGGTTCAAACAGTATTTGACCACGAAGGCCATATCTGTTGCGATTATTAATGTCTTGTCCGGTAAAGGTGTTGGTAATGAAACCGTCACGTTTGTTCAAATTACCCGAAACACGAAATGCAGCTTTTTCGCCGCTACCTAATGGTCCGGTAACAGAACCTTTGGCGACTATTTGGTTGTAATTGCCGTAAGTTAACTCACCTTCGGAACCAAAATCAAACTGCGGCTTTTTAGTGATAATGCTTAACACACCGGCCGGAGTGTTCTTACCGTAAAGTGTTGACTGCGGGCCGCGTAACACTTCGATACGTTCAACGGCAATAAAGTCATTGATTGCAGTACCTGCACGAGAGCGATAAACACCATCAATGAAAACACCAACTGATGGCTCTAAGCCAGCGTTAAAGCCAGAAGTACCAATACCGCGGATTGAAATGGTGGTTGCCGATGGATTGGCAAATTGTGGTATAGACAAGGATGGCACTAATGCCACCAAGTCTTGGGCGTTTCTAATTGACGAGTCCGCCAATGTTTCGCCGCCAACTGCGCTCATCGCAATTGGAGTGTCTTGTAATGTACTTTCGCGTTTTTGCGCCGTAACGATAATTTCATCGTCAAGCTGTGCAAGTGCGGCACCCGGTAGAGCCAGAGCGCCAATAATAGCAGTGGACGCAAGCATGCGCCTGTTGAAAAATTTCATTGTAATCCCCTCATCATCGTGTGTTTATCACACGGATAAACGTGTGTTTTTCACACGGATAAAAGAAGTACAACATTTTTGCTGAGATTCGTCCAGAGTATTTTAATAAAAAAACAGTCGCGCGTTGGGAGAATTTATAAGTGATGTTTTGTTGCAACAACAGATGCTTAACAATACCGAATATTGGCATTCTTAGCTATGTCACTTGTTTCTGGAAACCAACCAATGACACCTTGCAGTATTACACACCTAGTTTGCTTCGGTAGCTCGGTGGTTTCTTCTCCCAAACTTTGATAAACAGATGTTGAACTGATGACTTGTTTGTTCATTCGCGTGCCACCGCCTGATATCGTATCAAATATAATTAACTGCCCGCCTGCGGAATTATCGTTCCAGCTGTTCCAAGCCATCAACTCTGCGGCTCTACCTTTGCCGGGATTACCAGTGTATGCAAATTCGGCCCAGTAAGACATCATTGCATCGGACAATTGATCACGCTCGGCAGCTCCGGCTTTGGGGAATATCCGTTCTCCACCAATTGGGAATTGTTCGAAACCGTCAAAAATAAATGGAATTTCCATTGCATGAGCAGCCCCAAGTAATTGCGAGAAGTCCGATCCAAGAAAGCTTCCCTCTTCGTCCCAGTCAAAACGATAGGCGTAAACCGGGTTTTGTTTGCGTTTGCTAAGGCGTATTGCTTGTTCATCTACCGCTCTGGCACGCCACATGGCGCTTTGATAATCAGAGATCAAATTATATAGCTCTGGATCCCTTGCTCGAGGTAAAATTCCAAAAGCTTTTTTCATCAACTGTTTGTCAGCAATATTAAATAGTTTTAGTTCATCACGATTGGTTCCGGTAATTACTGGAACTATCTCATGTTCGGCATTTTCCAGTGCGCTTTCTAGGCCAGCGCGTGAAATTAGAATCCCGTCTCGAATTATCAGTGGTGATCCTGGCTCGCCGTCTTCTGTTGCAGCAGCTTCAAATAAATCCTTTACCGATACATCACGTAAAAAATCAGTAAGTTCGGAACCGTTGACTTTTGTGAGAGGTGTAAGGTCTGTGACAATTGCATTATCTCCTTTGAACTCCCAACCAACATCTGCGTCGACACCTTGTTGTTGTCCTGAAATGGATCGAGATGTGAAGAACCCGCTTTGGATAATMGCCCCGTGAAAYARWCCTTGMGCSCKTGGTATTGCCATTAGGCTKGCAACATTATGRCCACCAGCGGATTCGCCAAATATTGTTACCCTRTYCGGGTCACCACCAAAGGCTGAAACATTTTTCTGCACCCATTGTAARGCCGCAATCATATCTAAATTGGCAAAGTTAGGAGAATTGTCATCAGGGTTAGAGTTTCCTTGCTGTAATGCTGGTTGCGAGAACCAGCCAAGTGGGCCAAGCCGGTAATTGATGGTAATAACTATAAGATCATGGCGGGCAGAAAGATATTGTGAATCGTATTGCCCGCCATAACCCCATGTATTGCTGCCGCCATGTATAAATACCATTACTGGCAGTTTGTTCTCGCCTTGCGGTATCTGGTTTTGCGAGAAAGCCGGCGCCCAAACGTTTAAGTATAAACAATCTTCTGAGCCTACTAGTTTTCCGACCTTTTCAGCATCTGTGCTACGGGCTTTTTGCGGACATCGGGCTGATGCATCGACGGCATGGAATACGCCTTCCCAATTATGCGGTTTACGGGGCGCTCTCCAGCGTAAATTTCCAACTGGCGGTTTGGCAAAGGCAATGCCAGCCCAACGGTGATTGCCATTGTCAGTTATCGAGCCAGCTATTTGGCCGTTTTCAATGGTGCGCAATGTTCCAAGATCTACTGCCGCTTTCATATCTGCAGCGGGTTTTTGGCAGGCGGAAATAAAGGCAGATAATAATAAGATCAGGATCAGGTTTTTCATCAGGTTTTCCAAAATATACTCCATCGACCCAAAAAGTGGTTACCGGTTTTTGGTTAAGTTGATGGATCAAGAAGATAAAGTATACTAAAAATACTGTTTAATTTAGTATTTTTAGTATAGTGTAATTTGCTCAAGGACGGTAACTACTTGCGCAATGGGGCGCAACTATTTCAATCGTCAATATTGACTTTAAGCCCCGGTGTTGCCTTTTGGTCAGGGTTAGATTTGATATATTCAGATTTAATTTGCTCTGAGGACAGTCTTGAGCCGTCATGGCACCAGCCGGGCGGTCTGAAAATATATTGAATTCTCTGCCAAAGGCTTAAACTTGGTATTGATACATCTTTGATAATCCCGACATATTCATGTGTAGCTATTCGTAAGGGATTAAATGTTCCAATATCATTTACCAAGCCATAGCGTGGCGGGTCAGTTTCAAGTTCAGGCACAAAAGTGCCAAATATACGATCCCAAACAATAAATACTCCGGCATAATTTGCATCAAGATATCGTGGGTTATTGGCGTGGTGTACCCGGTGATGCGAGGGGGTGTTCATTACCGCTTCAATCCATTTTGGAAACTTATCAATGAACTCGGTATGGAACCAGAACTGATAGATCAAATTTAAGCCGCCACACAATAAAATCAAAGCCGGATGAAAGCCCAAAAAAGCCAAGGGAATGAACGCAATAAAAGAGCCGGATAATAGGCTTGTCCATGATTGGCGAAGTGCGGTTGATAAATTATAATGCTGGCTGGAGTGATGAATTACATGTGCCGCCCAACCCCAACGGGAACGGTGATAATAATAGTGCGCCCAGTAATAGGCCAAGTCCCACAACACAAAACAAGCCGCAAATGTCCAGATATTGAACGGTAACTTTACTGGTGCAAGCGAGTAGGCAAAATAGAATATCGCGAAGGTAATGAAATTTAAGCTGCCGTTGATAACCGCACTACCAGCACCCATGAAAATACTGGCGCTTGCGTCTTTGGCTTCGTATTTGCCGCCAGCTTTACGAAATTTGATGGCAATTATTTCCGCTAATATCAAAACCACATAAAGCGGAGCGGCCAGCGATGAAACGTCTATGTCGGGAATGTTCTCAGGCATTAGATTGCTCCGGTTTACGGCCTAGCCAGTTTTTTACTAATTGCCATTGTTGGTTTTCGAGAGTCAAACTTGGCCAAGTAAAGTCACCAAAGGAGATGATTGTTAGATCAGTTTTTTGGATAAGTTTGATTTGCTCTGGCTTTACTATTCGCAAGGAATATTTTTCACTTAAACGACGCAAAAACGCCAATTCATTATTGTCTAGTTTTGCGATTGCTTCCTTGCCGGATTTTGAAGTTACTATTTGTAAAATTTGATTGTCGTAATGATGGTCATTTAACTGCTGTTCAAATTCAGCAATATCAATTGGTTCGGCTTTTTGGAATGGAAACAACCATTGGATTAACAAGGCAATTAGAAAAATTGCAATTACCGATACACCTAACAGCATCAACAGATCAATCATGACTTTAGCTCAACATTTTCAATAACTTGTCCATGGTTTTTCCATAAGGTGGAAACATCATTTTTCTCGCATTGATGCCGGATTGCCGGAAAACAGCTTTGGCATGAGAGAAAGTCTTAAAGCCGTCAAAGCCGTGGTAAGAGCCCATTCCGCTAGCACCAATTCCGCCAAATGGCAGATCATTTTGCACAATATGCATCAAAGTATCATTGATACAAACCCCGCCCGCCAGCGGATTATGTAGCAGTTTCTCGACAAAGTTATTATCTTTGGAAAATCCGTAAAACGCCAAGGGATGCGGACGATCCATAATGTAATTCAGTGCTTCGTCGATGGTTTCATAAGTAATAACCGGCAATACCGGGCCGAAAATTTCTTCTTTGGCGATTTTCATGTCGTCATTTATGCCCGTGACCAATTTTGGCGGCATTTTCCTAGTATTACAGGGCTTGCCAACTTCTTCGGGGTAAATTTCAATTACATCAGCGCCTTTTTGCTTGGCATCGGTAAGCAGTCCGCTTAGGCGTTCAAAATGACCTTCGGATATGATGGCGGAAAAATCATCATTATCGGCAATATTCGGGTAAAACTGTCGGACAGTTTCGGTGTAGGTTTTAATGAATTCAGCCTCGCTTGATTTCGCAACCAATACATAATCCGGGGCGATGCAGGTTTGTCCTGAATTGAACAATTTTCCGGAAACTATTTTCTCGACAGCGGTTTGCAAGGGAAAATTCTGATCAATAATCGCCGGTGATTTTCCGCCCAACTCCAATGTTACCGGGGTCAAGTTTTTCGCCGCCGCCTGCATGACAAAGCCGCCGACTTTGGTTGAGCCGGTAAACAATATATGATCAAAGGGTAGGGTGCTGAATTGTTGGGCGACTTTCAGATCGCCAGTTATTACCGTTACATGGTCAGACTCAAAATATTGCGCGATTAAATGGCTAAGTAATTGTGATAATTTAGGGGTTAACTCTGATGGTTTGATCATTACCCGATTGCCGGCGGCCAATGCGGCAATGGTTGGGTTGATCGCCATAGCAAATGGGTAATTCCACGGCGAAATAATACCAACCACGCCTTTGGGTTGGTATCTAACTTCGGCCTTGGCCGGGATAAAGTGCATTCCTACATGACGTTTTTCAACTCGCATCCATTTAGCTAATTGCTTGCGAGTATGCTTAATATCGGTCAAGGCGTTCAGTGTCTCACCGAATTGGGTCTCAATGGCTGATCTATGACCAAAATCAGCAGAAATAGCATCAATTATTGCTGGCGTGTTTTCGGTTATAAGCTCGGCAAGCCGGGACAGGTGCTGGTCTCTAGTCGCAAAACCCGGGTTTTGCTGTTTGCGAAATGCAGCTTTCATAGCGGCAAATTTTTGCTTCATATCAGTCATTATAATTCCTTAATTGTTCTGGCAATGCGGGCAAGCTTGGCAGCTTTAGCATCATTGCAAAAATCGGTGAAAACTCCATCGACACCAAGGTCGAAGAAAAAATCGTATTCGGCTTGTGGGCTGGCGAAAACGTCTGGCAATTGGTCGGATCTAAATGTCCACGGGTGTACCTGCATGCCAAGCGCATGCGCTTGTTCAATTACTCCAGTGGACTTACCTTTGTTGTCGGCCAGTAACGCCTTAAATGGGCCAATACCATCGGCGAATTTCGCATATTGTTCCAATAATAAATCTTCTTTTTTCTCGATTAGCATTATCAGGGCAAGTTCAGGATTGCTGTTTTTAAGCTCAATCAAAATTTGCGCCTCGAATGATTGCACAAATAACGGAAATTGCTCCTGCCACCAGTTCGCTTTTTCTAATTCTGCGACCAATGCCGGTTGATAATCCAACCCGATGCTTTTGAAATAACCCGGTAATTTAGTTTCCGGGTACACACCCAAAGCCACTTCGCGTTTGGCTGACACCCCATTGGCACGGGTTAAAGCAAACACTTCGGCAATGGTTGGTATCTTAAATTTGCCATCGGCTTGCTTGCTGCGTTGTGGCATTGCCTGTTTTGCTCGTAATGTCTTGATTTCGGCCAAGGTAAAGTCTTCGCTAAACCAATCCTCACCATCATGGCCGGTTTTGGTGGTCTTGCGGTCGGCAAATTCCTTGTGATCAGAAACATCAGTGGTGGTGGAAAGGTAATGGTCATGGCGGGCAATAAGGTGTCCGTCTTTGGTAAACACCATGTCCGGTTCAATAAAATCAGCACCAAGATCAATGGCCAGCTGATAAGCCTCAATAGTGTGTTCTGGCAAATAGCCGCTGGCACCACGATGGGCGATGATAATCGGTTTTTGCATTTTTGACTCCGCAGACTTGGGTGATGAGCTGGTTTTTGTTTTAACCACAGTATTGCAGGCACCCAGCGACGTTAGCATAGTAATTACACCGGCACTTTGCATTACTGTTCGTCGGTTAAGTTTCTGATCACTGTTCATTTTTGAGGTGTAACACGGATTATATGTTTTGGTAATTGTTAAAATAACTTGTGTTACCGTTACTTGCTCGACAAGCGTGCGAGCATTTTATGTAATGATCTTGACTGCCGTATTTCTACATACTTTTTCATTAGGAATCGCATCTAATACAGATTCCATTACCAAACCGTCCCCGAAATACGTAAAACCTACCGCCGCAGCGTCTATGTGAGTCATTCCGTTTGTTACCGGATTGGTGGGAGCATCACAGAAATCATGGCAGTTATTGGTACGCAGGATGTGACAGCGAGGTTATAGGAAAGTTTTATGAGATTATAGATTTTGCTTTGTTTGCAAAATCCGCCAGAGCAGACATAAGGGAACAAGTTTGAATTCTAATCAAGCGTCATTATTTGATGTTTATTAGGTGCTACGAAATTTCCGTTCGCATCTATGGCCTCCCCGACCAGTGACGTTTCTGGTTCCGGGATAGGTCTACCCTGAACGGGCATTACATCTCGTCTACCATTTTCTACTACATCGATAATATCGTCGATTCGCCATACATATCCGAGTTCGGTACTATGCCCTCTCTCAATAGCATCCGCTCTGCCAGAATACATTCCAACCACATTGATTCCACTTAGGTTATGTCCATTGACCATGAACGCCTTGCRTAATGGGTCTAGCATCACCGGAGATCCTGACATCCCACTTCGAGTGGTCGCATCTATRRSSWMYYYRRSSWGYSAYKTGTAGGGTAACGTTGGCGCAGAGGCGATAGAGCCTTTTTTATAAATCGGCATATATCTTTGCGTTGGATTGTCTATCGGATGCCCCAGAACAAAAACACTGTCCATAGCCTCCAGTATTTCGTGTGCCCCGTCTTTCGACAACTTAAAGGGTACAGCGTGTTTATTGAAGATTGGGTCAGTAAATGTAAAAACTGCGATGTCATAAAAACTTCCGACTACAGGATGAACATTCCAACTAGGCACTCTCTCTCCATCAATTTTCGAATACAAATTTATCTCATTGTGTGAAAATGTAAGTCGGTCGGTATCAGGAATTCGTCCTGGGAAATAGAATTTCAGTTTGTCAGGATGACAGGTTGTTGTTTTGTCGAGCCAATTTCTTGTTTCATGGTGGAGACCCGTAACGACATGCCAACAGGTAATGAGTCTTATCAAGCCTTGGTATTCGGTAAAGAAACCCGTTCCATTTCCAATTTTTAAATCATTCCCAGTGGATTCGCATGTCTTATATAGCTCAATAAAACATACGCTCTGCTCTATACCCTTTTTGCCAAGAGTTATATTTCCCAATCGCTGTATTTCAGCTCCTCGGTCACCAAAGGGATTTTTTTTATCAAACATATTAATCCTCCACGTATTACATTATTACCACAAAACTTGCTCAGAAAACTATAAGAGTAAATACGGAAAAGGTTGAATTGAAGGGAAGCGAAGCAATTATTGAGCAAGAGGAATAATATTAATCTAGTCAAGTTATCAGATCAAGTGCCGTTATAATTTTCCAAATTCAAGCTTACCCGCAATGCATAGAAAGTTTTACGTCAAAACGTAATCAATATTTCCTAATAGGTATGATGCTGCGTCTCAAAACTTCACAATCTTTTACTCAAACTTTGCTGGCCTATAATCCTGATAATAATGATGTTTAGATCATCATCGACAATTTTATAATAAATGTTGTTTTTGCCATGAACGGCGCGGCGGCAATCTTCCAGCAAATGCTCTACGGCTTGGTAGATAAGCGGAGAGGTGGCTATTTTAGTAAAGTGATCTAGTAAGCCAAAATGATATTTCTCGGCGGAAGCTTCGCCAAAAGTGCGATAGCCCCATCTGTAAATATCCCTTAAATCCTGCTCTGCTTCTGGCGACAGCTTATAAGCATTCATCTGTTCTCTTGCTTCATTTCGGCCTTGAACATTGCTAAAAGCTCTGCGGGATCAGTATGAGATACTCCGCTTTGCTCACCTTTTTTGAGTTCTGCACGTAACCATTTAATTTGCTCTGGTGTTTCTTGTTCGCGCAATTGACGTTCGCGTATCATGTCACGGATCACTTCACTAGTATTGCTGTAATTYCCAGATGCGACTTGCGCYTGTAACCAGTTTTTATGKCGCTSSGTAATCGAAATTGTTTGTTTGTGCATTTCAAATGGCCTCCAAGTGCARAAGTATGGCAATAGAGGTATTSTATCATACTTTACTCTTCTTTGCCAAGTTCMTTTTCCCYATRTTATTTYTCCTRTTTTCAAGRTGGKTTACCCCNCAGYCTYAYAAATGTTTGCCGATCCANTTTGNTCAAAGCGTCCTCGAAAAGTGTGCCGGAGGCCAGCTTGATAAACATTTTGTATTTATCGTCRGCAGGCGCRTTTAGCTTTGCGTTGTTTAGGCTTAAAAATAGTTGGCAGACGATAAAGGCTGTGCGTTTATTTCCGTCCACAAAGGGATGGTTCTTACAAATCCCGTAGGCATAAGCCGCCGCCATAGCGGCAATATCTGGTTTGGGGTTAGCATATTGATATAAGTTTTTTGGCCGGTGCAGTGCTGAGTGCAGTAAACCCGCATCTCTAATACCTTCGCCGCCGCCATGTTCGGCCAATTGCCGTTGGTGAATGGCCAATACTATATCATCGCGCACCCAAACCGGTTCAGTTGTTTTCATTCGGCTAGTTTTTTGAGAATGTCACGGTCAGCGCGCATGATCGTTTCCGCTGCGTCCATTTGCACAGCAAATTCAGGGTCATACGGCGTAAGCTCTATACCGCTTGGGGTTTCTATGGCAAACAGCTTGTCACCTTTTCGCACACGCAGTTTGGCGAGCAAATCTTTTGACAAAATAATACCTGCGGAGTTGCCAATGCTGGTTACTTTTAGTTCAGTCATTATTCTGCTCCTTAGTTTTATTGTATACTCAAAACAGATACTAGTTTCGGATTAAGTCCGAGGTTAAAGTTTTCAAGTTATGTGTATAACATAAGTTATAACAATGATGCAAGCATGGTAAATTGCGGTAATGATATAATCCACAGGTCATTCTTAAAAAACAATTCTTGCCGCGAACTTATCAGAGGTCTAGTGTTTTACCAAAGCAATAGCGGTAGAGTGAACATGAAACCTACAAACACCAACAACCCCGATTACTTCCATAAAGTTGTCGATTGTCAGTGGGCTTGTCCGGCGCATACTCCGGTTCCTGAATATATTAGGCTAATCGCCCAAGGCAAATATAGCGATGCGTATTTGCTTAACYGGCAATCAAATGTGTTTCCGGGAATATTGGGGCGGGTTTGTGATCGCCCGTGCGAGCCAGCATGTCGCCGAGGGCGGGTCGAAGAAACTCCGGTGGCTATTTGCAGACTAAAGCGCGTGGCCGCAGATCATCGCGGTGATATTAGCGATCAACTGCCCAAAAAACCTGCCAAAACCAATGGTAAACGCATTGCGTTGGTCGGGGCAGGGCCGGCATCATTTACGGTGGCTAATGATCTTGCACCAATGGGTTATGAATGCACTATTTTCGAGAAGCTGGACGAGCCGGGCGGCTTGATGCGCTCGAACATTCCGGCATTTCGTTTGCCGGAACAAGTGTTAACCGAAGAGCTTGATTATATTTTGGACATGGGCGTTGAGTTAAAACTTGGCACGCCAGTTCAAAGCATGAAGTCACTACTTGATGAAGGATATGATGCGGTATTCGTCGGCTCCGGTGCGCCAAAGGGTAAGAACCTTGACCTGCCCGGGCGTTATGATGCTGGTGATAGGATTCATATCGGCATTGATTGGCTGGAGTCAGTGGCATTTGAGCATACTGAAACCATTGGTGAAAATGTTCTGATAATAGGCGTTGGTAATACGGCGATGGACTGCTGTCGTRCTTCGTTACGATTAGGTGCCAARTCAGTAAAAGTCATGGCGCGTAAACCACGGGAGTTTTTCAAGGCGTCGGACTGGGAATTAGACGATGCCGAAGAAGAAAACGTCGATATTGTCGTCAATCATTCGCCAAAATCATTTGTGATTAAGTCTGGCAAATTGGTCGRCATGGTGTTTGAAAAAATGCAGTACCAGATTGATGATAATGGACGCATTACCGGACAAGAAGTGGTGGAAGAAGTTACGATCCCTTGTGATGATGTAATTTTGGCCATCGGACAGGAAAATGCTTTTCCGTGGATCGAGGAAGATGCTGGTATTGAATTTGATAAATGGGACGTGCCGTTAATTGATGAAACAACATTTCAATCGACCCTAAACGGCGTATTTTTTGGTGGTGATGCGGCGTTTGGCCCTAAAAATATTATTTGGGCAGTTGAACATGGTCATCAAGCAGCCATTTCAATTCACAAGCATTGTCAGGGCAAAATGTTAACTGGACGCAGCCCTGATAATATAGCGATGACTCCAACTAAAATGGGCATGTTTGAGTGGAGTTTTTCTAATAGTTATGATAATTCTCCGCGCAGAAAAATGGAACATATTGAGCTGGTGAAAAGGTTCGAGAAACTCGACGTTGAGGTCGAGTTGGGTTTTTCTGCTGAGCAAATAGCAACCGAGGTTGAACGGTGTTTGAATTGCGATATTCAAACAGTATTTGACGCGCCTTTATGCGAMGAATGTGATGCCTGTATTGATATTTGCCCGGTTGATTGCCTGTCGATTGTGCCGGGTTCTGAAACTGATGATGAATGGTGCAACTCGCCATCAGGATCAGTCGTTGCAGAGCGGGTAGAGGGGGCAGAGGGGCAGGATATATTTGCTTCTGAGAAATTGCCATTGACCGCTAGGATCATGGTCAAGGACGAAGATATTTGTCTGCATTGCGGTCTTTGTGCCGAGCGCTGCCCAACTGCTGCTTGGGATATGCAGCAAGGAAAAATCAATATTCATTATGCCGATGCGCAAGATGTAAAGGTAAGTCAATGAGCAACCCGAAAATCAATGATTTTGTGATTAAACTGGCCAATGTAAACGGTACTGGTTCTGCCAGTGCTAATGGCTTGTTGATGAAAGCTATTTTTCGCATGGGAGTGCCGGTTGTTGGCAAAAACATTTTCCCATCAAATATCCAAGGTCTGCCCACATGGTATGAAATTCGAGTAACTGAGAAAGGTTATCTCGGTCGATCCGGTGATCTGCATGTAATGGTGGCGATGAATGCCGAAACCTATGAAAAAGATATGGCCGAGTTGTCATCAGGCGGGGTGTTGATTTATGATGATACTTGGCCGCGTCCGCATTTTTTAGACCGTGATGATATAACCGTTATCGGTGTGCCATTGGCAAAAATGTGCAATGATGCCTTTGATGTGGCTCGTTCGCGTATTTTGATGAAAAACATGGCCTATGTCGGTGTGGTAGCTGCCCTGCTTGATCTTGATCTTGAGGTAATACACGGGCTTGTGCGCGAGATGTTCGCGACAAAACCAAAATTGGTTGATCTGAATTTACAGGCGATTGCCCTTGGTTTTGATTATGTAGCGGAGAACTATAAATACCCGCTTGATTTTCACGTTAGCTCTAAGGATTTGACCAAGGGCAAGGTGATGATTGATGGTAATACGGCGGCAGGTTTAGGCTGTGTTTATGGTGGGGCGACATTTGGTGCTTGGTATCCAATTACGCCCTCGACCTCTTTGATGGACGGATTTGCTAAATATTGTGCGCAGTTGCGGGTTGATGCCGATACTGGCAAGCACAAATATTGTATTATTCAGGCCGAGGACGAATTAGCGGCGGCTGGTATGATAATTGGTGCTGCATGGAATGGAGCGCGTTGTTTTACGCCGACTTCTGGGCCCGGAATTTCACTGATGAGCGAGTTTATCGGCTTTGCTTATTATGCCGAAATTCCGATGGTGCTGTTTGATGTGCAAAGAGTTGGTCCATCAACAGGAATGCCAACCAGAACCCAGCAATGTGACATACAATTATGCGCCTATGCCAGTCATGGCGATACCAAGCATATTTTACTGTTCCCATCTGATCCGGCGGAATGTTTTGAGATGGCGGTAAATGCCCTTGATCTGGCCGAGCGGTTCCAGACACCAGTGTTTGTTCTATCCGACATTGATATTGGTATGAATGACTGGATGGTTGATGAGCTTACATGGGACGATAATTACAGGCCGGATCGTGGCAAAGTTTTAAGTTCAGAGCAGCTAAAAGACGTTGAGAAATTCCATCGCTATTTGGATGTTGATGGTGATCATATTGCCGCCAGAACCATACCGGGTACTAGCCCAAGGGGGGCGTACTTTACCCGTGGTTCAGGCCACAACAAATTCGGTGGCTATACCGAGGACGGGCAAGAGTACAAAGAAGTGGTTGATCGCTTGGCGCTTAAATGGGCAAGTGCCGCCGATAAATTACCTGTTCCAGTCGTGGTTACTGCGAAGACCAAAGCTAATTGCGCAATTATCTCATTGGGCAGTTGTGATGGTGCGGTGATCGAGGCCAGAGACCGCCTTGAAGCAGAAGGATTGGGTCTCAATTACTTGCGGGTTCGGGGTTTTCCTTTTTGCGACAAGGTAGAAGAATTTATTGCCGCGCATGATCAGGTCTATGTGGTTGAGCAAAACCGCGATGCGCAATTGATGGGGCTTTTATTGGCGCACACTAAAACTCCGCGCGAAAAACTTGTGCCGATACTACATTATTCTGGCGAACCTTTGGATTACCGGTTTGTCTTTGATACGATTAGAGCTGCCTCAAGTTTAAGGAAAAGCGCATGACTTCTTTTGTAAAGCCGATTATTCGTCGCAAAAATGAGCCAACTAATGATCTTGGTTTGGTTCGATCAGATTATGATGGTGTTATGTCAACGCTTTGTGCTGGTTGCGGCCATGATAGTGTCACCGCAAGCATGGCGCGGGCGTTCTTTGATTTATCGATCGAGCCACACCGGGCAGTTAAAGTTTCGGGGATTGGTTGTTCGTCTAAAACTACCGCTTATTTTTTGCGCGAAGCTCATGGCAATAATACGGTGCATGGCCGAATGCCATCGGTTGCAACAGGCGCGGCGGCGGCTAATTGCGAACTTACCTATATTGGTGTTTCTGGTGATGGCGATAGTTTGTCTATCGGGCTTGGGCAGTTTGTTCATGCGATGCGACGCAATGTTAACATGCTTTATGTGCTGGAAAATAATGGTGTTTATGGATTGACCAAGGGGCAGTTTTCAGCGTCAGCAGATATTGGTTCTACCGCCAAGAAAGGCCTGCCAAATGAAATGCCGCCAATTGATCCGGTGTCGTTGGCATTATCTGTCGGGGCGACATTTGTTGCCCGTGGGTTTTCCGGCGATCGCGAGCAATTAGTGCCTTTGATCAAAGCCGGCCTAAAGCATAAAGGCTTTGGGCTTATTGATGTTATCTCGCCATGTGTAAGTTTTAATGACCACAAAGGATCAACCAAGTCTTACGCTCATACTTACAAGTATTTCCACAAAGCCGTGCATGCGGACTTTGTTCCGCCATCAGATGATATAAAAGTTTGTTATGATTCCGGTGAAATAATGCCGGTAGARTTGCACGATGGCGGAATTATTCGTTTACGAAAGTTGGAAAAAGGCTTCGATCCACGAGATTTAGCCGCTGCCACCAGCAAGCTGGCCGAGGCCAAGAAGCATAATGAAATTTTGACTGGCTTATTGCACATCAATACAGATTTGGCTGATATGCACGAATTAAACCGTATGGAAGATCGGCCATTAAATGAAATTCCATATGAGGAGTTGAACCCGGGATCAGCAAARCTGGCCGAGYTRCAAAAGGGYTTTCGGTAATGGGTTTNDTCTTTVGCBSAATAAGAAACTTCGACAACCAGCACAAAACAGGCTAGGGTGGAGCATTGTAACAGGGGCGCTGCTGTTTGCGGCGAAGTATTATGGGTATTATAGGACGTATAACCGGATCAGGTTTTGCTATATTGTTGTCATTTATTTTGGCAATTTTTTTGTTGGTAGTATTGGGACTGCAAGCGCCTGAACTGCTAACTCAGACATTAAATGCTGCCGATTGGGTTGAGAGCCAAGTAACTAATCTTGGGTTACCGAACGAGTATAATAACTGGATCAGACTATTCATAGACGACACGCAATTGGTAATGATATTCTTTGTCATAGTGATACGGGTATTGCTTACCTTTATTACCTCTGGCATCAAGGCTATATTCAGTGGCGGAGATGATTACTAAAAAATGAGCAATCCAATTGATTTATACTTTTTTCCAACCCCAAATGGTTGGAAAATCTCTATTGCTTTGGAAGAAATGGAATTGGCATATAATATGATCCCGGTGATGATCGGWGCCGGTGATCAATTCAAGCCAGAGTTCTTGAAAATCAGCCCGAACAACCGRATGCCGGCAATYGTTGATCCTGATGGCCCTGATGGCAAGCCAATATCTGTTTTTGAGAGCGGCGCGATATTGCAATATTTGGCGCGTAAAACCGGCAAGTTCTACGGTAAGAACGAACGCCAGAGAGTTGCTGTCGAAGAATGGTTAATGTGGCAAATGGGCGGCCTTGGCCCCATGGCGGGGCAGGCGCATCACTTTCGTGGTTATGCCGATGAGAAGATACCTTATGCGATTGATCGTTATACCAATGAGGTCAATCGTTTGTATGGGGTGATGGATAGACGATTAGCGGGACGTGAGTATTTAGCTGATGAATATTCAATAGCCGACATGGCTTGTTGGGGTTGGGTGTTTCCTTATGAGCGACAAGGCCAAGATATAAAAGATTTTCCGAACTTAAATGCCTGGTTTGAACGAGTGGGCGAGCGTGAGGCGGTAAAGGCTGGCTTTGCTATGGGACTTGAATTGTTCAAAGACTTGGCTTCTGACTCTGACGAAGCAAAAAAGGCCAAAAAAGTATTGTTCGGCCAAAAATCACGAAGCTAGGGTCAGGGGCTGTTAGGGCAGTTGTTCCGTTATAGTTTCTTTCAACAAGTCTATTACAAAGTCTATATCCTCTTTGTTGGTGCGCGGATTGATGGTGCAAAGCCTAAATACCATTTTTCCATTCAAACGGGTTGGCGCGACCATAGCTTTGCCGGAAGCCATGATATGGCGAACTACATTGATTAGGATCGTTTCGGCCTCTTTTGCCGGTAATTGATCAAGCGGTTTTGCGCTAAATGTCAAAGTACATAATTGCGCAGCAGTGCAAATGCTCCAGAAATCAGGATCGTTTTCAATGCATGTTTGCGCGTGTTTAGCCAGCATAAAGCCTCTATCCACCGCCGCGCCAAAGTTCTCCAAACCGAATACCTTTAGTGACAGCCAGAATTTTAATGCTCTAAATTCACGGGTTAACTGTACGCCATAATCGCAATAATTGATTTGCTGTTCAGCAGCTTCGCTATGGTCAAAAATTTCCAAATATTCAGCCTGCACACGAAAGGTGTCCGATAGGTTTTGTTCGTTGCGAACCAGCAGGCAACCAATTTCATACGGTTGAAACATCCATTTATGCGGATCTATGGTTATGCTGTCGGCCAATTCAATTCCGGCGAGTAGTTTTCGTTTCGTAGGCGAAAGAATAGCGCCACCGCCAAAAGCCGCATCGACATGTAGCCAAATGCTTTCGCTTTGGCAGAACTCGGCCAGCTCGCTTAGTGGGTCAATGGCTCCGGTGTTAGTGGTGCCGGCCGTGGCTACTATACAAAACGGTACCATTCCACGTGAGCGGTCATCATCTAGTTTTTGTTGCAAGGCCAACACATCAACCCGCCCCATAGCATCGGAGGCAATTATCCGCGCCTGATAAGGTTGAAACCCCAAAATGGCCAAGTCTTTGCGCACTGATGAGTGGGTTTGATCGGAAAAATAAATGGTAGCATTGGTCATATTGCCGCGTAGCTTAACCTGCCTTGCGACTGCAATAGCCGTTAAATTGGCCATAGAGCCGCCGCTTACAAATAGGCCGCCGGAGCCAGATGGGTATCCGAATAATTGCTTTAGCCAGTTGATGGCCTTTATCTCGATAGCTGCCACGCCAGAGGGACCTAGCCATGCTCCAGCGAAAATATTATAGGCCGAAGCCAGCATGTCACCGACAGCCGAAGCAAAATTGCTGGGTCCTGGGACAAAGGCAAAATACCTAGGGTGATTGATATTCATGGTCTCATTTAGAGCTTTGGTGTTTAGTTCCGCCAGTACTTCTAACGGGTCAGTGCTATGTTGCGGTGGTTCCTCGTTTAACCATTCGCCTAGCATTTGCGGATCAGAAGCTTTGCCAACCGGTAAGTCGGACAGCGTATCATGATGCTCAACGATCATATCCAGAGCTGCTTGGCCAAAGCGCTGCATTTGTTGGCGGGTTAGCGATAGCTGCGGGTTATCGGCGGTCATTTATAAATCTCCCAGTGATTATCGTCACAAATGTTACTATAATTACTAGGTGTATTACAAAAATATAGTTGGCGAAAGTAATTTATCATGTGGATTGAGACTGAAACAGTAGAAAAAATCGCCACAAATCGCCCAAATTCGACGGTTTCTTGAGAAAGTAGGTAAATAAACAATATTTTTTCAATTATTATTTGTAGTCAATAATCTGCTCGTTTAGGCAAAAGGTTACTAAGTGGGCGAAAACCTTAGCGTATAGAATCATTTTAGAATCAAGGTTTTTGTAAGTCAGCCATTTGGCTTGTTAACTCTGGTAAACAAAGGGTTGTCATTATGTTTCAAGGTAACGATTATTAACGGTCGTTTTGTTAACTAAACAGCAACCCCATTGTCCGAAAATATTCAAGCAAAAGAATTTTGCAAATGGTGAAACGCGCTGAATTTGCTAAAAAGCAGGACAGCGCATGGAGACGGGGAGAACGATAATGGCGTTCACAGATGTTGAAGTAGCAGAAGCTCACGCAGCAATTGAAGCTGGGCCAAGCGGTGACGAATTAAACAAACTTGGATTGATATATTCAACCGGCGATGGTCGGATGATGGACTTTATCGAAGCTCATAAATGGTTTAATCTTGCAGCTTTTAAGGGCTGTAATGCAGCCAAGACTTACCGCGCAGAACTGGCTGATGAAATGAGTTCTGATGATGTTGCCGAAGCCCAACGGGCTGCCAGAGAATGGCTACACGGTAACGCTTGAGCCATTCATCTTCGGTTATTGTATCGGTAACAGATTGTAGTTTACCCCAAAAGTTACGGGAAGCGCATCTCTAATGTATTGTTGCATAAATATATTGATATTGCCGATGGTAGAGCGTGGTACATAGATCACGTCGCCTCTTCGAAGCGGTGTCATGTCGGTGCGCGCTCCTCTGCCCAAGAGTGATTTTAAGTCAATAACTTTTAGCATTGGCGAGCCACTAGGGTGACGGCGTACCAGAATGACATTTTTAGTTTTTGCCATGTCGGTAAATCCGCCAGCCATCATTATTGCTTCTAATGTTCCAATTTGCCCGGGTAGTTCAAATATGCCCGGCTGTCCGACTTCGCCGCCGACGAATATCCGTTGCGATCCAAAAGCAACTGGCGCCAATTCCAATTTTGGGTCTATTAGTTGATTGCTAAGCGCGACGCTAAGCCTTTGCTCAAGTTGTTCTATTGTCAGGTTCGCTGCCATTATAGGCCGCGCTAATGGCATTACCACCCGCCCATCTGGGCCAACGATAAGCGTTTGGTTTAATTCCGGAGCCGAATAAACAAATACGTTTAATTGATCGCCCGGTAATAACAAATATATCGGATCGCTTTCGACCCAAGCACGAAATTGCCCTTGATCTAGGCTGTTGCGCCGCAAACTCGGTCTTTTTGCTTCGGTAGTTTGCGGGAATTTGTATTCGGATTGACTGTTTTGCCGTGGCATTACTCTGTTTTGGGGCGCAGGGGCGCTCATTGAGTAATACTGGTTTTGTGGATTGGGTTCGACGCAACCTGCTAGCACCAGCAAGAAAACAAGGGATATGGCCGTAAAATAAGTTATTTTCACAATAAAGACTCAAAATAGTTTCGATAAACACAAAGTTAACAAAAATGGTTAGGATTTGTTAAACAGAACTTGCGAAAGATGGATAACGAATCTTTTAGTGTTGATTTAGGCTTTGTGCAGAATGCAGAATGTAGACCAAATTCAGGGACGCGATCGCCGCAAGCCTGCAAATATGGCGGTGCGCGTATGAACGCCCGTGGTATGAATGCTCATTCTTCTGGTTGGGAAGGCGTTGCGTCATTGTCGATGCTTGGCCTAATAGGCATGTTGTGGCGGCAATTACCAATCATGATCATTGTTTTTATTGCTTTATTTGCCTTGGGCATCTTTGGTGCAATGGGATTAAAGAAAGAATATACATCGAATGGACGGATTTTGGTTCAATATGGCGAGGAGTATATTTATAATCCGGTGATTGGCACTGCTGGTCAGGGAACCGCTTATTCCACTAATCAAATGATACAGGCCGAAGTTGGTTTTTTTACCGCAGTCATTCTAAAAGAGCGGGTATTGCAGAAAATCGGTTTGCGGCGGTTATATCCAAAACTTGCGGCCAGTTATGAAATTAGCCCGGCCAGTCGTGATCAGATAATGGGDCAAGCGCTTGAGGAAATGGGCAAGAATCTTGGHGCWTATACBGCTCCGAACCAGCCATTGATCTCGGTTAGTTTTCGTCATGVHAGCCCRCAAGTTTCCGTTTTGGTTTTGAACGCGATTATTGATGAGTACTTGATTTACCGGCGCGAAGTTTTGCTTGATGATGGAAACGTGCAATACGGTAATGAGCGTAAGAACTCGGAAGTCAAATTAACTGAAATAAACACAAAACTATCAAGATTTTTGGCCGCCAATGCTATTGGTGATTTTTCGGCAGAGCAAGCCGCATCCGGTATCAGGTATGCAACATTAAGCGATCAATTGCTCGCGGCACAAACCAGACAACGCGAAATAGATGCTGGTATTAGCGCCCATAAAGACCGCTTGGCAATGATCCCAGCGCAAATCTTGTTATATACCGAAGATAACTCTTCTGTTGAGCTTACGGCTCTGCAAATTCAGCGTGAACAATTACTTTCAAGGTATAAACCCGGCTCAAAACCGGTGCAGGCAATAGATGCCAACATCAAACGCTTGCAAAATTTCATTGCTGCCGGCAACAATCGCGATATGGGTGCGAAAAGAACCGGAGTAAATTTGGTTCACCAAACATTGCAATCGCAAAAGCTATCGTTGGAGTCAGAGGCGCAATCAATTAAAGAGCGAATTTCTATTCTCGGGTCGCAAATTTCCCAAGTAAGAGCCAAACAACGCAAATTGCAAAGACTGTTTCCAGAGTACCAAAGGCTTGCTGGTAAAGTAACTGTCTTGCAAAGCGCCGTTCAGCAATTTTCCACTAGAGAAGAACAATATGCGGCCAAGCGTAATTTAGCTGAACATGCCTCTAACAACATTCGAGTAATAGAGCATCCGGTTATTCCGTTTGAAGGAAAATCAATGAAGCGTCCGGCGGCAATTCTAGCATTTTTATTTGCGGGATTTACTGCCCTGATGCTTGGTTTGGCAATTGTGTTTTCGCAAATTTCCCGTCGCAATAGACAAACACCGGTAAATCCGGGGGGCGGTTATGTTCCGCCGCAATCACCATCTCCACAAGCACCGCCTGGGTCTGGTGGAATAGCTATGCAAGCCGCACAAAACCAGCCACAGGCGAACGCACCCATCAATAGCGGTAATATGCAAGCCGCCATGGCCGGCGTAAATACTGCTTACCACGGCCAAATGCCGCCGCTGGATCCACAGAGCTATCAAAACAACTCACGGCTTAACAATGGTTCTGCTGTTGGTGGTAAGCGGTCTACCGATTTGCCGGTTATCGCCAATATTAGCCGTAAAACCGGCCACTAAAGATGAGAAATATTGGCTAGAGCATTTTCAGCAAAAGTGGGTTCGGTTTTGCGGCAAGAAAATGCGGCAAAACAAAGAGGCAAAACAAAGAGGTAGAGTCGTTTTTCGGTTCAAACTGAACCGAAAATGCTCTAGCTTATCTTCAATAGGCTCTATGTTAATATTTACCGAAAAGCTTGATCCGGCTTCATATTTGCTGATGATAGGCAAACCAAAACAAGAGTGAGCGATAAATGGGCGAACAATCAATAAACAATAATCAAGGCGACAAGCTGTCAGATAAACAAATCAACAACAATTTTGCTGACTTGCATCCACCGCTAAACCAGCAACAAGCCAGCCAGCAAGCAAGTCGTTGTTTGTTCTGTTATGATGCGCCTTGTGTAATTGCCTGTCCTACCGAGATCGATATTCCTAAATTCATTCGCCAGATCGCAACCGATAACCAAGCCGGAGCCGCTAGAACTATATTAAGCGCCAACATTATGGGTGGTACATGCGCCAGAGCTTGCCCAACGGAAATTCTCTGTGAGCAAAAATGCGTGCTAGTCAAAGGCGAAGATGAGCCAATAGACATAAGTTCCTTGCAACGTTACGCGGTTGATCCGGTAATTATGGCTGATCAAGCCCGTCTGTTTAAGCGAGCGGCGGCTACTGGTAAAAAGATTGCCATTATTGGTGCAGGACCAGCTGGCCTTGCTTGTGCGCATGCTTTGGCGGTTTTAGGTCATGATGTGCAAATATTTGAAGCCAAAGCAAAACCCGGTGGCTTGAACGAATATGGTTTGGCGGCTTATAAGATGGTTGATGACTTTGCCGCTAAAGAAGTAAGGTTTATTCTTGGTGTCGGCGGGATTTCCATCGAATATAATCAAGTTTTTGGCCGTGATGTTTTTCTTGATCAGTTACAAGAGAAATTCCACGCGGTGTTTGTCGGTATCGGTTTAGATAAAGCCAATGCACTGGGAATTGCCGGCGAGAGTTTGAGCGACGTGCAAGATGCTTTGCAGTTCATTGCCAACCTGCGCCAAGCTAAGGACAAATCAACGCTAAATATTGGCCAACAAGTAATCGTTATTGGTGGCGGCAATACGGCTATTGATGCCGCTATTCAGGCCAAACGATTAGGGGCGAGATCTGTTACATTGGTTTACCGACGTGGGTCGGAGCAAATGGGTGCAACCCCATGGGAGCAGGATTTGGCCAAAACTAATGGTGTTGTTGTTCGTGAKTGGGCTAAGCCKTTGGAAATAAARGGCGAGCAGCAAGTAARGTCGATGARCTTTGAACAAACYAMGYTRRAARAWGGTAAATTGSTYGGCACTGGCGAGGYTTTCACTTTGCCGGYGGATCAAGTRYTGGTGGCAATCGGGCAAAACCTTAATACCGGTRTGTTGGGCGARCTTACCRTAAAACATGGTAAAATCCTTGTTGATGATGCCGGTCAAACCTCGGTGTCGGGGGTGTTTGCTGGTGGCGATTGTATCGCCTCTGGAGAAGACTTAACAGTGCAAGCGGTGCAAGATGGTAAAATTGCCGCCGCTGGTATCCATGACTATCTGGGAGGCGTAAATGGCTGATCTTGGCTGCACTATTGCCGGTATACACAGCATTAACCCGTTTTGGTTGGCTTCGGCACCGCCTACGGATAAAAAATATAATGTCGAGCGGGCTTTTACTGCCGGTTGGGGCGGCGTGGTTTGGAAAACCCTTGGCGAGGATCCGCCGGTGGTCAATGTAACGTCCCGATACGGTGTTCACAAAGACACCGGACGCGGCATTTTGGGAATGAACAATATTGAATTGATCTCGGATCGGCCATTAGAGGTCAATCTTCGCGAGATCGAACAGGTGCGAAAAGAGTGGCCGGATCGGGTAATCATCGGCTCGATGATGGCGCCGGTCGAAGARGARTTRTGGAARGAATTAGCGATCAARATTGCYAATTCCGGAGTGCATGGCATTGAGCTTAACCTTGGTTGTCCGCACGGAATGTGCGAGCGCGGCATGGGATCCGCAATCGGACAGGTTCCAGAATTAGTCGAAAACACCACCAGATGGGTGCGCGAAGTAGTTGATATTCCAGTGTTTACCAAGCTAACTCCGAACACCACCGATATTTTACTTCCCGCCGAAGCAGCTTTGGCGGGCGGGGCGCATGCGGTGGCATTGATCAATACCGTAAACTCGGTCATTGGCGTTGATTTGGATGTAATGGCGCCAATGCCGGTGCTGGACGGCAAAGGCACTCATGGCGGCTATTGCGGCAGTGCGGTTAAACCTATCGCTTTGCACATGGTGGCCGAGATTGCCCGCAATGCCGCAACCAAGGATCTGGATATATCAGCGATTGGCGGCATTACCACTTGGCGCGATGCCGCTGAGTTCATTGCGCTGGGAGCTAATGCATTACAGGTTTGCACGGCGGTGATGTTATATGGGTTTGGCATTATTGAAGACCTTAACGACGGCCTGTCAGACTTTATGGATCAAAAGGGCTATCGTAATATTGAGGACTTTCGCGGGTTGGCGGTACCAAATACTGTCAACTGGAACGATCTGAATATGAATTATGATCTAAAGGCCAAGATTGATACGGATACTTGTATCGAGTGCGGGCGCTGTCATATCGCCTGTGAAGATACATCGCATCAGGCAATATTGATGGAAACGACAACTGACGGAGTGCGCAAATTCACCGTGATTGATGATGAGTGTGTTGGTTGTAACCTCTGCCAAATGGTTTGCCCGGTGCCAGAGTGCATCACTATGGAACCGGTGGAAAATGGATTGCCTTATGTTACTTGGCCGGATCATCCCAAAAACACCATGAAAGCAACGGAGTGAAGCAATGAGCGTACCTGTTCCTAATGATTTAGATGCCTATTGGATGGGCTTTACCCCGAACCGGGCGTTTAAGAAAAACCCGCGCCTGTTTGTTGCTGCTGATGGCATGTATTACACCACTGATGATGGCCGCAAAGTCATGGACGGTATATCCGGGCTGTGGTGTTGCAATGCCGGTCACAAGCGTCCGCGCATTGTCAAAGCCATTCAAGAGCAAGTGGCAGAAATGGATTACTGCCCCGGCTTTCAAATGGGACACCCCAAAGCATTCGAGTTGGCTAACCGGTTAAAATCAATCATGCCCGGCGAGTTGGATCATGTGTTTTTCACCAATTCTGGCTCGGAAAGTGTTGAGACTGCGCTTAAAATCGCCATTGCCTATCATCGGGCGCGGGGCGAGGGGCATCGCACCCGTCTTATTGGCCGCGAAAAGGGCTATCATGGGGTAAACTTTGGCGGCATGTCGGTGGGTGGAATGCCAGCTAATCGCAAAATGTTTGGCTCACTTGTGGCCGGTGTTGATCATTTACGTCATACGCATGGCTTAAAAGAAAACCTGTTCACCAAGGGGCAACCGGAACACGGCGCGTATTTGGCAGATGATCTGGAGCGTCTTTGCGAATTGCACGACCCATCAACGATTGCTGCGGTTATTGTCGAACCTATTGCTGGTTCCGCCGGGGTTATTATGCCGCCGAAAGGCTATTTGGAACGGCTTCGCGAAATTACCAAAAAACACGGAATTTTGCTAATATGGGACGAGGTCATTACCGGATTTGGGCGCATGGGAACGCCGTTTGCCGCCAATTATTTTGGGATTGAACCAGACATTACTTGCACCGCCAAAGCCATTGCCAATGGCGTTATTCCAATGGGCGCGGTGTTCGCCTCTAACCAAGTTTATGATGCGTTCATGCAAGGGCCAGAAGAACTGATCGAGCTGTTTCATGGTTATACCTATTCGGCCAATCCAATTGCTTGCGCCGCAGCTCTGGCAACACTGGACACTTACGAAGAAGACGGCTTGTTCAGTCGTGGCACCGAGCTTTGGGATTATTGGCAAAATGCTGTGCATTCATTGGCCGGATTGCCGCATGTGATCGACGTTCGCAATATGGGTTTTATTGGTGCGGTGGAATTACAATCGATCCCCGGACAAGTCACTAAACGAGCAACGCAAGCCTTCTTAAAAGCCTATGACAAGGGCCTGCTGATACGCACCACTGGCGACATTATCGCGTTTTCACCGCCACTGATTATCAAAAAATCAGAAATTGATTTCATGTTTCAAACCATGCGTGACGTATTGCAAACCATTGATTAGGAAACCGTTTTGAAAATCATCAAACACATTATTGGCGGCGTTGAAACTGCTGGAAATACGGGAAAATCACAACCGGTTTACAATCCGGCAACTGGCGAACAAAGCGCATCAGTCGTGCTGGGCGAGGCGGCGGAAGTTGATATGGCAGTGCARGCTGCCAAAACCGCATTTGAAAGCTGGGGCAATACTCCGCCAGCCAAACGCGGGCGGGTGATGTTTGCGCTTCGTGAGGTAATGAATGCCCGCCGTGATGAAATTGCCCGCACCATTTCGGCGGAACACGGCAAAACCCATGATGATGCGCTTGGCGAAGTTGTCCGGGCGTTAGAAGTGGTCGAATATGCCGCTGGAATTTCGACGCATTTGCAAGGCGATTTCTCTCGTGATGTCGGCCCCGGTATTGATACCGCATCTGAACGGCAACCGTTGGGAGTGGTGGCCGGAATTACCCCGTTTAATTTCCCCTCAATGGTACCGCTTTGGATGATCCCGATGGCTTTGGCGTGCGGCAATACGTTTGTGTTAAAGCCGTCTGAGCGCGATCCATCAAGCGCAAATTTGATCTTTGATTTGTTCCGCGAGGCAGGTTTGCCGGACGGAGTGCTGAATATTGTTCATGGTGGTAAAGCAGCCGTTGATGCAGTGCTGGATCATGCAGACATTCAAGCGGTGAGCTTTGTTGGCTCAACGCCAATAGCCGAATATGTTTACACCCGTGGCTGTGCATCGGGCAAACGAGTGCAAGCTTTGGGCGGAGCAAAAAACCACATGATTATTATGCCTGATGCCGATATGGATCAGGCGGTTGATGCGCTGATGGGGGCGGGCTTTGGCTCTGCTGGTGAACGCTGCATGGCGATATCGGTGGCGGTGCCAATTGGCGAAGAAACTGCCGACAGGTTGGTGGCAAAGCTGGCTCCACAAGTAGCGGGGCTTAAAATAGGTCCAAGCACTGATGCAGATGCGCAGATGGGGCCAATTATTACCGCAGAAGCCCGTGATCGGATTAGTGCTTGCATTGATGCTGGTGAAGTAGAGGGCGCAAAAATCGTGGTCGATGGCCGGGGTTTGAAACTGCAAGATTATGAGCAAGGGTTTTGGCTTGGCGGGACGCTCTTGGACGGTGTTACCAAAGATATGAGCGTCTACAAGAATGAGATTTTTGGGCCAGTATTAAGCGTGCTGCGTGCGCAAAATTACGCCGAGGCWGTAAAGCTGATYAAYGATCATGAATACGGCAATGGCACGGCGATTTTCACTCGTGATGGTGATGCAGCGCGGGACTTTGCCAAGCGGATCAAAGTCGGCATGGTCGGGATCAATGTGCCAATTCCAGTACCGGTTGCTACCCATAGTTTCGGCGGCTGGAAACGCTCCAGCTTTGGCGCGCACGGGATATATGGCAAGGAAGCGGTGCATTTCTACACCCGCCTAAAAACCGTCACCTCACGCTGGCCAACCGGCATTCGTTCCGGCGCTGAGTTCACATTTCCAAACATGGAATAAAGGAAAAAACAAATGACAAAATTACGCGGTGGCCTGATCCAGATGGCTCTAAAAACCAGTACTGATAAATCGCCAGCTGAGATCACTAAGGCGATGATCGAGGCGCATATTCCGTATATCGAAGAAGCTGGCGAAAAAGGCGTGCAGGTCTTGTGCTTTCAAGAAGTATTCACCCAGCCGTATTTCTGCCCAAGCCAAGACGTTAAATGGTTCGATGCTGCCGAGAAAATCCCTGATGGCTCGACAACACGCCTGATGCAATCTTATGCCAAGAAATATAATATGGTCATCGTAGTGCCGATTTATGAGGCCGATGATGTTACCGGAGTTTATTACAATACGGCGGCGGTGATTGATGCTGATGGCGAGTATCTCGGCAAATATCGCAAGACCCATATTCCGCAGGTCGCCGGTTTCTGGGAGAAGTTTTATTTCAAACCCGGTAAATCGAATTGGCCGGTATTTCAAACCAAATACTGTAAATTGGGTGTCTATATTTGTTATGATAGACATTTCCCCGAAGGCTGGCGGGCTTTGGCGTTAAACGGCGCTGAATATATCGTAAATCCATCGGCTACAGTGGCGGGGCTATCGGAATACCTTTGGAAACTAGAACAGCCAGCATCAGCCGCCGCCAATGGCTGTTTTATTGGCGCGATTAACCGCATTGGCCGCGAGCAACCGTGGGACATTGGCGAGTTTTACGGCCAAAGTTATTTCGTCAATCCACGCGGCCAGATTGAGGCCGAAGCCAGCCGCGACAAAGACGAGCTTTTGATCCATGATATGGATATGAGTATGGTGCGTGAAGTACGTAATCTCTGGCAATTCTTCCGCGACCGCAGGCCCGATACTTATGGAAAACTGACTGATAGTGAATAGGCAAAACTAATGAGTAAAACCATTAAAAACGCCGATCCGGCGCTGTATAATGCTGATATGGCTCCGGCCACTGAGGACGAGCGCACTTGGGGTATGTGGTCATTTGCCTCGCTGTGGGTGGCAATGGTGGTTTGCGTGCCGACCTATATGCTTTCTGGCGGTTTGATTGCCGCCGGCATGAATTGGTGGCAGGCGGTTTTAACGGTGTTTTTGGGTAATGTAATTGTTTTGGTACCAATGGTGCTAATCGGGCAGATGGGCACCAAATACGGAGTTCCGTTTCCGGTGCTGTTGCGTTCGGCATTTGGCACTAAAGGCGCGAAAATCCCAGCGATTGCCCGTGGCTTGGTGGCGTGTGGTTGGTTCGGGATCAATACTTGGGTTGGTGGATCGGCCATTTATGTGATCTTGAATTCGCTAACTGGCGATATGTTCAAGGGTAGCGATCTGCCGGTTTTAGGCATTGATCTAGCGCAAACCGTTTGTTTCTTGGTGTTTTGGGCAATGCATTTATACTTTATCAAAAAAGGCACTGAAAGCATCCGTTGGTTGGAAACTCTGGCCGCGCCGTTTCTATTGGCGATGGGCTTGGCATTATTGGCATGGGCGTATGTCAAAGCTGGTGGGTTTGGTGAGATGCTATCGGCTCCGTCGCAATTTGTGATAGGCGGCGCCAAGGAGGGGCAGTTTTGGGGAGTGTTTGTGATTTCGCTGACCGCCATGGTCGGGTTTTGGGCAACTGTGGCGTTGAACATTCCGGACTTTACAAGGTTTGCAAAGTCACAGCGCGATCAAATGCTTGGCCAAGCGATTGGTCTGCCAATTCCAATGGCTCTGTTTGCATTTATTTCTGTGGCGGTAACATCGGCCACGGTACAAATTTACGGTGAAGCCATTTGGAACCCGGTGGAGCTGGCCGGACGCATGGGCGGTATTGGGGTGATATTCGCTCTGGTGGCATTAGTAATCGCAACATTAAGTACTAACTTGGCCGCCAATGTGGTGGCACCGGCTTATGGGTTTTCCAATTTGGCACCATCAAAAATTTCGTTTCAAATGGGTGGCTATATTACTGCGGCGATTGGGATTTTGATATTCCCGTGGAAACTGGTTGAAGATGCCGGAGCATTTATATTTACTTGGCTGGTTGGCTATTCGGCATTGCTGGGGCCGATTGCGGGGCTTTTAATCGCTGATTATTTTTTGCTGCGAAAACAAGAGTTAAAATTAGAAGATTTGTTTCGCTCCGATGGTATATATGCCGCAAATAATGGCTGGAACCGGGCGGGACTGATAGCATTTGTTGTCGGTATTTTGCCGAACTTACCCGGGTTTTTGCATACTGCTGGCTTCGTTGACGCTGTTCCGGCTGTGTTTGATGGTATTTATGCTTATGCGTGGTTTGTTGGCTTTGCGGTTGCCGGTGTGGTATATCTGATTTTGGCGAAAAAATGAGGAAAACCCAATGAGCACTTTGATACGTGGCGGAACTATTGTTACCGCAGAGCAAACATACCGCGCGGATGTGTTGTGTGTGGACGGTAAAATTGCCGCCATTGGGGAAGGTCTTGAAGCCCCGACCGGGTGCGAGACCATAGACGCGGGCGGGCAGTATGTGATGCCCGGCGGAATTGATCCGCACACCCACATGCAGCTTCCTTTCATGGGCACGGTAGCTTCTGAGGATTTTTATAGCGGCACGGCGGCAGGTTTGGCCGGTGGTACTACTTCGATCATAGATTTTGTTATTCCCGATCCAAAGCAAAACATTTTAGATGCTTATAGGACTTGGCGTGAGTGGTCGCAAAAATCGGCTGCTGATTATGGGTTTCACGTAGCTATCACTTGGTGGGACGAAAGCGTGCGTGAGGACATGGGTACATTGGTGCGCGAAGAAGGCATTAATTCGTTCAAGCATTTCATGGCCTATAAGGGCGCGATCATGGCCGATGATGAGTTGTTATATAACTCATTCGCGAGGTCGTTAGAATTGGGTGCTATGGCCACCGTGCATGCTGAAAATGGTGAATTGGTATTTCAGTTACAAAAGAAGCTATTGGCCGAGGGTATCACCGGCCCAGAAGCGCATCCTTTGTCCCGGCCACCGGCGGCAGAGGGCGAAGCTGCGAACAGGGCTTTGCGGCTGGCCGAAGTAATTGGTGTGCCATTATACATTGTTCATGTTTCAACTATTGAGGCATTGGAGGAAATAAAACGCGCACGCGGGCAGGGGCAACGGGCTTATGGCGAAGTATTGGCTGGGCATTTGCTAATTGACGAAAGCGTTTACCAAAACCCCGATTGGGACAAAGCTGCCGCGCATGTGATGTCACCGCCATTTCGCTCTAAAGAGCATCAAGATGCCTTGTGGAAAGGCTTACAAAGCGGAGCCTTACAAACGACTGGCACGGATCATTGTTGTTTTTGCGCCGATCAAAAGGCCGCAGGTCGCGATGATTTTACTCTGATCCCAAATGGTACTGCCGGAATTGAAGATCGAATGAGTGTTTTATGGACGCACGGGGTTAATACTGGGAAATTGACCATTAACGAGTTTGTCGCCGTTACTTCGAGCAATACCGCCAAGATTTTCAATATTTACCCGAAAAAGGGCTGTATCCAAGTGGGCGCAGATGCTGATCTGGTTATTTGGGATCCGGCGGCAACAAAAACCATTTCCGTTAAAACCCATCATCAAAACATCGATACTAATATCTTTGAGGGAATGCAGGTCACAGGGTTGGCTAGCCATACGTTCACCCGTGGGAAGCTGGCTTATATCGATGGTGATTTGCGGGCAATTAGGGGCGCAGGCGAGTATGTAAAACGACCTGCATTCTCGGCTGCATTTGATGCTTTGGCAAAACAAAAGTAATCTGGCTAAGACGGTTAGCTTTGATCTTATAAATACGTTCCCGGACAATCATCGCCACCTCATATTGCGTAAGGTTTTGCCATAATCCGCGTGCAAACATCAGATCGATTATTTAATTGTTTTTGAAAAAATCTCTCGATCTTTCTAACTTCGCCAAAGGCTCTTCCGCGTCTTTGCAACCATTTTTTAGAGCCAATTTAAAATATTTCATCGCCTTCTTAGAGGAGTACTCAATACCATATTTGGTACCATCGGTGTATAAGGTGCCTAAGGCGAATTGAGCATCAGTATTATTTTGCTCCGCAGAAATTAAATACCACTCTAATGCTGTCTTTATTTGATTGATCTGTACGTAAAGACCAGCAATATCAATGGCACAGGAGACATTGCCGTTAGAAAAAGATTTTTTATACCAAATTATTGCGTCAAGATGTGATTGTTCTACCCCGTGACCTGTTGCGAAAAGGAGACCGATCGTTTCTTGAGATTTTGCATGCTCTTTTTCTGCTGCCTTTTGAAACCAAATCATCGCATACTCATAGGATTGCGAATTTGCACCTAACGAACCAGAGTAAAAAGCTGCTCCAATTTCAAATTCTGCTTGTGCGTATTCGAACGTACCACTCTCTATACCCTTCTCCGCCATTATTTCTGCCAGTGCTTTAGCCGCTTCTTGAGAATAAAGTTCAAGTAAATTAGCTTCAGCTTGGATTAGCTCCTTCTCTTTAGTAGTTGGCACCACAAATTCCAAATTCGCTCCATCAAAATTAACAGAACCTAATTCGCTTGGCGGCTTCGCATCTAGTTTCTTCTTGTGCTTGTGTACCATCCACATACTCTCTAGCTTCCAATACCCCAGTATCAATAGCGCCCCCGTTAGAAAAACTAGGAGGGTTAGCACTTTGCCCCGACTGTAGGGGCTTAAGCTGTTGTATAATTCCATCACCATCTTGCTCTATTCGTTGTTGGCTTTGTCTAGTAGCTTCTTTGGGTAGCTTTGCCCTTAAACCATTTTTTAAGCTTATTCATAATTTGCACTTTTAGTGCAATCCGATTAGCAATTACACAAAAAATAATGCAAGGCCAACTATTAGTGTAAGACATATCATACCAAACCTATTATTAGTACTAACCTTAATACCAAGTATATTGATTTTGAATTTTTGTTTACTCATAATACTTTCCTATATCTCAAAAATTGACCCTATATCTCAAGATTTCATGTTGTGACTAAGTCGCTGTAATCACAACAGTGATTCATCCGTTAGGGCACGAATATTGACTAGCATCTAAGAATTACAACCTAAACACCACACAATTACTCATAACTTGTCATGTGCAAGCTGACTCACTCCAGTAACCAATCCAGCACTGTACCCAGCTCATATTTTTGATTGGTATTTTTGATGGGTACAGACGGTGAATCGGGGGGGAGACTAGACCGCCTGTTTTTTCGGTGCGGGTTTAGATTTAGGTGTCCGCTTAGTGWATAGATTTGCTATGCGTTGCCAATTTTGTGCAGGTGGGCAACCGCTTGCTTATCGGTACGGCTTGGCTTGCAATAGCAGGCTCACAGCCCCCATCTTCCAAATAACCGCTTGCAGGAAAGCCCATCCATCTTGGCCGCAGTCAGGATTGGGCGCATCAACGCCGTGACATGCGCCCTCTTGGAAGTGCCCTTGGGGTGCAATGCGGTTGGTGATGATATTTTTCTGAACCTTGCCCGTGTCAGTCAACACGGAATCTGCAACCGACTCCCCTGCAATATCAGCAACCATTGCATTAACAACCCGCTTGTCGCGCAGGATTTCAAAGAAAGCTTCATCGGGTTGCCATAGCGGTTTCATGTCGATTTCTGTGACTTGACCAATAGCGGCAATAAGCAAGGAACTACTTGATAGACTTTCAGCCATAGCGCATGTCAGTACTCGCATGACCTCATCATCGGTAAAATTCAATAATATGATGAACATGGCCGCGCAAGAATAAGAAGCACTTGCGTCCGTTAGCTTTGATCTTACAAATACGTTCCCGGACAATCATCGCCATCGCGATACTTGCAGGCATTGGCCAAGCTCTGATCACAATAGGCGCATAATGCCTTGGGGTCTGGCTGGGTTATTATATTGTTTTCAATACGAAATCCGCGATCTTTGAATTTTTTCAAAGTTCTGGAGAAAGTCTCCGGAGTCATATCAAGATATGAAGCTATTAGCGACTTATCATATGGGAGCTGAATGCAGGTGGCATTTTCGCTGCTTTCATTAAGGCCAAGCTTTAACAAGAACCAGCCAACCCGCTCGCTGGCTTTTCTAAGCCTAGAGTGCTCTATTTGCTGGATCAGGTTTTGCGAACGCATGGATAAGCTGCCAACCATGTTTAARGCAAAWGCRCTRTTTTCTTTTAGAACTTGRCGCACGACCGGTGCCGGTAGTGATARYAAAATRCTGTCCTCCACGCATTGGGCGCTGGCCGCCGATGGAATATCAAGAAACACTGATGCTTCCATGATGCTATCGCCAGCGCATAACATTTGCAAAACAGCTTCTTCGCCGGTTTCTGTTCCTTTGAAGAGCTTAACCCAGCCGGACAGGATCAAATACATTCGTGAGAGTGGTTCAGATTGCAAAAACAGCAATTTTCCTTTTTCAACTTCGCGGATGTCTGCGTATGATAATAAGGAGGAAAGTTCTTCGTCTTGTAGTTTAGCAAATGCCGGCAAGGCCTGAATAAGGGGTAAGTGTTTTTTTAATTGTTCTGACTTTGCCGAAAAAGAAAGCGGAGTTTTAAGTTTGTCTGATTTGGTTGTGCAGATACTTGTTGCTAGTGATGTTTCCACTATTTTTAATCGTTCAATTTTACTGGTTAACAACATAAACCATGTAATTGGTGATATTGCTTCTAGGTCTTGTAAATTATCTGGTTGTTCAAGCATTTTATGCAATTCATCAACGCATAACATGGAATAGCTCGAAGTTATTCTTTCTAATAACTCACGGGATTCGTCTGAGGCCAAAGATAAAAAAGATCGTTTATATGAATTTTGTTCTTCGATCATGGTTAGCATGCGTTCGCAGAACTCGCGATTGCGAAATATATCGCTAAAAAATCCGTGCGTTCCCCAAGCGCGCTCCCTGCCTACACGTTCTTTCCATTGTAAAAGGTTGGAATAAGTGGTGACTTCACTGGTATCATTTTTTGACAAATGCAGTGCAATTTCAACTTGAATATCAAGTATTCGGCTTATTAGGGTGTATGTGTAATGATTGATCGCTCTGGCAAAACTGATGTTAAATTCTTTGATAAATTACTAATTGAGAAAAAAATGAAAGGTCAAGATATTAAAAATGCGGGATTGAAAGTAACTTTACCTCGTTTACAAGTGCTGGAGTTTTTTGAAAAGAGGCCTGGCGAACATTTTTCTGCAGATGATTTGTTTACTCAGATAAGGTCATCTAGTAGTGATATTGGTTTAGCCACCATTTATCGGGTGTTAAATCAATTTGAAGCAGCTGGGTTGCTTATTAAACACCAG
>NVWT02000017.1 GCA_002733735.2 Robiginitomaculum sp. | reverse complement strand
ACCGACGAGGAACGGACGACGCTCGAATTCGCTTGGAAGGTTTGTAAGCACGTAAAATCCAATGCGATCGTCTTTGCCCAAGACGGGGCTGTTGTCGGAGTGGGGGCGGGGCAGATGAGCCGGCTGGATTCTGCTTTTATTGCGGCTCACAAGTCGGGCGCGCGTGCAGAGGGGGGCGTGGTTGCATCGGACGCATTTTTCCCATTTTCCGATGGCCTATTAGAGGTCATTGCAGCTGGAGCAATTGCGGTAATTCAACCGGGCGGATCAATTAGAGACGATGAGGTGATAGCGGCCGCTGATAAAGCTGGCATCACTATGGTTTTTACAGGAATGCGCCATTTTAGACATTAAGTTAGGGTAATAATTACATTCTTCTGGCTCTGGCTTTGCCTTGCCCATAACGTAATCTCCCTAATAAGCCGGCTGGGTTTGGCCAGCTTGCTGTTGTTTTACGAAACTTAGCCTTAAGTCCTTCGAACTGCATTACGTTGCCAATGCGACGATCAAGAAACGTCCACGCCTTGTCATCATCATCTTGCAACCAAACCATCAGCGTTGAAGCAAAAACTCCTGCTAAAATCGTCCTTTTTGTATAATAATTATAATCTGTGCTGGTATCACCCATTGCCGTCCACATGATATCAGCCGTTCTCCAGCCAAGTTTTAAGGCTTCACCGGCCTGATCTGGTAAAGCCAAACGGCTCATTGCCCTTGAAGCTGCTTCTTTGTTTTCTTCACCAATAGCTTCAATACGAGTTTTAACTAAAAAAACTGCCCGGTCACGAATTCGCATGTTTTCCGGTTTTGCTTTTTCCCATGCTTCAATCATTGCCCTGTCATTATATCCAGCCCAAAACCTTATAAGGTCGGTGCAACCGCGTGGTAGAGCTAATTCAACGGCACCTGGGTGCAGGTCAGCTGATTCTGTAGCTCTTGCCAAAACATCGTTAGTCCAGCCCTCAAATGCGGCTTCTTTTATCACCAAGGGCAGTAATTTTTGCCGAATAATATCGAGGTGCGGTTGTTGTTCAGCTTTTTTCATCGGTTTTGCCTGTAAWATTATTRCTTTAWAKAGTCTTTTATCATAAAAAAWYGGTTTGTCGCGCTAGACATRGGTGCGGCCTTTTGGTATYYCCCGCCATCTARTGAGCSGCGATTAATATTKATTAGCCTATATTTTGCTCAAAACCAAATTTGGAGGACGGAACCATCGTTCAGATCTATGTACGTGATAACAATGTCGAGCAGGCATTAAAAGCGCTAAAGAAAAAAATGCAACGCGAGGGTACATTTCGCGAAATGAAGCGCCGCAATTATTWTGAGAAGCCTTCTGRAAAACGGGTTCGTCAAAAAGCCGAAGCTTTACGCCGTGCTCGTAAACTAGCTCGCAAACGCGCTGTTCGCGAAGGTCTGCTTCCGGGCAAGCCTGTACGAACACCGTAACAGAAGAAAACGTCTTCTTAAGACCCCAAAAACCGCCAGCAAAACTGTCTGGCGGTTTTTGTGTGTCTGATGATCAACAAACCATATTCCACCGATCCAAAAAGTGGTTAACTTTAGTTGCCATATCGTGACGCGAACGCTTAGCTTTTGAGGGCTAGTTTTTGGATAAGTTGATGGAGTACAGTATCAGTTTTTCTTTTTCTTTTTCGGCAATAATTTACTGAACATATTTTTGAAATAATCAGAACCAGCTTGGTGCATTGCGCCAGCTTGGAACACCTTGCCAGCACCTAACAACACAACGAATGTCGTGGTTACCATAACCAGTGTTGTACCAATAATTTCAATCATTGGCGGATCTGTGGGTAATCGCGCCATCATTATGTACGGCGTAAATAACGGAATCCACGATAAAACCGCCAAGACCGAGCTTTCCGGATCCTGCATGGCAAAACCTAAAGCAAACATAGGAACCATCATCAAAAAGATCATCGGAGTCATTAAGGTTTGTGCTTCTTGTAAAGTTTCACACAATGAACCTAAGGCTAGAAATATTGACCCGAACATCAAATAGCCAAATATAAAATATCCAAAAAATGGTATTATCAACCACGGATCGCCGGCTGCAGAAAGTATGCTGGCAATTCTTCCTGCGCCTCCGGTATCAATCACCGAACCTGCTGCCAGCATAGAAACTAATCCAGCTAACACCCAGCCAGCCAGCAAGGTAAAGCTAACCATTGCCACCCCAAGCAACTTTCCCATCAAGATAGAGCGAAGAGGGGCGGCACTTAGTAGGCTATCTAGTATTTTATTGGATTTTTCTTCGATAACGCTGGTTAGCAACATATTGGCAACCGAAAACACCACCGACCACAAAATAAAAGCAAAAATAATCGAAATAATAAACGGTAAGCGATCTTCAGCGGTTACTTTGGCATTGTCTGCTGCTTTTTCAGGAGATAGAGAAATAATAACCGGTTTTAAGTCAGATATTTTCTCCACTAGTGCCAGCTCTATGCCGGAACGCGAAAATTCGTCTTTTTGCATTTGTTCGCGTACCGCTCGTCGTATTTTGCCTTGCAGTCGTCGTTCGCTTATGTTGGCGCTCCAATATTCAATTTGAACAATTCCGTCATTACCAAGATAAACAAAAGCTGCCGCATGCAATGGCTCTGGCCCGCGCACCGTGTCGATCATTTTTTCTTCCAACAAAAAAGGGCGCAAGGCCTCTATAGTGTTTGCTGGAGGCGGTACTTTATTAAAGCTCTCGCGTTTTGCTGCCAAAGCCGTTGATCGTTGTGTACCAAGCATTGATCTTATTTCGGTTTCTGATTTGTTTTCTTCTGCGGCTGTTTTTGCCGCCAGTAACTCTTCTGTTTCACCTTCAACCAAAATCAAGCTATCGATAAACTCTAAAATATGCTCGGCACGTTCATCCATAAAACTTTGCTCAATAGCTCTTTCATACCGACCATCATGGTCAATAATTGTAAAGTTTCTAACCCCGGAGGCTCGATCCATCAAAGCTGGTAAAGCCATGCCCAGCAATAAAAACACCGGGATCATAGCTAATGATACCCAAAAACCAATGGTTGCCACATAAGACAGGTATTCGCGGCGAGCTATAAGATAAATATGTCGCATTATTGTACGCCTTTCGCGGCTTGTTCGTCTTTGGCCACCAATTGCACAAACACCTCGTGCAAGTGTCGCTTGGCAGGCTCAAAACCACGTAAGGCCAAATTGTTGGTGACAGATGATCTTAGAATATCTTGAACATCAACACCATTATTCAAGCCAWCTGACCAACGATAACTGTCGGAGCTTTTAGAGGGTAATGAAGAAACAGAGCTACTTAGGTTTTCAAAGATTTTTGCTGGGTTGTCCGCTGTGTCAGTTTCAATAATGACACTATTGGGTATTGTTGCTAAAGCCTGTTCAACATTGCCATCAAAAATTTTACGGCCTCGGGATAACAAAACAATCCGATCACAAAGTCGTTCAGCGTGTTCCATTACATGAGTTGAAAATAAAATCGTTGTGCCACCGGCTGCAAGTTCGCGAATTATATCCTCAAGGTTTTGTTGGTTTACCGGATCAAGTCCGGAAAAAGGTTCATCAAGAATGACAAATTCTGGCTTATGGGCTATCGCCGAGATAATTTGCACCTTTTGTGCCATGCCTTTGGACAGCTCACGAACCTTTTTATAGGCCGCATCTTTAAGGCCAAATTGTTCAAGTAGCTCCAGCGCACGGGTTTTGGCGGCCACAGCTTTCATGCCTTTTAATCGCGCAAAGTGAACAATTACCGCAACCACGCTCATCTTACGATAAAGCCCGCGCTCCTCTGGTAAGAAACCAACCCGATCTAAAGCTTGATAATTGGGTCGCTTGCCAAACAACAACACCTCGCCGCTATCTGGGGTTAATATCCCCAAACCCATGCGAATGGATGTTGATTTCCCGGCACCATTAGGCCCCAAAAAGCCGGTAATAGAATGTGGTTCAACTTGTAAATCAAGATTGCTAACGGCGCGTTTTCCACCAAAGCTTTTTGATACATTTAATAGACTAAGTACTGAATTTTTCATTTTTGCACCATGGACAATTTAATTCCGCTTGCAAAGTAAAAGCTGATGCTAAAGCATGAGTTTAATCAGCTTTAGTCTTTAGGTCAGCCGGTTTTTCAAAAAATCATCTTCGGATAATAAGCGGTGGAGGTGAGGTATGTAATATCGAACCGTAACCCGCGTTCAAGAGCTAAGCCCCAGCATTGCGGTAGCGCAAGAAAAATGGTGGGCACGGACAGGATTGAACTGTCGACCCCTACAATGTCAATGTAGTGCTCTCCCACTGAGCTACGCGCCCGCACCATTTTTATCACGCCGACTTATTGGCGATGCGCGTCTATAACGCTATGAACAAAGCTATGCAAGTGATGTTGTGTTTACAAAAAGATTAAGCAGCCATTACCCGCTCAACCTCGGCTACAAGGTCACGTAAATGAAATGGCTTGGAAAGAACTTTGGCGTCTTTTGGCGCAGAAGAACCCGGGTTTAATGCCACGGCAGCAAAGCCGGTAATAAACATTATCTTTAGTGAAGTATCCGCTTCAGCCGCACGTCTAGCCAATTCAATCCCGTCAACTCCGGGCATAACGATATCTGTCAGTAATAAATCAAAGTCTTTTGGTTGGTCATGTAATGCGTCCAAACCCTCTTCGCCATCAGCACACGAAACCACCTCATGACCGGCTCGCTCTAATGCGCTAGCTAAAAACCGGCGCATACTATCATCATCTTCAGCAAGTAAAATCCGTGCCATAGTTTGTGTTCTCCACATTAAACCGAATCTAACCATTCRGYTGCTGGYGVTTATAATCHTCTAAKKAAGTAAAARSCKAGTGAACAAACCAAGCTTGACGCAGCATAATGATAAGAACATGTTGTTATGATGAATAAACGGTTAATACCCAATACGGATACAGAAAAAACTAACGAGCAAGCCGTTAAAATATTCAACCCTGCGGTTGAAGTTTATCAGCCTAATTATATCGAAAGCCCATTAATCTTCACTTTCCCACATTCAGGACGAATTTACCCTTTACAATTGTTAGATCAAACCAACCTATCATTAACAGACATACGTCGTTCTGAGGACGCTTTCGTTGATCAGTTGTTTCCAAAGACAGCCTTACCTAAAGCCAGTTTTATTATCGCAAAGTTTCCTAGAGTTTGGGTTGATGCTAACCGTCACCCTAAAGACCTTGATCCTGAAATGTTTGAACAAGAAACATATATAACCAATAAACCCCCTTCAAAGAACCTAGCTGCCGGTTTTGGAGTAATTCCAAAATTGGTTGCTCCCGGCTTTCCAATTTATTCACAAAAACTTGTGCTGGATGAAGCCTTAAAGAGACTAGAAGACACTCACACACCATACCATCAAGCAATCGAGCAGGTAATTGCCAAGATCAAAGCCGTCTTCGGATTCGTAATTATTGTTGATTGTCACTCAATGCCYAGCTCTAGTATTGCTAATACTCCAGACGGTGCAGCCGATATCGTATTGGGCGATCGVTATGAAAGCTCTTGCGATCCTAATATTACCGATACTATGCTGGAGTTGTTTTTAGGACTTGATTTACGAATTGCTAAAAACCAACCCTATGCCGGCGGCTATAGCCTATTGCGACATGGCCGACCAATAGACAACGTCCATGCTATTCAAATTGAAATTGCCAGAAACCTATATATGGACGAGGARAATTTRCAGAAAACCTCTGGTTTTATTACTTTACAATCAAAGTTGGAGAAACTGATGAAACAACTTGATCACTATGCAAGGACATACTCTTTGAGGGTGTGAATTTGAATTTCATTATTTACGTTTCATTTTGAAACACTTTTAGCAATTCGCTCTAAGAAAGCTTGATAAATTCAAATTATTTTCGCTTCTTGAGTGAGTTAAAAAAGAACAGTTCCAGAAAAATTCTTTGTTTTTCAACAACTTATTAATTTTCTCCTATTTGGCACAGCACTTGCTTTTCTACTCAACCATAAGAGCGGTAAACCCGTGAAATTGCAGGAGTAGCTTATGACGAATTCTATAGATGTTTATGTGGGTAGCAGATTACGCCGCCGCCGCCGGTTATTAGGGCTTACCCAAGCTAATCTTGGCGAACAGGTTGGTATACGGTTTCAACAAATTCAAAAATACGAATGCGCCGCCAATCGCATCAGCGCCAGTCGTTTGTTTGACTTGTCCGAAGCTTTACACGTTCCGGTTCAATATTTTTATGACGGCCTAAGCGACAAAGACGCGGCCAATGACAGCGATGTGTTGCCATCAGATGTACTTTCCCAGCGCGAGACCATGGAGCTGGTGCGGGCGTATTACTCATTAGGAGAAGAGCCTCGTCGTCGCTTGCTGGATTTAGCAAAAGCCATGACCGCTTCTAATTAAACAAACAGTTATGCTCAAAGCGCCGAAATAAACGATGCTTTGAGCATGCTTTATCTTCTGGACCCATCAACTTATCCGAAAACCTTTTGAGTAGTCGCAATCCTTTGCCGTAAAACCGGTGCTCACTTTTACTGACGATTGCTTCGTACCCACTTTTCGGGTCGATGGAGTATTTACCAAAAACCATTGGCGTAAAACCGATTAACCATTACCATCGCGCCAATGGAAGATCTTTATAAATTTGCACATAAATTGGCCAATGCTGCCCAAAAGCCAGCCTTGCAATATTTTCGGCAGCAGGCGGAAGTGCAAAATAAACTTGGGTGTGGTGAGTTTGATCCGGTGACATTGGCCGATCGTCAAGCAGAGCAAGCAATCAGAGCGCTGATTGAAAGCCAATACCCGGGCCACAATATTCGCGGTGAAGAGTTTGGTGAAAAACAAACCGGATCCAAATGGAAATGGGTAATAGATCCAATAGACGGCACCAGAGCCTATATCAGTGGCTTGCCTGTTTGGGGGGTACTGATTGGCCTGTATTATTCGGGACAGCCGGTTTTGGGAATTATGGATCAACCATTTACCAAGGAGCGTTTTACCGGTTCTGCCAATGGTTCCTTTTTATATCAAAATGGCCACAAAACCCGAATTTCAACCCGCTCTTGTTCAGCCCTAAGCAGCGCTACAATTTCCACTACCGATCCGTATTTGTTTAATCYCCAAGAACGTATTGCTTTTGARACGATACGAGAAACCTCACGYYTGCAACGATACGGYCTTGATTGTTATGCTTATAGYATGTTGGCCATGGGCGGAATTGATCTGGTGATTGAAACCGAYTTACAAGATTATGATATTGCCGCTTTAATTCCAATTATCGAAGCTGCCGGTGGGGTAATCAGTAATTGGAACGGTGGCTCACCGGCVATGGGCGGGCAAATTCTTGCTAGTGGTGATCAACAATTACATAAAGCTGCGCTTGAAATATTACGGCATGCAGCCAAAGGCTAATCAAACACCCATTAAAGTAAAAGCTTTTGCCATAAATTTATCGCGAATTTCATCTCGYTCCTGAATAATTTCGTGCAGGCTATCTTGATAAATTTCAAACTCGGCATTTGGTAGTTCTTTACATGCCTGCTTTATAGCTTGGTTGCTAACTAAGGCTTCACGCTCGGCAATGCCAAAATATACCGGTGTGCAGATTTTATTAAAGCCATTTTGTTTTGCCAGCGATTTATGTAAGCTCAACGCAGCATGTAACCAGCCAATGGTAGGGCCGCCCAATTGTAATTTCGGCTGTTGCGTACAGCGCCGCAAATCACGATCAAACCGAACAGGATCAGAGGTCAATACTTTTGCTGCCTCAGGATCCAACGCACCACCACCAGAAAGACCGGGGGGTTGAAGCTTTTTAAGCCCTATAGCGGCAAAAACAGCAACTAAAGCCCGCATGGAAAAGCTGTCTTCGGCAAAACCCATCATCGGTGCCGAAGCAATTAGTCGCTCAAACTTTAATTTTCCACGGCGAAGTACATCAACAGCAATTGCGCCGCCCATTGAATGAGCCATCAAATAATGTGGACTTGGCATTTGCTGCTCGATCAACGGCCAAAGAGTTTCTATATCCATAGCAAAGTCGGAAAAACTATCAACGTATCCAAGTAACGGATCAGCCAGCAGTCGATCAGACAAACCTTGACCGCGATGGTCAATAACCGCCACGGTTAAACCTTTGGCGTTCATTTGACGGATAAATTCGAAATATTTTTCAATATACTCAGTACGTCCGGGTGAAAATAGAATTGATCCTTTGGGCGTTCCGATAGCCGGACAAATTGCTGCTCGTAATTGCAAACCATCATCAGATGAAAACCAAAAGGCCTTTAAGCCCTTAGGCGTTGGGTCATCATCAAGTTCAACTATCGGCGCAAGGTCACGCATTGGCAGCTCGCATTTTTTTTGCCAGCTCCAACGCCGCGCTCATATCGCCAGATACCTTTAGGCGGCCAGAAAATATTGCCGCCATTGGATCAAGATCACCTTTGATTAGTCTTTGTAATGTTTTGATTTTGGTTTTGACCATGCAGCTGGCGCGTTTATCAAATCTTTTTGCGTGTTCAAAGGTTACCGGCGCAGATGTTGCGTCGGCAAACACTTTGCCATCATCACCAAAATCAAACAATACGGATTTACCAAACGGCTCGATATCTTTGGCCGCCGCCTTGGCGCGATCGATAAAATCCTGCATTAACGGGTTTAGACTCATTCTCCCRHCGCTTYTGAAACAGCAGGTTTTCTAAACCGTAGTGTCATACGATCGCTCTCACCGATGGCATCAAAAGCTGCTCTGTCAAAATCAGGATGTTCGGCTTTTTCCTCATCGTTTCTTGGAGAACGCTTAGATGGTGATAATGTCCAAACGCCATAAGGGTGATCAGCGGTGTCTTTTGCATTGGCGTTAATTTCAGAAGCAGCTTCAAATTCAAAACCGGCTTCTGCGGCTAAAGCTTTTACCATAGCTTCTTGTACATAACCGCTTCCAGCCTTTGCGCTTTGAACAGCACTTGATGGCAAGCGGTGCGTAATCACACACAACACACCACCTGGCTTTAAGCTGGCATAAAAATCAGCAAAGGCTTTTTCGGCTATTCCGCGACCCATCAATGAATGAATACTGCGAAATGTCAAAACTGTATCTTGGCTGTTTTCAGCGGCAAAGCCAGCTGATGTTGCGCTGAATGGAGCATAGTCTATCTCGCCAAATAAACCTTTATCTTCAAACTGAGCTAAATAACGCTGTAATAAGTTTGCCATGCCTTCCGAAGCTTCTGGGTCAAGAATTACCGCGTTAAATTTTCCACCATTTGCATTGACCCATGGTACTAATATTTGACTGTACCAACCGCCACCGGGCCAAATTTCAGAAATGTTTGTTGCCGGATCAACGCCGCAAAATTCCAATGTTGCCGCTGGGTTACGAAAAGCATCACGGGCTTTGTCATCATCTGTTCGCCAATCACCGGATACATTGTTTTGCAATAATTTCATGTCTGGGACTGATGCCACCACTTCTGGAACGGCGGTTTCTGAACTTGCTTCTTCAGCAACGGGTTCGGAATTACAAGCAAACAATGCCAAGCTGGCAATTACTGGAAGACTATATTTAATCATTGAAACAAACCTCTAAAAAAAATTGACAGCCTTTGGTAGTAGGTTGCGAGCATTGTGACAAGTCTTTGAGCGAATACCTGCTCTTGAAATTTTGTTTGTCGATACCCAACTAATTATCACAGGAACGCTGCTTGTTCAGGTTTCTGTTTTGCTGCGCGATCTTTTGATGCGTCGGCATCCGGTGAACAAACAGAGCCGGAGTTACAAATTCTGTTAAATTGTTGCTCAACAGGAGAACAAAATGCAAAATTTTGATTTTAGCCCACTTTATCGCACCTTGGTTGGTTTTGACCGAGTGGCGGATATGATAGATCAGGCGGCACGCGCCGAGCCATCATCACAAGGTTACCCACCATACAATATTGAACAGCTTGACGATAATAACTATCAGATTGAGCTGGCCGTTGCTGGCTTTGACGAAAAAGACTTAAACATTGAAGTTCGCGAAGGCGTTTTGATGGTTTCAGGTGGGAAACAACAAAAAGAAGATAACCGAGAGTTTTTGCACCGAGGGATTGCCACAAGGTCTTTCGAGCGGCGTTTTCAGCTTGCTGACTATGTACAAGTAACCGGTGCTGACCTTAAAAACGGAATGTTGCTTATCGAGTTAAATCGTGAGCTGCCAGAGGCAATGAAGCCTCGCACCATTGAGATTGGCCGATCAAAGCCTACTAAGTTACGGCGATTATCAACGAAAACAAAAACCAACTAAACCCCACTTAAACCCCTAAATTAAAGGCGGCTGCGGTTTTCGTGGCCGCCTTTTTTACGACAATCCCAATTCAGCGCAAAGCTTGGCACCAGCATCGCCGCCGTCACCGGTAAGTTGTTGGTTCAGTACCGAATGTATTGCCGCCGATAATCGAACGACTTGCGTTGCATCGTCCCGTGTTGGGTTGTTTTGTGGCCTTGATATTACACATAATGCTTCGCCAAACTTTGTTACTAGATCATAGCCAAAGGTTTGACCTTGTCCCTTAAAGTCRTGCGCTAACCCAAARACTTTCTCGGTRGCAATYGCCCATGCTTCATCTGATTCTGGCTGAAGTACGTTTTTTGCAAATTCCAATAAACGGTCTGCGTCTTTACAGGCGTCTTTGGCATATTCCTCGCCCATTTCGGCCAAAGCCGCCGCCGCTATATCGGCCATGTCAGCTAATTCGTCAGGTAGTTCAAAATCATCATCATCATCAAACATAAAATCAGCCTTAATTGTTCGGGCAGTAATTTGCCTATTTTGTGCTGGTAAGTTTAATAAGTCCTGAATGAAAATTGGTTGTTACTGTTAATATTCGGCAGGTTATTTAATTTCTGGAAGTGGCTTAGCTCGATTCTGATCAAGATATTTTGCCGCTATAGGCTTTTGATCAGCTCCAAGCTCAATAAGTAGTGGGTTGCCGGTTGGAATTTCAAACCCAGCTATTTTATCATCAGCAACATTAAACAAATACTTTAACAGCGCCCGTAATGAGTTGCCATGTGCCGATATAAGAAGGTTTTGGCCGTCAGAGAGTTTTGGCTCAATTTGATCCTGATAATACGGTAAAACTCGTTGTAATGTTGTTTTCAAAGACTCCGCTTTTGGTAAAACATCACGGGGCAATTCCGCATATCTACGATCACGACACGGATTTATTGGATCGTCCCATTTCATTTCTGGTGGCGGAACATCATATGACCGTCGCCAAATATGAACTTGCTCCTTGCCGTGTTTTTTCATGGTCTCAGCCTTATCAAGTCCTGTTAAGCCACCATAATGACGCTCATTAAGCCGGTAATCCTTGGTAATAGGCAGCCACGTTCGCTCCATTTCACTTAACGCCAGCCAAAGAGTTCGAATAGCTCTTGTTTGCATAGAGGTGTAAGCTTGATCAAATTCAATACCGCTGGCCGCCAAAAGCTTTCCGGCTTTTGTGGCTTCTGCTTCACCCTTGGGGGTTAGATCAACATCAACCCAGCCAGTAAAACGGTTGGCCAAATTCCATTCACTTTGACCGTGACGGACAAGAACAAGTACTGACATCAAATTTTCCTAGCAGTTATTTTTGTTATCCAGCAACTTATCCAAAAAACAGTTTTCGAGGTCGCAATCCTTTGTCGTAAAACCGGTTCCCACTTTTACTTACGATTGCTCCGTTCCCACTTTTTGGGTCGATGGAATAAAGAATCAAATAATTAGTAATTTCAAGCTTGCACCTTAGGCTGTCAATCGGCAAAATCAACAAGTCTCAAATTCTGAAAGCAAAACCAGTATGATTCTACCAAAGTCGCAAATACAGCCCAACACCCTAGAATTTGAAACCGAAGCTCTAGTAAAACCCACCGGTTTTCGTGAATACGATGCCAGATGGTGGTTCGGCAGAGCCGGTTCCAATCGGCCACCAGAGATTAACTTGCTTGGCATTCAGGCGCTTGGCCTTGGGCTTGGTACTTTAATTCATGAATTAGGAAAGCCACCAAAAATAGCTGTTGGTCATGATTACCGCTCATATTCAACATCGATCAAACAGGCGCTTATTGTTGGCCTCATGAGCGCTGGCATAAAGGTTCATGATATTGGTTTGGCCTTATCGCCAACCGCATATTTTGCCCAGTTCGATCTTGACCTGGAGTGCGTAGCCATGGTTACCGCCAGCCATAATGAAAATGGCTGGACGGGCGTTAAAATGGGTGTTGAAAAACCCTTGACCTTTGGGCCCGAAGAAATGGGACGACTTAAAGAGATTGTACTTGGCGCAAACGGTATCATTAGAGATGGTGGAGCTTATGTGTTGGAGGAAGGTGTTAGAGAGCGTTATTTGCAAGACTTATCGGCAAACACCAAAATTAAACGTCCGCTAAAAGTTGTGGTGGCATGTGGTAATGGAACCGCAGCAGCATTTGCTGAAAAAGCCTTACAAGCTGTCGGCGTAGAGGTAATTCCGATGGATTGTGATCTTGATCATACCTTTCCCAAATATAACCCCAATCCCGAAGACATGAAAATGCTGCACGCAATGTCGAGCAGAGTTAAGGAAACAGGTGCTGATTTGGCTCTTGGTTTTGATGGCGATGGTGATCGTTGTGGGGTTGTTGATAATACCGGCGAGGAAATATTCGCCGATAAAGTCGGGGTGATGCTGGCGCGTGATCTATCAGAGCAATTCAAAAATGCTGTATTTGTCGCCGACGTAAAATCCACCGGAATTTATGCTAATGACCCAGTACTAAAAGCCAATGGCGCAAAAACCGATTATTGGAAAACCGGACACTCTTATATTAAGCGGCGAACCTCAGAACTTGGCGCAATTGCCGGTTTCGAGAAGTCAGGGCATTATTTYTTYMGSCCGCCAATTGGTAGAGGTTATGATGATGGYYTGGTGACAGCRATYGCTATTTTGTCGATGCTTGAYCGTAATCCCGATAARTCTATGGCTGACCTAAAGAAYGATCTACCGAAAACCTGGCTYTCKCCYTCKATGTCRCCAGCYTGTGCYGATGAAGAAAAATAYCAAGTTGTGGARAAAATARTTGCTGAAATTGAARCAAAATTTGCGWCARAAGAAAAAATTCTAAAGCAARAAATTRYYTCCGTGGTTACGGTAAATGGKGTKMGSTTTACTCTTGAAGAYGGCACTTGGGGGCTGATMAGAGCYTCMTCAAAYACRCCTAAYTTRGTRGTGGTGGTTGAAAGCCCAGYTYGYCATGAAAACATGGTGGCAATGTTTCGTTTTATCGAAGAAACATTATCTKCTCACCCTCAGGTCGGGGCTTTTGATCAAAAAATATAATAAAAATTTCAATGTTTGTTAGTCAAAAAACAATATATATCGCCAACCGCAAGAAATTGTGATACAGTTTGTTTGTTAGCGTGAGATAATTTAAGTAATGTCTGGTTTATGCTAACCGACGGAAAGTTTGCGATGCAGCGTTATACATAAAGCGCCTGCATCGAGTGGGGGCGTATATTACAACATAATAAAGCTGCTAAAATGTCGGTTTTAGGTGCTTGATTTAATCATTGGAGACCAAATATGGTTGATCTTGACGCTTATATTGCTGCTCATAAGTTTGGGCTTGGCGCTAGATATGATGAAGTAGCTAATATCGGAGCCGACCCGCAAGCTTGGTTGCAAGCGCAGCTAACTTCGGTTTCTTCCACCTTAGAAGAATACAATCTACCTTCTTCACAAGAGGGTATTGCGTTATTTTATCATTTTCTAGAAACCAGACGCGCTGAACGAGCAAACGAGCAACCAATTGCCTCTGCTTCGGTAAATCCTAAACAACGGATTGATAAGTTTTTCCAAGAGTATGAGCGAATGCTCGGCGAAGAAGAGCTTATTGAAGACAATGGTGTTCGCGGATCAAGCCTGCAAACAGCTAGTAATGTTTATCTAAAAAAGCACATCGATAATATATCTCGCCCAGCAAGCGACAAGACATCCCAAGAGTTACGGCGAGATATGCTCGCTATGTTTTACTCTGAAGTCGGGGTTCGCACGGTACATGCGATACTGACACCTGCATCATTTCGCGAGTCGTTGGTTCGGTTTTGGAGTGATCATTTTAGCGTCTATTCACAAAAAAGCTTATTGATGACAGTTACCGCCGGAGCTATGGAAAGAGAAGCAATACGCCCGCATGTAACCGGCAAGTTTGTTGACATGTTAATTGCTGCCGAAACTCACCCGGCGATGTTAATTTATCTCGATAACTGGATTTCGATCGGCCCTAATTCCTATGTAGGTCAGAATTTCGGCTTTGGCCTTAATGAAAACTTGGCTCGGGAAATAATGGAACTGCACACCTTGGGGGTTAATGGTGGTTATAGCCAAGATGATATTGTTGGCTTTGCCAAAGCGATCACTGGTTGGACTATTGGCAATCCAAATGTCCAACCAGAACAATTAGGTAATTTTATTTTTGAACCATTGTTTCACGAACCCGGCTCAGTAAATGTTCTGAACAAAGAGTATCTGGGAACAGGTCAGGATCAAGGCGTTGAGGTCTTAACCGACCTTGCAAACCACCCCAATACCGCCGCCTTTATCTCTGGCAAGCTAGCTCGACATTTTCATTCGGACAATCCACCACAAAGCTTGATTGATCGCCTTGAGTTAGCCTTTACGTCCTCTGATGGTGATCTGGGCGTAGTTAGTGCAACCTTGGTTACTTCTCCTGAAATGTGGGACGGAACTTTTGCCAAGCTGCGTAATTCCGAAGAATTTGTCATTGCCACTTTGCGAGCTTTTGGCGTGGATACATTAACACCAGGTCAATTAATCTTCGTTTTTGATGCTGTGGGTCAGGTTCCCTTTGGTCATCACGCGCCAGATGGTTGGCCAAAAGAAGAAAGCAGTTGGGCTAGCTCTTCAATCAGTTCGGCGAAAATCAATTATTCTGATTTATTATCCGGGTTTATTGCCGGGCAACCAGAGCCACCAGCAATGGCAACAAATATTCTAGGGTCAATGCTTTCAGCATCCAGCACGAGCGGCATATCAAGTGCCTCAAGTGTAGAACAGGGGTATACATTAATGATGATGTCCCCAGAGTTTCAAAGGAGATAGGCAATGAGTTGTTCATATCGTTTTGATCCCACCCGTCGCGGTTTACTCTTGGGAGCCGCTGGTGGATTAGCTTTAGCTGGAACTAACAGCCGGGCGGCCTTTTCAACCACTCCATCAGAAAAAAAGTTGATTGCAGTAATATTGCATGGTGGCATGGACGGCCTAAACGTTGTTGTCCCTGCCTATAGTGATGATTATTACGCCGCTAGAGCAACGATTGCCATTCCTCCTGCTGGCGAGCCAAATGGCGTTATCAACCTGACCGACGGTTTTGGAATGCACCCTTCAATGCCGGGGTTCGCGCATTTTTATCTCAAAGGCCAAATGGTGATTATGCACGCCACTTCGGCTCCTTACGATCAACGATCACATTTTGACGGACAAGATGTTTTAGAAAACGGTACTGACCAGCCATTAGGTGAAAACACTGGCTGGCTAAACCGCGCCTTAGGCGTTGCTCCGGCTTTACCAAGTGCATTAGGCATTGGATCAACCGTTACTTTGGTACTAAAGGGTCAAAATAATATCGCTACTTGGGCCGAGCCAAAATTAACCGAAGCTAGCGCAGACACGATTGCCAAAACCCTGGCTCTTTACGGATCCGATCCGGTTTTACAAGCGGCCTTGCAAGGCTCTATAGACATTGGAAATGTAATTGGTGATTTAAATAATTTAGGCACTGGCTTTGAATTTGATGCCAGAGCTGCCGGTAAAATCATGTCAGCTGACGGTGGCCCCGGAGCTTGCGCTCTGACTTATGGCGGTTGGGATACTCACGCCAACCAAGGTGGTAGCAGCGGCCAGTTGGCCAATAACTTGGCCAACCTTGATCGCGCTATGGTGGCTTTGCGTGAGGAGCTTGGTGACAAATGGAAGGACACTGTTGTCGTAATTGCTACTGAATTTGGTCGTACTTTTGCAGAGAACGGCACTGGTGGTACTGATCATGGTATTGGCGGGGTTAGCTTTTTATTAGGTGGCGGAGTAAAGGGTCGGCGGTTTATTGGCGATTGGCCGGGTATTGCTACAAACCAACTTAATCTGGGGCGGGAATTGTATCCAGCTAATGATCTAAGAGCCTTGCTCAAAGGAATGTTCCGTGATCATTGGGGCATATCCAAATCAGACTTGGATAATATAGTGTTTCCAAATAGCGCTGATGTGCCAGCAATGACAAATTTGTTTCGATAATATATTTAATTCTTGACCACGTGCAAACACTTGCCGTTTAGTGTCTTTTGAATACGCAAATAAAGAGAATTTTATAAAATGGCTACAGCACCACAAATTCGATTGAATCCTGACCTAAACCCTAGTGATTACGCCGTTGAATATGCCAAAAATGGCGTCGTAAGAGTACCTGACATTTTTGAACCAGAAACAGCAGAAGCAATGTTTTCAGTTTTAGCTCAAAAGACACCGTGGCGATTAGTTTATTCTAATGCTGAAGGCAAAGAAGTGCTGCTAACAGAAAAAGAACTTCAAGCAATGGGAGGAGAAGCTTTTAATAAGCTGTTACAAGCATTGTATGAGCGGGCAAGAGATGGTTTTGCCTATATTTATCGCGTCTATCCAATGCTTGATGCTTATCTGGCAGGGTGGGATCCCGGTCATCCTTTGCATTCACTTTTAGAATTTCTAAATTCAGCACCATACTTAAATTTTGTTCGAGAAATTACCGCAGAATCTAGTGTTATTAAGGTTGATGCGCAGGCAACTTTATATAATCCAGGTCATTTTTTAACTTCTCATGATGATAGCGGTGATGAAAAAGAGCGACGAGCTGCTTATACTTTAGGTTTTTCAAGAGGCTGGAAACCTGATTGGGGTGGAGCCTTAGTTTTTTATGATGAARAMGATGCAAATAAAATTATCAACAGCTTGCTGCCAGGATGGAACGTCTTGTCAATATTCAAGGTGCCAAGACCGCATACTGTAAATTACGTCACGCCTTTTGCTGGAGTTGGCCGCTATTCAATTACTGGTTGGCTAAGAGACGACCCTGCCAAAAACTAAAACACTTTCATAGTTGTCTACAGACCTTAGGGTTTTGAACAATCCAAAGTCGGGTTCATACGATAGGTTTGCATGTATTCTTGCATTGAAATGTCCAAGACTTTCAATAGCTCAACATCAAACATCAAAGTTTCATTGGGGCCAATTGAGCCGCCGGGAGTTCCTGTGCTGCCATAAGCTAGCTCTGGTGGAATGGTTAGCTGCCATTTATCACCGGGACGCATCATTGCCAAAGCCTCAACCCAACCAGCAATTACACCATTGGAAGGAAATGCAGTTGGTAAATTGCGGCTGTAAGAGCTATCGAACTCTTCACCAGAGATAAATGTGCCACGGTAATGAACGCAAACGATTTGTCCGGGTGTTGGGCTAATTCCATCTTCGGGGCCAGATGCTACGACCTTGTACTGCAAGCCGCTTTCGGCTGTCATTGGTTTTTTGTCCGATGCACTTTGCCCACAAGCTGCCAATATCGCACTTGCTGCAATTACCATAATAGTCTTTTTCATCAATTTAATACCTTTTACCAAGCTAAAAAACGGCTGTTCAATTACAGAGCGTTTTATAATTACCCACAGACTCTAAGCAAGTCCGCGGCGTAAATCAATACGGCGCATCGCCTTACCGGGTAATTCTGACAAGCTACCAAGCGGCATAAGCTCCGCCCATTTTCGTAACTGGTATTTATAACTTGGGATTAATGCGACAATCGCACTATTACCAACAAACCCGGCATTAACCATGCGACCTTTATTGGCCAAAGAGGTTTTGAAGCGGTAATTTCCAGTTCCCAAATCAATTTCTCGGATATGAGTTTCTGCCAAATGCTCGATCATTTTTTCAAACAAAACCAGCCCCGGAGAATATTTGGCAAATTCGGGATTATAAGCAATAAACCATGAATGCAGAACATCGCCCTCGCCAAGACAATAATTAGCAGCGATTAATTTGTCGCCCGCATACAGAGCAAACAATGCCCCGCCAAATTCACCTGATTTACCTTTCTCGAACAAGTTTTGCACCAAATCACGTGTCCATTTGCTGGCAAAAACGTCTGGGTTTCTAGTTTTTTTATACTGGTTTCGCTTCCAGCGTAATAATTGATCGAACACCTTTTGATCTTTTGAATGAGCTTCTAACCGCAATTCACCAAAATCTTTGACCAACTTTCTGGCGCGCTTTTTAGCCCGATAGTTTGCAGATGAACCGCGCTGTTTTCTTTGCTGCAAATATACGTCCAGGCCGCTTGAAATATCTATGATGTGTGAGCGCTGCTCGACCCAGGCATAAGAAGAAAAACAAGCTTGCGCCTTAGGAATATACGAAAAATCAAACCGTTTTACGTTTATTTGTTGCATGACTTGCTGAAAATCCACTCGATAATCTGAGTTAGCAATCATTCCATGATAATCGCTCAAAGCACCACCCACAGGTAAGGCTATGCCGGTTTGTAATTGTTGATACGGCAAAAACCCGGCAATACGGCCATTGTCTTGTAATAAGACAGCCACTTTTACGTCATTGCGAACCCGGGCAATCTGCGTAACCCAAGCATCAGAAAAATACGGACTGGATAAAGACTCTTGGCCTTGTCGCAAAGAACGCCATAACGCGCGTTCACTGACCCCAAGCTCATCTACTTTTATTAGTTCAACCTTACTCATTGATCATCCGCCAATAATTATCAGGCAGATGATAGCCGTGCAGTTTTTAAGAAACCGATGGTGAGATTGTTAAAATTTGAATGATTCGAAAGAAGTACTATTACAACCAGCGGCGGACTTTTTGCTGGTAGGTTTTGTATTCATCGCTAAATTGCCGAGTTAAATAAGCCTCTTCCCCAGAAATTACATAGCGGTTCATAATCACAATCAATGGAACCAGTAAAACAATAATCAAGCCAGAGCCAAGCAACACCCCAACACCTGAGTAGATCAAAGCCATGCCGGCATACATCGGATTACGTGAAAACCTATATGGGCCGCCAGTTAGTAACTTACTGTCAGCCGTCCAAGGTAGCATTGAAGTTTTAGCAGCCAAGAATGGTAACATTGACCAAGTGCCCAGCAAGAAGCCCAAGGCTAATAAAACCAGTCCTAAAATACCGGTTATTTTGGATTGTTCAAAAACAAGAAAGCCCAAGCGGCTACCGATCAACCAGCCAGCAAGTCCGCAAAGAAGAAACATCAAWGGCGGCGGNAAANCGAATGCCGGGATTGTCTTGYTKTTCCACTATATAACTAAGCCCTTAGAGACCTTACAAGCGTCGTGCTCGGCAACAAAATGCTGTGGTGAAACCTCAACCAATTGTGGGCGGTATTGTATTTCGTCTTTACCGCCCTTAATTTTTGAAGGCATAAATTGCAAGCCAGCTCGTGTATCCATTGGCGATGGTAGCTCGCCCACCAGGTCCACACCTTTACGATTGCGTTCAGTTTTCGGATCAGGGATCGGTACTGCCGATATTAAAGCCTTAGTATACGGGTGGCGGGTGTCATCATAAATTGTATCGCGATCAGCCAACTCAACAATTCTACCCATATAAAGCACCATTACCCGATGAGATATTTCGCGCACTACTGCCAGATCATGGCTGATGAAGATCATCGACATTCCGGTATCTTTTTGTAAAGAAGCCAGCAATTTAATGACTTGTGCTTGTACTGAAACATCTAATGCCGAGACCGCCTCATCACAAATTACCAGTTTTGGGTTACCGATCATCGCCCTAGCAATGCCCACACGTTGGTTTTGACCGCCAGACAGTTCGTGCGGATAGCGATTGATCATTGATGGCAATAAATCCACTTTTAATAGCATTTCTTTGACCTTTTGCCTTCGTGCTTCTTTGTCCATTTCTGGGGCAAAGGTCTGCAATGGTTCGGCAATAGATTGCCCAATGGTCATTCTTGGGTCTAATGAGGCCAAAGGGTCTTGAAAGACTATTTGCAAGTCTTTTCGTTTTTTGCGCATTAACTTTTTGTCTAACTCAAGCAAATTACTACCAATCCAGCTAACCTGCCCAGCCTTTACCGGTACAAGGCGTAAWATWGCTCTRGCCAATGTGGATTTRCCACAACCGGATTCACCAACAACACCCAAAGTTTCACCGTCTTTAAGGTCAAAACTAATGCCATCAACCGCGCGAAGGGGTTTGATTTTTGGGAAGATTCCACCAGAAACCCTTACCGGAAAATGCACCTCAACATCACGGACTTTAAGCACAGTTTCATCATTAGGCTGTTGTTGTTTTGTAGTGCCTAAAATTTGACCCGGCTTATCAAGGCGCGGCATCGCCGAGAGTAACATTTTAGTATATTCGTGCTTTGGTTTATAAAACACATTATCGGCAGTATCGGCTTCAACATATACACCTTGTTCCATGACATAAATATTGTCACACATTCTGGCCACCACGCCCATATCATGAGTGATTAAGGCAATAGCAGCATTGGTTTCGTTTTTTAACTCATTCATCAGGTCAAGCACTTGCGCCTGAACCGTTACATCAAGCGCAGTAGTTGGCTCATCAGCAATAAGTAATTGCGGATCGCACAACATTGCCATGGCAATCATTACTCGTTGGCGCATACCACCAGACAGCTCGTGCGGAAATTGCTTCATTCTTCGAGCCGCTTCTGGCAAGCGCACTCGCTCCAGCCAGTCAATACATTGTTTTGCAGCAGCTTCCCCATGAATGTTTTTGTGTACTGCCAACACTTCCATCAACTGCCTGCCAATACGCTTATGCGGGGTTAATGAGGTCAAAGGATCTTGAAAGATCATCGTCATTTGCACGCCGCGTACTTGATTTAGTTGTTTTCGCGGCAATCCAAGAATTTCTTGACCCTTAAATTTGATCGATCCACTGGCACGACCGTTTCCGGCCAACAAACCCATAGCCGCTAAAAAGCTTTGGCTTTTGCCAGAGCCGCTTTCGCCAACAATTCCAACGCATTGTCCGGGTTGAATTTCTAATGACACTCCACGAACGGCGTTTACTTCGCCGTCCGGAGTTTCAAAATCCACACATAAATCCTGTAACTCAAACACCGGATTATTAGATTTTTTCATTAGCTATGACACCTTCTATGGTCAAATTATTCCGCATATTACCCAAGCAATGCCGCTTGACCAGTGTAATAGCTGTATAAACAATAAGCCCTAAACTAATCCTTTAGTTTTAAGGCTTTACGTTTTTCTGCATCTTCTCTGGTCATAGCAAACACCACACCAGATAAGCCAAGCAAGGCAATGAGGTTCGGCCCAGCCATCATGCCATTACCGATCGAGGCCAAAGTCCATGCAAGGTCATTAGTGTAAACTGCGCCTAGATAGACTACAATTACCCAAAATACCCGGTAATATGGGATCACTTTGATACCCATCATAAACTCCATAGCCCGTTCACCATAAAGCGCCCAACCCAAAATAGTGGTAAAGGCAAACACCGCCAAACCAATGGTGACAATCCATTGTCCGCCGGGAATACTTTCCTCAAATGCCCTACTGGTAATACCGGCAGCCGAGGCAATACCAGATTGCCAAACCGGCAATTCAACGCCACTGGCAGCCAAAATTGCCGGAGCGGTCAAAATAACCAAAGCAGTAAGCGTACAAACAATCAAAGTATCAATAAAAGTACCCAACATAGCGATAGAGCCTTGGCGTACCGGATCATTGGTTCTGGCCGAAGCGTGAGCGATAGCTGCTGAGCCCAAGCCAGCCTCATTCGAGAACGAGCCGCGATTAGCTCCTTGTGCCATTGCTGCCATTACTGATGCGCCTAAAAATCCGCCAGCCGCCGCAGTTGGTGAAACTACGCCTGAAAAAATTTGACCAAATGCACCGGGAACAAATTCTATATTCATTGCCAAAACAACCAAGGCTCCGCCAATATAAAACAGAGCCATAATCGGGACTAAAAAGCTGGCCACTCGGGCAATAGATTTAACCCCGCCCATAATTACAAAAGCCACCAAAATCGCCATGGTCAGGCCGCTAATCCATAATGGTATATCTAAGTTTTGCTTAAACAATGCCGCCACACCATTGGCTTGTACTAAATTACCGGTTCCGGGCGCAGCAATTGCTGTACAAATAGCAAACAACCACGCCAGCCAAACCCAGTTTTTGCCCATGCCGTTTTTGATATAATACATAGGCCCGCCAACGTGCTGGCCTTTTTCGTCGGTTTCACGAAACCTAACGGCCAGTAATGCTTCGGAGTATTTGGTAGCCATGCCCAATACGGCGGTCATCCACATCCAGAACACTGCGCCGGGGCCGCCCAGCATAATCGCGGTGGCAACACCGGCAATATTTCCAGTACCAATAGTTGCCGACAGTGCGGTAAACAGTGCCGCCACTGGGGAAATTTCACCTGAATCTTTAYCTGCWTTTTCTTTGTTTTTACCAAACAACAAACCAATTGCATACGGAAGCCGCCGGATCGACATAAAACGCATACCAATTGTTAGGTACAATCCTGTACCAAACAACAAGGCGACCAAAGGTAACCCCCAGATCATATTATCAATTTTACCTAATAGATCTACAATGGTTTCCATGCCCAAATTCTCCCCAAATTCCTGTTCGGATTTTCAATTGTCGGCAATTAACCACTTGCGATCAGTACTTGCAAGTGACGATCTAGTCATTACTCTGCGCCGCAATTAGAAATTTCCTTCTTGAGGACAAAATGAACACAATTATCGAGCCGTTTCGTATAAAAACCGTCGAACCTATTCGTATGACTACTGTCGCCGAGCGCGAAGAAATATTGCAACGGGCAAATTATAACCTGTTCTCTATTGCCAGTCGTGATGTGTTGATCGACTTGCTAACCGATAGTGGAACCGGCGCGATGAGCACCAAACAATGGGCAGCAATWATGCAGGGCGATGAAAGCTATGCCGGATCGCCCAGTTTTGATCGCTTTGAAAGCTCGATCAAAAACCTGTTTCCGTTTGAACACATCATACCAACCCATCAAGGACGTGCCGCCGAAGCTATTTTGTTYTCAATATTAGCCGGTAAGGGAAAAGTGATCCCGTCGAATACCCATTTTGATACCACCAGAGGCAATATCGAAGCCACCGGCGCCGAAGCGCATGATTTAGTGATTGAAGAGGGCAAAGACCCGCAAAACTTGCACCCGTTTAAGGGCAATATGGACATTACCAAGCTAGAGGGTTTTCTAAAAACCCATGGCGATAACGTTCCTTGTGTGATGATAACTGTCACTAATAATGCTGGYGGTGGACAGCCGGTAAGCTTGGAAAATATTYGCGCAACTCGTGAAATGGCCAAAAAATACGGGCTAYCATTTATTATTGATGCTTGYCGGTTTGCCGAAAACGCMTGGTTCATCAAATTACGYGAAAARGGCCAACAAGACAGATCAATAACCGAAATTGTTCGTGATATGTTTGAVGGTGCTGATGGTATGACKATGTCGGCCAAAAAAGACGCATTTGCCAATATTGGTGGCTGGCTGGCRCTGAACGACGAYGAWYTGGCTGAAAAAKCCAGAACCAGACTGATCTTAACGGAAGGTTTTCCCACTTATGGTGGTTTGGCKGGKCGTGATCTTGAAGCCATTGCCCAAGGKCTAGAAGAAATTATTGACGAAGAYTATTTGCGTTAYCGGGTGGCAGTAAATCAATATATTGGTGATCGTTTRCACAAAATGGGCGTGCCGGTRGTAAGGCCRGTTGGCGGYCATGCGGTGTTTATTGATGCAAGAGCTTTTCTGCCACATATCGACCCATTACAGTATCCTGGACAGACCTTGTCTTGCGAAATGTATCGCTTGGCCGGAGTTAGAGCTTGTGAAATCGGCACAGTAATGTTTGGTCGCAAACCTGATGGATCGGAAGAACCAGCAGCCATGGATCTGGTGCGTTTGGCAATACCACGGCGAACATATACCCAAAGTCATGCTGATTATATGTTGGAGCGTATAGAGCAAATTGTTAGCGAAAAAGACAAATTACGCGGCATGCGAATCAAGTGGGAACCACCAGCCATGCGCCACTTCACTGCAAAATTTGAGATGTTAACGGACTGATCAGTTTTTGTCCCATCTGACTTGTTTGATAAAAGCTGGCCGGTGGGTGTTGAGTAATATCAACTTTACGCAATAACAATTTTCTCTTGGTGAGACCGGATAATGATTGTGATAATGCTCTATCGGTGATCGGTTTCAAAGTTGTTCTTATTTGCGAGAACCTAACTTGCTGTTGGCTTAACAACAAAACCGGTAACGACCAACGAGCATAAACAACCCTTATTAGATCGTTTTCTTGTTGGGTGCTGTGCCAAAGTAATAAAGCCTTGTTGGCTAATTTTTTGCCGTGTGTCGTTAAAATATATTCTGGGCGTAACGGGTGTCCGTGGCCGGAGTTAACCGCCAACAAACCGATACCTTGTAGCAGGTTTAACGCTTGGCCTATCGCCACTCGGCTACAGGACAAGTGTTGTGATAATGGGTAGATCCGTGCCGCATGCCCGTCTGCCAACAAAGCCAAAACCGGTAACGCCCAACGCCTTTTACAAAGACCACTCAAAATGCTGAACTCTGCGGTGTCTTGAATATGAGTTTTTTTGCTATCCATCAACTTATCCAAACTAGGGTTTCAATTTTTGACTCGACATTAGCATAATTTCCATTATTGCTATATTTGTATATTTACTTTATTTATCATCAAACACAAGGAAAACTCGATGAGCAAACTTAATTTTGATAAAACAATCACTTTGGCTTTTGGAGTTTCAGACCGTAAGGCCTCCATCAATTGGTATGAAAAGCACCTTGGGTTTTCGCTCATTTTTGATGTTCCAGAAATTGGCTGGGCGGAAATGACTACTAATGTTGATGGGGTTAGCGTCGGGTTTGGCGATACGGAAGAAATTAAACCCGGCGGCTGCGTGCCGGTTCTGGGCGTTACGGATATTGATCAAGCACGACAGGTTTTAGAGGATCAAGGTGTACGCTTTGATGGTGAAACTATTACCCATGATGGCATGGTGAAACTAGCCACCTTTTATGATCGCGATGATAATGCTTGGATGTTGTCACAAACCCTTGGTTGATAGTCGCATTTACCGGAAGCATATTGTGAAAAAATGTGTAAGGTTTTCATAAGAGGTAAACAATCAAGTGATTATTTACTGCAAATAAAAACGTAATATATGGTTGTTTTGCCACTGATTTCATAAGATGGTTTGGCAAGGTCATTTGGCAAGCTGGCTGCTTTTGGCCATTTTAACACCACTCGTTGGCTGGCAAATTGCAAAGCAGCTAGTATTAAATTTTGCTTGTCGTCATCATCACCCACAATTTCTCGTAAATCGCGCATGTTTTGTTTAACCAACGCTGATTTCTTTCGAGCCGGGTGCATTGGATCAATATAGACTACTTGTGGCGATATATTTGACAACACTTCTATTGCATCGCCGGTAATTAGTTTAATTCGCTTCGCCGGTTCAGCAAATATTGGTTCTGCTTTTCTGGCTACTTGCAATGCTTTTTGTATGGCTGTTGCAACAATTGGAATGCGCTCGATCATAGTAATTTTGGCCCCTAAATGCGCCAAGATAAACCCGTCACGACCAAGGCCAGCCGTGGCATCAACAATCGCCGGTGTGCGACCCTTGTTCAAGCCAACCGCTTTTGCCAATGCTTGCCCTTTTTCGCCACCATATTTTAAGCGATGGCGAAATGCAGCACTGGTAAAGTCGATGTGAATTTGTTGCTGGCTCAACGAAACAAACCGCCCAAGACCCCACGCAATAATTGTCTGGTGATCTGACTGGCAGCGGTGCGAATTACTGTTTTCATTGCAGCTTCACCGATGCTCTGCCTTGATGATCGCCTTCTGCGAGTGCTGGTGCGTCGTTTTGGTTTTTGCGCTTGCATCATTTCGCGTTTTTTAGTTTTTGTAACCTCTTCTTCTGCGGCAATTTTCGCAGCCTTTTGCTTGCGCATAGCCAAACCTTCATAGGCTGAGTTGCGATCAATGGCGTTTTCATAAACTCCGGCCAGTGGCGAGGCGGCAATTACAGTTTTGCGTTCTTGGGCATTTATGGGTCCAAGACGCGATGCTGGCGGGCGGATCAAAGTACGGGCAACCATTGATGGACGACCCTTTTTGTCCAATGTAGAAACCAATGCTTCGCCAATACCAAGGTCGGTAATTACTGTTTCGGTATCAAATGCCGGATTGGGACGAAAACTCATCGCCGCAGCTTTTACAGCCTTGCGCTCATTTGGAGTATAGGCGCGAAGCGCGTGTTGAATACGGTTACCAAGTTGCGCCAGAACACTATCTGGAATGTCTTTAGGGTTTTGGGTAACGAAATAAACGCCGACGCCTTTGGAGCGCACCAGTTTTACCACTTGCTCTATTTTTTCCAATAAGGCTTTTGGGGCATTTTTGAACAATAAATGTGCTTCATCAAAAAAGAACACCAGTTTTGGACGTTCAGGATCGCCAACTTCTGGTAATTCCTCAAATAGTTCGGAAAGCAACCATAACAAAAATATCGCATACAGGCGCGGGCTTTGGATCAGTTTGGTGGCGTCCAAAATGCTGATAACTCCGCGGCCATAATCATCAAAGCGCATGAAGTTTTTTAATTCCAATGCAGGTTCGCCAAAAAAATTACCGGCCCCGCCCCGTTGCATTACTAATAATCTTCGTTGAATTGCGCCGACGCTGGCTCTGGAAACATTACCATATTCAGATGATATATCGGCGGCATTGTCTGCCAAAAAAGCTAACATTGATCGCAAGTCTTTAAGGTCAAGCAATAGCAGGTTTTCACGATCTGCTATTTCAAAAGCGATGGTCAATACGCCTTCTTGGGTCGGATTTAAGTCCATCAATCTTGCAAGTAGAATCGGCCCCATATCGGAAATAGTGGTGCGAACAGGGTGACCTTTTTTACCGTATAAATCCCAGAAAATAACTGGTGCAGCTTGATATATATAATCTTCAAGGCCAATTTTTTCGGCTCTTGAAATTAATTTGTCGTGTAACTTGTGATCTGCGGATCCGGCGACACAAAGACCGCTTAAATCACCTTTTACATCGGCACAGAACACCGGCGTTCCAGCTTCAGCAAAGCCTTGTGCCAGAATTTGTAAAGTTACGGTTTTACCGGTTCCGGTGGCACCAGCAACCAAGCCATGCCGGTTAGCGGCACGTAGTAAAAGTTCTTGAGGTTTGCCATTTTCATCACCACCAATAAAAAGTGTTTCGCTCATTGCTTGTTTCCTGCTTATATTCTCTCTTATACTTTTTGGCACAATAGAGCCAAGCAGTTCGCCTAAGCAATGAAAAAGGAATTAAAAATGGATACAGCAACCAAGTCTGGAATACTAATATTAGCCAGCGCAGCGGTGATTGTCGGCCTTTATTGGTTTCGTGAAGTTCTAGCACCATTTGCCTTGGCAGTATTTTTGTGGCTGGTGATAGATGGTTTTTCTGACATGTTAGAAAAACATTTACGGATTATTCCTCGTTGGCTGGCTTTATTATTGGCATTGCTAGTGGTTACTAGCGGCATTGCGATTATCGGCGTGGTGATAATTGATACCGCCAATGGCATGGTTACAAATTCCGCCGCTTATGAAGCGCGGTTAAACGAGTTGGCCGCAAGTATTTTTGGAATTTTTAGCTCGGAAGCAGCGCCAACTTTGGATCAATTACTGGCCAGAGCCAATCCGGCAAGGTTTCTTTCATCAATTGCCCAATCCTTACAAAGCTTAACTTCTGATGCTTTGTTTGTGGCGATTTATGTTGGGTTTCTGTTCGGTGCGCAATCAAACTTTCCGGCAAAAATTGCTGCCATGTTCCCAGATATTAAGAAACACGCAAAAGCCAAGGCCTTGGCAGGCGCAATGCGCTTGGCGATCGAAAAGTATTTGTGGGTGCAAACCGTAACTGCTGCTGCCACGGCTATTGGTTCATGGGTGGTTATGAAATTGGTTGGTGTTGATCAGGCATTGTTTTGGGCATTCGTGATTTTTCTGTTGAACTATGTGCCAACAATCGGCCCAATTATCGGTACTATTTTGCCGGTGTTGTTTGCTCTTGTGCAATTCGATACTTATGTCGAACCTGCTATTATTGCGGCTGGTGTTGGTTTCTTTCAGTTCTCGATAGGCACATTTATGCAACCCCGCATGCAAGGCGATAGTATGAACCTTTCTACCTTGGTGGTGATACTTACTTTATCTCTTTGGGGGGCAATTTGGGGAATACCGGGAATGTTTTTATCGGCGCCATTAACGGTAATGTTAATGATGGTATTAGCGCAATTCCAAGGAACCAGATGGCTTGCCATTATACTGTCGATGGACGGACAACCGGAAAAAGGGATTAACAACCAGATTCAAGAGGCTAAATAACTACATATGCTAGGGCAAAATAACGCTTGGCAAAGGCAGGCGAACCCGATTATTGCTGTAACCATTAGTGGTTCTGGTGTTCAGAGCGTATTTAGCCAGTGTATTAGAACTTCTTGAAACAAACTCGTGCCTAAGCGCGATATTGGGAGGTCTTTATGGTCGCATCATATGGTAGTCATCATGCGTTCGAAGCTAATGATTTTTTGAAGTTAGCTAGCGGTGTTGACGGGGAAAATTTTCACGTCAAAAGCAAACTGACTTCAGCCGCAAAACAATTCCTAACCGGCATGCAGGAAAATGCCGTTAGTGATGATTTGCAAGGCTTAAGCATGGCCGATGTCCTGTATCAGGCAGCCAGCGTTTGGCAGTTTGCCGAAAAGCGAATGCCCGGCGAGACCATGGTACGTATTGTAACCGGCAGCGGCGCTGATGGTAGAGATATTGATCGCGATATTCTTGAAATTGTTACTGGTGACAAGCCGTTTCTAGTTGATTCGGTAATGGGAGAATTGGCGCGTCAAGGTGTGCAAACTAGAGCCATGTTCCATCCGGTTTTTGACCTTGGCCGCACGGATGATGGCCCACGATCTGAAACGGCTCCGGTAATTCGCGAATCAATTATCCAAGTTTATCTTGAGACGCTTAGCGATGCTGATCGCAAAAACCTATTGGCTGAAATTGAAAAGACCTTGTCAGATGTAGCTCTTGCTACTGGCGATTGGATGGCAATGCGYGAAGCCATGAACCGGGCGATTGAAGAATTACACAATGCGCCATCTGCCGCACCAGAAGAAGAGGTGGTTGAATGCATAGAGTTTTTACGCTGGCTTCGTGATGAGCATTTTGCATTTCTAGGTGCGCGGCAATATGTGTTCCCAACGGACGAAGAAGGAAATTTACGATCAGCCGAGCCGGATATTGTTGCTGGTACTGGCTTGGGTATTTTACGTAACGAAGAAGCTAGTGTTTTGCGCCGTGGCTCAGAGCCTTCCTTATTGGCCGCCGCAGATTCAAATTTCGTCAACAACACAACACCGCTTGTGGTCGCTAAATCGAATATGCGCTCGCGAGTTCACCGCCAAGTGTATATGGATTATATCGGCGTTAAGCGCTGGAACGAAGATGGGAAAATAATTGGCGAGACTAGGTTTGTCGGATTGTTTACCGCCGAAGCCTATGACCGGATGGCCAGAGACGTACCACTAATCAGGCGTAAAGTGCGCCGCGTGCTGGTTCGGGCGCAACGGGGCGCTGGAACTCATAATACCAAACGTTTGCAAAACATCGTTGAAAATTACCCTAGAGACGAATTGTTTCAGATCAGCGAAAAAGACCTGTTAGAAATTTCTCGTGGAATTTTACACTTGTTTGATCGCCCTAGACCAAAACTGTTTGTGCGACGAGATCAGTTTAACCGCTTTGTTTCGGTGTTCGTATTTGTACCACGTGAGAGATATAACACCCAGATACGTGAAAGCTTTGGCGAGATATTAAAGCTGGCTTATGGCGGCAGACTATCGGCCTATTATCCACATTTTGGCGAAGGCCCGTTGGCGCGAGTGCATTATGTCATTGGCCTTGACCCGGACAATTACCAAGACCCTGATCTTGAGAAGTTGGAAAATCAATTGGTTGAAATGTCTAGATCATGGCATGACCGACTGGAAACCAGAGCTAGGGAGGCTGGTGCTTCCAAACAATTGCAAGGGCAAATTTTAACTTATCGCAAGGCTTTTACGGCTGCTTACCGTGAAGCGTTTACTGCTCGTCAGGCATTAGATGATGTTATCAAAATAGAGCAGTTAATTGATGACACGGGTATATTGGCGCATATTTATCGCACTGACCGTAATCGTCCATCGGCAATGCGCATCAAATTGTATCATCCGCGTGAATGTTTAAATCTGTCATCGGTAATGCCTATGTTTGAGGAAATGGGCTTAAACGTGATGAGCGAGGCCAGTTTTCCAATTAGTCGGCATGGCCGAGATGTTGTTTGGGTTCATGCGTTTGAAATTGATATGATTGATGGCGAGCCGCTTGACCTGGATCTGATCAAACAACCGGTTGAAGACGCATTTGTAGCGATCTGGGCCGGTAAATCAGAAAATGACGGCTTTAACCGGCTTATTTTGTCTTTGGGGGTGAATTGGCGCTCTGTGGCATTTCTGCGAACTTGCGCCAAATACCGTCAACAATCAGGTCTTGATCCAAGTCAGTTTGTGCAAGAAGAAGCCTTAGCGGAAAACCCGAAAATTGCAGAACTGTTGCTAGAATTAGCCAGCACGCGCTTTTGTCCAGAAAACAAAGCAAACTTGGAGACTAGAAAAACAACGCAGGAAGCAATAATCGATACGATTTCTGCCCAACTAAATTCGGTTCCAAGTCTTGATCATGATAAGGTATTGCGCCGCTTAATGCGGCTTATTTGTGCTATTTCACGTACCAGTTTTTACCAAAGAGACAAAGACGGACAGCCCTTATCAAGGATTTCCATCAAAATTGCTTCTCGTGAGCTTTCGACCCTGCCAGCACCAAAACCGTACCGGGAGATATTTGTCTGGTCACCAAGGGTAGAGGGCGTGCATTTACGCTTTGGCCCGGTAGCCAGAGGCGGATTGCGCTGGTCAGATCGCAGAGAAGATTTTCGTACCGAAGTATTGGGCTTGGTCAAAGCACAACAGGTGAAGAACTCAGTCATTGTACCGGTTGGATCCAAGGGGTGTTTCTTTCCCAAATTACTACCCAAGTCCGATGATCGCGAAGCGTTCATGAAAGAGGGTATTGGTTCCTATAAGACGTTTATTCGCGGGCTTTTGGACGTAACCGATACTTTAGACGATGCTGGTGCGGTGGTTCACCCAGATAATACTGTGGTCTGGGACGGCGAGGATCCTTATTTGGTGGTTGCAGCGGATAAGGGAACCGCAACCTTTTCTGATATTGCTAACTCACTGGCCGAAGAATACGGGTTTTGGCTGGGTGATGCATTTGCTTCTGGTGGTTCGGTTGGTTATGACCATAAGAAAATGGGTATTACTGCCAAAGGGGCGTGGGAAGCAGTAAAAAGACACTTCCGGGAAATGGGCAAAAACACCCAAAAAGAACCATTTACGGTAATAGGTGTCGGCGATATGTCGGGCGATGTATTTGGCAATGGCATGTTATTGTCGAAAGAAATCCGGTTAGTAGCAGCATTTGATCATCGGGATATTTTCATTGATACTGATCCGTTGGATGCGGTTAAGAACTGGACTGAGCGTAAGCGGTTATTCGATATGCCGCGTTCAAGCTGGAAAGACTATGAAACTAAATTGATTTCAGCTGGTGGCGGAGTGTTTTCGCGCTCGGCAAAGGCTATTCCGCTATCAAAGCAAATGCAAAAATTAACAGGCCTTGGTGGATCTAGCGCCACCCCGAACGAGCTAATGAGTGCTTTGCTTAAAGCTGATACCGAGCTTTTATGGTTCGGTGGTATCGGTACTTATATTAAATCCGCAGAAGAGCAAAACTGGGAAGCTGGCGATAAGGCAAATGACGTAATTAGAGTCAATGCCGATCAAGTTAGGGCAAAGGTTATTGGTGAGGGTGCTAATCTTGGCATTACTCATCGCGGACGAATTGTTTTTGCCAAAAATGGCGGACGGGTAAATGCTGACTTTGTCGATAATTCCGCCGGCGTTGATACCTCGGATAATGAAGTAAACTTGAAAATTCTGTTAAACAGCGCAGTGCGTTCCGGAAAATTAGATACCGAGCAACGCAACAAGGTGCTGGCCAGCATGACTGATGATGTTGCAGGCAATGTTTTGGCTCATAATTACACGCAGACATTGACGCTTTCTTTGGCGCAGGAAACCGCCCAAAGGGATATGGACGCTTATGGTCGGTTTATGGATCAGTTAGAGTCTGAAGACCGCCTTGATCGCGAAGTAGAAGACTTGCCGGACGCTGATGAAGTAGCAACAAGGTTTAATAATGGCCCCGGCATGACTAGGCCGGAGATTGCAACGTTAATGGCTTATGCCAAAAACACGTTGGTTGAAGACTTGGTTGCCGGAACCAGTGTTGATGACCCGCATTTTACCACAATGTTGCGTCAATATTTCCCTAAAGGTGTGCATGAATTTGAAGAAGAGCGCTCTAACCACCGTTTGCATCGTGAAATTGTCGCAACCATATTAGCTAATGATATGATTGATCGTGGTGGACCTACTTTTGCTTATCGCTTGTGTGGCAGTGCCGGTGTAACCCCTGATGTGGCGGCGTTGTGTTTTGAGGGCGTTCGCCAGTTATATGGATATGAGCAATTGGTAGAAGAAACCAATTTACTTGATAATAAAATACCTTCTGAAGCAATTTATTCCGCGCATTTTGAAATAATGAGCGTTTTGCGTCGCCAGACATATTGGGTGGCAAGACGACCAAATATGATCAAAGACGGCTTACAGTCGATGTTTGATGCCTATAGTGACGGCATTTCTGAGATGAACGTAAATGTTGATAGGTTTTTATCAGAATATGAGGTGGAAAAATCAGCGGCTAGAAATCAAACATTGCTTGACCTTGGGATACCAAAGCCATTGGCGGCAGAAATTAGCCGGTTGCGAACATTAATATCGGCCAGTGATATTATAGATCTGGCAACGACAGAAAAATGGCCGTTATTAGCAGTTGCTAGCTTGTATCATGGCTTGGGCGATGTTTTTTGGTTTGACCGCTTGCGTGGTGCTGCCAGTACATTAGAGGCCAATGATCATTGGGATCGTTTGGCGGTTCGGCGGTTAATCGAAGATTTTTATCGGGCGCAACAACGTCTTACCAGAGCCGTCATGTCGCATATTTCATTAGTTGGCGATAGCTTGGCARAAGRTATTGAAAACCCTGATCGCAATTGGACAGCAAAAGCRATGGCYTCGTTTATTGAGATAAATGCRCAAGTRGTAGARCATAACCAAAGCGCACTTGAGGAGCTGGATAAAGGYAATTGGACATTRGCAAAACTAGCGATCGCCAATACTCAAATGCGYGARCTTTCTGTAATTACGGTAAGTTAAACTATRYTTTATGRYTTTCCCCARTGGATAAATCTTAAAAAGGCTCGGCAATAAASGRTTTGTTGYTATTACAAATTCCTTTGCATATTTCACCAAAAYCCAYGTTTCATTNGGGTTGTYSKNGTATTAACAATGTCAAACAGCCGCAAATGAAAGTGTACGAGCCATCTGCAACACCATTATAGCAARSAYRWWYRWWRCGGGCATGGYTGAAACTTATCCCCGCTRTCCAAGGGTTGTTAAGGGTCAATGAGKGYKMAATMTTTGCTAATTAACCCTTAAGGCAAGGGCAGTATTTGCCAATGATTGCTAATTAAGGGTTATCTCATAAAGGTGCGTGACTCTTATTCACCCTTGGCTTTGACCCTTATAAATCCCCCTCCGCCCCTCATCCCGACCTTCTCCCCCRCGRGGAGAAGGGGCGCAGCGAAAATGTTACTGCTCTTCTTTAAAAACATCACTAATCGAACTCCCTCTCCCGGCTCGGGAGAGGGTTGGGGTGAGGGGTTTAAAAGAATCGCAATTAAGAAGACTGAATCACCCGCCTCATCCTGAGGTGTCGCAAAGCGACCTCGAAGGACAAGCCGTGTGATGACGGACATGATGTGGTCGCCATTTCACGAATTTTTGCTTTAGACACCCTCTGGGAGCTGGAGTATTTGCCAACAAAAGTTTTAACCCCGGACTTGATCCGAGGATGAGGAGGACAATTAAAGGACGAGGCTGATTGGAAAGTGCAAAGTAGTTATTTACAATAAGAATTTTGCAGTTAAGACAACAATGCTCAAAGAGGCAATGATCAACGCCCAGTTACGGATCCTGTTGGCTTTGGCTTGGTATTGGCCAAGTCGTTTTAAGCTGTCATCATCAAGTGAAATTCCACTTTGTTTTGCCTGATGAACCATTGAGGTAAGATCACTTATTACCGCTGGCATTGCTCTGGCGGCATCACGTAAATCGAGCAGATCATCGGCTAATTCGTTTAATTGCCCTTCAGGGCCAAGTTCACGTTTGATCCAGTTTTCAATTACCGGCGCGGTGGCTTTCCACAGGTCATGATCGGGATCCAAAGTTCTGGCCACGCCTTCTACTTGCACCATGGTTTTTTGCAATAACACCAGCTCTGGCCGCAAGTGCATATCAAAGCGTGAAGTTACCGCAAACAGGTGTAATAATAACTGCCCCATTGAGACATTTTTGGCGGTTTTACCAAATACCGGTTCACCAACGGCTCGTAACGCTTGGGCAAAATCATCAACCAAATGAGTATTGGGTACATAGCCGGCTTCAAAATGAACTTCGGCGACCCGGCGGTAATCTCGGCGCAAAAACCCGTATAAAATTTCTGCCAAATAACGACGTTCTGGCCGACCAATGCGACCAACAATTCCAAAATCTACCAAAGCAAGCGTGCCATCACTTTGCACAAACATATTACCCTCATGCTGATCAGCGTGAAAAACACCGTGATCAAGAGCAAATTGTAAAAAGCTAATTGGGATAATTTTTGCCAAATTGTTTAGGTCAATATTTGAGGTTTTAAGTTTTTCAACTTGGGTTAATGCAATGCCGTCAATCCAGTCAATAACCAATACTTGCTCGCGAATGAGATCCCAATGCGGAGCCGGAATGGTGACATTATCTATTTTGTCGGATATTTCGCGCAATTCCGAACAGGCCGCAGCCTCCATTCGTAAATCCATCTCCAGCAGTAAAGAACGGCTAACGGTTTCAACAAACCGTATTGGCTCCAAACGCTTGGAAGCAGGGAATAATTTCTCGGCCAATTTAGCACCGAATTTAAGAGTTTTTACATCACGCTCAATGCGCTTTGYTATGCCGGGGCGCAATAATTTAACCGCGATTTGCTGCCCGTCTTTGGTTTTTGCCTTGTGGACTTGCGCCACGGAAGCTGCGGCAATTGGCTCGCTAAAGTCAATGATTTGCTGTTTCCAGTTTTCTCCAAAAGCCTGCTCTAACATGGCAATAGCTTCACTTTGCGCAAATGGTTCCATCTTGTCTTTTAAGGTGGAAAGACCCTCAACCACTTCGGCACTTAAGATGTCACTTCTAGTGGCTAAGAACTGCCCCAATTTTACATAAGACGGCCCTAGTTTTTCCAAAGCTCTGGCCAAACGCACTCCTTGGCCGCCCTTTGGCACTGATCTGCCAAAYCGRCAAAGCCAGCCAAAARCCTTGGTTCCAGCAGGTAACAGWCCGCGATAATCAYTAGGGATTAGCGCRTCATATTTGGCCAGAACCATGATGGTTTGTAGCAACCGGAAAAAATTGATTAAATTTGCCATYAGATTAAATTTTCCAACCGCAATGCAAAGCGGCAATTCCGCCGGTAAAATTAGTAAATGATACGGAGCTAAACCCAGCTTCTCGCATCATTTTTGCAAAAGTTTCCTGATCGGGGAATTTGCGAATGCTTTCCACTAGGTATTGGTAACTATCACGATCCTTAGAGATCATTTCCCCAATGGCTGGAATAGCGTTAAATGACCATAAATCATACGGGACTTCCAAAGCTGAAGAGGTGGGTTTTGAAAACTCTAAGCACAAAAACTGTCCGCCGGGCTTTAATACCCGCAATATATCGCGCAAGGCTTTTGGCTTGTCGGTGACATTGCGAATGCCAAAACTAATGGTCAAATTATCGGCGATATTATCGGCAAAAGGTAAATCTTCGGCATTGCCGCAAACCCAGCTTAATGTTTGCGGATCGTCATCTTTTCTGCCGGCCAGTAACATTTCGGCGTTAATATCGGCGACAATTGCCGTAGCTGGCTCACCATTACGGCGTTTTCGCACTTTGTTGGCGGCGGCAATATAGCGCCGTGATAAATCACCGGTTCCACCGGCTACATCAATAAGTAACTGCCCCGGCTGTGGATTGGCTCTGGCTATCACCATGTCTTTCCATAATCTGTGAACCCCAAAAGACATAAAATCATTCATCAGATCATAGTTATCAGCTACGCGATCAAACACATCGCGCACCATTCCCGCTTTTTTCGCCTTGGGAACATCTTTGAATCCAAATGATTCTTGTGAATTATCTGTAGACTTCATCTTCATTGCGGCGGAACATAGCCTTAAGTTTCAAAAACCACCATAGGACATTTTGTAAAATGCCTGAACTTCCAGAAGTAGAAACAGTTCGATCTGGCCTGGCACCGGTATTAGAGGGTAAGCGCATTAAACGGTTAATCGTTCGCAGGAAAAACTTGCGGTTTGATTTTCCAGATAATTTTGCCAAACGATTAGCTGGCGTTCAAATTTTGAAGCTTTCGCGCCGAGCAAAATATTTACTGTTCGAACTGGACAGCGGCGAAACCCTGCTTAGCCATTTGGGCATGAGCGGCTCATTCTTGGCACTGGCCACAGGTGAAACCATGCCAAAGGACAGAAAAACCAAACATGACCATGTGGTATTTGAGATGGTTGATGGTGTTTTAGTTATTTATAACGACCCCAGACGATTTGGATTTATGGATTTATTTGCAACGCATGAAATCGATGAGTGTAAGTTTTTGCAGCACCTTGGCCCCGAACCAGTGGACAATCAACTATCTGCTGTTGATCTAAAACTGGCATTGTCCAAACGCAAATCGCCGATTAAAACTGCCTTGTTGGATCAAAAGATTATTGCTGGCTTGGGTAATATTTATGTCTGTGAAGCATTGTTTCGAGCCAATATTCATCCGGCGGTTCGATCTTGTGATTTGTCTCTAGAGCAAAGCCAAGTTTTGGTTGAACATATTCGCCAAGTGATTCGTCAAGCCATAGAAGCCGGCGGTTCGTCGTTGAATGATTTTACTAATGCTGATGGTGATCTTGGATATTTTCAACATAGTTTTGATGTTTATGATCAAGCTGGTAAGCAATGTAAAACCTCTGAGTGCACGGCAAAAATCGAACGAATAGTTCAAGGCGGGCGATCCAGTTTTTATTGTCCATTGTGTCAAAAATAACTTCCGTCTTATTGCCGGTGGGACAGAATATCACACAAATGTCTATTGAACCGGAACCGAACATGGCTTATTGCGGTTATCTTTTTTTAACATGGCAGAGATGAAAACTGATATGTCTTATAAAACTATCCAGACAAAAACCGATGACCGGGTTGCGGTGATAACCTTTAATCGTCCCGAAGCCTTAAACGCTCTTAATAATGAGATGACTTCGGAATTAGCTGCTGCTTTGGCAAAGTTTGATAGTGATCCGGAAATTGGCTGTGTGGTGCTGACCGGCTCCAAAAAAGCTTTTGCTGCCGGTGCCGATATTAAAGAATTGCAAGATCGCAATTTTGTTGACCTCTACCAGAACGATCCATTTGTTGAAACGTGGGAAGCGGTATCGCGGTTCAAAAAACCGCTTATTGCCGCGGTTGCTGGTTATGCGCTTGGCGGTGGTTGCGAAGTGGCGATGATGTGCGATTTTATAATTGCAGCCGACAATGCCAAATTCGGGCAACCGGAAATCAACCTTGGTGTTATGCCGGGTGCTGGTGGCACACAACGATTGACTAGGTTTGTTGGCAAGTCCAAAGCCATGGACATGTGCCTTACCGGGCGGATGATGGATGCAAAAGAAGCCGAGCGCTCTGGCTTGGTCTCGCGTATTGTTGCTGTTGACGAGCTGATGGACGAAGCAATGAAAGCAGCACAAGCTATTGCTGATAAATCATTGCCGATCGCAATCATGACCAAGGAAGCCATCAATACTGCTTATGAGACCACACTGGCACAGGGCATTCGGTTCGAGAGGCGGGTGTTTCATTCGCAATTCGCAACCGAAGACCAAGCAGAAGGCATGGCGGCATTTATCGAGAAGCGTTCAGCGCACTTCAAACATCGCTAGTTAGAGCGTTTATCAATGAAGGGCTACAGAAACTCAATATGGCTAATGACCCAAAAGCAACGGCAGTTAGTGAAGCGTCGCGGGACGCAATAGACAATGATCGTGGATCATCATTTGCCGAAGAATTAGAGCGGGATCGCCAGCATCGTAAAAAGTCCAAAAGCGCAAAACCATTACGGCGTTTAATACCGTTTGTTTTACAATACCCATGGCTGCTTATCGCCTTTGTGTTTTTTTTGGCCTTAGCATCAACTTTGGCGTTGTTGTTGCCCGCGGCGTTTCGTTTGGTGGTGGATTGCGGGTTTTCTGGCGATGTCAGCTCGCAAATATGTCAAACGTTTACGCTTGATGGTAGTCTTGCCGGATATTTTGCCGCCGGAATAATATTGGCAATATTGTTAGGGCTTACTGCGGCTTTGCGATACTATTTTATCAGTCGGCTTGGCGAGCGGGTGGTCGCTGATTTGCGCCGGGCGGTGTATGATCATTTGCTAAGTCTTAGCCCCGGATATTTTGCCCATATTCGCACCGGCGAGGTTTTGTCACGATTAACCACGGACACGGCGCTTATTCAAACGGTTGTTGGCTCTTCGATTTCGGTGGCCGCTAGAACTTTAACTACAACATTTGGTGCATTAATATTGATGGTTGTGGTTAGCTGGAAGCTAGCTTTGTTGATGTTAGCTGTAGGGCCGATTATTTTACTACCGATCATCTTTTATGGACGGCGGGTACAACGGCTATCGCGTATGAGCCAAGACAGTTTAGCCGAAGCCTCGGCAAGAGCTGCAGAAAGCATTAGAGCTATTGAAACAGTACAAGCCTTTACCAGAGAACAAGAAGAGCGCGAGCATTTTGGCCAAGCAGTAGAAGAAACTTATCTGGTGTCGATGCGCCGAATTATCGCTAGAACCTTTATGTCAGCCATAATTACCTCTTTTACGTTGGGCGGTCTTATTACGGTGCTTTGGTTTGGCGCGGTACAGGTGCAAGATGGGGCGATGAGCCCCGGTGCAATGACCCAGTTTGTCATGTATGCGTTTGTTGCGGTTATGGGCGTTGGAATTATTACCGAAACTTATGCCGAGATTATGCGAGCTGCTGGAGCCACAGAGCGGATCATGGAATTGCTAAGCGCGAAGCCGGATATTACCAAGCCTGAGGAATTTGAAAATACTGATATAATAACCAAAGGTGAAATTGAATTCACCGCCGTTGATTTTAATTATCCATCAAGACCTGAAACAGAGGTTCTAAAAAACATCTCTCTTTTGGCAAAGCCGCGCCAGACAATTGCTTTGGTTGGCCCTTCGGGGGCTGGAAAAAGCACAATGTTTCAAATGATATTGCGGTTTTATGACCCGCAATCAGGCATTATCAGTGTTGATGGTGTTGATATAAAGAATATGGATCCGGCATTGCTACGGTCTTGCATATCAATTGTGCAACAAAATGCTCCGCTGTTTTCTGGCTCTGTTGCTCAAAACATTCGGTTTGGAAAATCATCAGCCAATGAAGAGCAGGTAAAGGCCGCAGCGATTGCTGCCAATGCTCATGGTTTTATCATGGCGCTACCGCAAGGTTATGAAACCCCATTGGGGGAAAACGCCATGACGCTTTCCGGTGGTCAGCGGCAAAGGTTGGCAATAGCTCGGGCGGTATTAAGAGATGCGCCAATTTTATTACTTGATGAGGCAACCAGCGCACTTGATTCTGAAAATGAAATAGCAATTCAAAAGGCTTTTGAAACCGTATCAGCTAATCGGACAACCATTGTCATTGCTCACCGGCTTTCCACTATTTTGCGCGCAGATAAAATCGTGGTGATGGAAGAGGGACGAATTGTTGATCAGGGAACACATGAACAATTGTTATCCCGTGGAGGTCTTTATGCACGTCTTGCGGAGTTACAATTTAGGGTTCAACCGATAAACGGTGAAGAAATTTAGGTTGCTTGAGTGAATCACAAGTCGTGTTTTTATTTAATGTATTAGTTTTGCAACAGTTTTAGGCAGAACCTGTAATAAATATAGGGTATTTGTTATCGACGAGCGTTTATGATGAGGTTGCATTTATTGCCAGCTTAATTTATAGTTCTTACAAGGCTCTTAGAAATCGAAGGGCTTTTTTTGCAAGAATTCAGAGTAACAAATTTAGAAACCACCTTTCGACAAAAGTTGTTAGGCTTGATATATCAGGGGAAGTAAATTGAGTACATTTAAACAAACATTACGACAAACATCCATGTGGGTCGCTGCTTCAGCGGTCGCTATGGCGTTTGCAACACCAAGTTTCGCCCAAAGCGGCGCTGAAGAAGTAGTTGACGAAATTGTCACCATTGGTAGCAGAAGCAGCAAACCTCGTTCAGTTCAGGATTCAACAGTTCCTGTTGACGTATTGTCTGGCGAAGAGTTCGCCAATATGGGCAATGTCGCTGATATTACAGATAGCTTGAAAACGCTAATTCCATCATATACGGCAACTCCAGCTACCGGCGACGGTAGTGCGTTTGTTCGCCCGACATCTTTGCGCGGCACGGCAGCTGACCAGACTTTGGTTATGATAAATGGTAAACGTCGTCACCGCTCAGCTTTGGTGCAGTTCTTTGCTCCAGCTGCTGGTAATGGTGCGCAATCTCCTGACGTAGCAATGATCCCAAGTATTGCTTTGAAGAGAGTTGAAGTTCTTCGTGATGGCGCTGCTGCTCAATATGGTTCTGATGCTATTGCTGGTGTCATCAACTTTGTTTTGAAAGATTCAGCCGAGGGCGGTGAAGTTGTTGCTCAGTATGGTCAGTTCTACCGTGGCGAAGTCAGCTACAAAGTTGCTGGTAATGTTGGTCTGCCTATTGGCGACAAAGGGTTTGTTAATATCAGTGGTGAATACGTTGATAACGAAGCTTTATCTCGCGGTATTATTCGCCCAGATGCTCAAGCATTAATTGACGCTGGCGTTGCTGGTGTTGGTGGTGATTCACCGTTTGGCGATGCTCCTTTCACTCAGACATGGGGTCGTCCAGAAACCAGTGGTCTTAGATTGTTCGTAAACTCTGCAGTTGAGATTAACTCGAATGTTGAAGCTTATGTGTTCGGTAACTATGCTGACACCGATGGTCGCTATAGATTCTTCTATCGCAACCCTGGTCACTCTACCTTGGTTACCTTGAACGGTTTGGGCTTTACTGGCCTACCTGCCGGTTACACGCCGTATCTTGATGGTGCGCAAAAAGATCTTAGTGCTGTCGGTGGTTTTAAAGGCACTATGGATAGTGGCTGGTTCTATGATCTAAGTCTTGGTTATGGTAAAAACACCTTGGACTATACTTTGTTCAACACCATTAACCCATCTTTGGGTCTTGATGCCAGCTTACAAATTCCACAGCGGGATTTTCAAGTCGGTGGTTATGAGCAAAGAGAGCTAAACCTCAACTTTGATATGTCAAAGCAAGTTTCTGACACTGTTAACTTTGCCTTCGGTGGTGAGTGGCGCAGAGAAACCTATGTGATTAATCCGGGTGAGCCAAATTCATACCTTGGTGATGGTTCCAACGGCCTTGGCGGTTTCAGCCCTGCTGATTCCGGTTCATTCTCGCGAAGCAATTATGCAGCATATGCTGATGTTGAGCATCAGTTAACTGACCGCTTGTTAATGCAGTATGCAGTACGTTTCGAAGACTTCTCAGATTTTGGTTCAACCATTAACTGGAAAGTTGCCGGTAACTATGCTGTCACTGATAATCTTAATTTCCGTGGTGCAATTTCAACTGGCTTTCATGCTCCGACCCCTGGTCAGGCAAATGTTCGTACCACCATCACTACATTTGATGGTGTGACAGGCTTGCAGGTTGAAGAAGGTCTCGTTCCTCCAGGAAGTGCTGCGGCGCTGGCTGCGGGTGGAGCACCTTTGAGAGAAGAAACTTCAACCAACTATAGCTTTGGTTTTGCTAGCAGCTTGTCAGAGAGAACTAGTTTGACTGTTGATGCCTACCGGATTGATGTTCGTGATCGCATTTATCGTACTGGTGATATTGCCGTTCCAGGTAGTACAACTGGTGCGACAATCTCGTTCTATACCAATGCATTGGATGTTAGACATACAGGCCTTGATGTAGTGCTGGCTTCCAGCTTTGATTGGAGCGATAATGTAAGCACTGATATTTCATTGGCTGCTAGCTATAATCAGATCAATGTTATTGGACAACAGCAAGTAATAACTCCAACCGGCCCAGTTACTCCGGTTAGTGATGCTAATGTTGAAGATATCGAAAACAACTTCCCATCCATGCGCTTTGTGCTTGGTACCAATACATACTTTGCTGATGATTGGAACCTTATGGTTCGTGCCAACTATTACGGTACGCATTATGATGAACGTGGTAGAATTGGCGCAGCGGTTAACCCAAGTGCTGAAATTGCTGCAACCATCTATTTCGATGCCGAGCTTGGTTATGATGTCAATGACATGGTTAGAGTTGCCTTTGGTGGAACCAACATCTTCAACTCTTTTGTTGGTGAAGTTGGCGCGCCTAACGCAAATCGTCTAAGCGTTGGCCTTCAATACCCACGTCGTAGTGCTGCTAATTACGAAGGTGGTTCTTGGTACGGTAATGTTAAGTTGAGATTCTAATCAACTAGACCAAAGAATAATATTAAAGGCCGAGTGGTTTAACTGCTCGGCCTTTTTTTGTGCGAGCAGCAAATCTGCGGATAGGGTAAATTTCCAGACAGCTTGAATCAGAATGTCGTTTTAATTACAAAGAGAAAAAGTTTCTAACATCATCAGCCTTGGCTATTTTACGCCCGGTTTCGTTTGCCGCTTGCTGGCAAATATCAATCATCTCGCTATGACCACGCAATAATTGCTTTGAGCTGTTATAAATATTATTTTCAAAACCAACCCGTATATGGCCTGCATTGTTCGCAGCAAATGAAACCAAAGGTATTTCTCCTGTACCAAATCCGCAAACAGCCCAAGGAGAAGTCATACTTTTTGCTATCTTAATCATGGCTTCTGACTGTTGTTGATCTGCTCCACTACGGCCAATAACCAACAATACAAATGGATTATCATCGGCAAAAACCCCGCGCCGGCGATAATCTTCAAACCTCTGATAATCTTCTTGATCGTACAAAATATATTGCGGGAAAATGCTCTTCGTCTTTAGCCAAGAAAAAAACTCGGCAGCTTCGGTAAGGTTTTCATCAGTGGCACATAACTCACGCAAAGCCAGCGAGACCGCTTCTGGTTTTAGTTCTTTAACCATCTGCATTTGTTGCGCTGCGCTATATTTTCCAACCGCTTCAGAGGTAACTTGAATAATTAATTGATCACCTACTGCACCTCGTACTGCTTTGATGCTGGAGCGATAGCGTTCAACATCGAGCGAGTGTTGATTATTATTATCGCGGACGTGTAGATGTAAAATACTAGCACCGGCAGCTAGAATTTCTTCAGCGCAAACTGCCATTTCTGCTGGTGTAATGGGCAGGTCAGGATGATCGGTTTTTTGCCGTCGCGCACCATTTGGTGCAGAGATCACAATAAGCGGCTCAATCATCGAGCAGCTCGGCAAATATTGCGGTTAATTTTTCGATCAATAGCTCTATGTGCTGGTCTTCAATTATAAACGGTGGCGCTAATAAAATATGGCTGCCCAGACCGTCAATTTCTGATCCGCCGCCGGGGTAACAGATCAATCCGTGCTTCATGGTTAGTTTATGTAATTTAGCAGTAATTTTTTTTGCATCGGCAAATGGTTTTTTGCTGGCTTTGTCAGCTACAATTTCAATTCCCCTAAACAGGCCGCGCCCACGAATATCACCAATAAAATCTAAACCCGCAAAGGCTTGTTGCAGGGCTTCTTGTAGCTTGTTTCCTTGTTGGACAACATTTTCCAATAAGTTCTCTTCGTCGATAACCCCCAAAACGGCCAAGCCAGCAGCGCAGGCACTTGCATGACCAACATATGTATGCCCGTGTGAAAAACCGGTATTGCTTTGCTCAAGCACCTGATAAACTTTTGAGCTGGCAATAGTTGCGGCTAATGGTTGGTAGCCGCCGGCTAAACCTTTGGCCAAAGTCACAATATCGGGAATAAAACCTTCTTGTTGGTGGGCAAAAAATGTTCCGGTACGDCCGGTBCCACACATTATTTCATCAGCRATTAGCAATAYATCGTATTGATCACARATTTCACGTATTCBTGHAAAATACCCCGGCGCAGCTGGAACCACGCCAAGTGATGCCCCAACCACTGGCTCGACAATAAATGCAGCAATACTGTCCGCACCCTCTTGTAAGAACATCACCTCCAGCAAATTTGCAGCCCGCAAGCCATATTCTTGTAAACTCTCGGTAGGTTTTTGATGACGATAAGCATAACAAGGCTCAATCCGTGGCCATTCTAATAACAGATCACCCATGATACGGCGCCGTGGTAAATTGCCGCTGGCTGAAAGAGTTGCCAGTGTGTTTCCATGATAACTATGAATTCGACTGATAATTTTTTGCTTGTTATTGCGCCCTTTGGCTCGCCAGTATTGCCATACCATTTTGATGGCTGTTTCATTGGCTTCCGAACCACCAGATGTGAAGTAAGCTTTTGCGTCTGGTTGGTCGAATTTCTCTACTAACCGTTCAGCCAGCTTTTCTTGTGGCTGGTTAGAAAAGAAAGCTGTATGGGCAAAGCTCATCTGGTTAATTTGATCGCATAAAGCCTTAACCACTTTTTTATGTTGATGSCCAAGRCATGAAACTGCKGCGCCACCACTCATATCAAGATAGGCTTTGTTATCYTGRTCATAAATATACATGCCTTCGGCTCTAACTGCCAAAGGGTAGTTTTTTTTTGCCGTACGATGAAAAACAGAACTCATTGGCTTATTCAAAATTATGRCYATTYCAAAYCTTATGCCGTAAGCATACTTAAAGTCGATAATTATTTTGCTTTARGCGTGATTAGTTCGAKTCATTTACGCTAAGGGCTACTGCTTYTGRRGMRGTTARTGTTTCCTCATTACGCATTTTTATTACCGCAGATACCGGTGCCAGCTGATAACCTTTTGCTTCTAAAGACTCTGTCCAGTCTCGTAACTGTTTAATTGTAACTGGCCAAGAAAAGCCCTTACCGATAGCTGATCCGTTTTGAATGGCCATGGCTTCAAGTCGTAATAATTGATCATCAATTGCTGTAGTAGTTTGTTTTATGTCGATAATTCGATCTGCTGTTGACCAAGATAAYCCTTCTTTAACYGCAACATTTTTTAATGATGACCGCCTAGTTTCACCATCATATAAAAAATCCAATCCCCGGCGATTAAAATTACGAAAAATCGGTGCCAGAGCATTCTCTGATGCTGTTAATTTCGACCCCATATAATTAGTCACGCCAAAATAGCCACTTGTCCGGCTTAACAGCCACTCTAATCGTCTGGTGTTTTCGGCGGAACTGGCACTGGACAATAAGGTATATGGCCCAGGATCAGTTTCCGGATAGCCAAATGGTTCCATAGGAATTTCTATCATTACCTCATGRCCTTGCGCTCGTGCCAAGTCGATCCAAGTTTGCAAATTTGGTGTATAGGGAACAAATGACAAGGTAACTTCTGGTGGCAATTCCTCAATCGCKGCCATGGTTGTTCGCTTCATCATTCCCAAGCCACCAACAATTATAGCAATTACTGGYTTTCCMTTTTTAATCTCAAAGCTTCKAGAATACACAGCAGAAGGCTTGTCTCCATTCGCCGAGATAATTGGTAAAATGCCGCCAGGGCCCGGCTCAAAAAACCCGGCAATGGGCACGGCCACCAAAGCTTCTGGTGAGRTTGGAAKGRTTGGCGTRTTTTTAGTTACAGGRCKGGYGTTATTTGGCTGTARYGAAATTTGYTGYAAGGATGGGTCTGAAATTCCATTAAGGCGTGGCTCTTCTTGTTGCCAGCCTTGTATCGTGTTTTGGGGATTGTTATTTTTGTCCGAGCGAAGAGCAGCTTGAATTTTACTAGAGTCTGACAATGAAGGAACATTGACACTGACCTTTGGTAGAGCGCTATCGACTTTTCCAAATAGGGCTATCGCCCCCAAAGTTAAAGCACTTATACTCAACAAGCTAAATGCAGTAAGCTTTAGCCAGTTAACGCCGACAAGTTTAGGTATAAAAGCAATAGCAAATTTGGCCATAATTCCCGTATATCAATTCTCGGACGGCTGAGAAACCAGCAGATCACTAATAAAAGCGATAGCGGATTTACGGTTAATAAAGCGGTAACAAACAGTATAAAATGTTACGTAAAGCAACCTTGAATACAAGCTTTGATCCTTGGGTTTGCCCTTCGACAGGCTCAGGGGAAGGCCGGGATCAGAACTGTCTTAATATATTAYCCCTTMGAAGAYAYGCTATTAGCACTTAATATCATCTGCCCAAGAATTTCTTTGGCGCGTTCTAACTGATAATCTTCATCTTCCGGATAATCTTCCGGCGGCATTTCTGCTGTGATTTCATCATTATCATTTGCTGCAATAACTGTCTCTTCGTCCAAGTCAGCTTCTTCAGCAGCTTTGGCAATACGTGTTGCTTCAAGTTCATTTTTTAAGGCATTTGGTAGATCAGCTTCTGTGGTTGAGCTGTCTGCTTTTTTAATGTGTCGGTGGGAAATTTCAATATCCGGGGTAATTCCGGTTGCTTGAATTGAACGACCGGCAGGGGTGTAATATCTAGCAGTGGTTAAGACAACCGCACCATCACGACCAGAATTTAACGGTATGACTGTTTGCACCGAGCCTTTGCCAAAAGATTGCATTCCGATCAATGTGCCACGCTCACGATCTTGAATTGCTCCAGCGACAATTTCAGAAGCAGAGGCAGAACCGGCATTGATAAGTACCACAATCGGTAAACCATTTAACATGTCGCCTTTACGGGCGTTATAACGTTCGATGTCCCGTGGATTGCGCCCTCTAGTAGATACAACCTCACCACTATCCAAAAATAAACTGGAAACTTCAACAGCCTGAGTGAGACGGCCGCCCGGATTATTACGCAGATCAAGAATCAACCCTTTTAACGGAACCGTGGCCGAAGATTTAAGTTCCTCAATGGCTGTTCTTGCTAGTTCTCCGGTGTTTTCATTAAACAAAGAAACCCGCAAATACCCCAGATCATCGCCCTCCAAGCGCGAGGAAACAGAGCGAATTGTGATAATTTCACGGACAATGGTAAAATCAAGCGGTTCTTTTTCACCTTTGCGGGCAATAGTTATGGTAATGGGTGAGCCGGCCGGGCCGCGCATTTGGTCAACAGCTTCACTCAAAGATTCGCCTAATATCGACTTGCCATTTATTCCGGTAATATAGTCCCCAGCCTCGACACCTGCCTTAGCTGCCGGTGTGTCATCAATAGGTGAGACAACTTTTACCGCGCCATCACGAATGGTAACTTCCAGACCAAGTCCGCCGTATTCCCCACTGGACTGCACTTGCATGTCTTGGAAAGATTTTGGTGTGAGGTATCGCGAATGCGGATCAAGTGACTTTAGCATTCCTTGAATCGCAGCTTCAATAAGTTCCTGATCTTTTTCTTCTGTAACATATTCGGATCTGACACGGGTCAACACGTCCATAAACAGGTTTAATTCTTGATAGGTTGTACGTTCTGTTTTTGCTATGGCCGATTGATAGGTTAAACCAAGGCCACCAAGAAACATGCCGGCAAAAACTGCTAAAACCAATGTCATATATCGCATTACTTTTCCTGTTCTTAGTTTTGTGTCACCTGCAAGCAAGCACTTTATTGTGAAAACATATATTCAAAATACCGAACTAAACGGTATTTTGAATATACGTTAATTTTGTGATCCATCAACTTAACCAAAAAATCGCCCTCAAGTAGCGAGCGTTCGCGTCGCGATAGGGCAACTAAATGTTCCCACTTTTTGGGTTGCTGGAGTATATCTGTAATATTCATAGCAATTTTGATGCCAACGTTAATAGTCCCTTTTATGCAAAACATTATGCAAAAATACTTTAATCGTACGTTTAACCAGAGTTTGCGGCCTTTTTAAGCCAAGGTTCCGGGTCAAATGGTTGTCCCAATTTGCGAAACTCCATATAAAACTCCGGAGCCGGTTTGCGTTTGTTGGCCATTTTACCAAGCGGTTCTCCAGCCAGTACTGTTTGGTCTTTTATCACATAGGTATCCGACAAACCAGACAVGATAATGTAATAGCCAYCGCCAACATCAAGAATTAATAATTTGCCCAGATTGCGAAAGTTACCGGCAAAGGCAATTCTAGCATCATGCGGAGCAATAATTTGTGCTCTTCTTGATGTCCGAAAGACCATACCGCTAGTAAGATCAGGGTTTAATGAACGTCCAAATTTGGCAATTAATTGCCCACGAACCGGATAATCAAGCTGCCCACGGCTATCGGTAAAACGCCCCGTTACTGGCCGCCAAGTGTTTGATTGAGCAATTTGCTGTTGTGAGTTGGGTTTAATCCCGGGGGCAAGAATTGCGTTTTGTGGCGAAGACGGCTTTAATGATGGGGTGGTTTTTCTTGCCTCGGCCTCTAATTGCCGGATCAATTCTCGTAAATTATTTGCTCTCTCGGCTAAAGAGCTTGCTTCGCTTTTAGCAATCAACGCATCACCGCGTAATTGTGTCTCAAGAGTTTGTCGCTGACCTAATACAAATTGTAATTGCTCTTGTTCGGCATTTAATACCTGCGTTTGCCGTTCAAGGTCTTCGGCACTGCTGCTTATTTCTTGTCGTAACAGCCGTAAAGCTTCTAATGAGGCTTTTAATTTTTCGGCGCGTATCCGTAATTTTGGCACTGTTTGTTGCAATAAAAGGCTAGCTCTAGCGGCAGCTTTGGTATCACCAGGGCTTACTGCCAAGGGTGGTGGCGGTGACATAGACAAACGTTGTAAGGCTGCCATCATCTCGCTCATAGATCTTTGATCAGTCGATAATTTTTTTACTTGGTTGGTTTCACGTTGTCGCAATGATAATAAATGTTCTTCAACCTCAATACTATGGTTGTTTTGTTGGGTTATTCGTGTGGCAATACTGATTAGATTTTGCTGTAACTGCAATATTTGCGAGCGGGTTAATTCTGTTTGCTTTTCAAGCTGTAACTGTCGTTTATTGGCTTTGTCCTGCAACGCTTCTAATTGCAAAGCTTCTTCACGGCCTTGTTGGGGTATTGCTATTGCCGGCCAGAGCAAAAATAGACAGATAAAAAACCCAAAACTTCGCATCAATCATTCCCCCGGTGATAGGGAGAGCCTGATAGCAGGCTAAGCGCGCGATAAATCTGCTCTGCCGCCATCACTTGCGCCAGTTTATGTGGCCAAGTCATTTTGCCAAAACTTAACACTAGATCAGCAGAGTGTCGGGCTTTTTCGTCCCAACCATCAGCCGGTCCGACTAATAAGGTTATTTCTGGAATTCCTTGCTCGCGCCATGAATTTAGCTGTTTTGCGAATTGCGCCGATGACAGGTTTTTGCCAGTTTCATCAAGGATGACTTTTTTAGCGGCAGCAGGAATGGCGCGTAAGGCTTGTTCAGAAGCTTGTTGTTTAGTGGCCGCGGCACGTAAGGTAATTTCCCGACAAGAAACATCAGAAATTCCCAAATTGCGGCCTAATCTTTTAGCACGAAATAAATAATCATTAACCAGCTCGCTAGTTGGCCCGGATTTTAATTTACCGCAAACCACTAGACCAAGTTTCATTCTTTATCCGTTTCCCGAGATAGCGAAACTGACCAAATCTTTTCCAAATTATAATAATCACGAACTTCATTGCGAAAGACATGAACAATCACATCACCGGCATCAATTAAAATCCAGTCATTGCTCGACATGCCTTCGGTTTCTAACTGCCCCAATCCTGCGGCTTTGGCAGCACGCAAGACATAATCAGCAATCGCTGAGACATGGCGTGCTGAACGTCCGGTGGCGATCAACAAATAATCAGCAACTGATGATTTGCCTTCAAGATCAATGCTAACCACATCTTCGGCTTTGTTATCATCAAGAACTTCTTCCAATAACTCTAATAGCTGTTTTGCTGTTAATTGCGTGTTCTCAGCAGGTTTGATAATTTCGTTTTGCAAGACTATGTTCCTTGGAAATTTTTATAATTTAGTCCCCTTACCATAGAGGCGCGCTTTACGCTATACTCCATCGACCCAAAAAGTGGGGGATTATTTGTCTCGCGGCAAGTTCGCTCTGCTCACGCCTCCGACAGGCGGCGAACGGTCGCCGAGGCGCAGTCGCACCTAGTTAGTATTAATTAGGCGACCACTAAAGATCACGAATTTGCTCCTTCTCCCCACTGGGGAGTGTGGACTCACGATTGAAGTGCAACACTGCTAAGGTGTTATTGCGATGGGATATATATATGGTCAGCTCAGCCAGAATGAGCGTTTAGAGATTTATCA
>NVWT02000001.1 GCA_002733735.2 Robiginitomaculum sp. | reverse complement strand
ATGGTAAAAGTGGCGTCGAACAGATCATTTTCGCGCACCACTGGCGGTAATGCCGAAATAAGCTGCATGTCCTGAGTAACGGTAAATTTGACTTTTCCAGTACCAAATTTATTCACTCCGGCATTGGCAATCGCCACCACTTCAAATGCGGTTAGCGAGTCATTTATCGGCACTTCGATCTCGGCCATGCCATTATTGTCGAGCTTTACCGTGCCTTGCCAAAGCAAAAGAGTATCGAATAATTCGCGTGGTTTGGAGCTTGCCGTAGATGATCCGCCAAACGCGATTTCGCTAGATAAAGCATCTGCTATATTAGTGAATGCTCTTGAATCGACACCACCACCACCGGGCGCAACGGCCTTGCGGCCATAATGCCGTTTGCCAATCACCTGCATAGCGGCGGTCGAGGTGAACACCTGTAATTGCCGTGGTTGCATGAAGCTGTCCAATACGTTCCAGCYYTTATTGCCRGATAATTGCAACAGKCCRACATCAACYACWGCCAAWGWWATYTCGCTATTGGSTGCMAGTTTTTCACCATTGGCGGCRSTKACTTTSACYKTRACYKTGGCGGTTTCACGAATGGCATAAGTYTGCYGRTCKGTGSTGACRTCAACATTTAAKYKAAAMTSTTTGTGGCCGAYTTTAAGRTTAGYTAAWCCCATRCGAAACGCYGGTTTGCTAAGRTCRATCAGGCCGGTAGCTTTGCCGCCRTCACGGGACARCCAWGGCARATCATATTCACGAGCCATYTCCGCMAGCCATGAACGAAASCCGCCAATTCKMCCGCGWACTGCGATAACYGAAACATAAATATTTGGTGCATATTCACCCTTGATCGGCACTTCTATAACCGGATTGCTCCCTGAAATATTGGTGATGAAAGTATCAACTACTCCTTCGCGCTGGATAGCTACCAATGCCGTTGCCGAGCGAAACGGACTGCGTACCTGAATACGCGCCATGTCACCGCCTTCAAGTTCGGCGCTTTCAACCAGCAAGTCCATACGGTCACTTTGTTGTTGATCGAACCACCAGCTGTCTTCGCCAACCAGCCAAACGGACTTGGTAGTTGTGGTAGTATTGCCGTCTTTGTCCGTGGCAATTGCTTGCAGCAAAACATTGCCGGAAATGCCGGGTTTTAGTTTACAAAACAACCGGCCATTGCGATCAGTTTCGCCGGAACAATTATCATCAAGCAAACTAACTTGAAGTTCATTTTCATAGGAATAATAACCGCCGATCATGCGCTTGCGCCACGATAAATTCTTTTCTTGGTATAGCTTTATCGTCACTTGTTGCCCGGCTATCGGCTCTTCGTCGGTYCCAATAGCCAATACTGAAAATTTTAAATCGTCTTCTTTGGCTGTCCAACCTTCGGTTTTGATACCCAAGGCCACAGCTGCTGGCCACAAACTGGTGCGAGTGGTTTTGGTTAGAAACTCACCATTGGCATCTTGATATTCAAGTTCGGATCGTAAAACTCTACGTTTGTTGATTTGTGGTAAATTAAATATTGTGACATTTGCCGAGCCATTGGCATCTAGTTTCAAGCTGCTATCGCTATTAAAACTTGGTTCTTTTTCGCCAATTTGCTCGCCGCGTTTGAAGGTTCCTACAACAATATTGCGGTAATCAAATGTATAACCTTTCCATTGATCAAACCGGTTCCAATCACTTTGTAAATCGCTAACGATACGTATTTCTTGTCCGCTGGCACCACCGCCGGATAAATACCGAACCAATGCAGAAATTTGCAATTTGTCTTGAGCGATTACCGGCTTGGTTGGGCCGGTTAAGAACGCCTGCATCACCGGTATTTTGAACTCTTCTATGCGAAAACTTGCCGACGAGCCAATAATTCCGCCTTTGTGAGCAATAACTACCGAATAAGAACCAAGTTTGGCATCTTTGGGAATATTCCATTGGTTTTGCGCCCGGCCAAATTCATCAAACTGTATCGGGAGTTTGTATTTTTGATCGGTGTTGTCATGAACAAGAACCACATGAATGCCGTCTGGAGTTTTATCATATAGCCCAAAGCCATTGGCGGTATTCTCTCGGATAAAATGCTTCATCGAAAGAGTTTCGCCAGCCCTAAATAATGAGCGATCTAAAACCGTATGCACTTTGATCTGGTCATCATTATAATAATAGCTATCCAGTCCGAATTCCCATGGGCTAAGGCCATCATTCCATTTTGTGCGAGAAAAGCTAAAGTCCTTGCCCTTATTAGCCGTAACAATTAGCGGCGGATTTTCCTTGTTATTGCATGAACTCCAATTGCTGCCTGACGGTATATCATCGCCAACCATGGCTACGCCGTCTTTGCCGGTGGTACCGCTCCAGAGTATTTGTTTGTTGCATTCATTGCCAACTTGGACTTGCGCCCCCATCACTGGCAGGCCGCTGTCGAGATATGTCACCCAAATCGCCGAACTTTCATCACCCCATAAAAAATGCACGGCCATATTGGTGACAAGCGCACTAGTAGCTACGTGGTATCTGGTTTTTTTCTCGTTTAGAGCATTACCCAAAATTTGGCTGCTTAGTTCAACCACATAAAAACCCGGCTCTTTTAGCGGTATGCCAATTACCTCTAAAGCTTTATCGCCAAGGGTTTCGGGCATTGTAAAACTATCAACTTGTTCTTGGCCGGCGAACAAAGAGGGACGTGGGTCGCCTTTAACATACTCCCAATTACCATTTGGCTGTTGTAATTGCCCCCATTGCACGCGGCGGACTTTCTCCAGCCAATCGACTATTTCAAACGGATCTTTGGTTTTTACAAAATCGGCATTGCTGGAAATACTTAAGGCAAGATTAGGTAAAGGTGCTTCAACACCGCGAATGGACACCGGCAATATGCCGCCGGTTTTGTGCTCCAATATGCCAAAGCTACCAGAAAACTTGATCAAAGGCGGAAATTTGCCAGTACTAAATAACAATGGAAATGATTCGGAATTTTTAAGTGTTCTGCCGGCATCGTCTTGCAAGTCTTCTGGTAAATGTATTTGGAAGTCGGAGTTTTCTGCAAATGGGCCTTTAAACGTGACATATCTGGTATCGCCGCGTTCGCCGTCTTCTTCGACTTTGGCTAAAACAATATCTTGTTCTTGTTGTTTCAAGCCGATTTTACGAGCATCTTCCAAAGAAATTGACGAAGAAAAGCGCAAGGTGAAATCCGATAAAGGAGAGCAGGGCTGTTTTATAGAACTACGGGTGCAGGTGAATTTTGCGGTAAACGGCGAGCGGACTTTATAGTCAAAGCTTTGCCGCGCAGTGGTTGCAATGCCGCTGGTTGAACGAATACCCTTTTCCCAAATAAGCCGGACTTCGGTGGCGGCGGGTAGGGCATTTTGGCATTTAAGCCAGATATTGTTTTTGTTTTTTCTTTTGCCTTCTGGCGTGTCCAAAACCTGTACTGGAATTTTTTCGGCAATGCCTCTTACTTCGCACCAGCTAAGTTGCTGTACGCTTTTCTTATCCGCTTCGCCATCAAGTAAAAATTCAAAATACTGGTCTTCGGAAAGTGATGAGTTCCCATCATAAGGCCTAGTATATCGTACTGCTGGACCGCCGGTATTAAACGAATAGGATTTGGTTCCTCTTACCCGAATGCCTTTAACATCTTTTAGGCCGGATAAAGGGGAGAATGTACAGTGATTGCCTGATGGTAGACGCGGTGAAAATTCATAAACCCAGTTTTTTGGATCGACCCAACGACCTTTGCCGTTTGTTGAACATTCAATTTCAAACGGATCATCTTGGCGCAAATCACCCAAGGTCGACATATTGCTGCTGAAACGAACTTTTACTTGTGAAACTCGTTTTGCTTCGCCGGTAGGCGAGAAAATATCAATGCTTGGCGTTTGCGCATAAGCCTGCGATCCAAGCGAGGAAAGTAACAATGTTCCTATAGTCAATATCAATAGCCGCATTAGTATCCCCTTGAATTTGTACGATTCGTTCAATACGGATTGCAATCTAACCCAATTTGACTGATTAATACATTGTTTACTTAGTCGCATAGGCTAGAGACAGGAAAAGAAACCATGCAATTACTTTTTGTCAAAATTGAGGAGATAGTAGGTAAAGCAGGCATTATCATTGGTGATGAGGTATCTTCGCGCCCAACCAACTGGCTTGGCTTGGGCAATAGAGAAGCGAAAGCGATAATTCGCCCCAAGACAACTCAAGAATTATCACAAGTTATGCAGCTTTGTCATGCAGCGGACCAAAGCGTGGTTCCTGCTGGTGGTCTTAGTGGTTTGGTACAAGGTACTGATACCGTCAAAGATGATGTTTTAATCTCGTTGGAGCGAATGCGCGAGATCGAAGTTGTTGACGAAGCTGGCGCAACAATGATCGTTCAGGCCGGCACGCCCTTGCAATTGGTACAGGAACGCGCAGAGCAATCGGCGATGAGCTTTGCTGTTGATCTTGGTGCGCGTGGCTCGGCTAGTATTGGCGGGCTGATCGCTACCAATGCCGGTGGTAATTCGGTAATTCGTTATGGAATGATGCGCGAACAGGTGCTGGGTTTGGAGGCGGTACTGGCCGACGGGACGATTATTTCTTCAATGAACAGCATGTTAAAAAATAATGCTGGTTATGACCTAAAACAATTGTTCATCGGCTCCGAAGGCACATTGGGCATTGTTACTCGTGCGGTGTTGCGCTTGCGTCCACAAATGATCAGCACAAATACTGTTTTGGTGGCGGTAAATGATTTTGAGAATATTACAAAAATTCTCAAAATGTTTTCTAGTGAGCTTGGCGGGACGTTAAATGCCTTTGAGGTAATGTGGCAGAACTATTACTCGCTAATTCTGGGCGGCAATAAACAACACAAAGCACCATTGCCCGATGAGTATGCATATTATATTTTGATCGAGGCTTGTGGTGGTGATCAACAAATTGATGCGGCGCGGTTTATGCAAGTGCTGGAAACGGCTTTGGCTGATGAATTGATATTGGATGCGGTTGTGGCTAGCTCCGAAGAGCAGCGCAACGCATTGTGGGCAATTCGCGATGATATTATAACTCTGGTTATGACGATGCTACCTGCTGCTGCTTTTGATGTCAGTCTGCCGATTGGTTGCATGGAAGAATATATCGATGATGTGACAAGCAATATGCAAGACAAATGGGGCGATAAAGCAAAATTGGTAGTGTTTGGGCATTTGGGTGATAGCAATATCCATCTAGCCATTGGCACTGGTGTCGAGAATGAGCTGGATCATGGCGAGGTCGAACAAGTGGTTTATCAGCCATTGGCTGCTTATAATGGCTCGGTTTCGGCAGAACACGGTATCGGACTGGAAAAACGTGACTGGCTATCAACATCACGCTCAAAGACAGAGCTTGATCTAATGCGTTCATTGAAAACGATGATGGATCCAAAAAATATCCTTAATCCGGGAAAAGTATTAGGTTAGTCATGACTGGTAATTCTGCGGCTAAAGCTGGTTCCTCACAGCAAGTTATAATCATTGGCGGCGGCCTGATTGGTATTGCCACTTTGTACGAGCTTTCACGCCGTGGAATTGGCGCGGTTCTTATCGAGGCCGAAAATGAACTGGCCAAGGAAACCAGTTTTGCCAATGGCGGCATGATGACCCCATCGCAATCAGAGCCGTGGAATGGACCAGGTGTGGAGCGGCACCTTGTATCATCACTGTTTTTCCCCGGTGCAGCAATGAAATTGCATTGGCAGCAAATACCATCTTTAACGAGTTGGGGTTTGCAGTTTTTACGTAATTCATGGGCTGACAAATACCCAAAGGCGGCGCAGTCAAATTTTGCTTTGGCAGCGTATTCGGCTGCAAAAACTGCCGATATTCTACAGCAATACCAGCCAGATATTGATCAATCAAATAATGGTTCGTTGAAAATATTTGATAGCAAAAACAACTTCAAGAAATCGCTGTTAACTACTGATGTAATTGCTAAACTTGGCATTAGCTATGTTGAATTAACTGCCGAAGAGGTAATTAAAAAAGAGCCGCAATTACACGAGGCAAAGAACTGGATCAAGGGCGGGATTTACTTTGCCGATGACAGTGTTGCCGATGCCAGAAAGTTTGCATTATTTTTGTCTGAGCTGGCAATTAAAGCTGGCGGTGAAATTAAAACCTCGGTTCGGGTGGGTGATTTTATTTCTGAAAATGGTAAAGTTGTCGGGGTGCAGACTGATCATGGAGATTTTCAAGGAGCGGTGATATTATGCGCGGGAAGTCCGAGCGCTGCTTTGGCTGTAAATGTGGGTTTGAAGCTGCCGATCAAACCGGTCAAGGGTTATACAATTACGCTTGATGCCGCGCATCTTAAATCGCAAATGCCAAAAATGCCGGTAATCGATGAAGCCAAACATATTGCAATTGTACCAATTGGGCAAAAAATAAGAATTGCAGGAATGGCTGAATTTGCCGGTTTTGATCACTCATTACCGAAGAACCGTTTGCAGCAGTTAAAACAATTATGTGCGCGAATTTACCCTGATTTATCATCACAATTTGACTGGGAAACGGCTGTAAATTGGTCTGGACTGCGGCCAATGAGCGCCGATGGTGTGCCATTCGTTGGCGCGGCGCCACTGGACGGTCTTTGGCTTAATTGCGGCCATGGCCATTTGGGCTGGACAATGGCACTTGGCTCAGCCTGTTTATTGGCTGATATGATGACGGGTGACAAACCGGATATTGATCCGCTGGCTTATCGCTATGGGCGGTAAAACCAAGCTAGTTTAACCCCCGCCACCAACCGTCATCACCCGGCTTATCCGGGAGAGGACAGTTTTCTTAATTACCACTCTTTTCCTCCCTCGCTTGCGGGGGAGGTGGGCGCGAAGCGCTCGGAGGGGGGAACTAAAGCAAAAGCCGCCATGACGGGCTATCCTACCAAGTCCGTCAATCCCGTGCTCGACACGGGATCTAGCTCTTCCACCATCAGCTCTAGCAACAATCACAAGGCTGGATACCGGATCAAGTCCGGTATGACGACGTTTTGGTATTTCGCCGGGCTTATCAAAGGTCATTGTCAAGCAATTTGAACGCCAGACAGAAGAATGTTTTATCCTCCCGCCGCTTGCGGGAGACGGCGGAGGGGGATTTATAAGGGTCAAAGCCAAGGGTGAATAAGGGTCATGTTCGCACTACTGAGTAACCCTTAATTAGCAATCATTGGCAAAGAAAGTTCATAAAATTAGGGTTAGTTGGCAAAGATTTGACACTCATTGACCCTTAGCTCCCCTTGAACATCGGGGATAAGTTCCAACCATGCTCGCAATGCTCACGCTTGGTATAATGGTGTTGCAGATGGTTCTAACCAACCAGTTTGCGGCTCTTTGATATGGTGAATACGTGACAAACTCAATGAAACGTGGGTTTTAACAAGCTGTTGCTTTAGTAATCCGCAGAACTAATATTGTTTTGTGGCGAGATTTCTACGCATTTGTCCGCAGGGAAACCCTGCAAAACTGGCAATAGACTTTTTATACATTCCAAAAATATCAAATTTACGATTACTTTTGGATTTGCCCTAGGAGCTCACAGACGATTTCTTGCATCATTCGTAAGGCCGCGCCTTGCCCCATCAATTCCTTTGATGATGCTAAATTTCCGGTTTAGCCCGAGTGAAGTGATAGTCATTTTTCGTAAATAATCTTGGCAATCGCGTGCTTCTTTTTACCAACGCTAAGCTTGCATTGGCCATCAGCATTAAAATCAGTTTTGCTAAATGGTGTTTGGGTGTCTTCTATGGCTATATCGTTGATTTTTAGTGCTTTTGCTTTGATATGTCGTTTTCCTTCGCCATTAGAAGAAATTAGTTTGGTGGCCTTAAAAGCCGCTAAAACAAAATAGCCGTTTTGCAATTCTTGAGCAGAAATTTCCACAACTGGTAATTCACTACCTAAGCTACCCTCTGCAAAGACCTTTAATGCAGTTTGCTCAGCGGTTTTAGCCGCACTCTTGCCGTGCAGCAGGCTGGTGCAGGCATTTGCCAATGTTATTTTGGCAATATTTATCTCATTTCCTGCAAGTGATTCTAGTTGCGCAATCTCCTCTAGCGGCAAATCAGTGAACAAGCGCAAGAACTTTCCAACATCGGCGTCTTCGGTATTACGCCAAAATTGCCAGTAATCATAAGCCGATAGCATATCTGCGTTCAACCATACTGCACCATCGGCGGTTTTACCCATTTTGCTTCCCGAAGCAGTTGTTATCAGCGGAGAAGTGAAAACATGGGTGTTATTGCCATTAACCCGGCGTATTAGATCCTTGCCATTGACCATATTGCCCCATTGGTCACTACCACCAAGCTGTAAGTTACAGCCATAGCGTTGGTTCAGTTCCAAGAAGTCATACGATTGTAGCAGTAAGTAATTGAACTCTAAAAACGTCATTTCGTTTTCGTCGGCAATCCGGCGTTTTACGCTTTCCATCTTGATCATCTTGTTGATGGTAAAGTGCCGACCAACCGTTCGCAAAAACGGGATCAATTGTAAATTATCCAGCCAGTCGGCATTATTGACCATGACAGCATCAGTTGGGCCATCACCAAATTCAAGAAATTTCTCAAATACGGTTTTCATGGAATTCATATTGTCGTTAATTCTGGCATCATCAAGCAAGGGGCGTGACTTGTCCTTGTCAGACGGATCTCCGATTTTGGTAGTGCCGCCACCCATCAAGACAATTGGCTTGTGCCCAGCCTGTTGTAAGTGACGCAAAAGCATGATTTGGACTAATGATCCCACATGCAATGAAAGTGCAGTACAATCAAAACCAATATAGCCAATTAGTGGCTGGGTACCATTTGCAGCTTTATCTAGGTCGGCTAGATCTGTTGATTGGTACAAATACCCTCGTTCGATCAGCGAGGTAAGGAGTTGTGATGTATGATCGCTCATTGCGAGGTGCCTTTTAACAAGTATATAATCTTGTCACTAACACCAACTGGATAGCCACGAAAAGAGGAAAAATATGTTTATTGCCGGTTTAATGAGCGGAACATCACTTGATGCTATGGATGCTGGCTTGATACAGGTGCAAAATGGTGTGCCTGTCGGCAACTTTACGGGCGTTTCGATTACATGGACAACTGAGCAGCGCCAATTATTGCAGCAGGCAACTTTCGAGGCCATTAAATGGGATTTTACTGGTAAACAGCCTAAGATTTTTCTACCGGCATCGAAATTGATTGCTGAAGTTGCTGCCAATGCTGTTTCGCAATTATTGCAAGCAAATGACTTAGTGCAAGAAGATTTGCACGCTATCGGCTTTCATGGGCAGACAGTCCTGCATAGACCGCCGGTATTGGATGTGTTGGGCAAGACCTTACAAATTGGCGATGCTGAATTACTGGCTCATATTACAACAACCAAAGTGGTGCATGATTTTAGAAGTGCCGATATTGAAAATGGTGGCCATGGCGCCCCCTTGGCTCCGGCATGGCATTTTGAACTAGCAAAAAAACGCGGTAAATCGCCAACAGTGTTCCTTAATATTGGCGGTGTCAGTAATATTACATTTATACCGATACTAAGCGGGAACGATCCACAGCAGCAAATGTTAGCGTTTGATTGTGGCCCTGGAAATGGGCCGTTAGATGCGCTGGTGCATCACCACGGCCTAGGGCTTATGGACAAAGACGGTAAGCTGGCTGCTGCTGGAGTAGTGAACCGGCAAATAGTCGATAGGGTTATTGCTGGTTTGCCAAAGGCAGGAATTGTTGCATCATTTGATCGCTGGAAATTTGATCACCAGTGTGTATCTGAATTATCGGTGGAAGATGGCGCGGCAACCCTGCTGGAAATCACAGCCCAAGGGATAGTAAGAGCGATAAATGCGCTACCGGTATTGCCTGTTGAGATGTTAGTTGGCGGCGGTGGTAGGCTTAATCCGGTTTTGATGCGGCGTTTAAGCGAGCTGTTGAGCTTTCCTGTACTGCCCTGTGATGCTGGCGGCTTCGATGGTGATTTGGTCGAGGCCGAAGCTTTTGCCTGGCTGGCTGCCTTGCGGTTATCAGGGCAGCCAAACTCTTGGCCAAATACTACTGGTGTATTGCTGCCTGTTTCAGGTGGTCTTATCTGCGACCCTTGCGATTAGTTTTCACATACTCTTCAAGGTGCGGATCACGAGTGCCGTTTTCTCGATAGTTCATATAGGTATCAACTTCGGCTTCTAATTCATCAATATGGTCATCAAACAAGTGACCAGCTCCTTGAATTACCTTGTGAGATAGCAAAATCCCTTTTTGCAGGCGTATTTTCTCGGCGATTAGTTCAATTTCCTCTGGTGGGCAGATGCGGTCTGCTGAGCCATAAAGTAATAAACCCGAAGCAGGACATGGAGCTAAAAAGCCAAAGTCATACATATTCATTGGTGGTGCCATAGAGATGAAACCACGTACTTCCGGGCGACGCATCAATAATTGCATACCCAGCCACGCGCCAAATGAATGTCCAGCAACCCAGCAAAAAGAAGCGTTTGTATTTAATGATTGTAGCCAGTCAAGAACGGTTGCTGCATCTTGTAGCTCACCTTGTCCCTGATCATATTCGCCTTGGGAGCCGCCAACGCCACGCAAATTAAAGCGACAAACCGCGTATCCACGACGTTTGAATAAATCATACATTGCGGTAATCGGTTTGGCGTTCATTTGCCCGCCACCTTTGGGGTGGGCATGCAAAATAAGTGCTATTGGTGCATTTGGTTCTGCTGATGGGTGGTAAAACCCTTCTAATCTACCTTCGGGGCCGGGGATGATTACTTCTGGCATGTAAATGTCTCTTGTGATTTAATTGTCGATTATTTTAGTCTGGTATTTATGGTGGTATGCTTGGTTGACGTGAAAAAAAAGCGTTTTTCATTCAATAAATCTTGACTAGAATAGTCAGGTATAGTTAATTCTGGTTTCAATTTGATGGTGTTGATTCTTCAACATTACAAATCAGCCGGCGTTCTAGCACACAAGGTATAGTTCTGGCGAGCAGGGAAGTGAATAAAGTTATGAAACTAAGTGCAAAAGGTAGATATGCCGTTATTGCTCTGGCTGATTTGGCTTCGATGAAAACCGACAAGCCGATCACCTTAGCAGAAATCGCTGATAGGCAGGACATTTCCTTGTCCTATCTTGAACAGTTGTTTTCCAAGATGCGTCGTAACGGAGTGGTGCACGGTATTCGCGGGCCCGGTGGTGGCTATTCTTTGGTGCGTAGTGCTGATCAAACTTCGATTGCCGATATTGTTTTGGCGGTTGATGAAAATATTAAAGCCACCGCATGTCGCCCCGATACCGGTCTTGATTGCAAGGGGCAGACCGGTAAATGTTTGGCGCATGATCTGTGGAGTGAGTTGGGGCAGCATATATATTTGTTCCTAAATTCTATAACCCTTGCTGATGTACTGGAGCGGCGGGTTATTGGCACCGCAGGTGGCGCTAGGTTTTACGATATGCTTGGGTCAAAGTAATGAGCATTTATCTAGATTATAATGCCATGGCTGCTTTGCGAAAATCAGCATTAACCGCAATGGTTGCTGCCTATGAGCAGGCGGGAAACCCTTCTTCTGTTCATGGGTTTGGCCGCAGCGCAAAGCAGGCTTTGGAACAATCACGACAACAAATTGCCAAAGCAATTAAATGTAGTCCTGATGATCTGGTGTTTACCAGTGGCGGAACCGAAAGCAATAATTTGGCAATAAGAAATGCTGTTGATGTTTTAGGGGTGAAATCGTTATTGATCTCTCCTTGTGAACACCCCAGCAATTTAACAGCTGCCGAGCAAAGCGGCGCAAGTATTACATACTTGCCAATTCTTGCTGATGGCTTGTTAGATATTACTGCTTTTGAGAAAATCGTATTACAGCAAAAAGCACCATTTATGGCGGTTGTTATGCTAGCAAATAATGAAACTGGAGTAATTCAACCATTACAGGAAATAGCGGAAATTGTGCACAAGGCTGATGGCTTTTTACATGTTGATGCGGCGCAATCGTTTGGGAAAATTCCGGTAAGTTTCGGCCAAGTCGGTGCTGATACTATGACTGTGGCCGCTCATAAACTTGGCGGGCCAATCGGTGTTGGCGCATTAGTGGTGCGTTGTGGTTTGAGTTTRCGTGGTCAAATGCTTGGTGGYGGGCAAGAAAGTGGYCGTMGAGGWGGTACTTCWAATGTRCCGGCAATTACTGGGTTTGCTGCTGCTACAGTAGAGGCCGTATCCGAACTTGATGAATTTGCTGCATTGGCCGATAAAATTGAGACGCTGGTGCAAATGTTGCGGCGGTTTGCTCCTGATTTGGTGGTGTTTGGCGAAAATGCGGATCGTTTGCCAAATACGCTTTGCTGTGCGGCGGCGGGCTTTTCTTCGCAAACACAAGTTATGGCGCTTGATTTGGCCGGGTTTGCTATTTCTGCTGGCTCTGCCTGTTCCTCTGGAAAAGTTAAATCCAGTCACGTTCTAAAGGCAATGGGGGTTGCAGATGATTTGGCAAAATCTGCTATAAGAATTTCAATTGGCCGCGACATAACAGACCAACAGTTAAAACTATTTGCCAATGCTTGGGGGCTTGCTTATGAGCAGGCGACAAGGGGGGAAGTTGCATAATGCAAAAAATTAAAGACAGTATTGATCAAAGTACAGTTGATGCGGCTAGAGAGTTAGAGGCAGACAGGTACGAGCATGGCTTTAGTACAGATATCGAAACTGAATATGCTCCGAAGGGCTTAAACGAAGAGGTTATTCGTTTCATTTCCGACAAAAAGAAAGAACCAAAATGGTTGCTTGATTGGCGGTTGGCTGCGTTTGAGCGCTGGAAAACCATGGAAGAGCCGACATGGGCAATGGTCAATTACCCCAAAATTGATTATCAGGATATTTATTATTACGCTGCGCCAAAGGTCGCCGGATCAGGGCCAAAAAGTCTTGATGAAATTGATCCGGAAATTTTGGCCACCTATGCAAAATTGGGGATACCTTTGCGCGAGCAAGAAGTGCTGGCCGGTGTTGAGGGCGCACCAAAAGTGGCCGTTGATGCGGTGTTTGATTCAGTTTCTGTGGCCACTACTTTTCGTGATGAGCTGGCAAAATCTGGGGTGATATTCTGTTCATTCTCCGAGGCCGTGCATGATTACCCTGATCTGGTGCGTAAATATCTTGGGACAGTAGTGCCGCCAAGTGATAATTTCTTTGCCACGCTAAATACGGCTGTGTTTTCTGATGGTACATTTGTTTACATTCCCAAAGGGGTGCGTTGCCCGATGGAGTTATCGACATATTTTCGCATGAATGCCGAAGGAAGCGGACAATTTGAGCGCACTTTGATCATTGCTGAAGAGGGATCTTATGTCTCATACTTAGAGGGTTGCACCGCGCCAATGCGTGATGAAAACCAATTACATGCAGCTGTGGTTGAATTGGTGGTGCTGGACGATGCGGAAATTAAATACTCAACGGTGCAAAATTGGTGGCCGGGCGATAAAAATGGCAAAGGCGGAGTTTATAATTTCGTTACCAAGCGCGGTGATTGCCGTGGCAAAAACTCACATATTTCATGGACACAAGTAGAAACCGGATCAGCGATTACTTGGAAATATCCCTCATGTATATTGCGCGGTGATGGCTCGTCCGGCGAGTTTTACTCGATTGCCATTACTAATGGTTATCAGCAGGCCGATACTGGTACCAAGATGATCCATTTGGGCAAGAACACCACATCTAGGATCATCTCGAAAGGTATTTCCGCAGGTCATGCGCAAAACACCTATCGCGGATTGGTTAGCGTACATCGCAAAGCAGAAAATGCCCGTAATTTTACCCAGTGTGATAGCCTGCTTATCGGTGATTTATGTGGGGCGCATACAGTGCCTTATGTTGATGTTGCAAGATCAGATGCGCATATGGAGCACGAAGCCACCACAACTAGATTATCAGAAGATCAGCTATTTTATTGTCAGCAACGGGGCTTGGATATGGAAGAAGCCACAGCCTTATTGGTTAATGGTTTTGCCCGCGAAGTAATGCAGAAATTGCCAATGGAATTTGCCGTCGAAGCGCAGGCATTGGTGGCGATTTCATTAGAGGGGAGCGTCGGGTGATAGGTGATATTAAAAAACCGGTTATTAGCTTAGACGACGTGCCGATGATGGACTTTGGTAATGGCGGTAAGTTTGCTGCTAAGTTGGGACGAATTGGGCCATTGCTCGGTGCGAAAAACCTTGGCTGCATGTTGACTATTGTGCCGCCGGGTAAACGTGCCTTTCCGCATCATGCGCATCTAAATGATGATGAAATGATGTTCATTATTGAGGGGCAAGCCGATTATCGCTTTGGCGAAGATACTTATCCGGTAAAAGCTGGCGATGTATTGGGTGCGCCTCCGGGCGGTGCAGAAGTCGCGCATCAACTGATTAACACTGGCAATACTGACTTAAAATATCTGGCGTTCTCTACCCTATCCGACACTATGGTCGTGGTATATCCGGATTCAGATAAATTTGTTGTTTCTGCCGGAATTCCAGAAAATGCCACACCCGGCGAAGCCAAGTTTCGGCATTTGGGTTATAACGGGCAAGGTAAAGCCGAATATTTTGATGGTGAAGAGTAATTATGATTGAAATTAACAATTTAACAGTAGGAATTGCCGGCGAGACTGGCAATATTCTGCAAGAACTGTCCTTGTCAATTCCGGCGGGTGAAGTACATGCGATAATGGGGCCAAATGGTACCGGTAAATCAACCTTGGCCAATGTAATTGCCGGTCGAGACGATTATGAAGTGCGTTTCGGGTCGGTTTTGTTTTCAGGCGAAGACCTATTAGATTYGGCGCCTGAAGTTCGTGCTGCCAAGGGGGTRTTYTTATCATTTCAATATCCGGTGGAAATTCCCGGAGTACCGGTAATGACATTTATCCGTGCGGCTTTAAATGCCCAGCGTAAAACCAGAGATGAAGAAAAAATCTCTGCACCAGAATTTTTGAAATTGATCCGAGAACAGGCTGGTTTGTTAAAGATCAAGCCGGAAATGTTAAAACGTGCGGTAAATGTTGGCTTTTCTGGCGGCGAGAAAAAGCGTCTGGAAATATTGCAAATGGCTATGTTGCAGCCAAAGTTTATGGTCTTGGACGAAACGGATTCAGGCCTTGATATTGATGCACTAAAAGTTGTCGCCGATGGGGTGAACTCCATGCGCGGCACTGATCGCTCTATGTTGGTAATCACTCACTATCAGCGGTTACTGGATTATATCAAGCCAGATCGGGTGCATGTAATGACAGCTGGAAAAATTGTAAAATCGGGCGGGCCTGAATTAGCACTTGATTTAGAGAAGAACGGCTATGATCAATATATCGAGGCGGCGGCGTGAACCAAATGACCTCCATAAATCCGGCAGAAACTGCGCTTGGTAAGATGTTTGCTGCGCAAGATCACGCTACCGAGCAAATGGTGCGTTTTGAGCAATTCCTCAAAGTAGGTTTACCGCATCCACGTGCAGAGAACTGGCGGTGGACGGATTTGCATGGGGCGATTGCCAAATTTACCAAACTTGCGATGACAACGAGAAGTGATGCCTGTGTTACCTTAAACGGTGCMGMACAAATAGAGTTTACATCAGCAAAAGAAGATCCAATTTCTTTGTTGGCTGCTGGACTGTCTACGAATAATTCCATAGCCAGGTTTGTAATTGATCAAACTTCTGATGACATTATGACACTGCATACTAGCTTAGATGCCAGTTTTAGCGGCTCGATGGTGCAGGTTTTGGTAAAATCTGGTTGTTCCGTGATTATAGTTGAAGAAAATCAGCAGGCGGGTAGCAGTTTTGCGGTTAATGCCAGAGAGTTTATTGTTGAAAATGGCGCAAGCCTTACCCGTATTTTGGTTAATGAGAATTCACCTGATCAAGCGAGGATCAATCAGGCTTTTGTCGAAATTGGCGAAAGTGCTGGCTTTAATCAGTACACTTTTGATTTTGGTGCATATTTATCGCGAAATGAAACTAATGTTTCTTTGGTTGGTGAAAATACTAAAGTAAACATAAATGGTGCTTATTTATTGGCCAATAATGACAAGGTTGATATGAGCAGTATTATTGACCATCAACATCAAAATTGCGTTACCAAGCAATTAGTTAAAGGTGTTGTTATGGGTAATGCCAAGGCAGTGTTTCAGGGTAAGTTCCACGTGCAAAGAGCTGCGCAAAAGACCGATGCCAAAATGGGTCATCATACTATATTATTGGGCGATACCGCCCGGGTTCAGGCCAAGCCGGAACTTGAAATATACGCTGATGATGTTGCATGCGCCCATGGAAACACTATTGGCGAGCTTGATGAAAATGCATTGTTTTATATGCGCCAGCGGGGTCTGTCAGAAAGTCAAGCACGGGCATTATTGATCCGGGCATTTGTTATAGAAACATTAGACGGATTGCCCGTGAACATAGCTGCAAATTTAACGGCGGACATCGATAATTGGTTGGAGCAACGGCAATGAACGCATCATTTTTGCAAAAGCCAGCGACGTTTGATCCAATAGCATTACGTTCAGAATTTGCTATTTTAGGGCGTGAAATAAATTCTAAGCCATTGGTTTATCTTGATAATGCGGCATCGGCGCAAAAGCCCGCTGGTGTCATTAATGCTATGCGTGAGATGATTGATCATTCTTATGCCAATGTGCATCGCGGCCTGCATACTTTGGCTAATGAGACTACGCAAACTTTTGAAGACACGCGAAAAACCGTGGCAAAATTTCTAAACGCCAAGTCGGATCAGGAAATTATTCTGACCAGCGGAACTACAGCTGCGATAAATTTGCTGGCCAGTAGTTTTGGGCAGTCTTTGCAAGCTGGTGATGAAATTATCTTGTCCGAGATGGAGCATCATTCTAACATCGTTCCTTGGCACTTTCTGCGCCAAAGCAAAGGCGTGGTTTTGCGCTGGGTTCCTGTTACTGATCTTGGCGAGTTGGATATGCAGGCTTATGGCGAATTATTCTCAACCAAAACTAAATTAGTAACTCTAAGCCATATGTCCAACGTGCTTGGAACTATAACTGATGCCAAGAAAATCATCGAAATCGCCCATAATCACGGGGTAAAGGTGTTGCTTGACGGCTCGCAAGCGGCGGTACACATGCAAGTTGATGTGCAAGAACTGGATGTGGATTTTTATGCAATTACCGGTCATAAGCTGTATGGCCCCACCGGGATTGGCGCGCTTTATGGCAAATATGACGCACTAAACGCTTTGCCGCCGTGGCAAGGTGGTGGCGAGATGGTGCAATCTGTATCCAAAGACAATGTTACTTATGCTGACCCTCCATACCGGTTTGAGGCCGGAACCCCACCGATTATAGAAGCTGCTGGTTTTGGTGCGGCGCTGAATTGGCTGCAAAATTTGGATCGTGACGCACTGGCTGCGCATGAGGATTTGTTATTGCGTAAAGTCGAAGACGGCTTACGACAATATAATGACATTCAAATTATCGGTCAGGCAYCGGGTAAGGGTGCKGTKTGTAGTTTTACTATTGATGGTATGCACGCCCACGATATTGCCCAGCTAATGGATAAATATGGAATTGCTATACGTGCCGGCACTCATTGCGCCGAGCCGTTAATGCGAAAGTTTGGCATTTCATCAAGTTGCCGGGTTAGCTTTGCCGCTTATAACCTTGAAGAAGAAGTTGATGTTTTCTTGCAAGCATTAAACAAAGTGCGRAAATTTTTGGAGTAGAGATAATGGATATAAAATCAAGAGATATCATAGAYATATCTGGGAAAGTTGATGTTGADCAATTGACAAATTTTCTVCCAGAAGAACCAACGGATACAGTCAAGRATTCGARCATACCAAAAGAAGADCTTGAACGGTTAACCGAGGATTTGATYGCSGCTTTTAARAGTGTTTATGACCCGGAAATTCCRGTTGATGTTTAYGAAYTGGGTCTTATTTACAAGGTCGATGTCTCTGATGATCGTGATGTKGWGGTYGATATGACYTTRACTGCACCSGGYTGTCCKGTRGCYGGYGATATGGTKATGTGGGTGGAAAATGCCGCYGCYAGCGTTGCCGGTGTGCGTGGCGTTATCGTBAATTTGATTTTTGAGCCGCCATGGACTCCGGMCAGAATGTCKGAYGARGCACGGTTAGAATTAAATATGTTCTNAANTNAGCAGCCAGTCYTGTAATTTTTTRACYTGKYKYTTGCTTARATGCAKGCCGATTTTGCTACGTCGCCAGATYAGATCATCAACTGTGCTGGCAAATTCATTTTTTATCAAATACCTGACCTCAACCTCGCTAAATCCACAGCCAAAATCAATTCCCAAATCATTTTTGGATTTTACAGCGGCAAATATATCAAACACCAATGTGCCATAAGCTTTGGCCAATCGAATAGCATTTGCTTTATCAAAGAATGGGTATTGCTGCTGGGTGCGGGCAATTAAATCGCTAAGGCTATCATTGCCAAAATCACCACCGGGCAGGGGTTTAGTCGCTGTCCATGGCTCGGCATTATTACCAAGTTGCGCCGAAATCATTGTTACGGCTTTTTCTGATAGCTTGCGATAGGTGGTTACTTTGCCGCCCAAAATGCTTAAAAATGCGGGCGTGTTGGTATTTTTATCCATTAGCAATTCATAGTCGCGGGACAAGGCCGAGGCTGATTTTTTAGGATCACCGAACAAGGCTCTAACGCCGGAATAACTCCAGACAATATCTTTTTCGGAAATGTCATGTTTGAAAAATCGTGACACTCCGCGCAGTAAATACTCAGTTTCTTGGGTGGTTAGCTGCGCCTTGGCCGGATCATCAGTAATTGGAGTATCAGTGGTGCCAAATAAGGTGTAATCGCCCTGAAACGGTATTGCGAACAATACCCGTCCATCGGGGTTTTGAAATAAATAAGCGTGTTCGCCATCATAAAGCTTCGGCAACACAATATGGCTGCCTTGTACTTTAACCATGTGCGCGGCGTGTTTCAAACCCGCCAAACCATCGACTTTATCAGCCCACGGGCCAGCGGCATTGATCACCGACCTGGCAATGCAAGTTGTTTTACTGCCGTTTGAAGTAAGCTCGGCCAGCCATTTTCCTTGATCACACTGTAATGCGTTAAGTTTGGTGTTGGTGAGGATTTTAGCCCCCATTTTGGCGGCATCTACGGCGTTTAATACTACTAATCGGGCATCATCAACCCAGCCGTCTGAATAGGCAAAAGCCTTGGTAGGGCCGGCTTTTAACGCTGCGCCTTCTGGTGTGTCGGTAAGTGATAGCGTGCTAGTTATTGGCAGTGATATTTTGCCGCCTAAATGGTCATAGATCCAAAGACCAAGGCGGATTAACCAAGCCGGGCGCATTTTTGGTAAGATCGGTAAAATAATCCGCAAAGGCTGGATTAAATGTGGTGCGATTTTTAGTAAAACCTCGCGTTCTTTTAATGCCTGCCTTACCAGTCCAAATTCATAATATTCAAGATAGCGTAAACCGCCATGGATCATTTTGGTGCTGGCCGATGATGTGCCGCTGGCTAAATCGGCTTGTTCAACCAAACAAACCGACAGTCCGCGCCCAGCAGCATCACGGGCAATGCCGGCGCCGTTAATGCCGCCGCCAATTATTAGTAAATCAAATTCTTGCGTCATTTGTCTTATTGCCTAAAATCCTGAGAAGAACCTATGTTGGGTTTTGCAAAGTGCAATAGAAAATGCTCTAAACTGACCAAAATAATATTAGGATTTGATATGAAAGACGCAATTCTAGCCATTGATCAGGGAACTACTAGCAGCCGGGCGATCATTTATGATCAAGATGGCGGGCAGGTTTGCTCGGCACAACAGGAATTTGCGCAAATTTATCCACAAGCAGGTTGGGTGGAACACGATCCAGAAGTGATTTGGCAAACCTGCTTGCAAGCCATTCAAAAGGTCGTAAAACTTGCCAAAGAAAAGGGTTATCTTCCTATTGCTTGTGGAATTACCAATCAGCGGGAAACCACGATTATTTGGGATCGTAAAACTGGCGAACCGATAGCAAATGCGATTGTATGGCAGGACAGACGCACTGCGCCCATTTGCGATGAACTAAAAGCTAAGGGGTTTGAGAGTTTAGTAAATGAGCAAACCGGCTTGTTGTTGGATCCGTATTTTTCCGCCACTAAAATTGCTTATTTACTGGATAATGTTGATGGGGCTAGAGAGCGGGCAAGAAGTGGTGAATTGGCATTTGGTACGGTTGATAGTTTTCTGATTTGGCGACTAACCAATGGCCAAGTTCATGCAACTGATGCCACAAATGCTTCGAGAACTGCGCTCTATGATATTCAAAAAGGGCAGTGGTCGAAAGAATTACTAGAGTTGTTTAATGTTCCGGCTTCGGTATTGCCCAAGGTTAAGGATTGCGTTGCAGATTTTGGGATCATTGCGCCGGAGCATTGTGGCTTGGAAATTCCAATAAAGGGCGTGGCCGGTGATCAACAAGCAGCAAGCATTGGCCAAGCATGTTTTAGCTCCGGAGAGTTGAAATCCACATTTGGAACCGGATCGTTTTTATTGGTAAATACTGGCGATGAACTAATTCGCTCAAAACACAGATTACTTGGCACTATTGCCTATCAATTGGACGGCGTAACAACTTACGCGCTGGAAGGATCCATTCTTTCTGCTGGCTCGACTATTCAATGGCTGCGTGATGGCTTGGGCATTATTGCCGATGCTAGCGAATGTGAAGAACTGGCCAGATCAATTCCCGATAACGGCGGGGTTTATTTGGTTCCGGCTTTTGCGGGACTTGGTGCGCCGCATTGGGATGCGCAGGCGAGGGGGGCTTTGTTGGGTTTAACCCGTGGAAGCGGCAAAGCGCAAATTGTAAGAGCGGCTTTGGAGGCTGTGGTTTATCAAACTCGAGATTTGGTCGATGCGCTGGCACTTGATGGGGTGGAGTTGTCGAATATCAGAGTTGATGGCGGCATGGTTGGTAATGACTGGTTGATGCAATTCATGGCCGATATTTTGGGAGTTGCCGTCGAGCGTCCGGTAAATATTGAAAGCACAATCAATGGCGTGGCGGCACTGGCTGCTTTTGGCATTGGCTTATTACCATCATTGCAGGAATTTGGCCGCCGCCGTGCAGTTGATCAGGTGTTCAAGCCACAAATGAGCGCGGAAGTTCGTAAAGAATTGCTAGGCGGTTGGGATAATGCTTTGCAACGGGTGTTGGTCAAATAAAACGGCTTATTTGCTGAATAATGATTTTATTCGCTGTACGATCGTTGGCGGATGCTCAATCAATGGAATAGCAAATATCAAATTATCACCATCCCGTACTGCCGGCCAGTCCCGTGCCATCGGCTCTTTTCTTGTTGGATGGTAATGAAATGATAAACCGGTTTTACAAGTTCTAAAATCTACGAACAAATGATTAGGGCCGGTTTTTTCGGCATAGGATTTTAATCCTTTACTGGTTCCAGCCATTACTTGTTCGTAGCTTAACCCAATATCGGTAAAATTATAAGGTATTTCCAGTGAATCTGTTTCGTTTAATGGCATTTTTCCAAGCTTTTTTGCTGATTCCATCTCGCGCTCAAAAAAAGTTTTTAAGCTTGGCGCGTAAATTGTTACGCCCATCGGGTCATGGCAGTTATATAATACCGGCCCTAATTTGCCATCAGAAGTAACGTCGACAATAAGTGAATTACCGCAACCATCAGGAATTAAATTTACGCTGCGTTCTAATGCTGGGCCGGTTTGTTGGTTGACTTCGGTGAACCACTCAAATCCCCATTGTCCATCATGCCAAAGCGCACCGTTGGCAATTCGTGCTAATTGCAATAATTCCTCTGGCGGTGGCATATTGTGTTCTTGGCTATATCTTTCCGAAAATTCAGCTATTTGCTGCTCACTTACTGGTGGTTCGGCGGTGATGCCAGCAAATCCGCAATTCAGGAAGTTTTCGTAAGCTGTAATAAGATCGGTCATAGAATATATCTCTTTCACGCGAAGTTTACTATCGACAAAGGTGTGGTTTCTTATGTTGCGCTAATTAAGTGCTCATTGAATGTGAAAAAGCAACAAATATTGGATTTTAACTGCTTATATAGTTAATTATTCCTGACACTCACATGTTTGCGGCGTTTGGAAGAACCTCTTTATTTGCGAACCAAGCGGAGCCAGAGTTGCAGCTTTTAACCAAGTAGGCGCTCGATCGGCTAATTGTACAGGTAATGGCCATTTATCGGCTACTTTCGAGCCTTTTGGTCGTCGCCAAAAATCATGTAAATGATGCCGCTTTGCCGTAACCCAATTACCGTTAAGCCCGCCTCTGTCATTTAGAAATTTTCGTATTCCAGATGATCTGAATTTATCAACCAATCTTGTGGGTAAAAAATGTGACCATTCCAAAGGGGTGTTTGGCGGCTTATACTTTTTTGTTGCATTGCGTAAAAATAGACCACCGCCGCCGCCGCTCGCACCTCCAAGAGCTGCAGAAAGAAGCAGGCTGCCTTTGTTCAGACAATTCCATTTGCCGCCATTGTTCGCCAGTTGAAATGCAAGATCAATTCCAAAGCCAATTCCCATTCCAACAAAAATAGGTATGATAAGAATTTCCCCGGTGGGATCAATCAACCCAACTGGATTGCCGCCAACATAGGCAAATGGATTGATGCCACCGGCAAGGCCTATGGTGTCATATTGTAAATACCGGCCTATTGATGGATCATAAATCCGGGTGAAATTGTAATAAAGTTCGGTTTCGCTGTCGCGGTATTGTCCGGGAAAACGTAGCTCTAGCGATAAACTGCCGGCGGTAAGCACGGCTTCGCCAAATGGTGTAAATGTGCCGTCCCAAACCTGAAGGCCGTTAGTATCAGTTGCAGCGATTGGCCTGCCTAAATGATCAGAGTGTAAGAAATTAAGAACAGGACTGCCATTTGTGTGATCTATTATCGCCAGTGGCATTAGGCCAAGCCAGATATATTCGCGCAAAACGCTACCGCTTATGCCATCATATTCGGCGATCAGTTGATCATTGCGACCATAAATATAGTGAATTATTTGGCCGGTAAGAGATTTTACCACTCTACGATTAGCCGCATCATAACCATAAGTGGCGATAAGGCTGCCATTACGGGTGACGGTTCTGGTGCGCCCATCTGCATCATGTGAATATAGGTAATTATCGGTGCCTTTGGTATCAATATCGGCTTGGCCAGCGGCGTTYCMWCYWRYWSYWYKYSCRYCAWWKYCGGTAACTGTGATCAATTTATTGCTGCCGGTAGCATAGTTATAAGTCTCGGTTATAATCGAGCCATTATTTATGGTTCGTGATAGCCGGTTGCCGGTTGGATCATAGCTATAACCAATAGCACCATAAATGCCGCTAGCATTAACTAAGCGATCAACGGCATCATAAGTAAAAGCCTGATCGCGGGCTGGTATTGCATTATCACTAAGAGCGGTAATATTACCATTGGCATCATGGTTGTAGTTCAAATCAATTATCGAGCCAGCGCCGACTTTTATTGCCGTTATCTGGTAATCAAGATCATAATTTATGCTCAAAGCTAGTGAATTGCCAAAAGTGCCAGTGGTCAGCGGCCCAAATGGTAAATAATCCATATTGCCAAGCGCATCTTGCCATATCGCATTGGCATTTTCGCGGGTGCGTATATCGGTAATGCGCCCGGCATTATCACGGGCATATTCGACAATTCTCCCCGAAGGGTAAGTCATGCCAATTACTGCATTCGTGCCATCATCGGCATATAATGTTTCGTAGACTTGCGAGTTTTGACTACGAATTTCTTTGTATAGCTCACCTCTGGCATCATAAAGCAGGTCGGTAATGCCGTGTTCGTCATATATTTGTGTAATGCGACCAATTCCGCGATCACCACCAATGTCCCAAATATAGTCGATATTCTGCGCTGAATTCCCGACAAATTCTTCGGAAGTTAAGCGGCTAGCTGCATCATAAGTGTAGTTGGTGATCTGCCCTCTGGCATCGGTGCGTTTTATTATTTGACCATTGGTATTTAGCTCATAATCGGTGATGCCAGCATCAGGGCTAACTTCTCTAATTATTTCACCCCAACCATTTCGCACATAAGCCGTTACCAAGCCGCCGGGGTCCGTGACGTTTTCTAAACCGCTATCGCCATAACTGGCAGTAGTTGCGGCTGATATAGCATCGGTTTGGGTTTTTAAGCGGTCAAGATTGTCATAAATTTGCACGGTATTACCACCGTTTGGATCAGTAAATTCGCTCATCATATCAACACGGTTCCACGCAAAAGATGTGGTTTGATTATTGGCACCGATTGAGGACAATACTCGTCCTAATTCGTCAAATACTTGAGTAAATGAAAACCGCAAAGTATTGCTATTGTCCCGGATCCGCGTTGCGGTAATGCCGCCAAGGTCATCATAGACCATCTCAATTTCATCGCCGGCATTATTGCCGGTTCCAGTCATGCGTCCGGCATTGTCGTACCAAATTCCRAYCCACGCGCCATTTGGCGGTATTATGCCGCTTAACCGGCCATCAAKAGTGTARCTTAACGACGTMGTATAAGAACCGCCATAAGGGTCATGAACTGTGTATGTCTCTAACCAGTCTCTTGGGGTATAGGTGTAAGTTGTACTGACCCCGTTTGCATCAATACTGGTTAGCGGTAAACCATTGCCRGTATARGCRGTKATTTGCGTAATATGTCCCATYTCAYTGGTGAATTTGACCAAGTTSCCRGCACTGTCATAATCAAAATCAATRCTATCAGYTGTWCCASTTARCGGRCCATCAACYGTGTCAATTTGCCCATTKMWMGTCCAGTTCAAAGTCCATGTTCGYGTYTGGCCGYTGGTGGAATAGGGCAGRGTATGAGTRGTRGTRTCGRTCTGYGWAATGCTRGTKAYCTGGTTRYTGGSRYTATATTGGTAAGTAGTTTGTAAGCCCGGCTGGYTTATGGTGGAGGCAAGCGGTAAGTTAGGATCCCAGCTGGCGGTAAAGCTTTGTTGATCTACAGTTCCAAAAGCCGCATCTACTTGTGTGCGTCGGCCATTATTGTCATTGGTGAACTTAGTGATCCGCCCCTTGGCATCGGTTACTGTGTCGAGATAACCATCATTGTCATAGCTATATAATGTATCNNNAGCAGCNGNNCAGCTAAGCGATGTTTGYCCCTTTACCGCAGTMAGACGCAAAGTGTCTTGATAGTTTTCAAACTCGACAATAGTTTGCTTGCCCAAAGCATTGGTAATGGTTGCAGAATTTAATCCATAGCTAATGCTTACCCGATTGGTGCCGTTGGCGTGTTCACTTAAAATACCGCGCCCTTGGCTGTCATATTCCCAAGTTTTTATCCGCACACCATTTTCATCAGTCATCCCTGTAAGCCCGCTTGGCATGTTCGGGTTTTCATAATGGTAAGAAACTGTCGGATTATCGGTGTCATCTAGTGGTGTTGCGTCAGGATATGCCACTGCCGCCAAAACGCCATTACGCCCTGTGGTCGTTGGATCAGTTCCAGCAGGGAAATCATTACCGATTATTGTGTAGGAATAATCATATACCTTACCATCGGGATCAAACGCCGCTTGCATGCGCCCTTGCTGATCGTACCACATTATGATCTTACGGCCAAAGCTATCCTCAACTTCGACATTATTACCGTTAACATCATAGATGAAGTCAATTTGATAACCGTCAGTTTCTTTTATCCATTGCAATACGCCTTCTGTGTCAAAAAATTCGACACTTCCGGTTTCCGTGGCGTATTCCCAACCATTAGCCAGTTTAACCAAGGAGGCGTTTAATCCTTTGCGGGTGTAAAACCAATAATTCAAGCTGCGCTTCCAATAAGCCAGTTTGAATACTCCGCCAGTACGACGAAAAGCGGTGGACGCGCCGGTTCCATCGACAATCTCAACTTTGCTTTGTGCGGAAAATGGTCCCGGGGAGATCAAATTGCGATCAAAATTGGTACGCCAGCCATAACCCAACCTAGAAGCCCTAGTGGTGGCTGAATTATAAGTGCGGATCAAACCAAATGCTCGTCCGCCAGAAGCCGAAAAATCGACAACCGTTTCGGTTTTGGCTCCATTTCTAAGATCAATTGGGTTGCCGGCTCTGCCTCCTTGAACACCGGAGCCGTTATCTGCTTGTTCTTGTTGCAATTGGCATTGCGGTACATAGCTGGTATCGCCACAGCCATCTGGTTCGGACGGATTACGTCGTTCTCCGTTGGGGCAGATCATATCACCGGCTGAAAACAAATCCGGTATGCCACCGTTTTTTTTCTTCCAGGTACATCTCACCCCGACCATTTCTAATGTCCCAAGGTGTATGCTGTCTTTTGCGCTTGATAATGCGTAATCATCAACTGCCCATGGATATATGTCGATGAAATCCAATGTACATGAGTCAATTCTACCGCCAGCCGGAAGATGATTGCCAGCAGTTTGCCAGTCAGCTTTGACAGGAAAAGATATACTGGAAATAACAAATACTGTGGTAAAAACAAATATTCCAACAAACCGCATCTTCTTAACTCCTAAGGTTACATCGAATCATACACTACCATAGGTTGTTAAATAGAGTAAGTGCATGCCAAACGCACGAATACCTGCGGGGTTTTGTCGCAGTTGAGTTTAGCATTTCGGTATGATGATTGCAGTAAATTACCTGTTTCGCGCAATGTGTGCCAGACGAATAAGCAGGAGGAAGTAATGGAAATAATCAATAATTGGACAGAGGATAATCGCCGTGATTACGGGAAAAAAGTAATGGCGGTTGAGCATTCATTACAAGAGACTGGCTTGTTTTCTGATCAGGCCTTGGCAGATTTACTGGACAAACATCCAAAACATTTAATTGATGTTCTGGCGATACCAAATGATGGTCAACGACAGCAATATAAACATCAGCACTTAACCGTGGATTTTGGTGATGCTTCGGGGGCAACTTTGGTTGCTGCTGCTCAATCTGGCGATATCTGGATCAATATTCGTGAAGCAATGAACACTCATCATGAATATATAGAGBTGCTTGATCAATTGCATGATGAGCTGGAGCAAGGAACTGGTAGAAACTTTGATCGTAGGAATTGCCGTGGCGGAATATTAGTTTCTTCACCTACTGCTAGGACACCATATCATAGTGACCCAACTATTACCCATCTTTGGCATATCAGAGGCCATAAGAGAGTTTGGGTTTACCCATTGGGGCAGGAGTTTTTACCTGATGAGGCGTTTGAGGCGATTATTCTTGGGGAACGGAACGAAGATGTGCCATATCACCCAGAAATGGACACAAAGGCAGGTGTTTATGATTTACATGGTGGCGAGATGGTTTCGTGGCCGCATCGTTCGCCTCACCGGGTTGAAAACCAAAGTTTTTGTGTTTCTATGGTGATGGAGTTTTCAACCCATGAAAGCGCATTTATCAATGGCGGCATGGTGACTAATGGGATTTTGCGTCGCAAGTTCGGAATGCAGCCGCAATGGGATAATGCATCACAATTCGAAAAAATTATTAAATCTGTTGCCGGCAGGATATTACGCAAAGCCGGAGCCTTAAATTCATATCGTTATGAAGATATGGTGCAGTTCAAACTTGATGAAACGGTTTCTGGTTATTTGCGGCAGGTTGAACCTTATAAACGAGCGTTTTAAGATTGTTATTTTGCGGCTCGTGCATCAACTTTTTCTTGACGTTGTTTTGCCCGGTCGGCGACGATTTGTTCGGCTTGGTCTTTGTTGGCGACTTTCTCGATAAGTTTTATCGGGCAGCGGTCATTGCTTGAGTTAATGAATTCGAGCATTGGCGGGCAAACCATTTTGTTTTCAAAGCTAACCGTTATCTTGGAGGTGAAATCAACGTCACGACATCTACGAGATGCTTGTGCCAGATAATTCCTTTTTTGAGTGCGTCCGACTAGGAAAACATGGTAATCGTCAAGCGGGTGAAACCCAGTAATTTCATAAATTCTAAAACATCGACTTTTGGGCTTTTCTTTTGTAGCCGAAATGGAAGTGTCGTTAGCAAATGTACTAAATGAAATCGCAAACAAAGTGCCTGTTAATAAAAGAAATACCGAGGTGAGTTTTAGCATGTTCAATCCTTTGCGTTTCGTTTCAATATCAACCTAGTGGTTTAATTGTGTCGAGAATAAGGCAAGTAACCTATAAGTGAATTAACCAGCAATTAGTAGAGTTGAGCTTTAGTGTGAGTGATTGAACTGATTCATCTAACTAATTGGTAATTTATGACTGAAATTTTTGCTAAATCACAGATCAATAATTTGCGGCAGATTTTCGCTAATACTGCGAATAAATCCGGCGTTTCTTTTGATTTCTTGTTAAAAACTGCGGCGCGAGAAAGTTCAATGCGTCCAGAGGCAAAAGCAAAAACGTCATCGGCGGCCGGATTGTTTCAATTCGTTGAACAAACTTGGCTATCAATGGTCTCAAAATATGGCAAAGCACATGGTCTTGGTGACGAGGCCAATGCGATAAAACGCAATGATAGTGGTAAGTTTGAAGTAAAAGACGCGACTACTCGTAGCAAGATACTAGATTTGCGTCATGATCCGGCAATTTCAACGGCAATGGCCGCGCAACTTACTGTTGATAATGCGGCTCAGTTGGCGGCAAAACTTGGCCGAGCGCCAAATGATGCGGAATTATATGTAGCGCACTTTATGGGTTCTGGTGCAGCCGCTAGCTTATTAAAGGCTGCATCTGATACGCCTGATATTGCGGCGAATAAATTGTTTCCTACTGAAGCCAAAGCAAATCGTGCAATATTTTTTGATAATAAAGGTAAGTCGCGTTCAATTGCTGATGTAGCTGTAAGATTGCAAAGCTTGCATCTTGGTGATTTACCTGCGGCTAATATTTTGGGGGCGGGTTCTTCGGTAAGCCGTAACTCCGATTATTCTAGCAAGTCGATTGCGGCATTTCCGCTGGCCAGCACCATGGTTCGCGCGCCATTAATGCAGTTGTCACCAATGCTTATCCAATTACTATCGGAGCTATCATTGCCTAGTTCTGTAGCTTCTAAAGATAAAAATAATAGGCATTGATCCTAATTTAGCAACCTTTGGTTAAGCATAACCGTAGAGAATGGTTGAGGAATCAACTCGTCTTAGAAGGGCTAATCTTCATGTCTATTGCCGCTATGCGCTCAAAACTAACTGAAAATGATATTCGTCGCTTGGTTAAGGGGAAGGACGATGATGATCGGGCAATCGCTGCCCATAAAATATGCCGAGTGATTGATCGCGCTCCATTATCACGGGTTGAACGGCAAAGCGCCGCTGAAATTATGCAAGTAATGGCCAATGATGCCGCCGAACTGGTGCGCCGGGCTTTGGCTGTGACTTTACAAAATTCACCGCATTTGCCGCAAAAGCTAGCTAAACAACTAGCCGAAGATTTAGATTCGATTGCTATTCCTATATTGGCATCTTCACCATCACTGACAGATGAGGATTTGATTGACGTGGTGCGTTCTGGTGCTGCTGTACGGCAAATGGCTGTTGCTGGGCGCAAAACGGTCTCATCAAGTGTGGTTAGGGTGATAACCTCCGAAGGTCGCGAGCCGGCGGTTGCTGTTGCGGCCTCTAACAATGGCGCGATATTCGATGATCAATCTTTTCGCGCCACATTGGATCGGTTTGGTGAGAATGCCAAAGTAACCGATAGCTTGATCGCACGGGATTCTCTGCCGGTTCATGTATCTGAGAAATTGGTGTCACTAATTTCTGATGAAGCGTTGCATCGCTTGGCTATTCGCCATGAATTGCCGCCGCAATTAGCTGTCGAACTATCAGAAAGTGCCAGAGAACGTGCAACTATTGATCTGGTGGATCAAGCTGGCCAAGCCGCCGATATGCGCCGTTTTGTGCAACAATTAAATCTAAATGGGCGATTGTCTCCGTCCTTGGTCGTGCGCGGGTTGTGCATGGGGCATATTAGGTTTGTTGAATGGTCATTGGCTGAATTAGCCGGAGTGCCGCACTCTCGAACCTGGTTGATGGTGCATGATGCTGGGATGTTGGGTTTGCGCGCGATTTATGAACGAGCTGGGTTGCCGCAAAAGCTATATCCGGTGTTTCGAACTGGAATTGATATGGTTCACGAGATGGATTTTGACGAAGGTCAAATGGATCGTGAGCGGTTCTCGCGAAGACTTATTGAACGAGTGCTGACAAAGTTTCAGGGGTTGCCAAAAGAAGAGTTGGATTACCTGTTGGCTCGTCTTGATGGTCTATCAAAAGTCACGGCGAAAATGCTTCCGGCTGCCGCGTGATTATAAGGCGTTATTAGGCTTGATCATATAACGCTTCATCAGACTCTGACTTTATTTCAACGATCTATATCCTTATCTGGAATCGGTTACTCTTTTCACTATTCGGAGCATGTGATAGAAGAAAACGAAAAGGGTATCTAGATTATGATGAATCGAAGAAAACTGTTAATTGCTGCTGGTGCTGTTACGGCCTTGGGAGCCGGCGGTTGGTGGTTTACTAAAAAGAAATCAGTACCTATTGGCTTTGATGTGGGCGAACAGCAGATCAGCGAAGCGGGCCAGTTTTTACGTCAAAACCCTGCTTTTGATATTCATGCTCACCCGGGAAGAACATTTGTTCGTGGAGCCAAGGGATTGTCGATAAAGCTAAAGGCTTATCAGGCAATGGGAACTTTTGAAAAAAAGACAGTTGCTGACATGCAATCGGGTCTGGTCTCAGGTGCATCTTTTGCCAGTGTTTCAGACTTTCATCTTCTTGATGCCAGAGATGGTGGTTTGCAAGTTGTTCGTGATTTTGCTCCCGGTGAAGCGTGGAATAGCTTTAAGTTGCAAAATGCCAATATGCAAAAGCTGGTTAGTGACGGTTTAGTCTTTGCTCTTAAATCGCCTAAAGATTTACCAAAAGCCAGAGCTGCGGGCAAGGTAGGGGCTTGGTTAACTGCCGAGGGCGGTGATTTTCTTGAAGGCAGTTCAGCGCGGGTTGCCGAGGCCTATGAAATGGGCTTGCGGTCTATTACTCTTATGCATTTTAGAGGATCAGAAATCGGTGATATAATGACCGGTCAAGAGGTGCATCATGGCCTAACAACAGCTGGAAAGTCGGTTGTAAAAGCAATGAACGATACTGGCATGATGATCGATGTGGCTCATGCATCTGAGCGAACGGCCTTTGGAGTGCTGGCCAATACTGAGCAGCCAGTAATGTGTTCGCATACTCATATCAAGAGCGATAAAGTACCAGATGTTTCGCGCTTTATAAGTAAAGAGTTAGCCGTTGAAATTGCCGGTGGAGGCGGAGTTATCGGCGCGTGGCCAGCTGGTTTTGGGATCACTGATCTTAATGGCTATATCGATCGAATTTTCGATCTGATTGATCATGTGGGCGTTGATCATGTGGCTTTGGGTACTGATATGGATGCAAATTACAAGCCGGTCTTTGATGATTACCGGCAAATGCCGATATTAGTTGCCGGTTTGTTAGCGCGTGGTTTGGGCCTTGATGAAACAGCAAAAATTATCGGCGGTAACTTTGTTCGATTATGGAAACAGGTCAGTAAATGAGGGCAGGGTAGTGAAATTATCTCGTTGTTTTACCACAGAAGATTTTCGCAAATTGGCAAGGCGAAAACTTCCCGACCCGATGTATCATTATATGCAAGGCGGCGCTGATGATGAATGGTCAAAAACCAATAATGAAACCGCTTTTGCTAAGTACGAATTATTGCCGCAAACGCTGACCGGTGTTGAAAATATCGACATGACTACGGAATTGCTGGGCGCGAAATTGTCGATGCCGGTTTACCTTGCCCCTACAGGCATGTCGCGTTTGTTTCATCATGATCATGAATTGGGCGTGGCCGCTGCTGCGCAAAAATTTGAAACCATGTACGGGGTATCAACGGTTGCTACTGCTAGCATTGAAGATATAGCCAAAGCCTGTCCGGGGCCAAAATTATTTCAAGTTTATGCATTAAAAGATCGCGGTCTAACCCGTGAATTGGTCGCAAGGTGCAAAGCTGCTGGTTATACGGCTTTGTGCTTGACCGTTGATACTCCGGTGGCTGGAAATCGCGAGCGCGATCTGGTCAGTGGCATGACATTGCCGCCGAAATTCACACCTGCCAGCCTACTTAGCTTCGCTCTGTCACCTGAATGGGTTTACCGTGCAATAACCGGCGGCGGTTTTGAAATGGTCAATATTTCGCATTGGGTAAAGGGTGATCAAAAAGGTGGTGTTGCGGCCTATATTAATGAACAGTTCGATCGATCCTTAACTTGGAAAGATGCTGAATGGTTGGCGAATGAATGGGGCGGGGCGTTTGCGATCAAAGGGGTAATGACCCCGCATGATGCCATAAAGGCACGTGATCATGGAGCCAGCGCAGTGATGATTTCCAATCATGGCGGAAGGCAACTTGATTGTGTGCCAGCGCCGATAGATATGGTTGCGCCAATTCGCGATGCCGTTGGCGATAGTTTGGAATTGATAGTAGAAGGCGGAGTGCGCCGTGGAACGGATGCCTTAAAGGCTTTGGCCTTGGGTGCAAATGCCTGCTCATTTGGGCGGCCTTATTTGTATGGTTTAGCTGCTGGTGGGCAAGCCGGTGTCGAGAGGGTTTTAGGTTTATTACAAGCTGAGCTAGAGAGGGATATGGCATTACTGGGTTGCAAGAACATTACAGATATTTCAAAGCGCCATATTCAAAAAAGCCGATAATCAGTGGTGCTTGGTTAAAATTTTAGTGGACGGTTAATGTTGATATGGTTACACAAAGGTATCAGCAACAAAACAAGTTCACATGTGAAGTATGTCAAAAGCAAAACCTAAAGCCACCAAGAAATCAAAGACCAAGAAAAAAAGCGCAAAGCTTAATTCCTCGGATTTGTTAGGGTATTATCGTGAAATGCTGCTTATCCGACGGTTTGAAGAAAAAGCCGGTCAAATGTATGGCATGGGTTTGATCGCCGGGTTTTGTCATCTTTATATCGGCCAAGAGGCTGTTGTTGTCGGGATGCAAGCCTGTATTGGTGATGGAGATCAGGTGATCACCGGTTATCGTGATCACGGACATATGTTGGCATTGGGCATGAGCTCAAGAGGCGTTATGGCCGAGCTTACCGGACGGATTGGTGGTTATTCGCGCGGCAAAGGTGGCTCGATGCACATGTTTTCCACCGAGAAGAACTTTTATGGCGGACACGGCATAGTCGGGGCGCAGGTTTCGTTAGGAACTGGTTTGGCTTTTGCCAATGCATACAGAAAGAATGATCGGGTGAGCTTGGCTTATTTTGGTGATGGAGCTTCTAACCAAGGGCAGGTTTATGAGAGCTTTAACATGGCCAAGTTATGGGATTTGCCGGTTATTTATGTAATTGAAAATAATCAATATGCCATGGGAACTGCGATTGAGCGATCGTCTGCAGAAACCCAATTACACAAACGCGGAGCCAGTTTTGGTATTCCAGGGTTTGAGGTTGATGGCATGGACGTTTTGGCTGTTAGAGAAGCTGGCGAAATGGCAGTAAAACACGCAAGAGCCGGTAATGGGCCAATGATTCTGGAGATGAAAACCTATCGTTATCGTGGGCATTCAATGTCGGATCCGGCAAAATATCGTTCTCGTGAAGAAGTCAACGAAGTTCGCAGCAATAGCGATCCGATCGAACATGTTAAGGGATTGCTGCTTACCAATGGTTTTGCTGATGAAGCTGCGCTAAAAGATATCGATAAAGAAATTCGTGAGGTGGTCAATGATGCGGCAGATTTTGCCAAAGATAGTCCAGAACCGCCGGTTTCTGACCTTTTGACCGATGTATTGGCGTAAAAGTATTGGCGTAAAAATTGTTTTGTAATATCCGAATGAACAGGATGCGAATTTATGGCTGTTGAAATTTTAATGCCGGCGTTAAGCCCCACTATGGAGGAAGGTACGCTTTCTAAATGGCTGGTCAAAGAGGGCGATACCATCGTGTCGGGCGATATTTTAGCCGAGATTGAAACCGATAAGGCAACAATGGAAATTGAATCGGTGGACGAGGGGGTTTTAAGTAAAATTCTGGTGTCAAGTGGTACTGATAACGTCAAGGTAAACCAAGTAATCGCTATTTTATTAGAAGACGGCGATGATGAAAATGCAGAGCCTGTAAAAACGGCAAGTGCGGTACAAAAGCCTGTGGTTGAAGAAAGTGTTATTGCGGAAGAAGTAAAAAATATTGAGCCAGCACCTGTTATTGCTCTTGAAATTGATGTTCCTGCTGGCACCAAAATGGTGCCAACCACTATTCGTGATGCTTTGCGTGATGCAATGGCCGAAGAAATGCGTAGAGATGAAGATGTGTTTTTGATGGGCGAGGAAGTAGCGCAGTACGAGGGCGCTTATAAGGTAAGTCGTGAGATGCTTGATGAGTTTGGCTCTCGGCGGGTAATTGATACGCCAATTACCGAGCATGGGTTTGCCGGGCTTGGTGTTGGTGCTGCTTTTGCTGGATTAAAGCCAATAATCGAGTTTATGACATTTAACTTTGCTATGCAGGCAATCGATCATATTATCAATTCTGCGGCCAAAACCCGTTATATGTCTGGCGGGCAAATGTCCTGTCCGATCGTGTTTCGTGGGCCAAATGGCGCTGCCAGTCGGGTAGGGGCGCAACACAGCCAGGACTATGCGCCGTGGTATGGTCATGTGCCGGGATTGATTGTACTTGCGCCGTATGATGCAGCTGACGCTAAGGGGTTGTTAAAGGCAGCCATTCGCGATCCTAATCCAGTGGTGTTTCTTGAGCACGAGCTAATGTATGGCGAAGTAAGTGATGTTCCAGAGATGGAAGACTGGTTGGTTCCAATTGGTAAAGCTCTTGTGCGACGCGAGGGGACTGACGCCACCATTACCGCGCATTCTCGCATGGTTGGTTTTTCATTGCAGGCGGCTGAGATTTTAGCCAAAGAAGGTATCTCGGTAGAAGTGATTGATCTGCGTACTATCCGTCCGCTGGATGAGGAAACAATTCTTGCTTCGGTTCGAAAAACTAATCGTTTGGTGACAGTCGAAGAAAGCTGGGGGCGCATGGGTATTGGCGCTGAAATTGCTGCATTGGTTACAGAAGGGGCGTTTGATTATTTGGACGCGCCGCCAAAGCGAGTGCATCAAGTTGAAGCACCACTTGCTTATGCGGCAAATTTAGAAGCTTTGGCCATGCCAAGTCCGGAGCGCATCGCCCAAGCGGTACGTGATGTTTGTTATGTCTAGGGTTTTACCAAACCATACTGGCGGCTGTCATTGCGGTGTGGTCAAATTTGATTTTTCTGCGCCTAAGAATGTGACGGTTCAAAATTGGGAAGATAATGCAGCTAGTTTAGCGCATCTGGCTTAGGGGAAAGATATGGCTATAGAAATTTTAATGCCGGCACTTAGCCCGACCATGGAAGAGGGCGTATTGGCCAAATGGCACGTCAAAACCGGTGATGCTGTGCAATCCGGTGATGTGCTGTTCGAGATTGAAACTGATAAGGCCTCAATGGAGGTGGAATCCATTGATGAAGGTGTAATGGGTGAAATTCTGGTAAGTGGTGGTACTGAGGACGTAAAGGTAAATGCGGTTGTTGGGATTTTGTTACAAGACGGCGAAGATGCTTCGGCGGTAGAAACTAAAGCTAGCCCCAAGCCGGCAGCTAAACCTGATTTGCCCGAAGTAGAAACACCAGCAGCAATTACAAAGGTCGAGACGGCACCGGTAACGCCAAAGAAAGTGGCTGAATCTGTGTCCGGTTTAGATCGTATCAAAATATCCCCTTTGGCCAAGAGATTAGCTGAACAGGGGAGCCTGAATTTAGCAAATATCACCGGAACAGGAACCGGCGGTAGAATAGTTAAGCGTGATGTTGAACAAGCTATTGCAAGTGGTGCGGTAACTGCACCGGACACTGCCCTAGCCAGCGCCGATGGTTTTGATTTAATACCGCTTGATGGTATGCGCAGAACCATTGCCAAGCGTATGACCGAGTCATTTCGTGACGTGCCGCATTTTCCGCTCAATATTGATTGTGAAATTGATAACTTATTGGCGTTGCGCAAGCAGATTAACGCGCAAGTAGCCGATGACGGTATCAAGTTATCGGTTAATGACTTTATAGTTCGAGCGGCAGCATTGGCTTTGGTGAAAGTACCAGAAGCAAATTCCAGCTACACTCCAGAGGGGCTAAAACATTGGCACAGCGTTGATATTTCAATTGCCGTGGCTATTGATGGTGGCTTGATCACACCGGTTATTCGTAATGCCAGCAATTTAGGGCTAGCGGCAATTTCAAGCGCTACCAAGGACTTGGCTGCTCGCGCTAGAGATCGCAAATTACTACCCGAAGAGTATCAAGGCGGCACATTTACAATTTCCAATATGGGAATGATGGGGATAAAATCCTTTGCCTCGATAATTAACCAACCGCAAGCCTGCATCATGTCGGTAGGGTCTGGCGAGCAACGGCCAATAGTAAAAGACGGTGAGTTGGCCATTGCCACAATAATGAGTGTAACATTGACTTGTGATCATCGGGTGGTTGATGGGGCAATTGGTGCGCGATTATTGGCCGAGTTTAAGGCGAGAATAGAAAACCCAGGCTTGATGTTGTTATGAGTTTGCGCGTGCAATTTTGCATTTATGACCTGTATGATGGATTTTTTGTTACATGAGCCAATTGCATCAAAGAATTCGGCTTATGGACTTGGTTTTTCCTGATCAAACAAACCACCAAGGCGATATGTTTGGCGGTACGGCCTTGGCGTTCATGGACAAAGTCGCGTTTTTATCCGCAGCCAGATTTGCCAAACGGGGTTTTGTTACGGCAGCTGTTGAACGCACAGATTTTAAGTCGCCAGTATTGGTCGGTGAAATTGTCGATTTAACTGGCGAGGTGCGTAGTGTTGGCCGTTCGTCATTACGGGTGCAAGTTAGCTTAACTGCTGAAAACCTGCTTAGTGGTGATCGTAGGTTAACCACACAAGGCGAATTTACTATGGTTGCCACCGATAGGAAAACCAACAGAAACCCTTTGCCGCCAGTGCCAGAATATGCAGAAATACAAGGTGATACCACCAAGAGTGTCGAATTGGTGTTTCCCGGAGACACAGATCATAGAGGCTTGTTATTTGGTGGTAGAGCTTTGGCTTTGATGGAAAAGGCCGCTTTTATTAAAGCCTCGCGTCATTCAAGATCTTTGGTGGTAATGGCATCATTAAAAGAAATTAACTTCGAACACTCGATCCATGTTGGTGAAATGATTGAACTAAATACCAGAATTACCAGTATTGGCCGCTCTTCCATGCGTGTCGAAGTGCAATTATGGTCGGAAGACTTAACTAATGGTAATCGCAAAATGGCCACTGAGGGGCAATTCGTTATGGTTGCGCTCGGAGCAGATGGCCGGCCAACAAAAGCTCCGCCGTTAAGTCATAAGGATAGTTAAATGACCAAAAATAAGTTTGATGTTTTAATTATCGGAGCAGGCCCCGGCGGTTATGTTGCTGCTATTCGTGCGGCGCAATTAGGATTGAAAACCGTGATTGTTGAGCGTGAGCACCTTGGCGGCGTTTGTTTGAACTGGGGCTGTATTCCAACCAAGGCTTTATTGCGTTCAGCCGAGGTGTTTGAGATGATCGGTCATGCGGATCAATTCGGTTTAAGTGTTGAAAAGCCCGGGTTTGATTTGGCAAAAATCGTGCAACGGTCTCGGCAGATATCCGAGCAATTATCCAAAGGTGTAGAATTCCTGTTAAAGAAAAATAAGGTGCAGGTAATTGACGGTGAGGGGCGGTTGCAAAAGGGTACTATGGCGCCGATTGTCATTGTAACAGATAAGGCCGGCAAAGAGACTTCATATCAGGCAAAGCACGTTATTTTGGCTACGGGTGCTAGAGCTAGAACCATACCTTCAATGGGGCTGGAGCCAGACGGCAAGTTAATTTGGACAGCACGAGAGGCAATGGTGCCAAAATCTATGCCAAAGTCTTTACTGGTGATCGGTTCCGGTGCGATTGGGATTGAATTTGCTTCTTTTTACCAAAGTTTTGGTTGTAAAGTTACCGTGGTTGAAATGCTGGATCGGGTGCTGCCAGTAGAGGATGCGGAAATTAGTGAATTTGCTCATAAAGCTTTTACTAAGCAAGGCATGGAAATACTAACGAGGTCGCAAGTAAAAGCTGTGCAGAAAAAGCCTAATTCGGTAGTGGCCGAGATTGCCATGAAAGATGGCAAAACTAAAAAATTAGAAACAGATCGAGTTATTTTAGCCATAGGGATCGAAGCTAATACCGATAAGATTGGCTTGAATAAGCTTGGGGTTAAATTGGATCGTGGGCATGTACAGGTTGATCAATTCAGCAAAACCAACGTGGCAGGACTATATGCAATTGGTGATATTACGGCGCCGCCATGGCTTGCTCACAAAGCCAGTCATGAGGGGGTGATTTGCGTGGAGAAAATTGCTGGTGAAAACCCGCATCCGCTTAATCACGCCAATATTCCGGGTTGTACTTATTGTCGTCCGCAAATTGCCTCGGTTGGTTTAACCGAACAACAGGCGGAAGATAAAAAACTAGAAATCAAAGTTGGACGGTTTTCGTTTATTGGCAATGGCAAAGCTATCGCCTTGGGGGAAGCTGAGGGGCTGATTAAAACGATATTTGATGCCAAAACTGGGGAATTGCTTGGCGCGCACATGGTTGGYACTGARGTRACGGAACTGATTGCCGGTTTTGTGATCGGGCGCAATTTGGAAACTACCGAGGCGGAATTGCTGGAAACTGTTTTTGCCCACCCGACCTTAAGTGAGATGATGCATGAAAGTGTGTTAAACGCCTATGGTCGCAGTATTCACATGTAGAATTATACCGGTGATGGTTGTTGCTGAAAATGTTTTGAAAATTAGTAACCCTTGTCAATAAGATCGCGTTCCACAGCAACATAATCAACTTTGCCGGTTCCAAGAACTGGGATTTCTTTGACCAGATCAATTTTCTTTGGAACCGCCAGTTCAGGCACGCCATGTGATTGCGCCCATGCTAACAGATCCGCGCGGTTGGCATCATCGCAATCACTGCACAAAATTATGGTTTCACCCTTTTTCTTGTGTGGGCGGCAAATTGCTACATGTTCGTTATCCGGCCACAAGGCTTTGGCGCAATTTTCAACTACGGCCAGAGAGACCATTTCTCCGCCAATTTTGGCAAAGCGTTTGGCGCGACCCTTGATCATGATATAACCGCTTTTGTCAATCTCGACTATATCTCCGGTATCATGCCAATCATCATCCATAGTCTCAATTACTCCGGGGGCTGAGGGGCGTAAATATCCACTCATCACATTTACGCCGCGCACCAATAAACGGCCACCTTTGGCGATGCCTTCAACTTTTTCAAGACGTGATTCCATGCCGGGCAATAATTTGCCAACAGTTCCGACGCGATTGTCTTCGGGTTGATTAACGGCAATTACCGGCGCAGTCTCGGTAACACCATAGCCCTCAAGAATAGGGAATTTATATTTTTTCTTGATCATTGATCTGGTTTCGTCACGAACTCTTTCTGCGCCGCAAACAGCAAACCTTATGCTGTCCATATCGCCTTGATTGCCAGCTCTGGCGTATCTAGAGATAAACGTGTCGGTGGCAAATAAAATAGTTGCACCAGTTTTGCGAATTCGCTCCGGTATGGTTTTTGTATGCAATGGAGAGGGGTAAAGTGCAGCTTTCATACCGGAAAATAGCGGTAATAATGAGCCGCCCGTTAAACCAAAGCAATGAAATGTTGGTAGCGGATTAAATACTACATCACTGGTGCGTAATTCAATGTGCGCCCGGATTTGCTCGACATTGCCTACTACATTAGCATGTGAAAGCACGACGCCCTTGGGATCGCCCTCAGTACCCGATGTGAACAAAACCACCCCTGGGTCTTTCCAGTTGGTATGGGCCATGAAAGCCCACGGAAATATAGGGCCAAGAACCGCATATAGTTTGTCTTTGATGTTCATTTCTTCGCGCAAGTCTTCTAGGTAAAGAAAATCAACAGTATCGGTTAATGTTGCAACCAACTCTTCCAGCTCGGCAAGTTTGATAAACCGGTGCGCGGTGACAATGTGTTTAACTTCTGCAGCTTTGCAAGCGAGTTTCAAATTTCTGGTTCCAGCAGTAAAATTCATCATTGCCGGTATTCTACCCATTGATAGAATAGCAAAAAATGCGATTATCGAACCAACTCCAGTTGGTAGCATTATCCCAACTTTTTCACCTTTTTTGCTGTGTCTAGTTAGAACGCTGCCAATGGCGAAGCTGGCTCTGACCAGATCCGCATATGTATATGTTTTGTCGTCGGCATCAATAATGGCATCGGTTTTTGCGCCATAGCGTGATTTAGCTCGTAACAATGCACTAAAYAGGTTCTTGTGGGCTAGTTTTTCGTTAAAATTACTCATTTATTAAGACCAAAAGTAAAGGAATGGGCTAAACATGATAATCTCTAAATTGCTTATTGTCATCACTGCTGTTCTAATCTGTGAATAAATAACAGTCTTAGAAAGTATCCGTAAATCTTTTATGCGTAATATTVTCCATGATTGCACGTGAAGTTAACAAACGTTCGCAAATCTTAGGTGTGTTATGAATTACGAAAATGTACGGGTCTGTCTTTTTGACCCAGCGCGTCATAATTTAATGATTACTCGTGTTTCGCTTGTGGAGATTGGCTATTCTAATATCGAGATTCTTACTGATTTCGCCAGCTTTTCCGAAGCCTCTGCAAAAAATACTTACGATTTGATCATTGCTGAATCACACGAGGCTGGCGGGGCAATTGCTGAGTTGATGCGTAAAATCAGAATTGGCGAGATAGGTGATAACCCATTTGTTGTGGCGATCACTACTAGCTGGGATAGCGACAAAGAGCATGTGCAAAGTTTAGTAAATAGCGGGATTGATGATATTCTCCTTCGTCCATTTTCCACGGAGCAACTAAAAAAACGTCTGCAAATATTGGTGGGTCGCCGAAAAGACTTTGTAGTTACCGGYGATTATGTSGGGCCGGATCGTCGTAGHGATACCGCBCGCAAAGCCAATTCAATYAAGTCATTTCARCCACCTAATACCTTAAAGGCAATTGCTGAGGGCGATCGCAAAGCGTTAGAAGAGGTCAAGGGGGTGATCATTGATATGAAAGCTGATGTGACTCGCGAGCGAATTAAGAGGYTGGCGATGAAAATCGTTGTTTCAATGCAGCTAATGCTTGATGACCCTGAAGTYGGAAAAGCCATTGATATGGAAGAGCTTGATTCTACCGCCCGAGAATTACGACGGCGACTGCGCGGCCATGGAGTGCCTGATGCTGTGGAATTGGCTAGTGCATTAACAGAAATGACTACCGAGATCATAGACCCAGATGAACATAGCCCCACTCAATTCAAATTGGTTAGAGAGTTGGCCTTGGGAGCATATACCGCTTTTGCTGATGGTGAAGATTTCGGAGCCGATGCCGACGAGGTGAAGGACACAGTTTCGTCGCTTCGCAATAAATTGCAGAAACAAATGATTGATGGCTGGCAATCTGCATAGGCTTGGGCTAGTAAGTGCCAATTCTCTTTCGGGTTTCCCTAGATATTTATTTTTAACTGAGATTTTTTCATGACTTCCGTTTTATTGACAATTCATTTTCTGATTAGCGTGGCATTGGTCATTGCTGTTTTATTACAACGCTCTGAAGGTGGAGCATTAGGCATCGGTGGCGGTGGCGGTGGCGGGCTAATGTCCGGGCGGGCGGCTACTAGCATGTTATCTCGGGCAACTGGATTTTTAGGGGCAGCATTTTTTGCTATGTCAATATTGCTAACCATTGTTCCTAATTGGGGCAAGGATGGCACTGATAGTGAGGTTGTTGGTAGTCAAATAGAACAGCCGGTGGCAGCTCCTTCGGAAGAAAAACCTGTGGAAAACTCTGAACCTGAGTAATATTCTCCAAACCTTTTCCTTTTCAAAGCATGCGAATCTAAGATAGGGTGCAAACCCATGTCCCGATATATATTTATTACTGGTGGTGTGGTGTCTTCCCTTGGAAAAGGGCTTGCTTCTGCTGCGCTTGGCGCTTTGTTGCAGTCCAGAGGCTATTCTGTGCGCTTGCGTAAGCTTGATCCTTATTTGAATGTTGATCCGGGAACAATGTCCCCATACCAACATGGTGAAGTGTTTGTGACCGATGATGGCGCAGAGACCGATCTGGATTTGGGGCATTATGAGCGATTTACCGGTGTCGCTGCCGCTCAGAGCGACAACATAACTACTGGTCGGATATATCAGCAAATAATCGAAGCCGAGCGCCGTGGTGATTATCTTGGCGCAACAGTGCAGGTGGTTCCACACGTTACAGACAAAATCCGTGATTTTGTTTTGTCTGATGCCGGGGACGTAGATTTTGTGTTGTGCGAAATCGGTGGAACTGTCGGTGACATTGAGGCTCTGCCATTTTTTGAAGCCATTCGTCAGGTTGCATTGAAAATAGGACGGCCTAAAACTCTTTATCTGCATGTTACTTTATTGCCTTATATTACTGTGGCCGGTGAGCTAAAAACCAAACCAACCCAGCATTCTGTAAAAGAGCTACTCTCAATCGGTATCCAGCCAGATGTTTTGTTGTGTCGTAGCGAGCGGGAATTGCCTGATAGTGATCGTCGTAAAATCGGGTTGTTTTGCAATGTAATGGAGCGGGCTGTGATACCTGCTTATGATGCTAGTTCGATTTATGACGTTCCGTTGGCCTATCACAAACAGGGCTTAGACGATGTTGTTCTTGAACATTTCAATATGTTAAAGGACGCGCCTGCTCCGGATCATTCTATGTGGGAGGAAATTTCTCGCCGGATAAACCAGCCGGACGGAGAAGTTACAATTGCGGTTGTTGGTAAATATACTGTGTTACCTGATGCGTATAAGTCATTGATGGAGGCTTTGGTTCATGGCGGTATTGCCAATACGGTCAAGGTCAAAATCAAATGGATCGAAAGTGATAGTTTTGAAAACGATGATTTAGCTTTAAAGGAGTTGGACGGGGTGCATGGAATATTAGTGCCTGGTGGCTTTGGAGAGCGCGGAGCGGAAGGTAAGGTAAGTGCTGCTAAATATGCTCGTGAACGCAGAATTCCATTTTTTGGTATTTGTTATGGAATGCAGATGGCGGTTATTGAGGCCGCACGTAACTTGGCTGGTATTGAAGATGCTGGCTCCAGCGAAATCAGTCCAGATGGGACTGCTGTCATAGGGCTGATGACCCAGTGGGGTAAAGGTGATAAAACTGAGAACCGCACTAAGGGCGATGACCTTGGCGGAACTATGCGATTGGGGTCGTATCCGGCGGCTCTAAAGCAGGGGTCCAAGGTCGCGGGCATCTATGGTGCAACAACAATAGAAGAGCGCCACAGGCATCGCTATGAAGTTAACATTGATATTGCAGAACAACTGGCAAAACATGGTGTGGTGTTCTCAGGCCTATCTCCAGATGGTAAATTGCCGGAGATTGTCGAGATACCTGATCACCCTTGGTATATTGGGGTTCAGTTCCACCCGGAACTGAAATCCCGACCATTTGAGCCACATCCGTTGTTTGCGAGCTTTATCGGTGCAGCAGTAGAGCAAAGTAGACTATTTTAGCCTTTGCTTAAGTAATAACAGTGCTGTCTACTTTTTATTCATACTTTTGATGCGTAATGTTGCCTTACAGCAAAGTTTGGTGATAAACGATGCATAGAATCAAAGCACTACAAGATGAAATAGCTCATGTGATGAGCGAGCCGGTGGGGTCTTTACTGCGTCCAAAAACGCTGGATACCCAAGTGCTACCTGAAAGCTTAGATCAAAATCCACCTGTTAAAACAAACAGCCCTACCGTAACAATTACTGATACTGCGGATAATGATCTAATCTGGAAAGAAGTAGCGCAGATTGCTCATGCCCATTCAATAGTTTCATTTAGCGATTTGATGGGCAACATCACTCAGGTAAATGATAATTTCTTACAAATTTCCAAATACAGCAAGAGTGAATTAATAGGTCAGCCGCATTCACTTTTACGATCAAATTTTCACCCTAAGTCATTTTTTGATCGCATGTGGAAGACTATTCGTTCAGGAGAGAGTTGGAAAGGGACGATCAAGAACAAGGCCAAAGATGGTAGTTATTACTGGGTGAAGACTTTGATAACTCCAATCAAAGATGCTTCTGGAACAATAGTTTCTTATGCTTCGATCAGAACTGATGTTACAGATTTTCTGGAGATGAAATCTCAAAAAAAGCAATTAGAGCGCAAAGCAAACAGTATCGATATATTGAACAGTGTTTATGCAATTGACCGCCAAGATAAATCGCTACGGGATATTATTTTATCAGCATTGAACGTTATGTTTAATGCCAATTGCTTGAAAGTCCTGCAAAGTGGTGGGGTTTATTTGGCTAATGAGGATAATAAGTCACTTAAACTAATTGCCAACTATAACATGAAAGCAGACGAGGCGGATGAAGTCCGGCAAATAGGTTTTGACGATTGTCCATGCGGTGAAACAGCAAAGAACAAGAAGCCTATTTTTGCGATGAGCAACAGTGAAAAGTCCGATAAATGTTTCTCATCGGCCAGCCAATATGGCAGTTATAATGTACCAATTATGCTTGGCGATGAACTAATTGGTGTGCTGGTGGTTTATCTTGTCGATGGTGCTGTACGGGATTTGTATGAAGAGGAGTTTTTGGCAGACTTTTCCCATGCTTTGGGGGTGATTGTAGGCTTTAAGCTGCGTGAAGATGATTTATTGAGCACTCGTAGGTCAGCGGAACTTGCCGCGGACAAAGCAAACAAAGCAATGCTTGAGGCACAAGCGGCCGAACTTGCCAAAACTAACTTTCTGGCGACCATGAGCCATGAATTGCGTACACCGCTTAATGGTATTACCGGCATGTTGTATTCAATTCAACAATCTCCGTTAAATCCAGAGCAGTTGGAGGACATGCAAATTGCCATATCTTCTGCTGATTTGTTGGTTGGCTTGCTAAGTGATATTTTGGATTTCTCAAAATTAGAATATGGCGCGGTAAATCTTGAGACTTTGCCTGTAGACACCCGTCAATTGGCTAAAGAGGTTGTGGTTCCATTTCGTGGAGCCGCTGCAGACAAAAATTTGAAACTAGTTCATGATATTGATGAAAGTTTGCCAGAAATCGTGCTTGCGGATCCAACTAGATTAAAGCAGATTTCAACTAATCTGATCTCGAATGCAATTAAGTTTACCAAAAACGGTATTGTTCATGTTTCTGTAAAGCTTTGCGACCCGCCAAAAAATGATAAATTTGGCACAAAGTGGGTTATTACGCGAATTACTGATACCGGCATTGGCATTCCATTAGAATCTCAGACAATGGTTTTCGATAGGTTCAGTCAAGCTGATAATAGTACGACAAGACAATTTGGTGGTACAGGTTTAGGTTTGGCCATTTGCAAGCAATTAGTCGAGAGAATGGGCGGAGAGATCGGTGTGATCAGTGAGCCGGGTAAGGGCAGTTGTTTTTGGTTCAAACTGCCGCTAATTCCGGTTAATTAGCACCGAACAATTTTTGGTAATATTCAACAAAGAAATTTTGCCAAAAACTAATTAAAAAAAGCACGATTCTCGAATTTAAGATTTTCCCCGCGGATAAATACTTGAAAGAGCTCGCCACGAAACAATATTGATTTTACGCATCGCCAAAGCAATGTTTGGGCAAAACCCACGCCTCATTGAGTTTAGCTTATATTCACCATGTCAAACAGCCGCAAACTGGCGGTATGTAGCCATCTGCAACACCATTATAGCAAACGGGGGTGTTACGGGCATGGTTGAAACTTATCCCCACCCCTTAAGTGCTACTAAGGGTCAATGAGTGCTAATTCTTTGCCAATTAAGCCTTAGTTTATGAGCAGGTTTTGCCAATGATTGCTAATTAAGGGTTGCGTATGAAGTGTCACATGACCCTTGTTTGCACTTGTTGTTTTGTCTCGCGGCGAAGTGCTAACGCACCGCCTACGACGTGCGGCAAACGATTGCCGAGGCGCGGTCGCACCTAGTTAGTAGTATTCTGCTTGTCTCGCGGTCAAATGCGACAGCTAAAGATATACACTTGCCAGTAAAAGTGGGAACCGGTTTTGTGGTGAGCAAATGCGATCGCTAAAAACGGCGCGACAAACGATTGCCCCAAATCTTAAAATGGGTGCAGTCGTGCCTAGTTAGTAATGTTCTGCAAAATGGTATATTTCCTTTGCCTCGCGGTGAAATATCAAAGCATCACGAGGCGGACTCCCTCTCCTGGCTCGGTATGGGTGCTAGCTTTTACTACCATGATTTTTTACTTATCTTACGATCATTACCGAGTTTTCAGCGCGTTCTAATACTTCGTATGCTACTGAGGTTTGGAAAAACCTTCGCAAGCCTTTTACCGATGTATCAGCCAATACAATCAATGAGTATTTCCTACCCTGTTCAAGGATTTTATCTACCGGATTACCAATTTCCACAGAGTCGCTAACCACTTGCATTCCAGCTGCCTCAATTGCAGCTTTAGCGCGGGCGACTACCCCCAATGCTATGGGAAGCTCATCTTCGGTTTCGGCAACTGAATATAGATAAATTGGGCAGTGACAACGAGCCGCTATTTTTGCGTCTTTAACCGCAGCCTCAATTGCTTTGTCGGTAAAATCAACACACATAAAATGGCCATGCTCTTGCTCTAGCTCTCTGGCGACTAGAACTGGAGTAGGGGATTGGCTAACTACGGCCATTGTGGTGGCTGGTTTGATTTTTCCTGGACCCATTTCTTCTTCCGAGCACATTCCGATAATTGTTATGTCATATTCACCAATTTCAATTTCATCAAGAATTCCCCGCTCAACTGAAGGTGAGACCATCATCTCAAGAGTGATTTTTGCGCCATCTTCATTGGTGTAAATGATGGAGTTATCGCCTAGTTTATCACCACGTACATCGGTATGGACGACTTGCTCTTTCCAACTATCTTCCATAAAGCCCATTTCTACCAACATATTGCGGCCACGCTTTAATGCGCGCATTCCGGGAAGATCATGACCCCAGTTAAGCATATTTTCACGGGCTATATCCATCTGCAAACCGCCGCTACCCAGCCCCTGATCTAGTGGTCGAACAAACAATAAAGTAAGATCCGCGGTATGATCAGCGCCCATGCGAACCGCATAGCGCAAGCCGGAGTACGAGCTTTCGGAGCCGTCAATACATACCAGTATTTGGAATTTTTTTTCGTTGGACATCAAAACACCTAATCTTTCTATAGACCGATCATTGGCCAGTACAAGGCGGCAAAAAGCAACAAAATAATAGTCGACATAATTACCATTTTATAACCTACTTTTAGAAAATCTGTAGTTTTTAGATAACCCGATGCATAAACGATCGTACATGCTGGTGTGCCGATCACGGTAAGGTAGGCAAATGCTGACGAGATAGATGTAACAAACCCAACTACTAGCTCGCTAGCTCCGGTGCTGTGCGCCAAGTCTAATGTAATCGGCCCTAAAACAGCAACTGCGGCGCCATTGGACATGGTATTGGTTACTAATGTGGTGAGTATGGACACTGAGGCTAAGAATGGAATTCCACTTTCCATGGACTCAGGTAATATTTTTAAGAAACTATCGGCCAGCCACATGGCAGCGCCGGTGTCTTTCATCTCTATGCCAAGCGAAATTGCTGCTGCATATAGCCATACCACCCCCCAATTGACCCCAGAGTTTAAGTCTTCCCACCTCACCAAGCCAAAGATCATAAAAGCTGTCCCGCCCATCAAGGCAATCATGCCTAAACCAATGGCTCCCGAAAAGAAAATCCAGCCAAGTAAGGTAATGAAGAATAAACCGATGGTCAGAAAATGAGAGGGCCGCATCGGGCCTTCAATCTCGATTTGCGAGCGTAATTTAACCACTGCTCTGGTCAGGTGCTTGTATTCTGGTTTGAATGTAGAGAATAAAATTATGATCACAAATGGTAATTGTGCTAGAAAAACCGGATAAGAAACTATCACCCATTTCACATAATCAACCAAGAATTTGGCAGTGTTGGGATCATTCGGGTCATAGAAAAACTCTTTCCAATAACCGACCATAATAGCATTGCGCGCTCCGCCTGATGGTGTACCTATTCCGGCAATCGAGCTGCCATAGGCAATGGAAAACAATAATACTGCTGCTAAGTTGCGTACTTTTTTCGGGTCGTCAGATGTTAGGGTGATAAGCGTAAGCGCCACAGGAAGCATCATTGCTGCAACGGTATGCTCGCCAATAACTGATGCAAGTAAGCCTGAAACAACGGCAATACCAATTGCTATATTGCGGGTTTTTGTTCCCGACATTCTAACAATCATATAGGCTAAGCGTTTGTCTAGTTTTTGCTTAACCACCGCCACGGCAAGCATTAGTGAGCCGATAATAAACAATACTGAATCGCTCATTAAAGATTGTGCCACATCGCTTGAAGCCCGTCCTAATAACAAGACTTGCGAAACTATGATCATAAAGGCAACCGCCGGTAACGGTATTGGCTCGGTCACAAATAAAACCACTGCAACCACTGAAATCACAAGAACCAATTGCCCCTCGCGGGATAGTCCTTCGGGTGTCGGTGCAAGGTAGAAGGCTGCTCCAACTATAATGGCAAATATCAGCCATTTCTTTTCACGTAAGAAAAGCACAATACTTCGCAAAACTGGCGTACCAGATTGCCGAATATTTGCGCGCATTTCATTATCCAATCGATGTGGTCAGTAATTTACCATCATACGCAAAATCTATGGCCAGTTGGTTAAGGACTGGAAAGTTTGGTTCGCCAGTTTGATTTGCCAAAATGTAACAAGGCTTACACATAGTCGCTATGTAAGCGTATTTTTGTATATGCTAATATACGAAGATGTACAATACCGAAATGGTTTTTAACTTTCTAATCAACCGGTTTTCTGTGGATACGTTTCAAAAGTCCGGAAAATGTCATCAATATTTGATCTTGGGTGAATAGCTCTCCACGGACAAAAATCATTCCCGATTTAGTAGCGCGTGTGACTTCGCCTGTTGCTTCAATCCATTGGTTAGGCCAGCCAGGATAAATAAATTCGTTATTCATTGTCACCGTTACGCCGAAACTTCCCTTAAATTCTTTATGGGCGATTGCGAACATTGCGCCATCAGCAAATGTCATTAACATACCGCCGTGGACTGCTCCGCCGCCATTACAATGTTTTTGTTCAGCAAAAAACCGTATTAGTCCTTGCCCTTTTGGAGGGGCATAAGTCTCGTGAATAAATAATGGCCCATTTCGATGCTCGAACCGGTCTTCTTGTGACCATTGTTTATATCCTTTTGGCGGAAGTTGTATCTTGTCGTTCATGGTTCTGCCTGTGTTATTTAATTGACGGAATTATCTGGTGAATAGAGTTTAGCTAAAGCAAGTCGTCAACATGTATTTGTTGCGCTGCTTGTTTTGCTTACTTGACCAAGATCAATGCCGCGATTTAGGCAAGTGGTAGCTCGGTTTATTCTTTATCATCTTCACTTGCAATTCATTCGCATTATCAATACAAACCAGTTAATTCAAATATAATCGAGTCAAAAATGAACATTAAAAATTATTTATCACTGTTTGCAATTATAATCCTTGCTGGCTGTGCGAGTGTAAATTCATCACAATCCACTGCTGATAATGACCAACAATACGGCGTGTTATTGATGGCTCATGGTGGGACAGCTGTTTGGAATGAGAGCGTTGTTTCTGCGATCGAGCCGCTTCAGGATTATTACCCGATCGAGATAGCATTTGGCATGGCTGATGCTAATTCAATTCAAGAAGCGGTTGCTAGGTTAGAAGCCAAGGGTGTGACTAGAATTGGTGTAGTTCGGTTGTTTATTTCTGGGGAAAGTTGGTACGAACGAACAGAAAAAATACTTGGAATTCGCGAGGGCGCTCCGCAACTTGTCGATCATTCCATCCATGATATGGGGGGTATGATGCAAATGCCAAATGGCCACAAAATGGGTTTTTGGAAGATCAAGACAATTTCTGACTTTGCTTTAAGTAAAGAGGGCTTGGGTAATTCTGAACTAATGGATTTTGTTCTTGAGGGAAGAGCCGAGGGGCTTAGCCAAAACCCGAAAAATGAAGATGTGTTGATACTGGCGCACGGCCCCGGTGATGATGAAGAAAATCAGCGCTGGATTGCAGCTATTTCAGATCGCACTAGCCTAATTGATTCTAAATTTCCGTTTCGTCGGGTGCAGGTGATGACATTACGTGAGGACTGGAGAGCGAAGCGTGTTGTGGCATCAAAGGAAATTCGCCATTTCGTTAAAAGAGCAGAGCAAGAGGGCGGTATTGCCATTGTAATTCCCTTTAGAGTGCAGGGCTTTGGTCCCTATGCGAAGGTGTTGGACGGTTTGAGCTATGTTTCTGATGAAAAAGGCTTATTACCACATGCCAATGTCACCGCATGGATCAAGAATCAAGCAGATCATTTACAATCAACTGGATTTATTGTTGCCGAATAAATAAAGGCTTGCGACCATTTGAGACGCAAGCCTTTGTTGTTTTGGTCTAAATTTGATTATCTGTTTTTCAGATAATCTAACATTGTATTAGCATCTGAAACTTCAAATGGATCGCTTGGGCAGTTGTCCGAAAAACCATCTTCAGAGAATAGCTTTTTGATCTGGCCATTTTCCACATACATGGAATAACGCCAGCTACGTGCGCCAAAGCCTACATTGGACTTGTCTACTAGCATGCCCATTTTTCTAGTGAACTCACCGCTGCCATCAGGAAGCATGAACACTTTTTCCGCGCCTAGGCTTTTGCCCCATTGATACATGCAAAATGCATCGTTGACAGAAAGGCAGATAACAGCATCTACGCCTTGAGCTTTAAGTTCATCAAAGGCAGCCTCATAGCCTGGCACGTGGGTGCTAGAACATGTAGGTGTGAACGCACCGGGCAGGGCGAACAACACTACATTTTTGTCTTTGAAAATCTCGTCACTAGTTAAGTTCTTCCATTCAAAAGGGTTGTCGCCCTCAATAGCGTCATTACGAACTCTGGTTTTGAAAGTTACATTAGGTACTTGGTTGTTAATCATGGTTTTCTCCGAATTGATTGTGGGGTTGGTGGAAATGAATTTTATCAACTTGTCAACATGGCACGTAACATCCATGCGGTTTTTTCATGCACTTGCATTCTTTGGATTAGTAGGTCTGTGCTAACTTCATCACCGGCAGCAGAGGTTATTTCAACAGTTTCTCTGGCAATGCGAACTACAGTATCTTGGTCATCTGCCAGTTGTTTAATCATTTGCCGGGCAGTTGGAACGCCGTCAGCTTCCTCTATGGAAGATAACTTTGCAAATTGCGCATAAGATCCCGGGGCTGGTTCGCCTAATGCTCTAATGCGCTCGGCAATTTCATCGACAGCTAATGCCAGCTCGGTGTATTGTTCCTCGAACATCTGGTGCAAAGTGCTAAACATTGGCCCGGTTACGTTCCAGTGAAAGTTATGGGTTTTCAAGTACAAAGTATATGTGTCTGCCAGCAACAATGAGATTTTGTTGGCAATTGTTTTTCTATCTTTAGTGGTCAATCCGTTTTTCATGATTACCTCCTTAATGCGGTTAATATACTAAAAATATTGAATTAAACTGTATTTTTAGTATATTTTATTTTCTGGATCCATCAACTTATCCAAAAACCGGTTCCCACTTTTTGGGTCGATGGAGTGTAATATTATTTGATGATTATTACACCTTGTTATTAGCAGTGTAAAACGATATATAACGAATAAACTATTCGGAAAAAGCGATTATGCGGCAATTACCAACAATAAAACAAATGCAATATTTTTTAGCATTGGCAGACACGTTGCACTTTGGTGAGGCGGCAAAGAAATGCTTTGTTACTCAATCAACTTTGAGTGCTGGAATTCGTGATCTGGAGATAGTGCTAAACTTACAAATCGCCGAACGCACTAAAAGGTCTGTTCGATTGACGTCTGCTGGTCGTGATATTGTCGAGCGTTCACGGGCGATAATTTTACAAACTACCGAAATGCTAGAGGCCGCTTCTGTTGGGCGAGAATTACTTTGCGGGAAAATGCATCTTGGAATAATTCCGACTATTGCACCGTTTTTGTTACCAATTGCGTTACCAATTATCCGTAATAAGTTCCCTTTACTAGAGTTGGTGTTGATCGAAGACGAAAGTGCAAATATTGTCGAGGGTCTGCAAAAAGGCGATCTTGATGCTATCGTTTATGCTTTGCCTTATCTTACTGTTGGCTTGCAGAATATGGATTTGTTTGAAGATGAGTTTTATTTGACCATTCCTTCAAATCATAAACTAGCCAAGAGAAAATCTGTTCAACTTTCGGATTTTGCCGATGAGGAAATGCTATTATTAAATCATGGCCATTGTTTGCGTGATCATGCTCTGGCTGTGTGCTCTTCTATTGGTCATGAGCAGGCAAGAAGCTTTGATGGGACGAGCTTGCATACCATAGTGCAAATGGTCGCCGGTGGGATAGGTGTTACCTTATTGCCGCAAATGGCGGTGAAGTCCGGTATTGCAAGGCATTCTGATCTGACAACAATACCTGTGAATAATTCTGTTCAGGCTCGTACAATCGCCCTTGCGTGGCGCAAAACGTCTCCACGGTCTGCGGATTTTACTGAACTTGGTTCBTTATTGGCAAATTCGATGACCGCTTAGGTGCTGTGTCAATCTTTTCGCAATAGTTGAATTAAACTTGAGGTATCCCAACGACCGCCGCCCATTTTTTGGATTTTGAAATAATAGCTATCAACGATTTGAGTAACAGGCAGTTTCGCACCATTTGCCAGCTTGCCGTCCTATTGCGCCGCCATGCCGTCAATACGGGTGTCTTGCACGCCCCATATTTCCAGATGGGTTTGGGGGTTAGTGGCGATTAGGGCGATGGAGCGGTTTGGCTCGAAAACGCCGACGATAATGGTGTTTTCAGTTTGGGTTAGGAAGTTACCGGGATCGGTGGGGGGTGCTATGGTGAATGGCAGGATTGTTTCGCCATAGTTTAACTCGGCCGCGCCATCGGCAGTGACGTATAAAACCCCCGGAATTTGTTGTTGGAACGGGCTGGTGACAGTGCGAACAGTAACCGCCCAACGACCCAATGGCAGCTCGCCAGCACTGGCCATGGGAGCATCAGCTGGGGCAGTGGCGGTAACTGCGGCGCTAGTCACCGAACGAACCGTGCCGTCTTCGTCCGTAAAGCGTAAAAACACACGGGCATTGGCTGGATCAAGCGGTATCCCACCGGCCGATTGATCGGTGACGAAAACAGCAAAGAAGCTGGGAACCGAGCCAATGGTATCGGTGATGCTGGTGGACAGCGGTGTGATACAGTTACTAAGCTCGTCTGTCTCGCATATCTGTAGTAATAAGGGTAGGGCAGTGGCACCGGTGTCTACGGATGTGGTGATGGTGGCATCATCGGAGCCCTCAGTATCACCGGCACCAATATTAATCACAGAAACAGTCATGAAGCTCGCCCCGCTTGCAGGTATCTCAATAATACCATTGGCCGATGGCGTAGCACTAATCGACAGAATATCTGGGCCCGCCACCGTGTCGACCGAGAGAAACGCTGTGTTGACACCGGGGATGGCGCCGACATTGGCATTGTCGCACATAAAGTCAGGGAAGACGTCTTCACCGGTGCTGACGCTGGTTGGGGTAAAGGCCAGTACAAAGGAACGGATTTCATTGCCAGGAATGTCAAAGACCTGATCTGGGGCGCCAACCGGGGCATTGGCGGCGTCGGTTGGTTGATAACTTAACGTCACTGGTGCCGCGCCGGGAATGACCACCCGGCAATTACGCGCTGTACTTGTCGTTGCATTAATCACCGAAGCAAACACAGTAATCGCTGGCCCGCCGATAAACCCGGAACGAGCCGAAGGCAGCACGGACGAGAACAATACTGGCGCAACCGTTTCGCCAATGCCTCTAATGTTAAAGTTATACGGGTTTTCGTTGGCGTCATCATTGGCAATGCTGACATTGGCTGTTCGGACACCAATCGCACTGGCATCAAACGTGATGGTAAAATTGGCGGTTCCACCGCCTAAGGCCACACTAGTGGCGGCATCAGTGGTTAGTGTAAAATCAGCGGCATTGGCACCGGTAATGCTAACCCGTGGGGTGCCGGTAAGGTTCAGTGTCGCTGTACCGGAATTATTGATGATAAATGTATTAGCATTATTGCCGTCAGCAAGGTCGACATTGCCAAAATCCGTACCATCCGCAACCGACGGTGTGATATCGCCATCGGCAATGGACACGCCATTACCAGCAATGTTGATCTCGGGTGCGCCAACACCAGTGCCGGCGATATCAAATGTATACGGGTTTTCATCGGCGTCATCACTGGTAATGCTGACATTGGCTGTTCGTGCGCCAACTGCACTGGCATTAAAGGTGATGGTAAATGGGGAGACGCCGCCGGAGGTAATACTGTTGGCAGCATCAGTGGTTAGTGCAAAATCAGCGGCATTGGCACCGGTAATGCTAATGCCGGTAATATTCAGCACTGCGGTGCCGGAATTGGTAATGGTAAATGTGTTGGCATTGCTACCACCAAGCAGCCCAACAGCACCAAAGTCCGTATCATCGGCAACCGCCGGTGTCGTGTCGCCATCAGTGATTGAAACCCCATTGCCAGCAATGTCGATCTCGGGTGCACCACTAGACGAGGCATTAAAAATAGCTGCACGGATAGCAGAGCCATCGGTATCACCGACGATTGCACTATTATCCATCCAGGTAATGACAAAGCTACCATTACCAAGACCGGTAATACTCGGATCAACCTGAGCACCTGCAGTAGTGGTATTAACCAGAAACTCATGCCCTTGCGCCAGGCCATTTGCATCATAGCGCTGGCCACGAACGGCAAAACTATCAGTATCGCCCTCGAGTTCACTCAAATCTTCCCAGGTAATGACAAAGCCACCATTGCCAAGCCCGGCAATGCTCGGATCAACCTGATTACTGTCTGTACTGGTATTGACCAGAAACTCAGTCCCTTGTCTTACGCCATTGGCATCATAGCGCTGGGCGCGGATGGCAAAGCCGCTGTTATCGTCCAGGGCTTCATTACCATCCTCCCAGGTAATGACAAAACCACCATCACCAAGGCCAGCAATGCGCGGATCACGCTGATTACCGTCTGTACTGGTATTGACCAGAAGCTCTACCCCTTGCTCCAGACCATTTGCATCATAACGCTGGGCGCGGATGGCAAAGCCATCGGTATCGCCCTGGATTCGACTATTATCCTCCCAAGTAATGACAAAGCCACCGCCTCCAAGGCCGGCAACACTGGGATCACGCTGGGTGTTTGTCGTAGCAGTATTGACTAGAAACTCGATCCCTTGCGCCACACCATTGGCATCATAACGCTGGGCACGGACGGCATTAAAGCTGGCATCGTCATCGCTTAGACTATCATCCTCCCAAGTAATGACAAAGCCACCATTACCAAGGCTGGCAATGCTGGGGTCACCCTGAAAGCTTCTCTTAATGGTATTAACCAGGAATTCGGCCCCTTGCTCCACGCCATTGGCATCATAGCGCTGGGCGCGGACAGCAAAGCTATCGCCATCGTCCGCTTTTAGACTACCATCTTGCCAGGTAATGACAAAGCCACCATTGCCAAGGCCAGCAACGCGGGAGGCGGTTTGATCACCCCCTATAGCTGTGTTGACCAAAAACTCGTTTCCTTGCGACACACCATTGGCATTATAACGCTGGGCGCGGACGGCAAAGCTATCGTGATCAGCTCCGGTTCCGCTAAAATCCGCCCAAGTAATGACAAATCCCCCGCCGTTAAGCTCGGCAATGCTTGGGATTTCCTGAGCACCTGTCGTACTAGTATTGACCAGAAACTCGCCCCCCGGTGCCACGCCATTGGCAGCATAAAGCTGGGCACGGATGGCTTCGCCACTGGTGTCGCCGCCGGTTTGGCTATCATCCGCCCAGGTAATGACAAAGCCACTATTGCCAAGGCCGGCAATGCTCGGTTCTCCCTGAAAGTCTTCCGTAGTGGTATTGACCAGAAATTCGCCCCCCTGCGCTACGCCATTGGCATCATAACGCTGGGCGCGAACGGCATGACTACTGTCATCGCCTCCGCTTCGGCTAAAATCTTGCCAGGTAATGACAAAACCACCATTACCAAGCCCGGCAACGCTGGGCTCGTCCTGATCGTTTGGCACAGTCGTATTGACCAAAAAATCACCCCCTTGCGCCACGCCATTGGCATTATAACGCCGGGCGCGGACGGCGTTACTGGTATCGCTATTATCCGTCCAGGTAATGACAAAACCACCATTATCAAGACCGGCAATACTGGGCTCATGCTGAAATCTTGCCGTAGTGGTGTTGACTAGAAACTCAGTCCCTTGTCTCACGCCATTGGCATCATAGCGCTGGGCGCGGACGGCAAAACTATCAGTATCGTCCCCGGTTTGACTGTCATCCGTCCAAGTAATGACAAAACCACCATTACCAAGGCCAGCAATGCTGGGGCGATTCTGAATATCTTCCGTAATGCTATTGACCAAAAACTCGCCCCCTTGCGCCACGCCATCGGAATTATAACGCTGGGCGCGGATGTCAGCGGTATGATCTTCCCAGGTAATGACAAAACCACCATTGCTAAGCCCGGTAATGCTCGGTGTAGCCGGAGAAAACGCAGTCGTGCTGATCACAAACTCAGCCCCTTGCGCCATGCCATTGGCATTATAACGCTGGGCGCGGATGGTAGATAAATCTCCCCAGGTAATGACAAAACCGCCATTTTCAAGCCCGGCAATGCTCGGTATAAACGAAGGCGTTAGAATATTTGCCGCAGTCGTATTGACCAAAAACTCGTTTCCTTGCGCCACGCCATTGGCAGCATACCGCTGGGCGCGGATGGCTTGGTTATCATCCTCCCAGGTAATGACAAAGCCACCACCAACAAGCTCGGCAATGCTGGGGTCACGCTGATGATCTGTCGTAGTGGTGTTGACAAGAAATTCACCCTCTGGTGCGGCGTCATTGGCATCTTGAAAAATATCTGCACGGATGGCAAAGCTATTGATATCAGGCGAGGATCGACTAAAATCCCGCCAGGTAATGACAAAATTACCGTTGCTAAGGCTTGCAATGTCCGGCTCATCCTGAGAACTTGCCGTAATGGTGTTGACCTCAAAATCGATACCTTGTGCCACGCCATTGGCATTATATTGCCGCGCGCGGATGGCAGAGCTATCGTTGTCAAGTCCGGTTGCACTATCATCCTGCCAGGTGATGGCAAAACCACCATTATCAAGGCCAGCAATGCGCGGGGTCCTTTGCCCGCCTGTAATGGTGGTATTGACCTCAAAATCGCCCCCTTGATCCACGCCATTGGCATCATAACGCCGGGCGCGGATGGCCGAGCTACTGGTATCAACTCCGGCTGCACTATCATCCTGCCAAGCAATGACAAAACCACCATTATCAAGGCTGGCAATGCTGGCATCACGCTGAGAGTTTGTCGTAGTGGTATTGACCTGAAAATCGATATCTTGCGCCACGCCATTGGCATCATAACGCCGGGCGCGGATGGCAGAACTACTGGTATCAGCTCCTTTTAGACTATCATCTTGCCAAGCAATGACAAAGCCACCGTTATCAAGGCCAGCAATGCTGGGGGCCCTTTGCCCGCCTTCAATGGTGCTATTGACCAGAAATTCGACCCCTTGCGTCACACCATTGGCATCATAACGCTGGGCGCGGATGGCCGAGCTCTCGTTGTCAAGTCCGGTTGCACTATCATCTTGCCAAGTTATGACAAAGCCACCGTTATCAAGGCCAGCAATGCGCGGGGCACGCTGCGCGTTTTGTGTAGTAGTGTTGACCCCAAAATCGTCCCCTTGCGCATTGCCATCGACATTATAATGCCGGGCGCGGATGGCAGAACTACTGGGATCATCTTCTCCTGGACTATCATCTTGCCAAGTTATGGCAAAACCACCATTGCTAAGCCCAGTAATGCTGGGGGCGCTTTGCCTGCCTATAAAGGTGGTATTGACTACAAAATCGTCCCCTATCCCCAGACCACTGACATCATACCGCCGGGCGCGGATTTCAGAGCTGTTGGTATCATCTCCTTCTTGACTATCATCCTCCCAAATAATGATAAAACTACCATTGCTAAGCTCAGCAACGCTAGGATCAGCCTGACCTCTTGCCGTAGTGGTATTGACCAGAAACTCAGTGGCATATGCTTTGGGGGTGAGCCAGGCGATGCTTAGCATGAGGGCAAAAACCGCCAAAACCAGGGTATGAGTCATTAATCGGCGCTTTGATTGCTGAGGTTTTGTATTCAAACGCGGATCTATACCTTGTGCCAATGCACCCAATTGTCTCTGAACCAAAATACCCATTAGTTTTCCCCTACTATACTCTGTTACCGGTCTTGTATTCTATTTCACCACGTTATTCAACCAAAACCATTTCGAGCAGGGCGCGTGCTTTGGGCGCAAAACATCGCCACGGTTTGTGGATTTTACTGAACTTGGTTCCTTATTGGCAAATTCGATGACCGCTTAGGTGTTGTGTCAATCTTTGCCCAATAACTTGATTAAGCTTGAGGTATCCCAACGACCGCCGCCGATTTCTTGGATTTTGGAATAATAGCTATCAACGATTTTAGTTACCGGTAGTTTCGCACCATTAGTTTTGGCTTCTTCTAGCGTCACTCTTAGATCCTTTCGCATCCAGTCAACGGCAAAACCAAATTCAAACTCGCCCTTGGCCATTGTTTGGTGGCGATTATCCATTTGCCAACTTTGCGCCGCACCTTGGCCTATGGCTTCGACAACTTTAATTGGGTCAAGTCCGGCTGATCTAGCAAAGTTTAACCCCTCGGAAAGTCCCTGTACAACGCCGGCGATACATATCTGGTTGACCATTTTGGTTAATTGACCGGAGCCAATATCGCCCATGTGTTTTACAGATTTGGCGTAACAATTCATTATTGGCAGAGCTGTTTTGAAAGAACGATCATCAGCTCCGCACATAATGCTCAACTGCCCGTTCTCGGCTCCGGCTTGACCGCCAGAAACCGGGGCATCAATGAATGAAACTCCATGTTTTGCTGCTTTTTCGCCCATTTCCAGCGCCAACGCTGCCGAAGTGGTGGTGTGATCAACAAATATAGCGTCATCTGACATGACAGCAAACAAGGGTTCAGCTACTTCTCTAACGTCTGGATCATCACCAAGGCACGCAAATACTATTTGTGCATTTTTAATCGCTTCATAAGGTTCTGTGACAACAGTTCCCTCATGTGTGTTTTTCCATTTCTGCGCGACACTGGTTGTGCGGTTCCACACCGTAACCTTGTGACCAGCTCTAACTAAATGCCCCGCCATGGGAAACCCCATAGTTCCTAATCCTAAAAATGCCAAATCAGCCATATTCATTTCTCCAAAGGTTTGCTAGTTTAACGCAAGGGGTATGACATATGATAACTTTGTTAAAGTGGTTGGTGCGAGTTTTATTGGTATTAGTGGTGCTAGGCATTATTACTGCGGGCTATGTTTATTGGCGTTTCGGGCAGTCATTGCCGCAAACTTCCGGTGAAATGCAGTTATCTGGATTGCAATCTGAAACCAGCATTGTTCGTGATAAATATGGAATTCCACATATTTTTGCAGCTTCTCGCCATGATTTATTTTTTACCATGGGTGTGGCTCACGCTCAGGATCGTATGTTCCAGATGGATCTTTCACGCCGTGCCGCCCATGGCAGATTATCGGAATTGGTTGGCTCGTTGACTTTGCGTACCGATGTGCAGATGCGGGTGTTGGGCTTGGGTGAAGCTGCTGATCAATCGTTCAAACATTTGAACCAGCCAACCCAAGCAGCGTTTGCCGCCTATGCCAATGGGGTGAATTCGATCATTACCGCTAAGGGCTATGTGCCGCCGCCGGAATACACATTATTGATGACAAAACCAGAGSCTTGGCGGGCGCAAGACAGTGCTGCTGTTCTTAAAATGATGGCTTTTGGTCTGTCTGGCGATGCTTTGCAGGAACCAAAACTGGCCAAATTGCTGCAAATTCTTGGCAAGGAGAAAACCGCGCAATTTCTTGCTCCGTATCCTGATGATGCCCCGGTTACTTTGAGCGAGGACGACCTTGGGTTRTCRCAAGCAATWGCAGAAGATAATGACTGGCCAGAGCATTCTTCTGTCGGCGGTGAGCCRCCAAAAGGCTCTAATAATTGGGTTGTTTCTGGCGGCCTGACCGCTAGTGGTAAGCCACTATTGGCTAATGATCCGCATTTGTTGCTCAGCACACCGGGTGTTTGGTATTTTGCCAGAATGCAAACGCAAGATGCGATGATGTTAGGGGCAACCATTCCCGGCACGCCATTTGTTACTTTGGGTCGTAATGCCACTGCTGCTTGGGGTTTTACCAATACCGGCCCTGATGTTTCAGATTTGTTCGTTCATAAGAGATCCGAGATTGTTACTACTGATACTGAGAGCTTGATAAAGGTTCGTTGGGGCAAGGATTTACCAATTACTATTTCTCGCAATAAGCAAGGGCCAGTGCTTGATCCGAACTGGTTTAAGCTTGGCGATATGGCCAAGGACGGTGAAGTGGTGATCATTCAAAGCACGCTTGATGATTGGGACGATATTACCGGCGAATTAGGCATTGCTTTGCTGGCGGCGGAAACTTTTGATGATTTTGTTACTGGTTTGCAGAGCTATAAAATGCCGCAACAAAACATGGTGTTTGCTGATACCAAGGATACCATTGGTTTCATTGCTCCGGCGAGAGTTCCTGTGCGCGACACATCCGGTGCTTGGATCGGCGAAATACCGTTTGCTGAGCTGCCGGTTTCAAGTAATCCAGAGCGGCAATATTACGCTTCGGCGAATAACAAGATCGTTCCAGATAGCTACCCGCATTTCATTACCTCTTCATGGTATGGTTTTCATCGGGTTCGGCGGATTGTCGAATTGATAGAACAAACCGAATTGCATGATAAACGCTCATTTTCGCGAATGCAGATGGACACAGTTTCCGATCTGGCGCGTCGGGCGATCCCGCTAATTTCTTCCTCAGAGCCGCAAACTGCCGGTGGTAGGGAATTGCGTGCATTGCTTGGCGGTTGGGACGGCAACCTTGCCGCTGATCGCCCTGAAGGTCTGATTTATTCCATGTGGATGCGAAATTTTACCAAAGGGTTGTACGAAGATGATTTTGGCGATGATTTTAAGCAGTTTTGGGCGGCGCGTCGTGAGTTTGTCGATGGCGTGTTAACTGGTCAATATGCTGCTTGGTGCGATGATATTAGAACCAATGAAATGGAAAGCTGCCAACAATTAGCTGGGATATCACTTGACCAAGTGGCCGAGCAATTAGCCGACACTTCCAAATCGGCGGTGGCGCAGTTGCAATGGGGCGAAAATCATCAAGCAAAATTCGCTCACCCATTGTTCGATAAAACCCCGCTGGGAAGATTTTTCAGTGTCAAAGTTCCTGTTGGTGGTGATGCTTCAACCATCAATGTTGCGCATACTGATTATAATTCCGGTAATTTTGATGTTTTGTGGGGGGCAAGCATGCGAGCCATATATGACTTTTCCGATATAGATAGCTCGCTGTTCATGCATGCACCCGGACAATCGGGTAATCTGATGTCGCCGCATTACAGCGATTTGTTACAGGCGTGGGCTGATGGCGAATTTTTCGAGATCCGCTCCGATTGGACGGAACTTTCTCCACCGCCAAATAGCCAAACCCTGACTTTGAAGCCGAAATAATTTCTGTATTGGTTGGTAAATAAAAAACACCATAGCAATTTCAAGCGTTCCCCAATGGATAAGTTCTAAAAAGGCTCATCAGAAAAATTTATTGCCTATGGAAATTATTCGTACATGCCAGCATAAAACCCACGTTTTATTGAGTTTATCGTATATTCACCATATCAAAGAGCCGCAAACGGCTAAGTTATAACCACCTGCAGCACCATTATAACAAACGAGGACAGGGCGAGTGTGCTTGAAAGTTATCCCTGTTGTTTAAGGGTAGGTAAGTGTCAATGAGTGCTAAATCTTTGGCAATTAACCCTTGGTTTATGGGCAGTCTTTGCCAATGATTGCTAATTAAGGGTTACTCAGTAAGGGTCACGTGACCCTTGTTTGCAGTTAGCCGATTCTGTCATACTCCGACTTGTTCGAAGTATCCAGTATACGAAAATTGGATCACCCGCCTCACCTTAAGCCTGTCGAAGGATAAATCGTGTGATGACAGACGGGGGAGGAAGGAGTATCTGACAAAAAATGACTAGACAAAGGAACGGTCGTCCGTACCTGAACCGCCACGACCCTTTATAGCTATATATCTAGTCGTTTGCGATCGTGCGTCAGAAGGGGACGACCGTAAGATCATTGTATAGCACAAAAATTGGGTAATTGCACCCCCTTTACCAAAATGTCGCATTTTACCCTTGCGAAGTGCGATGGAATAAGCTATCTGCGCGTCAAATATGTGACTGAATCAGTCATTAACAATAGATATTAGGACAGGTTCTATGGCCGTACCAAAAAGTAAAATCACCCGCTCTCGTCGTGGAATGCGTCGTAGTCATGACCGTTTGGCTGCTGCAACTTATATCGAAGATGCAAATTCAGGCGAATTGCGTCGTCCGCATCATATCGACCTTAAAACCGGTATGTATCGTGGAAAGCAAATTTTAGAGCCCAGTGACGATTAACTAGATCTATGTTGCCGAATTAATTATTTACGCCGCTTTGGTTTTACTAAAGCGGCGTTTATTGTTTATATCCATAAACCAAATTTTGCATCAGGAGCAGAAAATGACCGCAATAGTAGACATCCACGCCAGAGAAGTTCTTGATAGCAGGGGCAACCCAACTGTTGAGGTGGACGTATTGCTTGAGTGCGGAGCCATGGGCCGCGCAATGGTGCCATCGGGTGCCTCCACCGGCGCTCATGAAGCAGCCGAACTACGCGATGGCGAGAAAGCCTATGGCGGCAAAGGTGTGCAAAAGGCTGTTGCCAATGTTGATGGTGAAATTTTCGATGCTCTGTCCGGCATGGACGCACTGGATCAACGCAGAATAGATCAAATTCTGATTGATCTTGATGGCACGGTGAATAAATCCCGCCTCGGAGCAAATGCTATTTTAGGTGTTTCGCTGGCTACGGCCAAAGCTGGCGCATTGGCGCAAGGGCTGTCGCTTTATCGTTATGTTGGCGGAGTTAATGCCAGAACATTGCCGGTGCCGATGATGAATGTGATCAATGGTGGCGAACATGCTGATAACCCGATCGATATTCAAGAATTTATGATAATGCCGGTTGGCGCTGATACATTTAGCGATGCTTTGCGCATGGGAACCGAAGTGTTCCACGCTTTGAAATCAAAGTTACAAGCTGCTGGCTTAAACACCAATGTTGGTGATGAGGGCGGTTTTGCACCAGACATAGGCTCGGCAGAAAAAGCTTTGGAATTTCTAGATCAATCAATATCAAAGGCTGGCTATCGTCTGGGTGATGATTTTGTCTTTGCATTGGATTGCGCTGCTTCGGAATTTTATTCTGATGGGGTTTATGATCTAAAAGGCGAGGGCGCGCGCTTTGATTCTGCTGGTATGGTCGATTATTTGCAAAAACTTTGTGACAAGTTTCCTATTTTTTCAATCGAAGACGGCTTGGACGAAGACGATTGGGACGGTTGGAAATTACAAACCGAAAAAATGGGCGACAAAGTGCAATTGGTCGGCGATGATTTATTCGTTACCAATCCAAAACGACTACAAGACGGCATTAATCGCGGCGTGGCCAATTCGATCTTGATCAAAGTCAACCAGATCGGAACATTGTCGGAAACTCTTGATGCGGTGGAAATGGCACACCGCGCCAGATATACCAGCGTCATGTCGCATCGTTCCGGCGAAACCGAAGATACAACTATTGCTGATCTGGCGGTTGCTACCAATTGCGGACAAATCAAAACCGGATCATTGGCCAGATCCGACCGTTTGGCAAAATATAACCAACTACTTCGCATCGAAGAAGAACTGGGCGATATGGCGGTTTTCGCTGGTAAAACCATCTTGCGGTAATATTTTCGGCTCAAGCGATTTGCTTTTTGCCTCGTATTAGCGTTATCTTATATTAGAGATAACGCATGGGAGGATGTGATAATGAAAATAATTTCAATTTTTGGTACTTTTTTGGCAGGTTTTATGTTGCTAACGGCTTTTGCCGCCAAAGCAGAAGAAACAATGATGCCGTATATTCAAGGCTCATCAGACACAGTTGATGTGAAGGCCGCCTTAACCGGGGCTGGCTTTGAAATCGTCGGTGAATATAGCCCTTATGCTGGGGCGCAAGTAATTGCTATTACCAGTGATGATCTTAAAAATGCAGTCAGCCAATCAGACTTTGGCGGCTATGGCGCAGCTATTCGGGTGTCGATAACCAACGTCGCCGGACAACGGCAAATCGCTTATAATAACCCGACCTATATGTCGAATATATATCAAATGAGTTCTGATCTATCGGCAGTAAAGACGGCATTGGTATCTGCCTTGGGCAACCAAGGTGAGTTCGGAGCCAAGCAAGGCTTAACGGCAAAAAAGCTGCGTAGTTATCGTTACACATTCGTAATGCCCGGGTTTGGTGGTCATATGACATTGGCAAGCTATGACAGTCACGCTACGGCAATAGCTGCGGTTGAAGCAGGCTTAGCCCAAGGTAAATTAGGGGTTGCTAAGGTCTATCGGGTTGATCTGCCCGGCAAGGACGAAACATTGTTTGGTGTTGGCCTTGGGGCAGATGCCGGTGATGGTGGTGATGCTCATGTAATGGCAACTGTTGATAAGGCGGCAGTGCGATCAACTGCGCATTTTCCTTATGAGATGTTGGTCTCAAATGGTGATGTTTACATGTTGGGCGCGCGGTTTCGTATTGCCCAGAGCTATCCGTCTTTGACCATGGGAACATTTATGAAAATATCATCAGCTCCCGGAGCAATTAAAACCGCTCTAAGCGAGGCGGCCAATGGTGCCGAATAATTAGGCTTACAAAAATTAGAAAATGCCTCGAAGAACTTCGGGGCATTTTTTTGTGGTATTCTGGCTCAAAGTCGGCAATATGAACTCCACACAAAGGGAACAGAATTTCATGAGCTTACCTGCTATTTTACAAGATAATTTGCGATTGCCGTTAATCGGTGCGCCAATGTTTATCCTTTCGGGGCCAGAATTAGTGATCGCGCAGTGTAAAGCCGGAATTATCGGCTCATTCCCATCGTTAAACGCCCGCCCGATTGAACAATTAGACGAATGGCTGGTGCAAATTCGTGAAGAACTGGCCGCTTGGGATAAAGCTAACCCVGATCAACTTTCAGCGCCATTTGCGGTTAATCAAATCGTTCATCGCTCGAACGCGCGGCTGGAGCAAGATGTCGAGCTTTGCGTAAAGCATAAAGTTCCGATTGTGATCACGTCATTAGGGGCGCGGGTAGAGGTGTTTGAAGCCGTGCATTCGTATGGCGGAATTGTCTTGCATGATATTATTAATAATCGTTTTGCCCATAAAGCCATCGAAAAAGGCGCTGATGGCCTGATCGCCGTTGCTGCCGGTGCTGGAGGTCATGCCGGGCCATTATCGCCATTTGCTTTGTTACAAGATATTCGTAAATGGTTTGATGGGCCATTATTGCTATCTGGCTGTATCGCCACTGGACAGGCGATATTGGCGGCGCAAATAATGGGGGCAGACATGGCCTATGCCGGCTCTATGTTTATTGCGACGACTGAAGCCAGAGCGGTTGATGATTACAAGCAAATGATAGTCGATAGTGATGGCTCTGACATTGTCAATTCCAACCTGTTTACCGGTATTCATGGTAATTATCTGGCACCATCGATTGCCAAGTCTGGGCTTGATCCTTTTAACCTGCCGGTTAGCGATCCAAATGCGATGAATTTTGGCTCTGGCGGGGACAGTGATGCCAAAGCATGGAAAGATATTTGGGGCTGCGGTCAAGGTATCGGAGCGGTGAACAGTGTTGTTTCAGCAGGTGACAGGGTTGCTGGCCTGATTGCTCAATACCAACAAGCAAAAGCAAATATCAAAATTTAGCGTGTTGCTTGACAATCAGGGTCAAGACCTCTGGTGACCTGCACAATAGTATTGCCGGGCAGTATGTTGCGACAGACTTTCATTTCCATATAATTGCCATCACTGCTCCAATATCCGCCACCAAAGGCCGTAACTGAGCTGGCGTTTACTTTGCGCAAGGTGTTTGGCATAAAATCGCAGGTCATTTGCTTGGTTTGTGCAATATAAAGACATAAAATACCGCCACTGCGATTACGTAAATTGATCGTCTGAGTAATAGGCGTAGGAGCTGAAATAATTGGCGGCGCACTTACGGTTAATATTGCTTCAGGCGATGATCTAAGCTGCGGCATGGTAATGTTTTTAGGCTTTTGCGGCGCGGCGACATTGGTGGTCGGTGATGGCTGTTTGATGGTTTGCATCTGCGATTGTACGGTGCGTATTTCTGTCAGTACTGTTTGATGCTGTGATTGATAGTTAGCCAATTTCGTAGGGTCAAGTGCGATGCAACCCTTTTGTTGTAGCTTGATGGTTGCATCATAAATATTTGACAATATTACCGGATAACCATTAACTCCGGGAAGTGCTTGTTTCTTCAAATCTATTACTTTTTGCTGCAATTCTGCATAGGCCGGATCCAAAACCGACATTTCTGTTAGTTGTGTGTCTGCGATTTTGAACTCATCAATCACCCGGTCGTATTTTTTTGACCAGTTACGGCCACGCTCATCAGTTTCATCGGCCAATGTGTTTAATTTCTCGCAGGAAATGGCCTTTTGGTAGCGTATGCGCCAATCAACAGGCACTTGTCTTAGTGTTTGTTGGCTCTTATCGAGTCGGGCTATCGACTGTTTGTATTCAGCTTCAACGGCTATCATGTCCGCTTGTATACAGCCCATGGAGATATAACCCTTGTTGAAGGTAAATAATTCACCAAGTGCTGTTTTGGTGTTATCGCTTGCTTTTATCAATGCGTTGCGCGATGCAATTACATTGCCCCAAGGTGCATTTAAGTCGGTTTTTTCGGCAAAAGCAGTATCGGCAAAATTCATGTTTTGATTGTACTGCAAAGCCAGTTGGTCATAGCTGTTAATGGCGTTATCTAGTTGAGTGATTTTAGATGCGCCAATGAAATTCATGCTTGTGCAATCGGCCATTACCGGCATGGAAAAACCACTTGCGATGATTAGAAAAAACCAAAACTTGGTAAAGTGTAATTTGTGCAATTTCATGTTATCTTACTTCTCTGCTTGACCAATGGTTGCGGCAAAGCGAGGTATAACTTTCATTGCCGCCAATTTGCACTTGTTCACCGTGTTCAATCGGTTTTCCGTCTTCATCAAGCCGCAATACCATAATGGCTTTTTTCCCGCACCAGCAAATTGTCCGAATTTCCCGTAAAGTATCAGCAATGCTTAGCAAAGCAGAGCTTCCGGGGAACAAATTTCCCTGAAAATCAGTGCGTAAACCATAACACATTACCGGAATATTTAAGAGATCAACTGCCTTGGCCAGCTGCCATACTTGCGTTTCAGATAAAAATTGCGCTTCATCAATTAGCACACAATGTAATTGCTGTTGCTGTTCGGCTTTTTCGATCATGGCAAACAGATCGGTGCTAGCAGAAAAAATATCTGCGTCGGCCGCAACCCCGATTCTAGAGGCTATGCGTCCGCTGCCAGAGCGATTATCCAGTTTAGCTGTTAGAATCAGCGTTCGCATGCCGCGTTCTTGGTAATTGTATGATGCTTGCAATAAAACAGTAGATTTTCCTGCATTCATCGCTGCATAACTAAAATATAGCTTGGCCAAAACTGCTCCAGTCTATTTAGGAGGTGGAAAACGAAGGTTTTGTGCAAGCAAATGAAGTTGATTGCAAGTTTTACATTGAAACCATTGCCACCATCGGTCAAAGTTATACCAAACAAACCGGATTTTATTATGAATGAGCCACTTACAAAAATTCTAGATCGTCTTGAAAGCCTTGTGGCTATTGATACCCGCAATCCTCCACGTGATATGGACGGATCACACCCGATCATCTTAGCACTTAGTAAAGGCTTTGCCGATACCGAGTTAAAAGTGACTGATCTCGGCGAGGGCTGTGTGCAAATATTGTTGCAACGGGGTAAGCCAAAAACCTTGATCAATGTGCATGTAGATACGGTTCCTTGTGCTGATGGTTGGTCTAATTCTCCGTTTGAGCTGCACCGTACCGATACCCGTGTCTTTGGCCTTGGTGCGTGTGACATAAAGGGCGCGGCAGCTGCGGCGATTGTTGCAGCTCAAGCGCAGGATCGTGATTTTGCATTATTGTTCACTACCGATGAGGAAAACGGCAAAGGCAAGTGTGTTGAGGATTTCGCAGCGCAGGATCACGGGTTTTCGCAAGTGATAGTTTGCGAGCCAACTAATTCGCAAGCAATATTTTCCCATCGCGGACTAGGGGCGTTTGAAGTCGGTTTTGCCGGAACCAGCATGCATTCCTCACAATGGGACGCATTAGAGGCATCAGCAATTCACCGGGCGGCAAACTGGATTGCTGCGGCAGTGAAATATGCCGATGAAAAACGCCAAGGCGGCGGTGTGTTACCGGGTATTTGTTTTAATAGCGGTCATATTAAGGGTGGTATCAAACCAAATATTTGTGCTCCAGAGTGCCAGTTAAACTTCGGAATTAGACCCGGCCCTGACTTCGTATTGGAAACTGTGGCAGATGAGTTAAAAGCCTTGATACCTGCTGATCATTTTACCAAGTTCGAGGCAACTTACGCCAGTCCTGCCTTGAGCATGTCGGCAAGTGAAATGGTGGTCGCCGAGACTTTGGCGGCAAAACTAGATATCAAATCTGGCGAGCCAGTTAACTTTTGGACAGAAGCAGCGTTGTTTGCTGAAGCAGGAATTCCAGCATTTGTATTTGGCCCCGGTGACATTGCTCAGGCACATGCTGTTGACGAATGGGTTAGTTATGAGCAGTTATTAAAAGCTCACACAGTATTTACCAAGGTGTTCGAACTAAATGACTAAACCGCAAAATAATTCCCATGAAACTAGGCAGGTGGTTCGCGAGCTGCTTGGGGCGATGACCGAGGGGCGCGAGGTTCGCAGTTGGTTAAAGCAGTTTGGCAAGCTGGAGCGTAGTCGATTTGCGATTATTAAAATTGGTGGCGGAACTTTGCACGATGAATTGCCGATAATCTGTTCGGCTTTGGCTTTTTTGCAAAAACTTGGGCTGTGTCCGGTAATCGTTCACGGTGGCGGGAAACAAATTGATGATGCTTTGCGATCGGCAAATATTGAAACTCCGCGCATTGATGGTTTGCGGGTAACCAGCGATCAGGCAATGCCAATTATCGCTGCAACTCTACGAGAAGCCAGCTTGGGGTTTATTTCAAGTCTAAATGCATTTGGTGCAAAGGCTTGTTTTTATCCGGCGAGGAATGTTGTTGCTAAACTGCTTGATGAGGATAAGTTTGGAAGGGTAGGAAGCCCGACCAGCATTGATTTTGCGGCAATTGACGCAATAACCAAAAGGGGCGAGCTGCCAATTCTGACCAGTGTTGCAATTGCTAATGATGGCCGCGAAGTAAATGTTAATGCTGATGCTTTGGTGCGTGAGTTGGCGATTGGTCTAAAGCCGCAAAAGATTATTTTCCTTACACCTACCGGCGCAATCCTCGATGAGAATAATCAACGGATCTCTGTGGTTCACCTAAAGAGTGAATATGAAACCATGATGCGCCAAGACTGGTTAGTTGGCGGCATGAAATTAAAGTTAGAGCAGATCAATGATATGCTGTCTGCATTGCCGCTAACTGCTTCGGCGGCAATTACCCGTCCTGATATGCTGATCAAGGAATTGTTTACCCATAGTGGTTCTGGGACTTTGATCCGTAAGGGCGAGAGCATTGAAATTTGCCATGATATAGCAAAACTTGATTTAGCGCCGGCGACGAAATTGATCGAGAGAGCGTTTGGGCGTACTTTGAACGATAATTATTGGCAGAATATCAATTTTGAATTTGCAGTAACTAGCGATAGTAACCGGGCTTTGGCTCTGGTGGTCAAACAAAATGAACAATTATATCTGGACAAATTTGCGGTTCTTGAAGACGCCCGTGGTGAAGGACTAGGCGCTGCGGTTTGGCGGGATTTGCGAACAGCCGCGCCGAATTTATTTTGGCGATCGCGAATTGGCAATCCGGTAAACCAGTTTTATTTCTCAGAAGCTGATGGTAATGCAAAAATAGGCGATTGGCAGGTGTTTTGGATCGGCGATGTTAATTGGTCGGGCTTGCAACAGCATTTGCAGCATATTGCCGCATTGCCCGATAGTTTTGTGACAACACAATTATGAGTAAAAAACGCATAGGTCTTGTTGGGGGACGTGGATTTGTCGGTGGCGAATTGATCCGCTTATTGTCAGATCACGAGCAAATGCAATTAGCCTTTGCCTCATCGTCAAGCAAAGCAGGATCGCCCATCACCGGAACTGATTTGGAGTTTGTTTCATTATCACCAGAGCAGTTACAGCGACATGATTTTGATGCCTTGGCTTTGGCATTACCTAATGGCAAAGCCAAAGACTGGGTTGAAGCTGTTGATGCAAGCGGTAGGGATATTTGCATTTTGGATATAAGCGCCGATTATCGCTTTGATGATGATTGGGTATATGGCTTACCCGAAATCAACAAGAAACATTTGGTGGGGGCAAAGCGGATATCCAATCCGGGCTGTTACGCTACTGCTGCGCAACTGGCTTTGTATCCGTTACGTGAGTTACTGATCGGCACGCCAACGGTTTTTGGTGTATCGGGGTATTCAGGAGCCGGTGCTACGCCAAGTTCGAAAAACGATCCGGATAATTTGAAAGACAATTTACTGCCATATTCGCTTTGCGGGCATATTCATGAACGCGAAATTGGTTTTCACTTGGGGCGTGAAGTGCATTTTTCCCCGCATGTGGCGGCATTTTTTCGTGGTATCTGTTTGACTATTCATCTTGATTTCACGGAAGAGGTCAGCGTTGAGCAGGTAAATGAATTGCTATGGGGCTTTTATCAAACGTCACCTCTTGTTGAGGTGGATAGTGAAATTCCAAACCTGCAAACCGTAATTAATACTCCGATGGTTAAAATCGGCGGCTTGGAAATCAATGAAAGCCAACGCCATGGTATAATTGTGGTGGTATTGGATAATTTGCTAAAGGGTGCGGCTTCGCAAGCAATGCAGAATTTGGAATTGGCTTTTAAGTAAGTCTAGGGTGAGGTAAGTTGATGGATCACCAAGGTCGCTGTACTTAAACACAGTTAAATTCAGTGTTTTTAGTATAGCAAAGATGACAAGGGCTTTCGAAGAAGCTAGTGTATTGGTTAGTGACCACTAAAGGTGCCGATAGAGTATCTGGTCAACGAGATAAAAGGGGAAGTTGATGGTTAAAAAATCAGCAGAGCAGGCCGGTAATGAAGCAATGGATCACCCGTCAACGATGAGTTCATTGGTCGGGTTGTCAAAAGAAGAAATGTTATCGGCAGTTGGCGGTTTGCTGCGATCAACTTTAAGCAGCCCAATGATCACAGCGCGGCATATTGGCAATCTAGGTAAGGAAACTATCAAGATTGTCCGTGGCCAATCCGAGTTAGAGCCGCACCCCAAAGACCGCCGTTTCAAAGACCCTGTTTGGAAATCTAACCCGTTTTATCGTGCTGGGCTACAATACTGGATGGCGTGGGGTAATTCGGTTGATGAGTGGGCGGCTGATTTGCGAATGGGCGAATTAGAACGCGCTAGAGCCAGATTCATTCTTGGCATGATTACCGATGCTTTGGCTCCGACCAATACACTAATCGGTAACCCGGCGGCGATGAAGCAGGCTTATGCCACCGGTGGAGCATCGTTATTACGTGGCTTGAAAAATGCTTATACGGATATTACCACAAATGGCGGCATGCCAAGTCAGGTTGATACAAGACCTTTTGAGGTTGGTAAAAATCTGGCCACATCAGAAGGTGCGGTGGTCTTTCGTAACGAGCTGTTGGAATTGATCCAGTATCAACCAATAACGCCGGATGTTAGTAAAATTCCGCTTTTGCAAATCCCACCGCAAATTAACAAGTTTTATGTGGCCGATTTAACGCCGGATAAAAGCATCATACAATATTTGCTGTCGCAAGGTATTCAGCTGTTTGTCATATCGTGGCGCAACCCGACGAAACAAAACGCTGGTTGGGGTTTGGCGCAATATGTTGAGGCCATCGAAGAAGCTTCAGATGTGGTCATGAAGATCACAAGGCAAAAGAAAATCAACATTACTGCTGCTTGTTCTGGCGGAATTACTGGCTCTTGTTTTGTTAGCGCAATGGAAGCAAAAAAAGACAAAAGAGTGAATTCTTTTACCTTGCAAGTTTGTGTGCTTGACCCTAATCCACGAGATTCAGAGATCGGAGTGTTTGTTTCCGAGCGGGGCATTGAAATTGCTAGAAAGGCTTCAAAGCGCAAAGGCATTTTAGAGGGCGACGAGCTGGCAAAAGTGTTTGCTTGGTTGCGTCCAAACGATTTGATTTGGAATTATGTGGTCAATAATTATTTGTTAGGCGAGGATCCACCGCCGTATGATGTTCTATTTTGGAATAATGATACTACCAATCTGCCGGCAGCATTGCATTCCGACTATTTGGATATTTATCATCTAAAGCCATTCGTTACCGAGGGCGGAGTTGATTTTGCCGGTCATCATTTGGATATGAAGCAGATAAAGCAAGATTTGTTTATTGTTGCGGGGGTGACTGATCACATCACGCCATGGAAAGCTTGTTATAGAACAATCGATATGATGGGCAGTGATGATATCACGTTCGTCTTGTCTAATTCGGGGCATATTCAATCTTTGATAAACCCTCCGGGCAACCCTAAGGCTAGTTATTTCACCGCTGATAAAATGCCAGAAACGGCCGACGAATGGTTAGCTGGTGCCGAGAAACAGGAAGGCTCGTGGTGGCCTGAATGGACCAATTGGTTGACGAAACGCTCTGGCGAGAGCAAGAAAGCTCCGGCTAAATTGGGCAATAAAGCTTATCCGCCATTGCTGGAAGCTCCCGGTTCTTATGTGTTTGAGTAATAGTAAAATAGGAAACGTCAGCTAATGACATTAGGCGATAAACGCTACCCCGAAATCCGCTATCCGGTAATCGGTGGGCATAAAATACGTACAGCTCGTTGGCTTGGTACGGGTGAAGATAACGTAAGGCCTTTGTTGTTTTTCAACGGAATAGGGGCTAATCTTGAGCTGGTTGCGCCGCTTGGCGAATCTTTTACACGGCGGGATATTGTTACCTTTGATATTCCCGGGGTTGGCCGTTCAAAGCCAACTCTTTTACCGTACCGCCCGTGGCAAATGGCCAAGCTGGCGCGCAAAGTAATGGATCATTTTGGCTATGGCCTGATGGACGTTATGGGGGTTAGCTGGGGCGGTGCATTGGCGCAACAATTTGCTTTTCAGTACCAAAAGCGTGTTGGTAAACTGGTGCTTGCGGCTACTTCACCGGGCGTGATTATGGTTCCGGGCAAGCTGTCGGCTCTGTCGAAAATGACCAACCCTAGGCGTTATATTGATCCTGATTATATGAAGAAAAATTTCAAAACGCTTTATGGCGATGAAACTGGTAAGGCCGATAAGCATATTTTGAATTTAATGCCGCCACACCCACGTGGTTATCTTTATCAAATGCTGGCATTTTCTGGTTGGTCTAGCCTGCCGTTTTTGCCGTTTTTGAAAATCCCTACTTTGATAATGGCTGGCGATCGCGATAATATTATTCCTCTGGCAAATGCTAAATTGCTAAAAATGGCTTTGAAATATCCGCAAATTTACGTGGTTAAAGGCGGTGGGCATTTGTTTATGGTCTCAAAAGCGCGCGAAATTGTACCGGTTATGCGAGAGTTTTTTGACGGCCCAGATATGTTAAACCACCCCGAAGTGTTCCGTGAGGGTTATACCCCGCGCCCGGATCATGAAACACCGGCGACGGTTTGACGCAAATATGACGCGCCGTTAACATCAAAGGTGCGAATGTTGCCGAGGCGCAAGCTCCTGTACGGAAGGTAAAGTGACACCTGTTCATAAACCTGTTGCCCGTTCGAATATTCTAGGTACAGTAAGTAAAAGTAAAAACTTGAACTGGGCGGAAGTTGTCAAAATATATAATTGATCTTACAGGGCGCATAGCCTTGGTAAATGGTGCTTCACGGGGCATTGGTGAAGCTATTGCTCTTGGTTTAGCAAAGGCTGGGGCGGAAGTTATTTGTACTTCTCGCAAGCTAGATAGCTGTCAAATGGTGGTTGATAAAATCATCGACAATGGCGGTAAAGCCAGCGCTATGGTCTGTCACGCGGGTGAGATGGCTTCTATTGAGCAAGTGATGTCGCCAATTAAGAGCGAGTATGGAAAACTTGACATTTTGGTCAATAATGGCGCGACCAACCCTTATTATGGCCCCATGGCGGAAACTCCCGAATGGGCATTTGATAAAACTATCGATGTGAATCTAAAAGGGCCGTTTTACTTGAGCGCAGGTGCGGTGCCGTTAATGCAAAAAGCTGGCGGTGGTTCGATCATCAACATTGCCTCTATTAACGCGATTCAGCCCGGCTCCTTGCAAGGAATATATTCGGTTACCAAGGCAGCCATTGTTTCAATGACCAAAGCTTTTGCCAAGGAATATGCAGGGCAGAATATTCGTTGTAACGCGATTTTACCGGGCTTTGTTGACACCAAAATGACGGCGGTGTTCAAACAAGATGAAAAAGCCTTGGATACAATGTTAAAAGGCAATGTGCCGATGAACAAAATGGCAGATCCGTCGGAAATAGTTGGTGCAGTAATTTATCTGGCCTCTGATGGCTCTAGTTATACCACCGGTTCTGAAATTGTTGTTGACGGAGGGTATTTGCTTTGAGCGGCGAAAATACAACCATCGATGTGCGTTCTGGTGAGGAATTAGATGCTGTTAAAATAGGTAAATACCTAAGCGGCAAAATAGATGGAATTAGCGGCACACCAACAATCCGCCAGTTTCCGTCTGGTGCTTCTAATTTGACATATTTGCTGGAGTTTTCTGGGCAGGCATTTGTTTTGCGCCGACCACCATCAGGCTCAAAGCCAAAATCTGGCCATGATATGGGGCGTGAATACCGTATTATGAAGGCTTTGGACGGGCATTTTCCAGTGCCAAAGTGTCTATTATATAGCGAAGATGAAGAAGTAGTCGGTGCGCCATTTTATGTGATGGAACGGGTTGATGGGTTGCTGATACAATCTTCTTTTCCGCCAGAGCTGAATTGGGGCGAGCCGCAAGCAAACAAATTAAGCCACAAATTTTTTGATCTTTTGGTCAAACTACACCAGCTGGATATTGAAAAAACCGGTTTAAGTGAATTTGGCAAAGCTGATGGTTATGTAAAGAGGCAGATAACCGGTTGGGACAGACGTTTTGATCGCGCCAAAACCCCTGATGTTGATAGTTTTGAAGATGTGCGAAAATGGCTACTTGATAATATGCCAAAAGAGTCAGGCCGAGCATCTATTTTGCAYGGBGACTTTCGAATTGATAATATGATTCTTGATCGAAAAAATCCGTTTCAGGTAAATGCGGTTCTTGATTGGGAAATATCTGCTTTGGGTGATCCATTGATGGATTTGGGCAATACCCTTGCTTATTGGACTGAAGCTGATGACCCAAAGGCAATGCGGGCTTTGGCAAAACAGCCAAGCTGGGCGCCGGGCATGTTTACACGGCAACAAGCACTGGATCATTATGCGGAGAAAACCGGTTATGATCCAACCGGTTTCGTGTTTTATTATGTTTATGGAATTTGGCGCCTAGCTGTAATTATCCAGCAAATTTACTTTCGATTTTATCACGGACAAACAAAAAACCCGGCATTTGCCGACTTTGCCGCTGGTGTGAGCGGGCTTGGCAATTATTGCCGTTTGGTGATCGATAGAGACAGGATTTAATTATGAGTGATTTACAAGCGTTTCAAGAAAAAACCAGAAGCTGGTTAGAAGAAAACTGCCCAAAATCGATGCGCAAACCAATGCGTAACGAATTTGATGCTTGTTGGGGTGGCCGTGATTGCGAATTTAGTAGCGAAGATCAAAAGCTTTGGCTGCAAAGAATGGGTGCTAAGGGCTGGACGGCTCCGGAATGGCCAAAAGAATACGGCGGCGGTGGTTTGGATAAAGAGCAGGCCAAAATATTGAAAACCGAACTGGCAAAAATCAAGGCTCGCCCGGCATTGCTTAGCTTTGGGGTTTGGATGTTAGGGCCTGCTTTGCTAAAGTTTGGTTCCGAAGAACAAAAGAAACAGTTCTTACCGCCAATAGTGCGCGGTGAAATAAGGTGGTGTCAGGGGTATTCAGAACCTGGTGCTGGCTCTGATTTGGCTAGTTTGCAGACAAAATGCGAGGACAAGGGTGATCATTATCTGATCAATGGTCAAAAGGTCTGGACTTCTTATGCTGATAAGTCGGATTGGATTTTTTGCCTTGTGCGCACTAATCGCGAAGCAAAGAAACATTTGGGCATTTCATTTATTTTATTTGATATGGCCAGCGACGGTGTAAGCACCAAGCCGATTACTTTGATCTCCGGAAAATCACCGTTTTGCGAGACGTTTTTTGACGACGTTAAAGTACCCAAAGAGCAATTAGTTGGCACGCTTGATCGCGGTTGGGATATTGCTAAATATTTGCTAACCCATGAGCGCGAGATGATCGGCGGTTCTAGTGACGGATCAATGGGGGGACGTAGTATCGGCGAAGTAGCTGTTTTAGCGTTGGGCGCAAATGAAAATGGAGAACTGGCTGATAGTGCATTGCGTAGCAAAATAGCCACGGCTGAACTTGATGGCTGGGCGTTTTTATTGACCATGGAGCGCAGCAAGGACGAAGCCAAGGCCGGCCACGGTATTGGAGCTAAGTCTTCAATGTTAAAATATTACGGCACTGAGTTGAACAAACGCAGGTTTGAGCTGTTAATGGCCTCAAAGGGCTTGTCGGCATTGGAGTGGGAGGGAGAGGCATCGAATGATGGTCAGCTGCCAAGACAGTGGTTGCGTACCAAGGGCAATTCAATCGAAGGCGGCACATCAGAGGTGCAGTTAAACATAATTTCCAAGCGAATTCTTGGGCTACCTGATCCGAAAGCAAACTGATATGGCATTGGTATATACCGAAGAACATGAAATGCTGCGTGAAGCGGCCAAAGGTTTTTTGCAAGAAAAATCACCAGTTACAGAGTTTCGTAGCTTACGCGATAATCAAGACCCGTTGGGGTTTTCCCGTAAATTGTGGCAAGAAATGGCCGAGATGGGTTGGGCTGGAATTTTAATCGAAGAGCAATATGGCGGCTTGGATTTTGGTTTTACCGGCGCGGCATTGATTTTGGAAGAAATGGGCAGAACACTTTGCGCCAGTCCATTTTTGTCCTCATCTGTTATTGCGGCTACTGCTTTGCGTTTCGGCTCCGAAGAAACGAAAGCAAATTGGTTGTCAAAAATTGCTTCTGGTGAGGCGGTGATTGCTTTGGCTCTTGAAGAGGGCGTAAAACACGACCCAGTTGCAACTTCTATGACCGCAGAAAAGTCCGGCAATGGTTATCGTCTAAATGGCAGTAAGTCATACGTTTTTGATGGAATGGCTGCCGACGGGTTTTTAGTTTTAGCGCGGAGCAGCGGTGAAGCAGGACAAGCAGACGGCTTATCTTTGTTCATGGTTGATAGCAAAGTTTCAGGTCTTTCATCAACTGCAACTAAATTACTAGATTCGCGTAATTATGCGGCACTGGTGTTTGATAATGTTGAGGTTTCTGGCGGTGATTTAATCGGTTCAGTGGGCGCGGGGTTAACAATGCTGGAGCCAGCATTAAATGCAGGGCGGATTGGTCTTGCGGCTGAAATGCTTGGTTGTTCTGATCAATGTTTTGAAAGCACAACTGAATATTTGAAAGAACGCAAACAATTCGGTCAAATAATCGGTAGTTTTCAAGGTCTACAGCATCGTAGCGCGCATTTGTATTCAGAGCTGGAGCTGGTGCGATCGGCGGTGATCAAAGCTGGTCAGGATTTTGAGAAAAACCCAGAACATTCAGGCATGATTGCGTCATTAGCAAAGGCAAAATCTGGTGAAGTGGGAATATTAGCAGCCAATGAAGCTGTGCAAATGCTTGGTGGTATTGGCATGACTGACGAATTGGATGCAGGGCTGTATATGAAGCGCATACGAGCAGCGCAAGAATTACTTGGCGATTATGCATTTCATGCCAACAGATTTGCCAAATGGAGAGGATTTTAATTATGGATTTAGGAATTAGCAAAAAAGTCGAGCCGATTTTACAACAGGTTCGTCACATGGTCAGAAACGAGATCATGCCCTTGGAAGCAGAATATTTTGCCGAAGTTGGCAAAGCTGCAGGTGGGGAGCGGTTTGCATTTACCGCCCGGCAAACAGAAATACTTGAAAGCTTAAAAACAAAGGCAAAAGAACAAGGTTTGTGGAATTTCTGGCTAACAGACTCAAAGAGCGGATTTGGTCTTACTACCGTGGAATAHGCWCATYTGGCCGAAGAAACTGGCTGGAGYCATTTGGCGGCWGAAGTGTTTAATTGCGCCGCTCCCGATACCGGTAATATGGAAGTGTTGGAGCGATATGGAACTGAAGATCAAAAGAGAAAATGGTTAGTTCCATTGTTGGCGGGCAAAATTCGTTCGGCCTATGTAATGACCGAACCTGATGTTGCTTCGTCTGATGCCACTAATATATCAATGCCAGCGGTGCTAGAAGATGGCCAATGGGTGCTAAACGGTGAAAAATACTGGGCATCAGGTGCTGGTGATCCTCGTTGCAAGATTTATATCGTCATGGTCAAAACTGATCCAGATGCACCRCGTCAYTCRCAACATGCAATGATATTTGTACCATCGGACACTCCGGGGTTAGAGGTGATCCGGCCATTGACTATTTTTGGTGGTGATGATGCTCCGCATGGTCATATGCACTTGAAGTTTACTGATGTAAAAGTGCCTGAAGAGAATATGATACTTGGCCGGGGTCGTGGCTTTGAAGTGGCGCAGGGGCGTTTGGGGCCGGGGCGTATTCATCATTGTATGCGGGCTATTGGGCAGTCTGAGCGAGCATTAGAGCAATTATGCAAGCGATCAGTTTCTAGAGAGGCCTTTGGTCGTCCTTTGGCAAAGCTAGGTGCCAATTATGACATTATTGCCAAATGCCGCATTGATATAGAAGCTGCTAGATTGTTATGTTTAAAAGCTGCTTGGATGATGGACACTCAAGGGGTCAAAGCTGCGCAAACCTATATCTCGATGATTAAGGTAATGGCACCAAATGTGGCGCTGGATGTCGTTGATGAGGCTATTCAAATGCATGGCGGTTTGGGGGTTTCACAAGATACACCATTGGCTAATATGTGGACAGCGCTTCGCACTTTGCGTTTTGCCGATGGGCCAGATGCCGTTCATCGGATGCAGGTGGCCAGAACCGAGTTGCGTAATTATGTAAATACGAAGGTTTAATTAGATGAAGTATCTTGACAATCTATTTGATATTAAAGGTAAAACAGCTCTTATCACAGGAGGCGCTAGCGGCATTGGCTTAATGGCGACCAAGGCATTATCCGAAGCTGGTTGTAAGGTGTTGATTGCATCACGCAAGGGCGATGTTTGTGAGCAGGTGGCCGCAGAAATTAATGCCAAAATAGGTGAAGATCGAGTGATCGGCATGGCTGGTGATTTATCATCGGAGGTCGGTGTTGCTGATCTGGTGGCGAGAATTTCTACGCACACCGATCATTTGGATATTTTAATGAATAATGCCGGTGCCACATGGGGCGCGAAAATGGGTGAGTTTCCGTGGTCGGCATGGGATAAAATCAACGCGATCAATGTTAGCGGAGTGTTTGCATTAACTCAGGGGCTTTTGCCGTTATTACGCAAAAATGCCAGTGCTGATGACCCGGCAAGAATAGTCAACCTTGGCTCGTACGTTGGAACTAGAGCGGTCGGTAATGGTGCGTATTCTTATGCGGCATCTAAGGCGGCGGTTCATCATTTAACCAAAATACTGGCCAATGAATTTGGCGCGTTGCATATTACTGTCAACGCTTTGGCTCCGGGGCCGTTTCCATCAAAAATGATGGCTTTTGTTACTGAAAACGAAGAACTGGCCGAAATGATGCGAGCCGAAGTACCATTGGGTAGATTGGGTCGCCCTGAAGACATAGCCGGGGCGATGATATTCTTATGTTCAAAAGCTGGCAGCTACGTTTCAGGGGCAATTTTGCCGCTTGATGGTGGCATGGCCGCAAAACCTTAAATTAGGAGAGAAATAAATGGCACAAGTAAGTATAGAAGAGTTTTTAAGTGCGGGTGGGACTGATCTTGGGGTGTCTGATTGGTTAAATGTTGACCAAGAGCGCATTAACCAGTTCGCCGATGTGACACTGGATCATCAGTTCATTCATATTGATCCGGTCGCAGCAGCAAAAACCCCGTTTGGTGGTACGGTTGCGCATGGGTTTTTGAGTTTGTCCTTATTGCCGCACTTGATGAAAGACCTAACACTGGTTCCAAAGAATGTGGTGATGGGCGTTAATTACGGCTTTAACTCTTTGCGATTTTTAACTCCGGTTGCCGTGAACAGTAATGTGCGGGCTAATGTTAGCGTCAAAGAGGTGATCGAGAAAAATCCCAACCAATATCTAATTACTTATACGGTTGCTTTGGAAATCGAGGGCGTAGATAAACCGGCCTTGGTAGCTGAATGGCTAACCATGTTGTTTACCGGATAAATGTTTTTACAAGAATTAGGGCTAAAATAATGAAAATCTCTTTTGAAAACCGGGTGGCAATCGTCACCGGAGCCGGAAATGGCCTTGGGCGCAGTCATGCGCTGGAGCTGGCACGACGCGGCTGTAAAGTGGTGGTTAATGATCTTGGTGGCGCTCGTGATGGCGAGGGTTCCTCCATGTCGGCGGCAGATGCCGTGGTCGCCGAAATTAAAAGCCTTGGTGGTGAAGCWATCGCCAATGGCGCCAATGTTACYAAAATGGACGAAGTTCAAGCAATGGTTGATGCTGCGATCAGCAATTGGGGCAGAATTGACATTTTGGTCAATAATGCCGGTATTTTGCGTGACAAAACTTTTATCAAAATGGACTTATCTGATTTTGCAACAGTAGTTGATGTGCATCTGATGGGTTCGGTAAATTGCACCAAAGCAGTATGGCCTATTATGAAAGAAGCTGGCTATGGCCGTATTGCCATGACCACTTCATCTTCTGGTCTGTACGGTAATTTTGGCCAAAGCAATTATGGTGCAGCGAAAATGGGCGTGCTTGGTTTAATGAACACATTATATCTTGAAGGCGCTAAATACGATATTCGGATAAATGCCCTTGCACCGGTTGCGGCAACACGCATGACCGAAGATTTAATGCCAGAGCAAGTGTTGGAGGTTTTAACACCACAATCTGTTACCGCTGGTCTGGTTTATCTGGTTAGTGAAGATGGCCCGAACCGGACGATTTTGGCGGCTGGTGCTGGCGGTTATGCCAAGGCGATGATCACTGAAACCCAAGGCATATACCTTGATGACGATGAGCAAACACCGGAAAACGTGGCCAAGAACTGGGATAAAATTATTGATACAGCAGATGCCGAAGAATACACAACCGGCTCTAGCCAATCGATCAAGTTCCTTGGCAAAGCTGCGGCGGCCAAGGGGATAAGTTTAAACCGATGAAAGCTGTTATTTGTGAGAAGTTTGATGGCTGGGAAGCTTTGAAACTTAGCGATATGCCGGATCCAGTGGTAAGTGCAGGTCATGTGGTCATTGATGTGAAAGCTGCCGGTTTGAATTTCCCTGATCTGTTACTGGTTGCTGGTAAGTACCAGATGAAGCCGCCTTTGCCATTCGTTCCGGGATCGGAATGCGCCGGGATTATTTGCGAAATAGGCGAGGGGGTTACTGGCTGGAATATTGGTGATCGGGTTATTGCTTATACAATGATCGGAGCAATGGCCGGTAAAGTTGCGGTTCCGGCGACTAATTTGATCCCGCTACCTAACAATATGCCATTTGCCAATGGCGCTGGTCTTACTACTACTTATGCCACTTCGTATTATGGGATAAAGCAGCGGGCTAATCTACAAGCCGGTGAGAGCGTTCTTGTGCTTGGTGCGGCTGGTGGTGTTGGTTTGGCGGCGGTGGAGTTAGCCAAAGCAATGGGGGCAATTGTTATTGCCGGTGCTAGTACTGATGAAAAGCTAGCAACAGCAAAGAGCCATGGTGCGGATCATTTGATCAATTATTCGACGCAATCATTAAAAGAGCAGATCAAGGAAATCACCAAAGGTAAAGGTGTCGATGTAATTTACGATCCAGTTGGTGGCGGTTTATCGGAAACTGCATTTCGTAGCATTGGCTTTAATGGACGGTTTTTGGTGGTTGGGTTTGCTGCTGGCGATATTCCAAAATTACCACTTAACCTGCCATTGCTCAAAACCGCCAGTATTATCGGGGTTTTTTGGGGCGCTTGGGCGATGCAAGATCCAAAAGCTCATGCCAGTAATATGGGTGAAATAATCTCTATGTTCGAAAGCGATAAAATCAAAGTAACGGTTTCCAAACAGATAGCATTTGCTGATTTTAGCGAGGGGTTTGCTGATCTGGCTGAACGTAGAGCGCAAGGGAAGTTGGTATTAATTCCTTAAATTGCTATGATTTGGGGAATTATGTCGTAGAAGTTAGTTTTCTGTCATAATATAGCCGGACTTATGTATTGTAATCGTGGACAATAAAATTTCAGGACTAAGCGTAATGCCAATCAAAGTGCGAACATTATTAAAATGGACTGGGCGGCTGTTTGTCCTCGGGGTGGTCAGTTCTGTTGTATTGGTAATTGCCGTTGGCATTTATCTTATTCGTTTATCCGCTGATTTACCGGATTTAGAATCATTGGCTAGGTACGAGCCGCCGGTGATGAGCAGAGTTCATGCCGGAGATGGCAAAGTGGTTGCCGAATATGCCCGACAACATCGGGTTTTTGTGCCAATAGCTGCCATTCCTCCACGGGTGATCAATGCGTTTATTTCCGCTGAGGATAAAACATTTTACGAACATAGCGGCGTCGATTGGAAAGGCGTAGTTCGAGCTGGCTTGGCCAGTATTAGAAATAAGATCCAAGGCAAACGACTAGAAGGCGCATCGACGCTGACGCAGCAGGTTGCAGAAAATTTTCTGGTCAATACTGAGCAAAATTTTTCACAAAAATTYCGTAAAATGATCATTGCTTCGCGGATCGAAAAGGTTTTCACCAAAGACGAAATCCTTGAATTGTACTTAAACGAAATTTACCTCGGTAATCGAGCTTATGGCGCGGCGGCAGCAGCGCTTAATTATTTTGGTAAGTCACTTAATGATCTTAGTCTCTCCGAGACCGCTTTTTTGGCGGCATTACCAAAAGGGCCGGCTAATTATCACCCTATTAGGCGCAAAGAACGAGCAACATCTCGGCGCAATTGGGTGCTTGGTCGCATGGCTGCCAATGGATATATTACCGAGCAAGCTGCGATAGACGCAAGAGAAGACGAACTTGTTTCGGTAGAGAGATTAACTGGCGAGCGTTATGTGGCAGCGGCATATTTTGTCGAAGCTATACGGCGGCAAGTTTTCGCGCTTTATGGCGAAGATCAATTATATGATGGTGGATTATCAATTCGCACCACTTTGGATACGCAAAAACAACAATGGGCGCGAACTGCATTGCGCAAAAGCCTAGAAGAATATGATCGCCGGCATGGTTGGCGTGGAGCTTTAGGGCAAAAACCAGCTGAAATAGATGCCRSRWCTGYTYTKGAAAACACYAARCGYCCTGCCGGWATYGACGAGAGCTGGGAAYTGGCGSTTRTAACTGCGGTAACRRMKGRAAAAGCCGAATTTRTTYTGGTTGAYGGCAATGTSGGYGARATWYKGTTGCCAGARCTKRARTGGGCAAGAAAACAAYTGCCATTGGCCAARCKYGGGSCRRKYATTACTGYMGCAARTGAGGTTCTAKYTAAAGATGATATKGTGCTTGTGGAGCCRTTAASTGATGAAAGYGGYGGATATGGSTTGCGGCAAATYCCASAAGTMAATGGYGCTATTATGGCMATGGATCCRCATACAGGKCGGGTRTTGGCRATGGTTGGTGGTTATAGYCATCRACGTAGTGAATTTAAYMGMGCTATGCAGGCMARACGRCAAGTYGGTTCRKCTTTYAAGCCRTTTGTYTATGCGGCRGCTATGGAGCTTGATTATACTCCRGYTAGTTTAATTCTTGATGCTCCGTTTATTGCYGATGGYGGGGCGCAAACCAGRTTYTATAAACCRCAAAATTATGAATCCGGCAGGTTTTACGGGCTTTCRACTTTACGCCTGGGCATAGAGCAATCCAGAAATGTAATGACCGTTAGGTTAGCGCAAGAAATGGGTATGCGGCCGGTTACCAATATTGGCATACGTATGGGAATGTACGATGAGCTTGCGCCAGTATTAGCCATGTCGCTTGGAGCCGGTGAAACTACTTTGTGGCGGTTGATGGGTGCTTATGCATCGATGGTCAACGGTGGCAAATTGGTTGATCCGACAATTCTTGACCGGGTGCAAGATCGTAACGGTTTGACTATTCTGAAGCATGATAAACGTGATTGTCCGGGGTGTAGTGTTGATATTAATATATCACGTACCGATGGTTCTTTGATCGAGCCTGAGCTACCAGAGGCTAGGCCGCAAGTATTAGATCCTGTTGTTGCTTATCAGATGGTGTCAATTTTGGAAGGTGCGGTTCAACGCGGAACTGGAGTGCGCTTGCGTTCATTGGGTAAAACTCTTGGCGGCAAAACCGGTACAACAAATGATATGAAAGATGCTTGGTTTATGGGCTTTTCCCCTGATCTTGTTGTTGGGGTATATGTTGGCTTTGATACGCCGGCAACAATGGGCGAGGGCGAGGCCGGAAGTAAAGTGGCGTTACCGGTTTTTAAGAAATTCATGGAAAAAGCTTTAGCTGATGTGTCCAATGCTCCGTTTCGTATTCCTGATGGGGTAAGTCTTGTCTGGGTTAATGCCAAAACTGGTGAAATCTCCAGACCAGACGCACCCGGCGCAATCTTAGAAGCATTTAGGCCGGGAACTGAACCAAATCAGGCTGACCGCGGTATCAGATTAACCATTGGTGGAAGAAAACTGGGCTTGCGCGGGGAAGACGAAGGTGAACCTGATTCGGAACTAGAAGACGAAGATTTATTGGACGGCGTTTATTGATTTTCCTCTGATCTGTATTGCTGGTTGTGTTACTGTGTGCCATAGCTGTTTTTGAATTATTAGAGCAAAATTATGCGTGCAGAACTTCAAACATTAACTGGTCAAATAAAGCAGTCTATTGAACTGCTAAGGAGGCGGCTTTGACTGGGATACAGCGCAAAAGCGTCTTGATGAGCTTGATGCATTAGCCGAAGCGCCGGATTTTTGGAATGATTCTGGTGCGGCGCGTAGATTGATGCGCGAACGTAACCGACTGGGTAAATCAATAACTGATATTACCGAACTTGAAGCTGATCTAGCTGATACTATAGAGCTGGCAGAATTAGCCGAGATGGATGATGACGCTAATTTAATTGCTGAAGTAGATGCGACTTTTAATGCAATGGCTAAACGCTCCAGAGAGGCAGAATTAGAAGCATTATTGTCTGGTGAAACTGATGCCAATGACGCTTATATAGAAATTCATGCCGGAGCTGGCGGCACCGAAAGTCAGGACTGGGCTAATATGTTGTTGCGAATGTATAGCCGTTGGGCCAATTCGCGTGGGTTTAAGGTTGAGCTGATCGAGCAGCAAAACGGTGATGAAGCTGGTATTAAAAGCTCGACCATTTTGGTGAAAGGCGAAAATGCCTATGGTTGGTCTAAGACCGAATCTGGTGTGCATCGTTTGGTTAGAATTTCACCATTTGATAGTGCCTCAAAAAGGCATACTAGCTTTTCGTCTGTCTGGGTGTATCCGGTTCTTGATGACAATATCGAAGTTGATATTGAGGAAAAAGATGTGCGCACTGATACTTATCGCGCCAGTGGTGCTGGCGGACAGCATATCAATAAAACCGATAGTGCGGTTCGTTTAACTCACATGCCAACTGGCATTGTGGTGCAATGTCAAAATGATCGATCCCAACATAAAAATCGTGCAACCGCATGGGATATGTTACGAGCCAGATTGTATGAAAAAGCCATGCAAGAACGTGAAGCCGAAGCCCAAGAAACCGAAGATAATAAGTCTGAAATTGGTTGGGGTCATCAAATTCGCTCTTATGTTTTGCAGCCATACCAAATGGTCAAAGACTTACGAACCAATGTTGAAACTTCAAATACACAAGCCGTTCTCGACGGTGATCTTGATCAATTCATGGCGGCTTCATTAGCTGCAAGAGTTGGTAGCGAAGCAAAAGAGTAATAAATGCTAAAACAATATGCAAATTTCTTAACTCACCTTGAATGCGGCTTAACTGGCGAGCATCATGAGGCGGGTTTAGTTCATGGACTTTCCAATGCTGGTAAACCATTGCTGGCCAGATATGATTTGGAGGCGATGAAGGCAAAAGTTGATCGTGATCAGGTCTGGGCGCGAGATGGCGGCTTTTGGAAGTGGCGAGAGCTATTGCCGGTTGCTGACACAAATAATGTCTGTGAATTGGGCGAGGTTGATACGCCATTGATCCAGCTAAACCGCTTGCATAAAGGTTCGCAGGTTTGGGTTAAGGACGAAGGCCGTTTACCAACAGGATCATTCAAAGCACGGGGGCTTGCACTTGCCGTAGCCATGGCCAAGGAATTGGGCTTGTCGCATTTGGCAATGCCAACCAATGGTAATGCTGGTTCGGCTTTAGCTGCCTATGCTAGTCGCATTGGCATGCAAAGCACTGTTGTTTGTCCCGATGATACTCCTTCGATCAATATTGAAGAAACCGCATTACAAGGAGCTGAGGTGTTCAAAGCCAATGGCYTRATCAATGCTTGTGGTGCTTGGGTGAAAGCCGGTGCCGAACAAGGCAAATGGTTTGATCTTTCTACCTTAAAAGARCCRTATCGGATCGAGGGCAAAAAAACCATGGGGCTGGAGCTGGCCGCGCAAATGGGTTGGRCATTACCTGATGTGATYTTTTACCCCACTGGCGGTGGTACTGGCCTTATCGGCATGTGCAAAGCATTTGATGAATTACTGACTTTGGGTTGGTTGGAGAAAAAGGATTTACCGCGAATGATAGCGGTTCAATCTACTGGTTGCGCACCTATTGTGCGCGCCTATGAGCGGGGCGAGAGATTTGCTGAGGTTTGGCAAGACGCACACACTTTTGCTGCCGGAATACGGGTTCCAGCAGCCGTCGGAGACTTCTTGATATTAGACGGAGTGCGCGATTCTGCTGGTTTTGCTATTGCCGTAACCGATGAAGCAATTGAACAAGCTAGAATTAAGGTGGCAAAAGAAGAAGGACTGTTATTGTGTCCAGAAGGTGCTGCGACTTATGCTGCTTATACGCAATCCATCGCGGGTGGCACTGTCACATCGCAAGAATGTGTGGTGCTGTTTAATTGCGCCACTGGCCTTAAATACCCAATGCCAAGCGCAGGTGTTGCGCTTGATTTGGAGCAGGGGCATACTTAACCAAATAGATGTTTATTTCTTTGCACCCATTACCGGTGGTCTGACTTGTTGCGCGGTTGGACGTGGTGGTGGGACATTGGTTTTTGCAGCAGGTTTTCTAGTGGCCGTTGTCGGGTCACTTGCGTGGCGGCATTGACCTTCGAAAAACGCACCAATTTCCATTGATAAAGATGAATGCGTAATATCGCCTTCTACACGGGCAGTAGCGGCTAATTGAATTTGTCGGCCACGGATTTTGCCAATTACCTTGCCACGAACAATTATTGTATCGGCTACTACTTCACCTTTTATCACTGATTTTTCACCAATGGTAATTGATCCGGCGCGAATATCGCCCTCGACACTACCATCAAGTTGGATTTCACCTTCCGAGACAATTGAGCCGGTGATTGCAAGGTCACTGCTAAGAATGGACGGGGCAGAGTTTTGGTTTGACATATTTTTTCCAATCGGCTTCGTGGGGAGGGAGGGTGATTTTTGCCCAAGGGCATTATTTTTTTTGTTGAACATATAATCCCGCTTTCAAGAATTTTTCAGGGTCATAAATTTTACCGTTATGCCAAACTTCATAATGCAGATGAGTGCCTGTTGAGCGTCCGCTGGAACCCATCAAACCGATCTTCTCACCTTCTTGCACAATCTGGCCTCGCTTTACAACAAGTTTTGCCATGTGTGCATAACGAGTACGAAAACCTCTGCCATGATCTATTTCAACAAAGCGACCATAACCAGATTTCCAGCCAGCATAAACCACTTTTCCGGCAGACGTCGCGCCGATAGGGGCTAATCTAAATGCGCCAAAATCCATACCGGGGTGTCTAGCTGGCTTGCCTGTAATCGGATCAATACGACTGCCGAATTTGCTGGTTCGGCGATGTTCGACTAACACCGGGTTTGCCAAAGGCGTTGTTATTACAATTTGTTCTAACTGTTTTGCTTCGCTTAAACGTGCGGTGAGTCGTAAAATACGCCTAGAAAAATCATTGTCGATATCCAGTGTTTCTGCGAACAGTTCGGACTCTGACATGGCAATATAAGGCCCGCCGACATTGGTTTTTTCTGTGGCCAATAGTTTTTCTGCATTCAAGCCGGTAAATTGTAAAATAGATCTTAGGTTCTCTACTTTGTCCGTAGTGGTTTCTTCAGCCGTTCGCAGAATAAAATCTTGTTGGTTTTTGAGCATTGATAGCCTAGCCATAGGCTGGTTGGTATTATCAATGATAGGAGGTGCAAGAGGCCGCGATTGTCTTGGTTCAGGGTCACTTGCCGCTGCCGCCATTATTAGGTTACCTGATGTTAGCGACTGGCTGGCATTTACGCTCACAGTAGGTTCATTGACGTGGTTGATTAGGAGTTTCAAAGTTTCCAGACGTTGCTCAAATTCGTTGGCTGCAATTGAAAATTCTTTTGTTCTGTTTTCAAGTAATGCTTGTGTCGATGTTTCTCTGGCTCGTGCTTCGCTTAACATGAGTTGTACTTTGGTGCGGCTTTCGTGGGCGCGGATACTTTGACTGGATAATAAGTGTCCACTAGAAAATACACTCATTGTTGAATAAAACAGCCAAATCACCAAGACCACACCACTGGCTGCGGCGATCATTTGATTGCGTGGTGTAAGTGATATATAATTCACTTTTCCTTCGCTACGATGGTATATTTGCCGTTCTGGAAAAAACTGCTGTAACCATCCGCGGAGCCTATGTAGCACCCGATCAATCATATTCACCTCTAAAACACTCCATCGTGCGGCATAAAACCGGATCATGCTGGTTTTTGCAATACCTATAATATGGTAAATTGCAGAAAACTGTGCAATCATAGTAAAATATCGTGGTTAATCTCCCTAAAAGAGGAATGTGTTATGTTAAAATCACTTAATTTCAGAATTTTAACCATATTTCTTTAAGAAGTGGTTGTAAGCGCAAGAATAAATTCATTTATTATTTTGCTCATTGCATTACCGTTTTTGCTCTATTAGGCTTTGCTATTGTCCTTCAATAGGAGTTCTAATGACAATTCTAATTTACGGTGCGACTGGGTTTACTGGGCAGTTATGTGCGCATGAGGCTGTGAGGCGTAATGCTAAAGTTATTCTTGCTGGGCGCAGCGCGCAAAAACTGGCTATTCTTGGCAAGCAAACCGGACTTGATACTAGGGTCTTTGATTTGTCCGATTCTGTGGCAATCGATAATGCGCTTGGTGATATTTCTACAGTCTTGCATATTGCCGGGCCATTCTCTGCTACTGCTGAGCCAATGGTGCAATCATGTTTGCGCACGAAAACCAACTATCTTGATATTACTGGCGAGATAGGAGTTTTTGAAGCTCATGCAAAACTTGATGCAGCAGCAAAAAGACAAGGGATTATGATCATGTCTGGTGTTGGTTTTGATGTAGTGCCGACAGATTGTTTGGCTGTTTATGTGAAGCAACAATTACCAGATGCTACTGATTTGGTGATTGGTGTTTCAGGAATGAGCACCATGACAAGAGGCACGACCAAGTCRGGCATTGAGGGTATACGCTTTGGYACRCGAGTGCGYCGTAACAAAGAAATTRTTCAATCATCAAARTCACAAGTTAAAACTTTGGATTTTGGSCAAGGAATAAAGCCCGTARTAGGYATGTCATGGGGAGACGTTTCTACTGCATGGTATTCCACKRRARTTCCTAAYATCAGTGTATATTTTGAAGCCARCAAACAATTTGAAATGATTGCAAAGTTRGGGMGGTTTTCTCGTTGGRTRCTTGGRACGKCTTTGGTGCARAARATATTRAAGARCAAGGCTGATAAAATGCCAGAAGGSCCAASYGAAAARCAAATGCGTGAAGTTTCAATGCAYTTGGTAGCGRTAGCAACAAATGCAGCGGGTAAATCARTCACMGCAACGATGAAAACTCCAGAGGCRTATTCTTTTACTGCAAAACTGGCRTTGGAAATTGCGTTGCGCACGGATGGTGGTTTTGCAAAGCAGGGGTTTCAGATACCGGCAATGGTTTTTGGTGCGGATTTTGTTACTGAATTTGCCGGTGTAGAGCGAAAAGATGTAGTATAACGCCTAATATATAGCTGAATTATTGCTTCAGGAGTAAATTTTCTTGGAAACCGCCGCATTTTGAAATAAGCTGTCATCATCTTCTTGCTTGGCATTTGAAAAAGAAGTGTGTTAAGCGTCACTATAACTACCATTTGATAAAAACCGCGGTTGCATTGATAATGTTTTTCCGCCTCTATAATAAGGTATTACTTATGTCTGATATACTTTCTCGTGTTAAAAAAATTGTTGTTGAACATCTTGATGTTGATGACGCTGATAAAATTGCAGAGAATGCGAGCTTCATTGATGATCTTGGTGCTGATTCACTAGATATCGTTGAACTAGTGATGGCTTTTGAAGAAGAATTTGATATTGAAATTCCTGATGATGCCGCTGAGCATATACAAAAAGTTGGCGACGCAGTGAAATTCATTACCGAACACAAAGCTTAATAATAAAACGGAGGCAAGACAGGTGAAGAGGCGCGTCGTCATAACCGGTCTTGGTTTGGTTACCCCTTTGGGTGCTAGTGTTGCATCAAGTTGGCAACATTTAATTGCTGGAATGAGTGGTGCCAAGAAAATCACTCATTTTGAAACTGATGATTTGGCCTGCAAAATTGCCGCGCAAATCCCTTGGGTCGACGGCAAAGCCGGTGGCGGGGCTGATGTATATGGTTCTTTTGACCCAGATAAAGTGATGTCTAAACGCGATCGAAAGCGGGTGGATAATTTCATTTTGTACGGAGTTGCTGCTGCTGATGAAGCTATTGCTGATAGTGGCTGGACGGCAAATTCTGAGGAAGAACAATGGCGAGCCGGAGTGATGATCGGAGCCGGCATTGGTGGCCTGCAAACGGTTTATGATGCCTCTATCTTGCTTAAAGAACGTGGCCCGCGAAAACTTAGCCCGTTTATAGTTCCCTCGATGTTGATCAATCTGACATCGGGGCAAGTTTCGATTAAATACGGCTTAAAAGGCCCGAACCACTCAGTGGTTACTGCTTGTTCAACTGGTGCTCATGCTATTGGTGATGCTAGTGCGATTATTGCTCGTGGTGATGCTGATATGATGGTGGCAGGCGGCGCAGAATCATCGGTTAGTCGCATGGGTATCGCCAGTTTTGTTGCCTCACGGGCTTTGACAACCGGTTTTAATGACACCCCAACTAAGGCATCAAGACCTTATGATAAGGATCGTGACGGATTTTTGATGGGCGAGGGTTCTGGTGTGGTGGTGCTGGAAGATTATGAAACAGCTAGAGCTAGGGGCGCAAAGATTTATGCTGAGGTTTCCGGGTACGGAATGTCAGGTGATGCGTATCACATTACAGCTCCGGCTCCTGATGGCAGTGGTGCGTTTCGCTCAATGCAAATGGCTTTGAAAAATGCAGGGCTGACACCAAGTGAAGTTGATTATGTAAATGCACATGGAACCTCGACTCCTTTGGGTGACGAAATTGAGTTAAGAGCTGTCGAGAGATTGTTTGATGAAAAAACAGACGGTTTGGTGATGTCAGCAACCAAGTCATCAATCGGGCATTTGCTTGGTGCTGCCGGTGCGGTGGAGACTATTTTCTCAGTATTGGCGATAAATAATAATATTTGCCCGCCGACTTTAAATCTTGATAATCCATCTGTGGAAACAAAAATAAACCTTGCTCCGCATAAAGCTGTAGAAAAGTCTGTAAAAATAGCCCTGACCAATTCATTTGGTTTTGGCGGAACTAATGCTTCGCTGGTATTGCGCGAAGTATCGTGATTAAGAAGGCTTCTGCGAATAATAAAAAACCACAGGTGAATGATAAACAACGCTCACCAAAAGCAGGCTTTGGCAAAATATTGTTACGTTTAATTCTTGTTTTAATTGTCATAATTGCATCTTCTGCCGCAACTGGATTGTATGTTTATGACAAAGTGCTTCCGGCTAAGWTTGCGCAATCYGGCTCACTTGATACTCAAATAATTTTTGTGGTCAAACCCGGTGCCGGGGTTAATTCTATTGCCAGCAAACTGGCTTTAGTGGGAGCAATAGACCATGAAATACTGTTTCGCCTAAAGGGTAGGCTTAGCGAGAATACCGGCGGGCTAAAAGCTGGAGAATATAGTATTGCGGCCAATGCCAGTATTGATCAGATATTCGAGCAATTACAGCAGGCAAAAGTAATACAATACCCGGTTACTATTGCCGAAGGCCTGACCGTGCGAGCCATAATCCGCCAGCTACAAAAGCATGAGTTTCTAACCGGCGAGATTAAAGCTATTCCTCCTGAGGGTAGYTTACACCCTGAAACTTGGTATGTAATTCGTGGAACCAATCGCCAAGCCTTGTTGGATCGTATGCGAAGCTCCCAAAGCGCGATACTTGCGGAACTTTGGGCAGAGCGCGACCCTAATTTACCGTTTTCCACCCCAGAACAAGCATTGATATTGGCATCGATAGTTGAACGAGAAACCGGAGTATCTTTGGAGCGGGAGCGTGTTGCTGCCGTTTTTGTCAACCGTTTGCGCAAAGGCATGCGCCTAGAAAGTGACCCTACTATAATCTATGGGCTTAATGGAGGCGAGCCATTGGGACGTGGTTTGCGTCGTTCGGAAATTGACCGTAAAACTGCGTGGAATACCTACCATATTCGTGGTTTGCCACCAACGCCGATTAGTAATCCCGGTAGAGCCGCTATTCGGGCAACATTGCACCCAGAGAAAACTAATGACTTGTATTTTGTCGCTGATGGAACCGGTGGTCATGCATTTGCAAGAAATTATGCTGGTCATTTGGTGAATGTAGCAAAATGGCGAAAAATTGAACGCCAAAGAAAACGTGAAGCCAAAGCGAGAATGCAATGACTATATCCTCGATGACCGGTTTCGCACGTTTGGAAAGCAGCAATGATGCTGGCGACTGGGTGTGGGAGATACGATCAGTCAATGGTCGAGGCTTGGATGTGCGTTTTAAGTTACCTAGTTTTTTATCACCATTTGAAGATGGCTTTCGCAAGCAGGTAAAGAGTAATTTCAAGCGCGGTAATCTTTCTGTGAATTTGCAATTTGAAAAAAGCTCTGCTGAAGAAACAGGGCTGATTGTTAATACTGATCTGGCCAAAGATATTATTCAGCAATTCAAGAGTTTAGTTGATGAGGGATTAGTAGCCAAACCCTCGGTCAGCGGCCTTTTGGGGGTGCGAGGTGTTTTGCAAAGCAAACCGATTGAATTATCTGCAGATAATTTGCAACAACCTTTAACCGATAGTTTCGAGGTCGCTCTACAGGCTTTAATGCTTGCAAGAAATAATGAAGGTGAGGGGATTGCTAATAGTTTGGGTAATGCTCTTGATCGAATTGAACACTTGCTGGAGCTTTGCGCGAATAACCCTGCTTTACAACTGACCGCGATAAAACAACGGTTATTGCAGCAAGTGCAGATATTAAGTGAAACGATTCCGGCAGAAAGGTTAGCGCAGGAAGCGGCTATTTTGGCGATTAAAGCAGACATAAACGAAGAACTTGATAGATTACGTAACCATGTAATAGCGGCTCTTCAATTATTGAAATCCGAAGGGGCTGTGGGTCGAAAGTTAGAATTTCTGTCGCAGGAATTTAATCGTGAGGTAAATACTTTATGTGCAAAGTCAAGCAATCAGCAATTGACGGATGCTGGTTTGGAGATGAAAACTCTAGTTGAGCAGATACGGGAGCAAGCAGCAAATGTCGAATAAACCTACCAGACGCGGATTGATGTTAATTTTATCAAGCCCATCAGGTGCTGGGAAAACGACTTTGGCAAGAAAACTACTGGCCGAAAATGATGATATGAAATTATCAATTTCCGCAACTACCCGTAAACCACGTGGGCAAGAAGTTGATGGTGTTGATTATCATTTCATCTGCGAACAGGAATTTCAAAAAAAGGCCGAACAAGGAGAGTTTCTTGAATATGCCAAGGTATTAGGCTCGGCCTTTTATGGCACTCCCAAGGCTCCGGTAGAACAGGCCTTGGTCGCTGGTCAGGACGTATTGTTTGATATTGATTGGCAAGGAGCGCAGCAGCTAAAGCAAACTGCCGCTAGTGATTTGGTGAAAGTATTTATATTGCCGCCAAGCCTGCAAGAGTTGGAGCGTCGTTTGCGCGGGCGCGGTCATGACAGTGATGCGGTGGTGGCGGATCGTATGCAACGAGCCAAAGATGAAATTAGCCATTGGGGTGAGTATCATTATGTGATCGTCAATAAGGACATAGAGCAGTCAATGGTGGATTTACGTGCTATTTTGTCTGCTGAACGGCGATTGCGTAAACGCCAACCATGGCTTGGTGATTTTGTGCGAAAATTGGTTGGCCCGTTTAGCGAATAATTCGTAACCAAAAAAATCGTGCAATTATCAACGCTACGCCTAATCCCAATGCATACATAGCTAGCTTTGCTGCCAGATCAATCGGGACGAAAATCCAGATCAGTGAATAAACAAAACCTGAGATGACAAATGTCCATCCGGCAAATCTTTGTAGTTTTTGGGTCGCTGATATTTCACAATTATTTTCGCCAATTGGATTAATAGCTTTTGGCAGAAAGTTCCCCATAATCATTACAATAGCACCTAAAATAGCGGAATTTATCCGTTCAGCTATTTGCGCATCTAGTGCCTGATATTGTTGGGCAATCGATAATACCAGTGCAAGTGCCAATATAAGTCCAGCTGCGGATATACCACTGCGTAATTGTTGTTTTGCGTTTGAAATTATGCAGGCTCCGGCTTTAAATCGTTGCATTATTACCATGCCCAACCAAACTGCCGGTAAAAACCCCGCCCCCAATATTGAAGTGACTAGCAATTTAGGTTGCACATACCATTGCCAAATTCCAAGAAACAAAACAGCAAATGTTAGTGCCGGGGCGAATTTCGAAAGTAATTTATGATTTATCATTTTTATTGCCTTTGTTTTGAGTATTTGAATGCAAGCCTAAACCTATGGCTCCAGAAAATCCGAGCAAAGCATCTTCAAGAACCGACATGTTGATTTGATAAATCACCATCTTTCCTTGTTTGTGAGTTGTAACTAGCCCGGCTTCTCGTAGAACCGAAAAATGTGCGGACATTGTCGGTTTGGACACCGGAAAGTGTGCGGATATTTCGCCGGCACTTAGGGGCTTTTCTCGCAAAAGACGTAATATTTCCCGGCGAGTATTGTCAGATATTGCTTTGAATACATTGCTCATAAATAGACAGTTAGCTAATCATCTAAATGAAGTCAAGCATAAATATGTTTTAAGCCACCTGGGCAGAAGATGTGTAGGTGGTGCAAATATTCATGAACTGCGTTGGAGTTAATGTTTCAGGGCGTGTTGTCGGGTCTATTTCTATGGCTTGTAACCAAGTACTTATATCTTGTTTTATTTCCACGCTTAGAGGTTTTAAGCTGGCGCGGAGCATTTTGCGTTTTTGACCAAAGGCCATGGCAGTGATTTTTGCTAATGTTTGCAGGTCGCCAAACCGTTGATTTTCGGGCAGTGGGGTTAAATGAACAATTGCAGATTCTACTTTTGGCGGCGGGGTGAATACTGATGCTGGAACTTGCATAACAAGCTCGGTTTTTGCAATTGCTGCGCATAATATTGACAACCGCCCATAGTTTTTGGAACCCACTTTGGCGGTAATCCTTTGGGCGACCTCTAATTGAAACATCAATGTAAGTGATTGCCATAACAATATATCACTGGTCAGCCATTTTATCAGTAATGCCGTACCGACATTATAGGGTAGGTTGGATACTACTTTGAATTTTTGGCTGTTGGCTAATTCATTTAAATCAAACTCAAGTGCATCACCTAAGTGAATTGATAGCTTATCATCATAAAACTCACCTAACTCAGCAAGGGCTGGTAAAAACCGTTGATCAGTTTCTATAACATGAACATTGGTTTTTGCGGCTAATAATGGCCGGGTTAATCCACCGGGGCCGGGGCCAATTTCAAATACTAAGTCACCAGCTTTTACATCTGACAGCCGCACAATTTTCTCGGTTAGGTTAAGGTCAAATAAAAAATGTTGCCCAAACTTTTTACTGGCTTTGAGACCATATTTTTCAACAATATTTCTAATTGGCGGTAATTCTGGTTTTGTCATTACAGCGAACTGTGATTGTTGGAGATTTGATTGGCCATAGTTAAGGCTGCAATCAGGCTGTCTGCTTTTGCTAAACCCTTACCGGCAATATCAAAACCGGTACCGTGATCAGGTGAAACCCTAATGAATGGTAGGCCGAGAGTGACATTGGTTCCGCCATGAAAATCAAGGGTTTTAACCGGTATCAAGCCTTGATCATGATACATGGCCAGCACGCCATCATAGTTTTTACGTGACTGTTCAATAAATACGGTGTCCGCAGGTAATGCGTTGGAAATATCAATGCCCTGATTTCGTAATTTTTGCGCGGTAGGGTTTAAAATATCACGCTCTTCAATCCCCATTGTTCCGTCTTCCCCGGCATGTGGGTTTAGCCCGCACATGGTAATTTTCGGGTTTGTAATTGCAAAATCCACTTGCAATGAATTGTGCAGAACTCGCGCCGCTTGCTCGACGGATTGGTTGGTTATTTGTTTTGTGACCTGATGTAGTGGGCAATGGACACTAACCAAAGCTACTCGCAATCCGCCACCACATAACATCATTATTGGCCCATGTGGGGTTTTCCAATGGGTAAATTCCTTGGCCAATTCCCCAAGGAATTCTGTATGCCCAGGGTGTTTAAAGCCGGCTTGGTATAAAATAGATTTGGCTATTGGGTTGGTGACAATTGCTGATGCCTTATTATTCCGGCAATAATCTACGGCCATTTGAATTGATTTTATTATTACCGGCGCATTGTCTGAGCATGGTTTCCCATAAATTGCCGGCTGTGCTAGTTTTATTGGCAAAACGGGCAGTCCATCGTTAAACACACCGCTGCATTGTTCGGGGTTATCTATTAATTTAATTGTTGGAAGATTTTCTTTGTTAAGTGCATCTGCATAAAGGCCAGTATCACCGATGACAAAAAAATGGTTGTCAGTGGCAGATAGGTGTTTCCAAGCAAGAGCTGTTACCTCAGGGGCAATACCTGCTGGATCACCCATCGTTAATGCTATGGGCAAGGCGGAGTTAATTACGGTATTCAATCAGTGAGTCCCGGCGTAAATCGCGTAACAATCTTCTGGATAACATACCTAGTTTTTGATCGGTCAGTCGATTAACAATCTCATCTGAAGTAGGCACTCCGGCTCCTTCAGCATAATCCGTCGAGCATAACATAATTGACAAAAGACCATTGGGTGTTTCAAGGGGCTTTGACCATTGATTGTTTTGTAAAGATTCAATGGTTTGTCTAAAAGCCGGAGCCAAATCGGTTAATGCAACATTAGTAAATGGGTTCATAAATGCTCCGTCTATTTCTTTTGACAGCCCATCCGTGTCTTTACAGGTCTTGGCGTCTTCAAGGAATTTCGTAAACTGTTTTTCTGACCCACTTGGGGCGATCATTTGCCGAAAATTAGCAACCATAGCCGCACCACCTTCTTTGCGGTCACGTAATGCAACTATCATGTATCCGCCAGCGACTTTGATTGGGTTAGAAACCGTGCCAATTTGCATTGTAGCCAATGCTGTATCTACTGCGGCTGGCATATCGCCTTGACGGATCCAGCCCATATCGCCACCTTGTGGCCCTGAGGGTGCTGATGAGAACTGCTGTGCAACAGCGGGGAACGGTGCTCCTTCTCTCATTTGTTGTATCAATGATACGCCGCCAGCGTAAATGGCAGAATCTTGTTCTAGACTTGGTGACTCAAGTAATATTTCTGAAACTAAGTATTGTGGCTTTGCCAAATTATTTTTAAAACGCTGTTGCTCAAGTTCGATTTGATTATTGCTAACCCTAACTCTAGAGCCATACTTTCCGTTAATTAGTATCTGCCAAGCAATATCAGATCTTATTTGTTCTTCCAGAGTACTTGCGGAAATATTGGCTCTAAGAAGGTCTGCTTTGATAGATTCAGCATCAGCACTGTTTTGTCGAGCCAATCGGGAGATTTGCTGATCTATTTCTCTTTGGCTTACTTCTATGTCGAATTTGCCGGCTTCTTGTAATTTTAGGCGCTCATCGACTAGTGAGCGCATGGCTTGGTTTTGAAAGCGGCGCAAAGATTCTTCGGTCGGCTGGGTTTGCGTTGATAACACCATCATTCGCATACGTTGGCGAACATCGAATGAGGAAATAACTTGATCATTTACAATCGCAGTCACACCTTCGGACACCTGTCCCCGTGCTTGAACACTCAAAACGACAATGGCTAACAAGGCGATAATAAAGGGCAGGATAATTCGATATATCATGTTAAGTTTCTACTGTTGAAAATAGGCTAAAATAGGGCGTAATTTTCGGTAAGATAGCGTCGAAATTAATAAGTGCAATCCGCTTTGCGATAAATCCTTGTCTGTTAGCTAAAATAAACTGTCAAAATACTGTGTATTTATCGTAATTTGTTAGAGGATTCTAATCTCCGAAGCTACCTAAAGTTAAAAGAGTGAAGCGGAACCTTATTGATGAACCACTGGCTAGTGTACGGTCTGTTATGTTGCTTTGTTGGAACATAATTTCAAATCTTGAGCAATCATCATCATAAACTAAACCGATAGAAGATGCACGGTGTTCATTTGTGTCGAAGTTATAAATATTCCGGTATTGCAATCCAATGTTTTTACTAAAGAACATATTTCCTGATACTGTAATTTCATCAACGACTGGTCTTGTTGGGGTGATTGATGGTATATTGGTGTATCTGATTTGAGTTGAGGCGCTATGTAGAACGGCACTAAGGGGCCCAAGTTGGTTTTTTGTCAAACTTGAAGTACCATAAATATCAAATCTGTTTACTGCAAAACTATCTGGGTCGAGTCTGATATGTGATGCAAGGGTCAAGGTCGAACCGGTGCTTAACTCTAATCCAGCAACATAATCAGAACTTCTGCCACGTAAACTTGAGTTCACTGAATAACCATTATTAATATTAGAGCGAAATGCTCTGCCGGCGGTAAATGATGCATAACCCTGATCGCCCCAACTGGCGGTCACACGTCCGCCAAGACTGGCTCGCAAACCATCTTCCCATAAATCATATCCGGCAAACCTGGTTGATCGAAACAGATTTGTTTCGTCAAAGTCGACAGTGATACTATCTTCGTTGGGAAGAATTGAAGTGGGGGTTCGTATTATGTTGCCTAGGTTATCTGTGGTAATAACATCAAATGTAGCAACGCCATCTCCATTGGGGCTGGCTGAGAGGTGGGCAATAGGCTCAATCACCCAGTTTCTGTCTTCTCCAGTCTTTAGCCATGGCCAGCGAATTTCAGCACCAGCTACACCTAAAGCTCTGCCAAAGCTCTGCGTATCGGTTCCCAAGTCGGCAATAAATTGCTGATTGTTTATACTATAGGCATCAACTCTGCCTTTAAGATATGGTTTGACTATTATGCCATTTTTGCTGACCAAGCGACTGGTCCAATCTAGGTCTGCTGAAGCTCGTCTGCTGTCTATTCCGTCAATGCGGTTCAAAACAGCGGTGTTTACACCAAAGGCGAGTTTACCACCTGCAAATTTATTGGATATTATTTTCTTTACATCAAGAAGCGGCGCAGCAATGGGTAATTGGTCGTCGACATCTGAACCACGAAGTCCTTGATAGCGAATAGCAGCAAGGCTGCCGTAAAAGCTTTCGGTTTGGCGAACAGCATATAATTGATTGCTCAACCGGTTTGACGAATTTGAAAATAGCCCTCTGGTCTGGCTGCTATAGTCGATATCGTAACGTAAGAAAAAAAGATCATCGGAAACCGCCTCTGTGGAAAACCCCCAATTCCAATTCTGATTTATCTGGAATTTACCATCACCAAGAATGTAACCACGAAATTTATCTTCTCCGAACCGCAAGCCTGTGCCATCAAACTCTTGTTCATAGGTTCCACCGCCTTGTAATCGAATTGAGCCGGAATAAACCCGTTTGCGGTAATCAGCCGATATTAATGGTCGTTTGCCGGTAAACACTCGTGGCGAAATTGTTATATCAGAATATGGTGATAAGACTTTATAAAAAGGTTGCTCATAAAACCAGCCGTATTTAGCTGATTGCCCTATATTTGGAAATAACAAGCCGGTTTTGCGCCCAGCAGTAGGATCCGCATGGGCAAAATAAGGAGAATATAAAACTGGAATACCTTTGATTTCGAATATTGCATCGCGATAATAAATCATCTGGTCATCTTGATTTTGTTCAGCTTCTCTTGCTCGTAATCTCCATGTTGGTTTGTCAACTGTTCCATCATCATTGGTGCATGACTCACAGGCAGTATAAAAGGCGTTCTTTAATTTATTGCGCTTACCTTCATTGGAGTGAATTACATGAGTGGCGCCAATAGTACCTTTATTGCCAAGGCGTGCGTAAAATCCTTGAGCAACTCCATTGGTTAAATTATCATCAAGCTCCACCTCATCAGCAAAGGAAACCGTCCCGTCAGCTTCGACAACCACAACCGAGCCTATGGCATGCACTTTATTCAGGTCGGGGTAATAAACGACTTCGTCAGCTCTTAAAATTCGGTTTTCATATCGGGCTTGAACACTGCCTCTAGCAACATAACGAATGACATCGGATGTGGCATCTTTGAACATTTCATCTGATTCAAGATAAACCGCACCCTTTTCAAAAGCAGAGGGTTCATCTTGTTCTGCAGAAAAAGCATATCCTGCAAGACTGGTAAATATGACAACCAATATACATAATGGTTTTGCCGAAAATATAAAATTAGTCATCAAACACTTGTCCGCTGGATACTGGTTTTAATTATAGGCCATTAAACTCGAAGATTCTTATTTATCACCAATATGGCCTTGTTATGGCAAAAGGCAAATCAGAAATTTTCTTTTCATAAGCCTATGCATGAAGCAATAAGCATAATTGGTTAACTTTAGCCGTCTTCAACTATTGTAATTCTAGCTAGCCCAGTGAAAAACACGAATGCTGGAGCCGCCCAAGCTGCAATAATCGGTGGCAGAACCTTGGTTGAACCAAGAGCTGCTAGTAAGTCTCCGGTGAAATATAAGAAAAACCCGATAGATGCACCAATTACGGCCATACCAAATACGCCGCCAAGTCTTACAAGGCGAAAACTGAAAGAAGCGCCAATTAAGGCCATCGCCGCCAATGTTAAAGGTAATGCTAACATTCTGTTCCACTGAATCTCATAACGCCGTGAGTCGAGTTTTGCGGCTTTTGAATTGTTGATTATTCGTGGCAATTCCCAAAATGAAAAAGCTGAATCATCTGAAAGATGCTCTAGCAGTGAGTTAACATCATAATTTGTCTTTACTTGTAACTTGTCTATTCGTTCTGGTAGCGAGTTTTTTTTCACCTCAGAAGCATCCCAAAGCACCCATGCGCCGGGAATTAGCTCTGCCCTTTTTGCGTCAATTCGCTTGAGAAARACAGGCTTTTCATTTACATCTAATTGGTAATAAAAGAACGAAACRTTCAATAATRTTGCAYCTYTTGSCRATGCRCYYTTGGCRTGRATGATCAAAGAGCCATYTGKAACGGCTTCTCGYAGCCAAATRTTRTTYTSGTTTGATGTTATTGTAGCCCCGGCAGTTCTYGAAATTTGAACACGTTTTTCTTCAAACTTTGAATTTAACACCGCTACACCGGGGTTSAAAACTGTAATSGCAAAAATWCCTAGTGTGACAGCAATGACAGTCGGTGGTGCAGCAAAACTCCATGCTGAATAACCTGCGGCTCGCATAGCAATAAGTTCTGAGCGTCGGTTCAACCGGAACATACTCCACATAATGCCGAACAAKACAATAAAKGGGAGGGTYTGCTCAATAACGCTCGGCATTTTTAGAGCCGTCATATAAGCAATAGTCAAAGCCGTTACCTGATCGTAGGAGCCAAACCTTCGGGATAGCTCGACAAAATCCACTAATACCACTAATGAGGCAATGATAACAAAAGCCAATGCAAGGCCGCGAATGGTTTGAGCATATAAATACCGRTTTAACAAAATCATTTTCCTGCCCCTATTTTGTAGGCCTTAGGTGTGGTTTTTTTAGGTGATAGTAAAAGCCATAAACAAACCAGACTGACAAAAATCGGTAACAAGTATTGTAATATATTAAATAAAACGGCATCTCCAGCGGCAGAGGCAATAGTAAAGCCCGTTAGTCGAACCAGCAGTGCTGCCACACCAAAGCTAATTAATCTTCTGGCATAACCAAGCTTAGAAAACTGACCCCCAAGCAGTGCGACAAGAGCCAGTAATGCAAGTGCGTAATTATAAAGTGGTGATGACAAACGGTAATGGCCTTCGGCCATGAGCTGTTTCTTATTAGTAACTTCCCAAATATCATTTAGATCAGGGTGGAATAATTCACTGATATAACGATCCGAATATTTATATAGCAAATCCCCTTGAGGATCTATAACCCCGTCCAATTCAAACGAAGTGCTTGAAAAATCTAAGAATTCCAAATTGCCGTCTTTGGACAAAGATTGCCTAGATGCCTCATTCAACGTTATTGATGGATTGTTAGAAACATTGGCAAAAACCCCACTTTTGGCAAATAAAGTTATTGGCTTTTCAGGATCCCTTGCATCATAAATAAAGACATCGCTCATCACACCATTTTGTAAATCTTGCGCAAAAATTGTTAAGTTATTAGCCGGAGAGACAAATTCTCCTGGCTTAATTATTGAGGAGGCAAGATCAGAACGAACTTCATAAATTGTTTCTCGCATGGAGCGAAATGCCACTGGTTGAACAAAAAGGTTGATGACTAAATTCAGCAAGACGGCATAGCTTACTGTTCGCAATATTGGGGAAATAACTTGCATTTGTGTCATTCCCGAAGCGTAAACAACCATAATTTCATTATCGGCATGYAAGCGCTGAATGCCATGGGCGACGGCAATGAAAACCGCAAATGGTAATATTATTGAAAATAATTGCGGTAACGCTAGTCCGGTAATTTTTAACACAGCTATCAGGCTTGCGCGGTTGTCGATAATCAAGTCCACTGACGATAGGCTTTGGGTTAGCAAAGCTAAAACGGCCATTATCGATGCTGTTATAAATAACGGTTGCCAAGTCTGTCGAAAAAAATACGATTGAAGTGTATTCACGTTAGGCAATTCCCATTATTTACAATTAGGGGGCTTCTCTTAAGTCAAACCGTCCGATACCAATAAGCAACAGATTTGATTTGTCCATATTTATCTCTTTAATAGTTCAAGTTACAATCCCTCAAAATAGAGCGTTAAAACAACTTTACTGCGCTAACTAGAAAATATGAAATCAAGGAAATGTACTATGAAAATCAATTTTACAAATAAGTCACCGAAAAAAGGAGCCGTTTGTGTTGCTATATTCGACGACAATAAATTTAGTGATGCAGCAAATGCTCTCGATAGCGATAGTGGTGGCTCAATTCGTAAAGCGTTGGAAACGTCAAGGTTTTCAGGTAAGGCTGGGCAAGTAATCCAAATATTAGCCCCGATGGGAGTGGATGCGGACAGAATTATTGTTGCTGGCGTGGGGAAGCAAGATAATGATATGGCATTGGCGTGGGAGAGCTATGGCGCTGCTGTAATCAAAGAACTGCTTACTTCCGGCCTTGAAACGATTACTTTCTCAGTCGGTGACCTAGAGGGGATTTACTCTGCAAGGATTGCATTTGGTGCGCTTCTAGCTGCGTACCGGTTTGATAATCATCGCACAAAACTTAGTGCGGACAAAAAGCCCTCTGTAGATTTTGTTTGCATTGATGGTTCTCAAAAGAAAACCGGGGAGGTTGAGTTCTCTTCGCTAAATGAATTGGCTGAGGGTGTGTATTTGGCGCGGGATTTGGTTTCAGAGCCGGGAAATATTATAAACCCTGAAAGCTTTGCAAAGTGCATACAGGGTTTAAGTGATACAGGTCTTGAAATCGAAGTTCTTGACGAAAAAGATATGCGAAAACTGGGCATGGATTCTTTGTTAAGTGTTGGTGCCGGCTCAAACTATGGTTCTAAATTAGCGATAATGAAATGGATGGGCGGGAAAGCTGGTGATGCACCGGTTGTTCTTGTCGGCAAAGGCGTAACCTTTGATAGTGGTGGTATCTCTCTAAAGCCCGGCAATGGAATGTGGGATATGAAAGGTGATATGGGCGGCGCAGCCGCTGTTACCGGTGCAATGCGGGCAATTGCTGGGCGTAAAGCCAAAGCAAATGTTATCGGCATTGTCGGGCTGGTGGAAAACATGCCTGATGCGGCAGCTACCCGCCCCGGTGATATTATTAAATCTGCTGATGGACAGACGATTGAGGTGCAAAATACCGATGCCGAAGGACGCTTGGTTTTAGTTGACGCTATTTGGTATGGCATAACTAGTTTCAAGCCTTGTCGGATCATTGATCTAGCAACGCTTACCGGAGCCATTCTGGTTGCGCTGGGGCAGGAAAATGCCGGTTTATTCAGCAATGATGATCGACTTGCCAGTGATTTGACCGTCGCCGGTAAAATATCAGGCGAAGAAGTGTGGAGGCTACCGCTTGGTTCGGGCTATGATAAATTAATAGATACTCCAAATGCAGATATGAAGAACATTGGCGGCCCGTTTGCCGGTTCAATAACTGCGGCGCAATTCCTAAAGCGATTTGTCGGTGATGTACCTTGGGCGCATATTGATATTGCAGGAACGGCTTGGAAAGATAAACGTGCTGACCCACGGGAATCTGTATGGGCAACGGGATTTGGTGTGCGGCTATTGGATCGCTTTATTGCTGAAAGCCATGAGAGTTGATTGATTAGCTGATGCCGACAGAAATGGAAACTTAATGCAGATATGGTTCTATCATTTAGAGGCTAAACCTCTTGATCAGGTGTTACCTGATATATTGGAGAAATGCCTGTCTAAAAACTGGCGTGTATTGATCCATTCACCTGATGAGCAACGTTTGCAATGGCTTGATCAATGGCTTTGGCTATATCGTGAGGACAGCTTCCTTGCCCATGGTACTTCGCAAAGCCCGCGCGCAGATAAACAGCCGATATTATTGACCAAAAGCAAAATTAACGAGAACGGTTCCGATGTGGCTGTAATTCTTGATAGTGCTGATCCAAAAGACTTTCAGGACTATGAGCGGACAATAGTAATGTTTGATGGTGCTGATGATGAGGCTGTAAATAAAGCTAGGGAGTATTGGAAGCAGGCTAAAGCCAAGCAACAAAAAGTGCTGTATTGGAAGCAAACTGGTAACGGCACGTGGAAGAATTTGGCTTAAGTCTTGAAAGATAGGTAAGTATACTAAAAATACTGAATTAAACCGTATTTTTAGTATACTTTATCTTCTTGATCCATCAACTTAACCAAAAACCGGTACCCACTTTTTGGGTCGATGGAGTATATCGATGAATAATTATAAGCTGGTTTATCACTTTGCTTTTTTAGTTGTGATTGTTTCTTTGAGCGGATGTTTGACACCGGAAGAGCGCTCGCAGGTTTATGGTAATTCTGAGCCAAATGATACGCAATCAAATCAATTAGTATTAGATGATGATAATGTTATAGCTAATACTGAACCCCAAACAGGCTATGATCCACCAAAGGCTGCCCCAACTACTGTGGTAACGACTAATACAATAGCGCCAATTTCCGGTTTGCGCAGCGCGGATGATGACTTTAGGGCTACAGCAGTTAGTTGTGGAGCTGATGAGCTGCGGTATTTGCAAGGGCAAGCCTTGGCCTCGTTGCGTTCAATGAAGTTTAAACAACGGATACGTATCATTTTACCCGGCAGAGAAATTACCGATGACTATAAGCCCATGCGTTTGAATTTTGATGTAACGTCCGAAGGGATAATTGGACGATTATGGTGTGGGTAAAACAAGGCGGTTGCTTCGTGGCTGAGCTATAGGTTGATTTATTGTTTGTGATTCAGAGTTGGTTTACTCAAATTTGATATTGGTCTTGATCGTTTTGACTTACAAGCCATGAATCGAGATAGCCAATGAATATTAAACCTAATGTTTCAATAAGATGGCGATCTATGAGTCGGTTTATCACTGCAACCGGCGGTAATACAGCAATGATATTTGCTCTGTCGATACTTCCCATATCAATCGCTATCGGCGTTTCTATTGACTTTCAACGAGCTTATGTCGAGCGTTCGCGCTTGCGGGACGCGCTAGATTCATCAGTTTTAGCTGCCGCCAGAGAACATTTAATGGCCGCAAATCTAGACAAGAAACAGCGCGAAGCAAAAGCGACCGATACTGGCAAGCAGTTTTTCTTGGCAGCATTGGCCGGACGCAAAAACCGCATTTCTAAACCGGAAGTAACCTTTACATTTACCGCAGATAATGAAATTCGCGCCAAGGGTAAAGGTGTGGTCGATACTCTGTTTGGGGGATTGCTAGGCGTTGATTCGGTTGATGTTAAATCAGAAGCCAGAGCAATGGCCGGTGATGCTCGTGTGGTCGAGGTCACATTGATGCTTGATAATACCGCTTCGATGTTTTCAAGCAATCGTTTTGTTATTATGCGCGAGGCGGCAATGAATTTTGTCGATACTATGTATGACGAAAGCCCATCACCGGAATTAATCCGGATTTCGGTTGTTCCTTGGTCGGTGATGGTTAATATAAAATCGGAAACTGTTGCGACTGCTGATGGTACTCAATATGCGTGGAGTAGTCTTCCGCCAGCTGGGTCACGAAAAACACCCAATCCTGCCAAAAGTAATCGAATTAGAAATATCACTCACCCCGATACCGGCAAGCCAATGTCAAAATCTGCGTTGAAGACAATGTTTGCTCCAGTTCCTTGGCGCGGGTGTATTCGCGCGGGTAAAAATGAAATAAAAACAAATGCTTCTGGCGGGGTCTCACAGCCGATAACGGACAAAGCGGTTAGTTCAATGCGTTGGCCGGTTGGTTGGGTTAAGCCAGAGGTTACCACCCGGTGGTACAGGCTTTCTTGCCCTACAAAACCAAAACCAAAACCCAAGCCGAAGCCAAAACCGAAGCCAAAACCTGATCCGGATGCTAAGCCAAAACCAAAACCCAAGCCTAAGCCAAAACCTAAGCCAAAACCTAAGCCTAAGCCTAAGCCTAAGCCTAAGCCTAAGCCAAAACCGGGGCCGCAAGGGTTTTTGTACGATAATCCTTCGCATACTTATGCTGGGTTTGTTGATGTTGAGCCTAAGAATTTATTACTTACCACCGCTATCAAACAAGATGGTGACGTAATAAATAATTGGCCATTACCGCCTTCAGTAGCAAAGAACAATGTGCTTGTGCCAAATGAAGAATGGTCAATAGATTTGGTAAATGATGAGGCGAAAAAGAAGAAAAAACGGGAAGCCAGAAAAGCTGCTCATAAACCCAGACCAAGACCAAGGCCGAAACGGAAGCCAAGACCAAGACCTAAGCCAAAACCGGGTCTTAAGCCTGGGCAGGTTTGTGGGAAATGGTATGATTCTAAAATGTTGAGTTGCTGGCAAGACCCTAAGGGGTGGCAAAGGAATGTCTATATAGACAAAACCCAGCCATGCTCAAATGACAGTAAATATGGAAAGAAAACCGGTACATTAGCTGCGTGTGTTTCTGATCCAAATGAATTTGCATGGAATAATAGCGGCGGCAGGATGTGTAAATGGCAGAACAAAGTGCTGCCATGGAATGTCAATAAAGGCATATCTGGGCCGAACTTGAACTGCCCGACAGCAATGTTACCTCTGTCCAGCAACCGGAAGCAAATTCAGCAAAAATTGGAACACATGTACCCAGTTCCCGGCGGCACGCAGGCGCATTTGGGGCTGTTATGGGGCTTAAGAACGCTCTCGCCTAGAGCCGAGTGGACAAAGTTCTGGGGGTTGAGCGGCTCGAGTGCCGCCAGAAACTGGGATCCGAAGAAAACCCGCAAAGTTGCAATTTTGCTAACCGATGGTGAAAACGTCGCTCCATTTGATTATGAGGGGTATCTTGGCTGTAATGATCAAAAGCGCTCAGGCATTGCAAAGAAATGCTGGAAGCACCCGGGTGTAGTAAAGCTTGATCAGAAAACATTGGATAATTTGATGTTAGCTACCTGTAAGGCGATGACAGATGATTATGGCATCGATCTTTATACCATTGCTGTGGACATCAATAAATCTTCTGCGATTAGCTTACTAAAGAAATGTGCTGGCGATCCTGATCGTGCCTTTAATATTAAATCGTCTGAGCTTGATGAGACCTTTCAGTCAATTGCCGCCAGAACATTGCGACTTACCCGTTAATTATGGTCTGTTAAAATTCATGAAAGTTTTCTAATGTCAGGTTTGCCAACTTTCGGGGATATAGAAAAAGCGCATTTACGTCTTATGGGTGATGTAGTTCGTACACCATTGTTACGTTCTGATTTGCTGGATCAAATAGCCAAAAGAAAAGTATGGGTTAAGGCCGAGTGTTTGCAATACACTGGCTCATTTAAGTACCGAGGTGCGCGATATAGAATTTTGTCTATGACCGACGAACAATGCCAAAATGGTGTTGTTGCATATTCATCGGGCAATCATGCACAAGGTGTGGCACTGGCCGCTTCAAAACGCGGTGTGGAATGTTTAATTGTCATGCCAAGTGATACCCCAAAAGTTAAAGTAGAAGGTGTTAGACGACTTGGTGGTGAGGTGCGGTTCTATGATCGACTACATGAAAACCGCGAACAAATCGCAGCAGCAATCGCCGCCGATACTGGCGCGGTATTAATCCCGCCATTTGATGATTTTCACGTAATCTGCGGGCAGGGAAGCGTTGGCATGGAAGTGGCCGAGCAATTCGCTGAGAAAAATGAAAGCCTACAAGCTGTTGTAATAAATGCCGGCGGTGGTGGGCTAACGGCGGGTGTTGGTTTGGCGTTGGAGTATTTACCAGCGTTAAAAATATATACAGCAGAGCCAAATGAGTTTGATGATCACCGCCGTTCTTTCATAAGCGGAATTCGTCAGAAAAACGCAAAACTTAGTGGATCGATTTGCGATGCTCTAATGGCCGAGCAACCGGGACATATGACATTTGAAATTAACAAAAATAAAGTGACAGCTGGCTTGGCTGTCACTGACGAACAGGTGTTATCGGCAATGAAATTTGCTTTTACACATCTTAAAATAGTTTTGGAGCCGGGTGGTGCTGCATCTTTGGCTGCGGCTCTTAATGGCTTGATACCGGGGACTGGTTCGGTGTGTGTTATTGCAACTGGCGGAAATGTCGATCCTGTACTGTTTACTCAGGCGATTGCTGACCCATGCTGAACATATCGCTATTTAAGCTTCCTCGATGCAGGTCGGACTTTAGCTGAATTAAGGCTGGCGTTTTGCTGATCCGGTTACGATAAACTTGTACGTTTTCCATCAACCGCTGCACATAATTCCGTGTCTCGGAGAACGGAATGCTTTCCACCCAATCAATAGGGTCAACATCTATCCGCGGATCGCCATAGTCCTTGATCCATTGCTTGGTTCTTCTGCTACCAGCATTGTAAGCTGCCGCACTTAAGATATAGGAGCCATCGAATTCCTCTAATAATTCTTGTAAATGCGCCGAACCAAGATTGAGGTTATAAGTTGGATCATCTGTCAGCCAGCTTTTTTGATATTTCAAACCGTTTGCTTTGGCTGTTTGACGGGCGGTACGCGGCATTAATTGCATTAGCCCTCTTGCACCAGCGTGACTAATTGCTTTGGGGTTTAACTCGCTTTCTTGACGCGACAAAGCCATGATGAACGCTTTTTCTGGGCGGTTTTCCATATCAGGAAGATCAAGTAATGGCCAACTACTATCGGGAAGTATTTCATTGCGATGCAAAGCAGCTTTGGCCGCTCTAATAGCAATTCCAGCGTGGCCATTTTGGCGATTTAACCTTGCTAACATAACATGATCAATTGCGCCGGGTAGTATATCATCAAGATGATAGCTAAAGCGACGGTATGTATTTATATCGCCGATAACAGCCAATAAGCTTAAGGCTTGTACTTGTATATGACTTTCAAATGCTAGCTTCGCCCAGTCATCAGGTTCGGGATCAGAGCCAAGGTTGATATAGCCAGGGCCGATTTTTTCTTGCGCTAATTGCCCATAATATGTGAAATTGAATTCGGCAGCTTTCCCAAATTGTTTATAAGCTTCAACCTCAAGGCCTTGCGCTTGTAATGCCGCGCCCAGCCAATAATATGATCTGGCTTTGGATACTGGAGTGCGGACATTTTCTACCATTTTCTTGAAATGTTGCTCAGCTTTTTTTGGCTTATTCAACTTTCGTAAAGCTAGCCAGCCGGCCAGCCACTCGCCTTGAGCAAAATTACTACCGCGTTCAAAACCGTTTACCCGCGCCAATTCATAGGCTATTTCAAATTCTTTTGCTTTAAGTGCCCGCCTTGATAGAAGGTGTCGTTCGCTCCACAAACGCTTTTGACCTTTGTCGCTTTTAACCTTGGCGGGTATTAGCAAGATCATTGCGGTAGCTTCTTTTGATTTACCTGCCTTGCGCCGCCACCTTGCGCGTTCAAAAAGTAACCCCGGGTGAGTTTGTAGTGTAAGTGGAACTTTTGCAAGCGCACTATCAACGCCACGAGATCTGCGCATTAAACGGATGCGGGCAATACTTAAGGCTTTGAAATCTTTATCGACTTTTCCAAGAAGTTTTTGTGCCTCTGTTGCCCGTTGCTCCCATAGCAGCATATTTATTCTTACTTTGTGATCTTCGGCGCTAATTAACGAACCACGGGCTTTTAATGTCTCAGCACCAATCTTCTTAGGAATAAAATTGTTGCGCCAAGCGTCAGTTAAGATTGCTGTTGCCTGTTTTTCTTCGCCGATGCTGAACCATGCCTCGGCTTCGGCTATTTTCCCGGCACCGGAAATCGCCGGCCAATCTGTAAACCAGTCAATAATGGCTTTTGGTTCCATACCCGATTTAGCAATTTTTCTTTCAGCTAATATCCGAATACGAGTGTGCCTTGGCCAGTTTTCTAGTGACTTTACGGCTGCCGCAAGCTCAAAATAGGTGCTATTCTCATCGTTCAAGGCCATCTGCCAATCGATAAGTCCGGTAGCTGCTGCTTGTTTTACCCCAGCACGGTATCCGCGTAATGCTTGCCATCTTTGGTCGTTTGCCGCGGCCATAGCCCGGCGGAAATGAACAAACTCCAAATCTTCTAATATTATCGAGTTATTGGCCGGCATTGGTTTAAGTGTTGGCGCAACATCAAAAGCATAAGCCGGCAGAGCTATCAAAAACAGTGATATAATCGTGAATATTGATCGCATAAGAACTCTATACCAAATAACCAAACAACATATCTAGCATATAATCCTCAATAGGGAATAAATCCTTGCTGGAAAATTTGAATTAGCTAGATATACTCCATCGACCCAAAAAGTGGGAACCGGTTTTTGGTTAAGTTGATGGATACAGAAGATAAACTATAACTAAAAATACTGTTTAATTCAGTATTTCTAGTTATAGTAAACATTCAACAATATGGATTTAATGATGTTTTTCGGCTCTATACCAGCTTTAGTAACACCTTTTTTAGACGAAAAGCCCGACATGCCGGCTTTTAAGGAATTTGTGGAATGGCAAATTGCTAGCGGTAGTCATGGCCTCGTACCATGTGGAACTACCGGGGAAGCTGCGACTTTGGAGCCTGATGAGCATAAACAAGTGATTGAGACTTGTGTTGTTCAGGCGCGAGGAAGGGTTCCGGTAATTGCAGGATCTGGCTCAAACGCTACTCACCGGGCGGTTCAATTGGTTGAGATGGCAAAAGACGTGGGCGCTGATGCTGTTTTAATTGCGGCTCCATGGTACAATAAACCAAGCCAACAGGGGATTTTTGAACATTTCGCCGAAATATCCAAAGTCGGGATACCGATTATTGCTTATAATGTTCCCGGGCGAACAGTCGTTGACATATCAGTGGCAACTTTGGCCAGAATTGCCGCCTTGGATAATGTTGTAGGCATAAAAGATGCAACAGCAAATATCGATAGGGTAAAGCTCCAGCGCCAAGCGTGTGGAGGTGACTTTGTGCAATTATCCGGTGATGACCCATCTGCTTTACAGTTTCATGAGCAAGGTGGTCTTGGTTGTGTTTCTGTTACGGCAAATGTCCTGCCAAAAACCTGTGCAGCATTTCAAATTGCCTTGCGAGAAAATAACATGGCAAGAGCAATTGAGTTGGATACCAAACTACAAGCAGCACACGAAGCGATGTTTGCTTATGCTAGTCCTGCTCCGGCGAAATATTTGCTGGCAAAAATGGGCTTGATGAAAAACGAGTTGCGATTGCCAATGGTCAGAGCCGATGAAAAATCTTGCTTGATTATTGATCAGGCACTAAATGGCTTGATCGAGCAGGAAAACATCTAAATGGCAAGTTCTGGGCGAAAAAAAACTGATGGTAAAAGCCAGATAACCGACAACCGACGGGCGCGTTTTGATTATCATATCGAGGAAGTGTTCGAGGCCGGAATTATGCTCGTGGGAACCGAGGTCAAGGCTTTGCGCGAGGGTAAAGCAAATATTGCAGAATCTTATGTTTCATTCGAGGGTGACGCTTTAACTTTGATCAATGCAAATTTTCCAATATTTGCACCGGCCAGCCAATTTAATCACGAACCGACTAGGCCGCGAAAGCTGTTGCTCAATAAACGTGAAATTGAAAAGCTATCCAATGCAATTAACCGCAAAGGCAGGACAATCGTTCCTTTGAAATTATATTTTAATAAGCGCGGCTTGGTCAAACTGGAAATTGCTATTTCTACCGGTAAGAAAATTCATGATAAACGTGAAACCGCAAAGAATCGAGACTGGAAGCGTGATCAGTCACGTTTAATGCGTGAGCGTGGCTAGTTTTTGGGTTATTTTCCCAATCCTGATTTAATCAACTCGAACACATCGTCAAACATCGCCTCGGTCAGTCTTCCCGTATTGGTGTTATAGCGCGAGCAGTGATAACTGTTGATCAAGCGAAATTGTCGGTTGTTGAATTTGATATTATGCTCGGCGCAATGGGAGAACTTATAATCTTTCTTGCGAACATCAAAAGTGGTTAATACGTTATTATGGGCAATATGACCTAAGGCCAAAATGGTGGTGAGTTGAGGTAAGTGCTTGATACGGCTTATCAAAAATGGCCGGCAGTTTTCTGCCTCAGAGGCTATTGGTTTGTTTTGCGGTGGAACGCAACGAACTGCATTGGTGATCATGCAATCGTGTAATTTAAGACCATCATCGGGCGTTTTTTTGTAAGCCCCTTTGGCAAAGCCGTGTTTAATTAACGCTTTGAATAATAAATCTCCAGCTCCGTCACCAGTAAATGGCCGGCCAGTTTTATTGGCTCCGCCTCTGCCTGGTGCCATTCCAACGATAAGAAACTTTGCTGTATCAGCACCAAAGGATTTAACTGGAGCATTATGCCAATTTGGTTCATCAGCAATTATTTGCTCTCGATAAGCAACAAGGCGCGGACAAAGCTGGCAATCAAGGGGCGCTTCTGGTGGATATTGATGTTTCATTTAATTTCTTCAATTACGGTGATATTAAAGATTCTTATTTTAATTAATGCGTGTGACAAATGAAACGACAATTACAATTCAATCAAGCTTATATTGCATTTGGAGCTAATGTGCCTAGCTGCATCGGATCGCCAGATGAAACCATCATGGCTGCGATGCAATCGCTTGATTGTGTTGATATACAATTCATTCGCAGCTCATCATTGTGGACAAGCCCTGCTTGGCCTGATCCGTCCGAGCCGGAATTTACCAATGCTGTGGCTTTATTTATGTCACATCTGTCGCCCTTGCGATTTATAAACAAATTACTTAAGTGCGAGGTTGATTTTGGTAGAATGCGCAGATTAAAAAATGCCCCAAGAACAATAGATGTGGATTTGATCTCTTATGGACAGGAAATATCATCCACAACAAGAGTGCAATTGCCACATCCACGAGCGCATGAAAGGGCTTTTGTGTTATTACCTTTGCAAGAGATCGCACCAAAATGGCATTTACCCGGCACTGGCCTAGCCGTTTCAGAATTGCTTGCCGAGCTAAACCCGAATGATCGGCAACAGACAAAAGTTGCCAAAGCTGTAAAATAGATATTGCACTTGCTTGCCGTGCCTAGTATGCAGAACAACTTATAAACAAAAATTTTAGTTTGAGAGCTTTTCCATGGCCAGAGTTACCGTTGAAGATTGCATTGATAAAGTTGATACCCGATTYGATTTGGTATTGTTGGCGGCGCATCGTGCGCGGTCTATTTTGTCTGGAGCACCATTGCTGGTCGAGCGAAACAATGACAAGAATGCAGTAGTTGCTTTACGCGAAATTGCTGATGAAGTTATTGATCTGCCGGGGATTCATGAGAGCATTATCGTTGGCCTGCAAAAAATCGTTCTTGATGACGATGCAGAAGAAGAAGCGGATGATGTTTTGGTTGCTGATCCGTTGGCGATTGAGCACAAAGTAGAAGAAGAGAAAGTGGTAAGCGAGTTGGACATGATGCGTGCTCTAACCGCCGATCGCGATGGCTCTTCAGATAGTCGTTTCTGATCTTGATTGAAGGGGGTAACATATCCCCATCAAACACCGGTTTATCCGGCGTAATTTGCTCGTCATTCTTGAGCTGCGATGAATTGATTGCTGGTGTCTTTCAATATGACCCAGATGTAGATAAATCCCAGCTACGGCTTGCTTATGAATATGCGCGCGAAAAGCACGGGCTGCAAAAACGAAAATCTGGTGAGCCATATTACGCGCATCCAGTAAATGTTGCGGCGATTCTAATTGAATTACGCCTTGATAGCACATCGATYATTACTGCATTATTGCATGATACTGTTGAAGATACAGATGCAAGCCTTGAGGAATTAAGCGAACTATTTGGTAGCCAAGTCTCCGAGCTGGTTGATGGTGTGACTAAGCTTACCAAGTTAGAAATAAAATCAATTCGCTCGCGCCAAGGCGAGAACTTACAAAAATTTATTTTGGCAATCACCAAAGATATACGGGTGTTATTAGTCAAACTTGCCGATCGTTTGCATAATATGCGAACTTTACACTTTTTCACTGATACTAAGAAACAAGAACGAATTTCTCGTGAAACTCTCGATATTTATGCGCCGCTTGCTCGAAGAATCGGTATGCAAAAAATATGTTCCGAATTAGAAGACTTATCATTTCAATTTTTAGACCCGCAAGCATTCATAACCACAACCAAACGATTGGCTCTGGTTCGCGAACATAACACCAAGGCCGTAGCCCAGCTTTCAGAAAGCTTGACTAAGCTCATTTTAGACAGCGACTATGACGCGGTTATTTATGGGCGAGAGAAACGTGCTTATTCAATTTGGAATAAATTACAGCGCAAAAATATTACTTTTGATGAAGTTGCTGATGTTTATGCTTTTCGGATTATTGTTGATAGTGTTGAGGATTGTTATGCCGTCCTTGGGTTGGTTCATACCTCATGGAGATGTGTTCCCGCTAGATTTCGCGATTTTATTTCTGTTCCAAARCCTAATCATTAYCAGTCATTACAYACTACGGTAATTGGCAGAGGTAATATAAGGGTRGARTTRCAAATCAGAACTGCAAATATGCACCGGATTGCTGAGCAAGGGGTCGCTGCACACTGGCGGTACAAGCAAGGYGAATATGTTTTTGACGAAACAATCGGTGGTAATCCGCTAGATTTGCTAAARCCGTTACTGGAAATAATAGAGTTTGGTGGCGATCCWGACGATTTTCTTGAGCATACCAGATTGGAAATGTTTCAAGACCAAGTGTTCACATTTACCCCAGAAGGTAAGTTAATCCCGTTACCAGAAGGAGCCAGCGCAATTGATTTTGCCTATGCAGTACATACTGATATTGGTGATGAATGCGTTGGTGTGCGCATTAATGGGCGCGAGCGGCATCTACGTACCCAGTTGCAAAATGGCGATTCGGTCGAGATTATTCGTGGTGGAAGAAAAGAACCACCGCAGGATTGGGAAAGTACCGTTGTAACTGGCCGAGCTAGGTCAGCCATAAGGCGCTTGATCCGCAAATCTGAATTAAAGTCGTTTCGTAAGTTTGGAAAACGACTTGTTGATAGAATTTTGGTTAGCAACCAACTTGATGGGAAAGTTAATATTGCCGAAGCGGCAAAAAGATTAGAAGCCACATCGGTTACCAATCTTTATGAAAAACTGGGACGTGGCCTACTTACYGGTTCAGAATTTCTTGATGCGGTGTTTCCTGGAAGATCAAGAGATGAAACGAAAAGTGTGTATAAAAGAGAATTGATAACCGATGAAACTGCTGATTTTTTTGTTGGCGGAGAGGGGCTTGCACAGGGGGTTTCGTTACATATATCCAAATGTTGTTCGCCAATTCCCGGCGATAGAATTATTGCTTTACCCAAAAGGGGGCAAGGGTTTGCCGTGCATGTTGTTGATTGTGAAGTTGCGATAGAGGAAATGGAAGCTGGCATTGACCCGATCAGTTTAAGCTGGACATCACATGCCAAAAAAGAGGGTGCCTCTGTTGGCCGGATATTGGCTACTGTGGTTCATCGTTCTGGTTCATTAGCTGAAATTGCTAATGCGGTGGGTGTCTCTAAGGGTAATATTATGGATGTGAAGACCCTTGGGCGTGGTGAGGATTTTTTTGACATGTTATTTGATATTGAAGTGCTGGACGCGAAGCATTTATGGAATATTCTGGCATCAATTCGCGCTTGCGCTTGTGTTGATAGTGCAGAGCGGGTCAAGGGACAGGACTTGAAAAAATGAATACCGAACAGGTTTTAGAAGAATTTCGTCAGGCTGGAGCATTGCTTGAAGGGCATTTTATTTTGTCATCTGGTCGCCATAGTGGCTTTTTTTTGCAAAAAGCATTTGTTTTTATGGATCCAAAGCGTACCGAAACATTATGCAAGGCGTTGGCCACGTTGGTAATTGCATCTGATTTGGGGCCATTTGATGTAATTGTCTCGCCAGCGGTTGGCGGTTTGATCCCCGGATATGAAATGGCAAGGCAGTTAGAGCTGCCGGCAATGTTTGTTGAGCGCGAAGGCGGTGAGTTTGTGCTGCGCCGAGGGTTTCAACTTGCCAAGGGAACAAGAGTGCTAATTGTCGAAGATATTGTTACTACCGGTCTTTCATCTAGAGAATGTATCGAGGCCGTACGGGCGTTGGGAGCTGATGTGATTGCCGAGGCATGCCTGATCGATCGTTCTGGTGGCAAAGCAGATGTTGGCGCACCGTTATTGTCACTAGCGCAAGTTGATTTTCCTACTTTTGCTGCAAATGAAATTCCTAATTCTTTAAGCCAGATCCCGGCGATCAAACCTGGAAGCCGGGCGTTGTCAAAATGATACCAAGGCTGGGGGTGAATATTGATCATGTGGCAACCATTAGAAACGCTAGGGGCAGCCAGTACCCAGACCCGGTGCGTGCGGCTCAAATGGCCGTTGCTGCGGGTGCTGATGGCATAACCGCGCATTTGCGAGAAGATAGACGACATATATCAGATGATGATATTACTAGGTTACGCCGTGAAATAGAGGTTCCGCTTAACCTTGAGATCGCTGCCACTGACGAAATGCTTGAAATTGCTTTGGCCGCAAAACCACACGCCGCTTGTATTGTTCCAGAAAAGCGCGAGGAAAGAACCACCGAAGGCGGGCTTGATGCCGCTGGATTGCATGATCGTTTATCGCATTTTGTCCGTGAATTATCCCAAAATGGCAGCCGGGTGTCGTTGTTTATCGAGCCTGATTTGCGACAAATTGATGCTGCTCTTTCATTAGGTGCGCCGGTGGTGGAATTACATACCGGAGCCTATGCAGAAAGCTTTTTTGCTAATGATATTGCTAGAACCGAGGCAATATTAGACGATTTGAGACAGGCTGCGGCTTATGGTGCGAAGTGCGGGCTTGAAATTCATGCCGGTCATGGTTTGACCTTTGACACAGTGCAGCCGATAGCTGCGATACCGCAGGTAAAAGAACTTAATATCGGGCATTTTTTAATATCAGAAGCTATTTTTTCTGGCTTGCAGCTAACAATTCAAAAAATGAAGCAGTTGATTAAATCTGCACGCACTGGCGATGAGCAATGATCTTGGGAATTGGTAGCGACCTTTGCGATATACGCAGAATTGAAAVCACTTTACAAAAGTTTGGTGAACGATTTGAGAACAGAGTTTTTACTGATTTAGAACGTAAAACCTCGAATAATCGTAATCCGCGCGCCAGCAGCTTTGCCAAACGATTTGCTGCAAAAGAGGCTTGCGCCAAGGCTTTGGGCTCTGGAGTGAAAAACGGTGTTAATTGGAAAGATATGGCTGTAGTTAATCTGCCGAGTGGTAAACCAGCGATGTTTTTGCAAAATGGTGCGGCAAAGTTACTGGACGATCTTACTCCAGAAGGGCATACCGCCATTCTGCATCTGACCATTACAGATGAATACCCTTATGCGCAGGCATTTGTGGTKATTGAGRCTCTAGCATTGGAACAAGCRAAAAATGAGTGATACGAAAAAACAACCGGCAAAAACCGCCAAAGAAGAATTTGTTGAATTGTTTTGGACAATTCTTTGGGCATTGGTAATMGCTATGGTTTTGCGAACTCTATTGTTCCAGCCATTTCATATTCCYACAGGCAGCATGTATCCGCAGCTAAAAGTCGGTGATTATTTGATAAGCTCTAAATATTCTTATGGCTATTCGCATTATTCATTGCCGCTATCTCCAAAAGTGTTTTCTGGAAGAATTTTAGAGAAACAACCAAAACGCGGTGATATAGTCGTGTTCAAATGGCCGGGTGACGATAAAACCGATTATATCAAACGTTTGATCGGTTTGCCGGGTGATCGGGTGCAAATGAAAAATGGTCGTCTTTGGTTAAATGATAAGTTGGTGCCGTTTGAAGTGAGCGGAGAGGAAGTTTATACAGACGCACGGGGTAATAAAACTATCGCCACCCGAGTTCGCGAGACATTACCAAATGGCAAGAGCTATATTACTTGGGACTTTAGGCGCACCATATACGATGATACATTTGTCGAGACGGTTCCAGACGGGCATTATTATATGATTGGCGATAATAGAGACCACTCAGTTGATAGTCGTGATTGGGGCATGGTTAAGTCAGAAAACCTAGTTGGCAGAGCCGAAATTGTWCTKCTKTCGGTAAAYCGTGACTTTAGCCTTTTKAAACCRTGGACTTGGCTSAATTTCCGTAAGAGAGTCTTTGTCAGCTTACGGAGCAGCGTTTGAGTTCGCAAGCACATGAACAAGCATTACAAGCTCATATAGCCTATGCTTTTGAGGATGTGGGCTTGTTACGAAGAGCTTTAACTCATGGTTCTGTTGGCGATGGTAAACCTGTTGCGGATAATGAACGCTTGGAATTTCTTGGTGATAGGGTTTTGGGTTTGATAGTTTCAGAAATGTTATTTACTGCCAGTGATAATGCTACTGAAGGACAAATGGCGCGGCAATTAAATATGCTGGTAAAAAAAGAAGCCTGTGCGCTTGCCGCTAAGGAAGCGCAACTGGGGTCTGCGATTTACATGTCGAAAGCAGAAGAAAAAAACGGCGGGCGTGAAAAAAACTCTATTTTGGGCGATACTTGTGAAGCTGTTTTGGCGGCGATTTACCTTGATGGTGGGATGCAAGTCGCCAAAGACTTCTTTAATCGTTTTTGGGCGAAGCAATTACACGACATAAACAACACAACCAAAGACCCTAAAAGTCTGTTGCAGGAAAAGGCATTGGCCAAAGGTTTTGGCTTGCCACTTTATGAACTACTTGGCCGAAAAGGGCCGGATCATAAACCGGAGTTTCAGGTGACAGTCACATTGCAGGGCTTTGATCCTGCGATTGGCACTGGTGGATCTAAACAATTGGCCGAGAGCAAAGCTGCCCAAAAACTTCTTGAAATAATGGATAAAAAACAGTGAGTGAACAACATCGTTGCGGATTTATTGCCTTAATAGGTGCGCCAAATGCCGGAAAATCAACTTTGGTCAATGCATTAGTTGGATCAAAAGTCTCGATAGTCACCCACAAGGTGCAAACCACTAGATTTCGAGTGCGCGGGATCATGATCGAGGGTAATTCGCAAGTGGTTTTGGTGGATACTCCGGGGGTTTTTGCACCCAAAAGAAGACTTGACCGGGCAATGGTTAAGGCCGCTTGGCAAGGTGCGGAGGAGGCCGATAAAATAGTCCATATAGTTGATGCTGCTGCGTGGTTTCGGGCAAATGATCCAAAGCTGGCGCGACCTCAGGACAAGAAGGCCAAAGTTGATGTAATAAGCATTGTGAAAGAGTTGGAAAAGCTCGGGCGCAAAGCGATTCTGGTGTTGAATAAAATTGATTTAATTGAAAAAGAAAACTTGTTGGAACAAGTAGAATATTTCAATAAAACAGGTATTTACGATAATATTATAATGTTATCAGCCACTAAAGGATCCGGGGTGAAGGATTTAAGACAGCTAATGGCCGAACAAGTGCCAAGTGGCGCATGGCATTACCCGAAAGACCAAGTGGCAGACTTGCCGATGCGGATGCTGGCGGCTGAAATTACCCGTGAGAAATTGATGCTGCGGGTGCATGAAGAATTGCCATATTCTGCCAGTGTTAGCACTGAAAGTTGGGAGCCGAAAAAAGATGGATCGGTAATTGTCCGCCAAGTGATATTTGTTGAACGCGAAAGCCAGCGTAAAATTGTTCTTGGGAAAAATGGCAAAGTGATTAAGGCGATTGGGCAGGCCGCAAGAAAAGACTTAATGGAAATTATGGGTATTCAGGTTCATCTGTTTTTGTTCGTAAAAGTAGCTAATTGGGCGCATGATCCAGAAAGATACAATGAATTTGGACTGGACTTTGAGTAATGCAATGGCAAGCTGACGGTTATGTTCTTAGCGTACGTCGCCATGGTGAAACCAGTGCAATAATCGAAGTTTTAACCCGCGAACATGGTCGCCGTGTTGGTTTGGTTCGTGGAGCTAGCGGCAAGAGATTGCGCGGCCTGTTACAGCCGGGGAACTTGTTGCAACTTACTTGGCGGGCGCGATTATCCGAACATTTGGGCATGTTTGCGGTCGAGGAGATGTCCTCAAATGTAGCTCCATTACTTGATGATCCATTGGCGTTGGCCGGTTTGCTTGGTGCTTGTTCTATTCTGTGCTTGGCATTGCCGGAGGGACAACAGCAGCAAACTATTTTTGATGCTTTTGCCGTATTGATTGATAATCTATTGTTTCCTGAGGTTTGGCCGGCTTTGTTTGTGCGGCTTGAAGTTGGCGTATTGTTGGAACTTGGTTATGGACTAGATCTTAGCAAATGCGCAGCAACTGGAGAAACTGTGAACCTGACCCATGTTTCGCCGCGCACCGGACGAGCGGTGTCGAGCCAAGCTGCTGAACCATATTTAGATAAATTGCTACCGCTTCCTGCTTTTTTGCTAAATTCAGCAGAACCGCTAACCAAAGATGATATTGGTAATGGCATTAGGCTTACCGGCTATTTCTTGGAGCGAAGATTATTATGGCCGCTTGGTAAACAATTACCCGAAGCTAGAAACCGTATGTGCGAACGACTACAATCCGGATCATAAGTTACATACAAGATTAAATAAATCTGGACAGCAATAGGCGACACAATGCATAAAGGCTTATCAATTCAAAGGATCAAAGCATGATCAAGTTCATAAAGAGACTTTTTGCCTGGTGGGACGGCGCGAGCATGGGAACATTGCTGACGATATTCCTTAAACATTCTTTTGTCGGTGAAGATGAATATGGTAATCGCTATTTTGAAGAAAAAAAGGGTACTTTCGACGGCAAGAAACGTCGTTTTGTAACCTACAAAGGTTATGCTGATGCCTCTCGGGTTAGCGTTGATTGGCATGGTTGGTTGCATCACACGTTTGACAAACCACCAACAGAAGAGCCGCTTTTTCGTCAAAGTTGGGAAAAAGATCATCAGCCAAACCTTACCGGTACAATTTGGGCTTGGCATCGTAAAGGCTCGCTGGCCAAAGATGGTAAGCATGGCTCAACCACCGGTGATTATCAGGCTTGGAACCCAGAAAACAAATGAAGGATCAACTAACAGAAACCATAGTCGGCTTATTTGTGTTGCTGGTTGCCGTAGGTTTTTCCGTCTATGTTTCATCGACAATCGGATCGGGCAGACAAGGAAGCGCAATAGACTTGATCGCTAATTTTTCTTCTGCTGGTGGGGTGGCAACTGGAACTGATATTAGACTAGCTGGTGTTAAAATTGGTACTGTTACCGATATCTCTTTGGACACTAATACCTATGAAGCCAAAGTTACGTTAAATGTACGTGCTGATGTTCCAGTGCCAGAGGACTCGGTTGCCAAAATTGTTTCTGACGGACTTTTAGGTTCTGCTTATATTGCTATTGAACCCGGAGCTGAAGAGGAAATGATGCAGGCCGGGCAGAGCTTTGAATATACACAAGGATCGGTAGATTTACTTGGGTTATTAGGACAATTTGCCGGCGGAAATTCTAATGAAAATTCCAACAATAATTCGGCAGAATAATATGCGTATATTCGCCCAAAAATGTCACATTTCTGCCCAAAGTGCTTGTTATTCAGTGGCAATGAAATTTGTTTTATTGTTTATGATTATCGGGTTTGGCGGATTTGGTGTTTCAGCTTTGGCGCAACAACAATTATCTTCTGCACCGGGGAAAAAGGTGGTCTTGCGTGGCTTGGATAAAGTAACTGCCAATACCATTGATTTTGAAATTGCTATTGGCCAAAGTTATAATTTTGGATCACTGACTATTGAGGCATCATATTGCCGCAAGCGACCACCGGAAGAAACACCCGAAGTTTACGCTTTTTTGACCATTACCGACCGAACGACTGATGGCGGCGGCAAAGAAACCGAAGGTTTGAACATTTTCAACGGTTGGATGTTTGCGTCCACTCCGGCACTAAACCCACTCGAACACCCAGTGTATGATGTCTGGGTTTTAGACTGTAAATAATTTTAGTTGTTTGCCTCTTTCCACCATTGGCTTGAAACCTTTAAGAGTGTTTTTAACCCATCATGGATCGTTATCCTGTTCTTGACTTAGGTTTCAGCTTTGTAAGCTAATAGTGAAAAATCACGCACCCCCTCCGAGCGCTTCGCGCTCACCCCCCCATGAAGGYGGAGGACAAAAAATCATTAAAAGCAATGCGTGGTTTCACCACCACGTCCGTCATCACACGATTTATTCGGGTGACCTAGTTTTCATATGCTGGATACCCCGAACAAGTCGTAGTATGACAGAATTGGCCAAGTGCAAACAAGGGTCACATGACCATTCTTGCTTACCTCTTAATTAGCAATCATTGGCAAAGATCGCCCATAACTCAAGGGTTAATTGGCAAAGAATTAGCACTCATTGACCCTTACCGACACTTGAACAATGGGGATAAGTTACAAGAATACCCGTAACACTCCCGTTTGCTATAATGGTGTTGCAAGTGGCTCATACATGCCAGTTTGCGGCTCTTTGACATGGTGAATACGCGAGAAGCCCAATGAAAAATGGGTTTAGAAGAAATACTTAGTGGCAGTTGTGCTAACAGCAATCATTTATTGCTTAGCCTTTTTAAGATTTATCCGCTGGGGAAAACCCCGAAAGTTACTGATGGTTTTTTGTTTAAGCCAAAAACTTAGAGTTTTGTCCTCATCCTCTGCCTCCTCGAGGCAGCAAAGCTGCACCTCAGGATAAGGTGGCAGAGGGAGTCGCAACCCTTTGCCGTAAAACCGGCGCTTAACTTTGGCGATGGAGTATAAAATTATTTGGCTTGTAGGATTTGCAAAACTTGTTGTCCGCTCATGGTTTTGTTGTCATCGCAAAATGTCGGGGTTTGTTGTTTGGCTGTTTGTAATAATTGCAAATAATTATCTCTAGAAATTTCTATTGCCCCGAATTGCGCTAAGTGTTCGGTGATGAATTGAGTGTCAAGCAAACTAAAACCCTGTTTGATCAATCTGGCACACAAATGAAACAGGGCAACTTTGCTGGCATCACGGGATCTAGTGAACATGCTTTCGCCAAAAAATGCGCCGCCTAATGTGRTACCATAAAGGCCACCAACAAGTTTATTATCAAGGTAACATTCCACCGAATGGGCGTGTCCTAATTGGTGTAATTGTTGGCATAAATAATCAATTCCAGAGTTTATCCATGTTTGTTGCCGATCGGCAGCAGTTTCGGCGCACATTGAAATTACTGCGGCGAAGTTATCGTTGGTTGTAACATGAAACTTGTCGCTGTTTATGGTTCGGGATAGTCGCCGTGGTAAATGCAGCTGATTTAAGGGCAATATGCCGCGCATATCGGGGTCAATGATTGCGACACTATTTGATGTTTGGTCTTCGGCCATCGGAAATTGCCCTTTGGCATAAAGTGCCAACAATTCCGATGGTCCAAATGTCATTGTCTAAACCTTAGCCCNTTTGGCTTTCCAACCAATTCTCAAGCCAATGGATATGATAATCACCAGTTAGAATATCATCGTTCTCTAACAAGTCTTGAAACAATGGTAAGGTGGTTTCAATTCCAGAAATAATCATCTCGTCCAATGAACGTTTTAATCGCTGGATAGCTTCTTCACGAGTTGGAGCATGAACGATTAATTTTCCGATCAAACTATCGTAATATGGCGGGATCGAATATCCAGTATAAATCGCAGAATCTAGYCTAACCCCAAAYCCTCCGGGAGCATGGAACTCTTTGATCTTACCCGGAGACGGCGTGAAAGTGCGTGGATGCTCGGCATTAATCCGGCACTCGATTGAATGACCGTTAAATTTTATATCATTTTGAGTAAACCCAAGTTTTTCACCAGCCGCAACCCGTATCTGCTCGCGAACTAGATCAATACCAGTAATTGCCTCGGTAACCGGGTGTTCCACCTGTAATCTTGTATTCATCTCGATGAAAAAGAACTCGCCATTTTCGTATAAAAACTCGATTGTGCCTAACCCAAGATAACCTATTTCAGAAATCGCCTTTGAGACAACTTCACCGATTTTCTTACGATCAATATCCGTTAAAACCGGGCAGGGGGCTTCTTCTAGGATTTTCTGGTTGCGCCGTTGTAGTGAGCAATCGCGTTCGCCCAAATGCACCACATTACCGTGACTATCGGCAATTATTTGTATCTCTACGTGGCGTGGTAGCGTCAAGTATCGCTCTAGGTACACCGTGTCATCACCAAAGGCAGCAAGTGCCTCTGATCGGGCAGTAGAGACCGCTTCACCAAGATCAGCCTCAGTGCGTGCCAGTTTCATACCCCGTCCACCGCCACCTGATGCAGCTTTGACCAATAATGGAAAACCAACTTCTTTGGCAACTCTCATTGCCTGTTCCTTGTTGGTAATCGCGCCTTTGGAGCCGGGAACTACGGGAATTCCAGCATCCATAACCGCTTGTTTGGCTGTGATCTTATCGCCCATTACCCTGATATGTTCGGCGGTCGGGCCAATAAAAGTCAAATCATGGGAGTTTACAATATCGGCAAACCTAGCGTTTTCCGACAAAAAGCCATAGCCCGGGTGAATTGCATCGGCATTGGTTATCTCGGCTGCGGCCATAATCGCTGGAACATTCAGATAACTTTGTGCCGGTGATGGCGGGCCGATGCAGACGCTCTCATCAGCAATCAATACATGCTGTGCATCGCGGTCAGCGGTGGAGTGTATGGCCACTGTTTGTATGCCCATTTCTTTACAGGCACGATGAATACGAAGCGCAATCTCGCCACGGTTTGCAATTAGAACTTTTTCAAACATTTCCGGTTAGCCTATCCAATAACTATCAAAGCTTCATCGAACTCTACTGGTTGCCCGTCGCTAGCAATTATTTCCAGTATTGTTCCTGATTTGGTGGCGGCAATCGGATTAAATGTCTTCATTGCCTCGATAAGCATCAAAGTATCGCCCTCTGCTACACTATCACCAACTTTGATGAATGCAGGTTTACCTGGCTCTGGTGACATGTACGCTGTTCCGACCATTGGTGAGCGCACGGCTCCGGGGTGAGCGGCCATATCAACGGCGCTATCAGGTGCTGGGGTCTCTGGTGCCATTGGTTGCGGTTGCGCCATCGGTGTTGAAGACATTGGAATTGCCGCGCTAACTATTTGCTTGGCTGCTTTTCGGCTGATTTTGATTTTCAAGCCGCCGCGTTCAACTTCAATTTCGCTGAGGTCTGTATCACGCAGTATTTGCGCTAGCTCACGAATTGTCGATAACTCATTTTTACCAAGGGTTGGTTTGGAATTTGTTGCCATATCACTCATTTCCCGTTGTTAATTTGCTTGTTGTAGCGTTTTGATGATCGATGTTAATGCCATATCATAGCCTATTGCGCCAAATCCGAAAACACCTGATTTAACTGCGGGGCTAACATAATTTACTTGACGAAAAGCTTCTCTTGCTGAGGGATTCGATAAATGCACCTCAATGCTTGGTATTTCAAGCATTTGTAAAGCATCAAGTAGTGCGACCGAAGTGTGGGTGTACGCGGCAGCATTTATGATCAAAGAACTGGCTTTGTCTGCGGCTTCTTGTACCCATGACACCAATTCACCTTCAAGGTTGGTTTGTTTGAAAACTATCGATATTCCTGCAGATTGTCCTAATTCGTTGCAAGCATTTTCAATTTCGCCAAGTGTTGTTGAACCATAAATTTTTGGCTCCCGCTTACCAAGTCGGTTGAGGTTTGGGCCGTTTAGGATATAGATTGGTTTGATCATGTTCCGCCTTGAAATTATGTGTTGGTTTGTAAGGGGAAAATGACTTTTGGGCAATAGTRGTAAGTAAAACTGTTTMAGGTGCRAAAAATGAATATTACCCTAAATGGCAAGGCAAGTGAAATTACTACCGAGCTTAATGTAACAGAATTATTGAATGACCTGTCGCTAACTCCAGCCAAAGTTGCTGTTGAGCGGAATTTACAGATTGTTCCACGCTCAGTTTATAGCAAAACTATTATACAAGATGGTGACCGTATTGAAATCGTCAGATTTATTGGCGGCGGTTGAGAACCCGGAGAATATACAAGTGCAAGATAAACCTTTGACTATTGCTGGACGAGTCTTTGGCTCGCGGCTGATTATTGGTACTGGAAAATACAAGGATTATCAGCAAAATGCTGATGCCTTGGCGGCAAGTGGAGCAGAGATTGTGACTGTCGCCATGCGAAGGGTAAATCTTTCAAGTCCAGATGAGCCAATGTTGGTCGATTTCATAGACCCGAAGAAGATAGTGTTTTTGCCAAACACGGCTGGGTGTTTTACCGGTGAAGATGCGGTTCGCACCTTGAGACTGGCTCGTGAAGCCGGTGGTTGGTCATTGGTCAAACTTGAGGTTCTATCTGATCCCAAGCACTTGTACCCGGATATGACAGAAACTATGCGGGCTGCTGAAATGCTGATTAAAGATGGTTTTGATGTGATGGTGTATTGCTCTGATGATCCGGTGTTTGCTCGCAAACTCGAAGACTTGGGCTGTGTTGCCATTATGCCGTTGGGTGCGCCGATTGGCTCCGGCCTTGGTATCCAGAACAAGGTCAATATACGTCTTATCGTCGAGCAGACCAGTGTTCCGGTGATTGTTGATGCCGGTGTCGGCACTGCCTCAGAAGCAGCCCAGGCTATGGAGTTGGGTTGCGATGCCATCATAACCAATACCGCGATTGCTGAGGCTGCTGATCCAATACGAATGGCTCTGGCAATGAAACATGCGGTTATTGCCGGGCGTGAGGCTTATCTTGCAGGGCGTATGGCTCGCAAACTTTATGCGGATCCATCTAGTCCTTTGGGCGGGCTTATTTGATTATTTACTCTCGAATACCAAGGTAAAGCTAACTGCGGTTACTGGTGTAATCGACGATAATCCAGCCAATTCTTGTAGCTTTTTCAAGCCAGCAGAAAATTTGAAGTCATCTGCGTGAACTGCTATCGGTTTTGTGTTAGTTATGATTATTTGCCCTTTTTTGGTGGAACTTGCTATGAAGAGAATATCGTAAGTAGCTGAGATTCCATGTAAATCAACTGTAACTTCAGTTTGCAAAGTATTTCTTGTTCCCGTTATGATTTTTGCAATTAACTCATTATCAAGTTGAGTGGTTATCGTCGCCACTGGCCATTTACCTACTTCAAACAAGTATTTACCCATACGTGAATTCCTTATGGGAATTCCGGTTTCGATGTCGCCCGGCGCAAATGTGATAGTTACTTTGCCGTCGCTTGATACGGTACTGCCTTGTAGGCCAATGGTGAAAACCTCACCGACATCTTCTGCTTTCACTGCGAACAGCGATATTTGCGAACTTTCTGTAACCAGCGCCCAAGGTTTTGTATTTGTTGGTTGTTGATCAACTTGGCAGGCAGATAAAAAGAGCAGGCTCACCAATAAGGTGGCTATTGCTGTACTTGATATGTTGAAAATTTGCTTCAAGTTTCTTCCTGCGATTGATCAAAAATTTGCTGTAACTGATCAGTATTAGCACCATGCACCAATACGCCATTGGCGATAAATGCGGGTGTACCATCGATATTCAATGATCTGGCCAGCATCATAGTTTCTTGTAAATGGCTTTTGAATGCCGCGTCATTGTTTTGCATGACGGCTCGCATTGCCTGCACATCTACTCCTGAACTTGAAGCAAGTTCATCGATGCGCGCGCTATCAAAGCTGCCATCATTAGCCATTAAAGCATAGTGGAACGTCTTAAAGATTTCCGCCCCTTGCTGCCAAGCGGCCATTGATGCTAAACTTGCTTCTTGTGATCCTGGTGCGCGTCCTTCTAGTACTGGAAATTCCTTATAGATAATGCGTACTTCACCGGGGTTGTTTTCTAGTAATTCCTTTGTCCAATTGGCAGCCAGTTTGCAATAGCCGCAATTATAATCATAAAACTCAACCAAGACAAAACGGGCATCAAGACTGCCAACTACTGCGTCGCGCTTGTCGTTAAATAATGCTGGACCAGCATTAACCAGAGCATCTTTTGAACTTACTAGCTCTTGCATTTCACGTGCGGCTTGCAGGGCTGCTATCACATCTTCAAGCATTTGCGGGTCGTTGAGCATGGCTTTCTTGACATAGGCACTTGCTTCATCAATTGGCTGCTCTGATTTATTATTAGTTTTAAGTACGGTAAAAACCGCACCAAAAGAGACGATTGCAGAAATAATTGCTGACAATGCGATAATTTGTATTGATGGTCGGTTCATGGGAAAGCCTATATAAGATTATCGGTTATGAAATACTGTTTAAGTAAGAGGTTATAAGGCGTTTTACCGAGTTGAAAAGCCGGTATTAGATATATTTACGCTAATGACCGCCACCCTTTCTTTGTGACTGCATGTATTTACGAATTCGCGGATCAGCGGCAATCACCAGCAATATATCATTGGCTCTGCGCCATTGCGGAGTATTTGGTTCCAAGTCCTGCTTTGCTCGCCCGGCAAAGCTCATGGCTCTAAAATAATCGTGCATGGCATAGGCTTGCTCTGCGGTTGCTAGCTTTGCTAGTCCAAGCTCACCAGCTTTTTCGTGTAATACTGCAACTTGATACCAGGCAAAAGAATTCCCAGGCTCATAGCGTATTACAAAATCAAGATGTTTCTTTGCCAATTTCAAATCTTCTGGTTTGTTGCTGACGACCAAAGACTGAGCAAGGTTTAAATGCAAAAGCGGCGAATTTGGTGCTAAATCAACTGATTTTTGGTGATAATAAACTGCTTGCTCCGCTTTGCCTGACTCGAATAGAACTTGGCCGTAAAGTTCATTAAAATAAGGGTTTTCAGGTTGAATTTCGATTAGTTCACCAATTTTCTCCAGCGCCAGCTTGGTCGAGGCTTCTTGGTAATATGCAATGGCTCTAGCATATTTCGCCGGCAGGCTTTGATCTGTTTCTGGGTATTGCTGGAATACTCGTTGGGGTTTATCGAGAAATCCAATAATTTTTGCTTGAATCATCTTGAAAGCAAATATTTCTTGCTCGCTATCCAGAGCGTCAACGTATCTGGCGGCATTAACTTCGATGGCTAAAGAATCAATTCGTTCAGAAGATAACGGGTGAGTGCGAAAGTAAGGAAACCGTCTGGCTCCACTCATTACTTCTTGAAATCTGAACCGCTCGTAAAACCTGATCAGTCCTTTGCCCGATTGCCCACTTGTTTCCAGAAAATTAGCTGCTGCTTGATCCGCTGAAGCTTCTTGTATTCTGCTATGAGTAAAGAAAGTTAGGGTACCGAACTGGTTGGCACTACCTATCAATGCCATTGCGGCTTGTGGCTCACCAGCAACGGCGGCCAATATGCCTAATCCCATAGTAAGAATCATTGGCCGCGAAGCTTTGGACATAGCATCTGATGATCGAGCAAGATGGCCACCGGATATATGCGCGGCTTCATGGGCGATCACGCCCTTTAATTCATTTGGAGTCTCTGCTTGTAAGATTATGCCCGTATGCAGAAACATTTTTTGGCCTCTGGTGACAAAAGCATTCATCGATCTGTCGTTAATGATGTAAATGTCGACATCAGGAGCATTTAGCCCGGCTGCGGTGAACAGCGGGTCGGAGAATTGGCGCATTAGGCTTTCTATTTCTGCATCACGGATTGTACCTTGAGCCTTGGCAGCAGAGCTTAAAAATAGAGTAACAGCAATGATAGCGCCGAAAAGTATGATGGTGAAACGCCATAAATTTTGCATGGCCTATACTCCTCAAGAATTATTCCACCGCTAATGCTATATTATTCAACTTTATCAATGAGGCAAGAGAAAGGCATTAGATAGGAATTTGTTTTGCAACAATTTTTTGTGATAATACCTATTAGGGTATGAAAAGTATCAAACCAATACTAAAAAAAAGCATTTTTTACTGTTTGGGTTTTCCTCACAGGATAAAAATTAAAAAGGTTCGCCAATAAAGGGGTTTTTGATATTACAAATCTCTTTGCACATTCCAGCAAAACCCATGTTTCATTGAGTTGTCTGCGTATTCACCATATCAAAGAGCCGCAAACGGGCTGTTTAGAGCCATCTGCAACCATTATAGCAAGCATGATTGTTAACGGGCATAGTTGGAATTTATCCCTGTATCTCAAATGCAAACTAGGGTGAATGAGTGCTAATTCTTTGCCAATTAACCCTTAGGTTATGGGCAGTCTTTGCCAATAATTGCAAAATGAAGGGTAAGATCAATTGCAAACCAGACCCTTGTTCACCACCCTTTTGTCTCGCGGTGTAAACTAAAAACACCACGAGACTAACTCCTTCTCCCCGCTGGGGAGAAGGTTGGGTTGAGGGGCTTAAACAATCGCAATTAAGAAGACTAAATCACCCGAGTAAACCGGGCGATGACAGCAGCCCAAAACCCACCTGAACCAATATGAACAAATCCGTTCATCAACGGTTCAGTCGCAAAGCAATAGATTTGTTTTGAGAACGGGGCTCGTCATTTCGTCCCTCGCATGAGCGCCGGGTTCAGAACGGTTGGTAACAACCACATTAACGCCAGTTCCAGAGTATCGGAGCTGGCGTTTTTGGTTTTAACCGCAATCAACGGTTTCTCTTTTGCCAGCAATCGGTTAATCAATATATTACAACTGATCGCATAAGAGGTTTGCCAATGGCCAACAAAATATTTCAAAATGCAGAGCAAGCGTTAGATGGCCTGCTCTTTGATGGTATGACCATTATGGCCGGAGGTTTTGGCCTTTGCGGCATACCGGAAAATGCCATTACCGCGATTGAACAGTCCGGGGTTAAGGACTTAACGGTGATTTCCAATAATTGCGGAGTTGATGGCTTTGGACTTGGCATTTTACTTGATGCTAAGCGAATCAAGAAAATGATTTCTTCTTATGTCGGCGAAAACAAAGAGTTTGAGCGACAGTATATTGCCGGTGAATTGGAGTTGGAATTTAACCCGCAAGGAACTTTGGCCGAGCGTATTCGTGCTGGYGGTGCHGGAATTCCBGGGTTTTTYGTGAAGACTGGCGTTGGVACBATCATCGCCGAVGGYAAAGAGCATAAGGAATTTGATGGCGAGACTTATATGATGGAAACTGGCCTTAAAGCAGATATTTCAATCATCAAGGCATGGAAAAGCGATACCGAGGGCAATTTGATTTATCGAAAAACCGCAAGAAATTTTAATCCGATGATGGCAACTGCCGGTAAAATTACTATTGCAGAAGTTGAAGAAATTGTTGAATTGGGCGAACTTGATCCGGAAAACATCCATACACCGGGAATTTATGTACAACGGGTGATTAAAGGTAAATTCGAAAAACGTATTGAGCAGAAAACAACCCGTAGCAGAGGAGGCGCTTGAAATGGCTTGGACTCGCGATGATATGGCGGCTCGTGCCGCGCAGGAATTACAAGACGGGTTTTATGTCAATTTAGGTATTGGTATTCCGACTTTGGTGGCCAATCATATTCCTGATGGGATTGATGTGACATTGCAATCTGAAAACGGAATGCTTGGCATGGGGCCGTTTCCTTTTGAGGACGAAGTTGATGCTGATCTTATAAATGCTGGCAAACAAACCATAACAGAATTACGCCGTACCAGCTATTTTTCTTCGTCCGATAGTTTTGCGATGATTCGTGGTGGGCATATTGATTTGTCGATTTTAGGAGCGATGGAAATATCTGAAGGCGGTGATATTGCTAACTGGATGATCCCGAAAAAAATGGTCAAGGGAATGGGCGGAGCCATGGATCTGGTTGCCGGTGTAAAACGGGTAATCGTGGTGATGGATCATACCAATAAAGCCGGTGCGCCAAAACTGTTACACAAGTGCTCATTACCACTTACCGGACAGGCTTGTATCGATCGGGTGATAACCAATTTGGGTGTTTTTGACGTGGTTGATAATGGGCTAAAAGTGGTCGAGATTGCTCCTGATGTCGAAATTGCGCAAATTGCCGCAAGTACAGAAGCTAATCTTGTAGAGTAACAGGAAAGAGGCAACGATCATGTTGATCAATATTTTGATCCTGTTGGTTGTTGGCTTGACGTTTTTGGCTATTTTGCAGCCAAAAGTCTATTCCTCGACCGGTTGGCGAGCAACTATTACGCCATTGGCGTCGATTATCGGTAGTGGCTTTTTGATATTAGGGCCGGTACTGGTTGGCTCATTCGGAAAAATGGCAGTGTTGGCTATGGCGGCATTATGTGTTTTGTCATACCTATATGGCTCGGCCATTCGTTTTAATATTGCCCGAATAGAGGTTAATCCCAAGCGTAGTCATTATGAATTATCATTGGATTATCTGGCTTCTTGGGCGTTAGCTTTTGCTTATATTGTATCTGTTGCCTATTACCTCAACCTATTAGGTGCGTTTGCAATAAGCTTGCTGCCATTTGCATCAGCTTTATTAGCTAAACTGTTAACAACACTTGTGTTTTTACTGATACTGATTGTCGGGTGGACTAGAGGTTTTTCTGCGTTGGAAAGAATGGAGCAAATCTCTGTTAGTATAAAACTGGCAATTATAACCGGGTTATTGGTTGGTTTGGCCTGGTTTTCTGCCACTATTACCAACCATGTTGGAATATTACAAACTCCTGCAGAAATCACAGGCTGGCCGGCAATTGCTTTGCTGTTTGGTTTACTGATAACCGTACAAGGGTTCGAAACATCGCGTTATCTTGGAGAGGAATATCCGGCTAAATTGCGAATTAAATCTATGCGGTGGGCGCAGTGGATGGCAAGTCTAATTTATATTGTTTATATCACTCTTATTTCACTAACCTTTTCTGCCGATGAAATTATCATGACGGAAACCGGCATAATTGATATGATGCGCATTGTTTCGCCGGCGCTACCATTGTTGTTAGTTGCTGCGGCGCTAAGTGCCCAATTCAGTGCTGCTATTGCTGATACCGGTGGAGCAGGTGGCCTATTTGCCGAAGCTTCAAATAACCGGATAAATGTCAGAACTGCCTATGTTTTGCTCGGTGTTATCGGTATTTCACTTACTTGGTTGGCTGATATTTTTACGATCATTCGTTATGCCTCACAAGCTTTTGCCGTTTATTATACGTTACAGGCATTGATTGCCGCTCTTGGTGCTTACCAGCAAAAAGCTTCAGTGATCAAAGTTGTGATCTATTGCTGTTTAGCTGTAATTGGCGTGTTAATTGTTTTCTTTGCTCAGTCTATTGAGGGCTGAACTAACTACAATCATTACCAATTTGTATCGATGGGCATTTAACATCACCATAAGTGCAATACACACAACAGTCTCCGGTAGCAGGTTTCAGGACTGTACCGCATCCTTTGCAGTCGTAAAAATACTGACAGGCATCGGTGGGCATCAAGTCTTTGGATTTAAATCCGCATTTTGGGCAGGTAATTGTTGAATATTCTATGTATTTGCTCATCGTTGCTGCACCCATTGCAAAATGCTGGCTTCGTAAAATGGTAATGTGTAAGCCGTTACAATTAGTAATCCAGAAAAAATCAATAATACTAAAACTGTTTTTGTTGGTCGTTTCCCGTTGCGATAGGAAAACCAGACTGCCAGAATTACTAAAATTAAGCTAATGCCCAAAAACCAATTTTTGTATCTGGCAAAAACAGCAAGTTGCGCCACAAGAGTGCCGCTAATTCCAAGATTGATCAGCATAAGTGGTAAAACACAGCAAGAAGCGCCAATGAAAGCAAATAAGCCGCTAAGTGCACTACCGCTACCGAACAGTGTGCTTTTGACAGAGGTGCTTTTGTTTTGGTTATTGATTTTATTTGTCATTGGGTGTTGATAACACCTGTAGTAACTACAGGTGCAAGAGGTTTTTTCATGTCCATTGAAACAGTTATACAATTTAGTATTGGAGAATTAAGCCGAAGAACCTCGGTAAATATCGAAACGATCCGATATTACGAAAAAATTGATTTATTACCGATTGCTGCTCGTGGTGCTAATGGTCACCGCTTATACGATCAAGAAGCCCAACGAAAACTACAATTTATTCGTCGTGGCAGAGACTTAGGTTTTTCTATTGATGATATTCGCTCTTTAATGGGAATTGACGAACGGCCAATTACTTGTGGTGAGGTTAACAAAATAACAGAAAAGCATTTACTGACTGTTCAGTCGAAAATCGAGCGCCTGCAATCCTTGCAGCGAACTTTACTCAAGGCGGCAAAAAATTGTGATCAGCCGGAGAACCAAGAATGTCCAATAATCGACGCACTTCTTGAATAAAGGTTACTGGTCTCTACGCGGGCCACCAGCTCCACCGGGAAGGTTTTCTTGCCCAAGGGTTCCTTGTGGCAGTCTGCCAACATTACCCAATAATTGTTCTAAAATAGTTAGCTCGCGACCTCTGGTTGGTGTCGCTCTGCCAACTAATGAGACGATTTTGCCATCTTCTAGTTCATATATTATGACATCTTCGACCATGCCGCTATTGGCAAATTGAACTGTGGTGATAGTGCGGCTTTCTGTTTTTGGCTGTAAATAGCCCAATTGCTCTCTATATTCCGAGATGTAATACCAAGTGTTTTCTTCAAAAACACCAATAGTTGACGGACTGCCGAACTTTGCCAATACACTGGATTTGCTGTCAATTCCGGACTCTATGTCGCCGGGGGAGCCTTTGGCTGATATGAACCCGTGTGACCGTGATATGGGAGTGCATGCACCAAGTACTGTCAACAGAGCGGATCCGATAACAATAGCTTTAAAATATGAGTTCATTTTGGTTCTCCACAACACTTAACCGTTGACCTAAAGATCTGCGCCGGTAGTTTCAAGTAAATTCTTCACAGTCGTGCATTAATTTTAGGACAAATGTAAATGATACTCTCTTTTCTATTTGCCGGAAGAAAACGGCGAAAAGTTGGCGAAGACTATTTTTCTTTAGTCCGCACGGCTAGCCGCAACCCGGATTTCTTTGGAAAAGGAAAAGTTCCGGACGATGTTGATGGGCGTTTTGADGTTYTGGTGCTGCATGCTTTTTTGTTGATGCGCTCTTTACGCAATTCAAGCCCCGAAGTGCGGTTGGATCAATTAGTCTTTGATGCCATGTTCCGTGATCTTGATACTGCGGTAAGAGAGCTTGGAACCAGTGATACCCGTGTAGGTAAGAAAATAAAGGCAATGGCTACGGCCTATTATGGTCGGGTGAAAATTTATCACCAAACTCTAACCGAAAATGACGTAAAATCATTGCAACAAGCGTTACATCGTAACATTTTTGGCGAAAAAACTGACCCGGAAATGATAAGGTTTTCTGAACAATTAGCCAATTGGTTTATTGCTTCGGAAAAATCACTTAGCAAGCAATCCCCAGAGCAAGTGCTTGATCTTGGAGCGGAATTTGCGCCAACTGATTTTTCTTGATGGTGGCTATTGCTAAGATGGCGCAGGCTTTCTATCTTCTAGGACAATGGTCAGGTGGCTTTCCACCGTCATCAGGGACGATGATCGTATGAGTAAACCTATTTGCCTATCTGTAGATGCTATGGGTGGAGAYTTTGCACCAGAAGCATTAGTCGAAGGTATAGAGTTATTCGCTAAAAATGCACCAAATAAGGTGTCTAAAGTATTGCTGCACGGCCAAGAAGCCTTATTGCAACCATTGCTGGATAGGCTCCCCATCGCTGCACAACTATGTGAGATACGCCATACAGATACCTTTGTTGCGATGACCGACAAACCCTCTCAGGCAATCCGTAGAGCTCGTGGCTCAAGCATGTGGAATGCTATTCGCTCAGTAAAAACCGGTGAGGCCAGCGCTGCTATCTCGGCTGGTAATACCGGCGCAATGATGGTGTTAGGCAAGGTTTTGTTGGGAATGATGAAAAATGTTCATCGACCGGCTATTGCTGCAAGCTGGCCATCACCTGTTGGRCATAGTGTTGTGCTTGATGTYGGWGCCAATGTKGTWTGYACCGCACCGCAATTRGTTGAATTTGCTATTCTYGGKGAGGCKTTTTCAAGAATTGTCCATAAAAAACAAAATCCTAGTGTTGGTTTATTGAATGTTGGAACCGAAGACGTGAAGGGAAATGACATAGTTCGCGAAGCCGATAAATTATTACGCAATGCACAATTAGATATGAACTATGCCGGCTTTGTCGAGGGTAATGATATTTCTATGGGGCGCACCGATGTGGTGGTGACTGATGGCTTTACTGGAAATGTGGCGCTAAAGGCCGCCGAAGGTACTGCAAAACTGGCAGCAACGGTGTTAAAAGAAAGCCTTATGTCTGCACCACTTTATAAGCTAGGTGCATTGTTAAGCCGTGGAGCTTTTGCCAAGATGAAAGATCGAATGGATCCGAAAAATTCCAAYGGCGGRTTATTTTTAGGYCTTGGYGGYYTRGTGATTAAAAGTCACGGYGGAACMGATGMTRTTGGTTTTGCCAACGCYTTGCKTGTGGCGCAAARAATGGCKGCATCTRATTATATGCAARTYATTCARCARAATCTTGARTTRTTYGCYGGCGGYCAAAAGGAMATATCSTCATGAGCAGATTTAGAAGTGTAATCGCTGGCGTTGGTTCATATTTGCCAGAAAAAATACTTACCAATGCTGATTTGGCTGAAATGGTTGATACAACTGATGAGTGGATCAAGAAAAGAACCGGTATAAAAAAACGCCATATCGCCGCCGAAGGCGAAACAACTTCGATGTTGGCAACCCATGCAGCAAAAAGAGCTTTGGAAGCTGCTGGTATGGAAGCTGGCGAGCTGGATTTGATCGTACTTGCGACCGCAACTCCTGACTTAACATTTCCAGCAACGGCAACCATGGTGCAGCGAGAAATTGGTATGTATCGGGGCTTTGCCTTTGATATTAATGCTGTTTGTTCTGGGTTTTTGTACGCACTTTCCGTGGCCGATAGTTTTGTGGCCAGGGGGCAAGCTAGAAATGCAATGGTAATTGGTGCGGAAACTTTCTCGCGTATTTTGGACTGGAAAGATCGTACAACATGCGTTTTATTCGGTGATGGCGCTGGTGCAGTTGTGTTGCGCGGCGAACCAGGTGCGCCAGGAATGGCTGAGCGCGGAATTGTGCATACACATTTGCGCTCTGACGGTAGGTATCAAGATCTGCTTTATGTTGATGGCGGACCCTCCGCCACCAAAACGGTCGGGCATTTACGAATGGACGGCCATAAAGTTTTTCGCCATGCAATTACCAATATTTCTGGCGCTATAGCCCGAGTACTGGTTGATTCAGGGCTTAACGAGAGTGATATAGATTGGTTTGTACCGCATCAGGCTAATGAAAGAATACTCGAGGGTATTTCCAAAAAGCTTGGTCTGCCAAAGAAAAAAGTAATCTCAACCGTAGCTGAACATGGCAACACTTCGGCAGCTTCTATTCCGTTAGCCCTTGATGTTGCAGTTAAAGATGGCAGAATAAAAAAAGGTGATTTAGTGCTTTTCGAGGCATTAGGTGGTGGCTTTACATGGGGTGCAGCTTTGGTTCGAATGTAAAGCTGTTTCCCAAAAGGCTGATTTTATGAAAAAAAACAATAAAACGCACTGTTACGTGTAAAACTTCTAACTTATTGCATTGACTGATAAAAATACTGGCAATAGTGTCATTAAAAATTGAGGTGCATGGGGATGCGAAATGAGTAGCAATACAGTTACAAGGTCTGACCTAGCTGAGAAGCTTGTTAGTGAAGTCGGGTTGTCACGACAAGATTCTGCTGATTTTGTCGATCGTATTTTTGAGTTAATGACACAAGAGCTGGCGCGCGGGAAATCCGTTAAATTATCATCATTTGGCGCATTTCATGTTCGCGACAAAAACCAGCGTGTTGGGCGCAACCCAAAAACCGGTGAAGAAGTTTCCATTGAACCAAGACGGGTTATCGTGTTCAAATCATCGCAAGTCTTAAAAGAACGTGTTGATTCGGGTAATAAGTAATGAATCTCTCACGTATTAACGTGGAGTTTGGCTCTGACCAAAAAGAAGCAATACGCATACCGAACGATTGGTGAGGCATCTACTGTCATCGGTGTTCCTGCGCATGTGCTAAGGTTTTGGGAAACCAAGTTTTCGCAAATCCGCCCAATGAAAAAAGGTGGTGGTCGGCGATATTACCGTCCAGAAGATGTGCAGCTTTTGTCAGGAATAAAGCTGTTTCTGTATGAAAAAGATTTTTCAATAAAGCAGTTACAAGAATATTTGCTAAAAGAGGGAATTGATAAAGTTTCAATCCCTACAAAGAATAAAACCATGCCCGCCAGTAACAGCGAAGCTGCAATCAAAACTAAAACTGCTGCAACCAAGTTAAAAACTGAAACCAAAAAAGCCGATAATCGTGATGAGGTGTTGCGTCATGCCTTGTCTCGTTTGACCAGTGCTAGGGATATTCTCTCTACTACACTAAAAACACCGCATTGAGCGGGGCTTTAGTATAGTTTATTTGGATCCATCAACTTATCCAAGATAATCTAGCTATCGCATTTCCCAGAAGCATCTTGTGAAAAAGTGTATGCGGTTTTTCATAAGAGTTAAATCTTTAGTGGTCGCAATCCTTTGCCGTAAAAACCGGTTTTGATACCGGGTGTTTTTCCACCGCGTTCCGTCACACCGGACTACGATCCGGTGTCCAGCCTTGTAGGTTGGTCAATGACGAATGATGGAAATCACCAACTACCCTTGATGTTTATACTACATGGCTAGATTCCGGATCGTAGTCCGGTGTGACGGCGAGACAAAAGAATTCCCACTTTTACTGGCAAATGCTGCAGACCACTTTTTGGGTCGATGGAATATACACTGAAAAACAACTAATCATTGCTTGCGAAATTTACTCTTGAGATTTATAAACCAGACTTGTTTAATTCAGGTGACGGAACGTGGCGCAGCCCGGTTAGCGCACCGGTCTGGGGGACCGGGGGTCGCGAGTTCAAATCTCGCCGTTCCGACCAGTATTTATATATTTTGTTTTTCGTTTTATTCTAGAGCTTTTTGTGGAAGCTTTGGGATGGATTTTTTATACTTCACCATAAAATTCTCCAGCGATATGGTTGCTATATACGTTCCATCAGCATCTTCAAATACAATGATCACTTCTTGACTGTTCATTTGTTCTATACCGATAAGCCTTCGTACATTACTGAAAAGCTCCGTATATTTTTTTCCGTCATAACTGGCGATAGATATGCTTTTGTCGTCAGTCCTAGTTCGTTTTCCATCATTATTGGTGTCTTTTTTCACCAGTGAGTAGATAAAGGCTTGTGTTATCACTTTTCCATTATTTGAAGAATTTTTATATGCTACTGTTAGGGTGCTTGTGATCAAAAAATTAGAATGATCAAGAAGCCAGTTTGTATCTTGTGATTCGTAGTCGAAAAAAATGTAATTAACGATATTACTAGGTGAACTTTTAGAGAAATTATATTGTTTGGATTTTGAATCTGCATATAATTTAAAAGATATTATATCATACCCTTTAACTTTATTTGGGCCTCCAATACGTAACATTTGGTTTTGTTGTTGTTCAGCTTTTACATTTATAATGTTGTTAACCTGACGTTGACTTGAGACGTTAGTAACAATTTGGTATAAAACATATAAAGAAAGTAAAATGGTCAAGCCAATACCAAAAGCAATACCAAGGGCTATGCCTAACGCATTAAATTGCCATATTAGTTTAAAGAAATTTTGTTTTTTCATATCAACTTTATATACAACAATATCAAAATAAACTATAGTGTTTTTGTTTTAGTCCTTCTGTTGCTTACGCAAACAAAGGGTTGATTACTTTAAAATCCTGTTATGTATCCGGAAGTTTTCAGGTCACAATGTCGCAGTGATTTAGAATTATTTGATAGTTTCTAATGTTTGATCTAAGTAATATAGATTGTACTTATTTGAATTTTTTCTAAGAGCTCCAAATGCACCAATTTGATATTAAACAACGCGCACAAAAACCAGTTGCTATTTGGCTAATGGTTATTGTGGTTATGTTAATTGCGATGATCGTGGTCGGCGGCTTAACTAGACTTACCGACTCCGGGCTTTCAATTACTGAATGGAAGCCGATAACCGGTATAGTTCCTCCGCTAAGTGCTGAGGCATGGCAATCAGAGTTTGAAAAATATCAACAAATCCCAGAATATAAATTACAAAACAAATCAATGAGTATCGATGAATTTAAGGGAATTTATTGGTGGGAGTGGGGACATAGAGTTTTAGGCCGAACAATAGGGTTTGTTGTTTTATTGCCGATGATTTTTTTCTGGTTACGTGGAATGTTATGTACTGGGTTGAAACTGCGGCTAAGCCTGTTGTTTGTTCTTGGTGGTTTTCAAGGTTATCTTGGTTGGTGGATGGTGCATTCCGGCCTTGGTGGGTTAGGTGATGTACTTGACGTTAGTCCGTACCGGCTGGTTGTGCATCTTGGTATGGCACTGCTGATACTTGGCATTACTTTGTGGACGTGGATGGATATAAGATTGTCGGAACACCGACGACATTGGCATACACAGAGTAACTTAACGCGACTTGCTTGGGCGCTATTGGCTTTGGTTTTTGTGCAACTGCTGCTTGGCGGCTTTGTTGCCGGTAATGATGGTGGATATATCGCCAATACCTGGCCGCTGATCAATGGTGGCTTAGTACCGGCATCATTTGGTGATTTACAGCCATTTTGGCGTAACTGGTTTGAAGACCCATTGATTGCCCAGTTCAACCATCGCATTGGTGCTTATTTGGTTTTGATAGTTACGATTGTTTATCTGTGGCAAGTTTTCAAACAAAATAAAATCGAATTACGGCTTTTGGGTCTGCTAGTTGCGGCGGTAATTAGCTTGCAAGTGTTATTAGGTATTTGGACATTGATCGCAGTTTCCCCAATTCCTTTGGCTGTGGCGCACCAATTTCTTGCTTTGATAGCATTTTTAAGTGTTCTTGGGGCAGTTCATGCCAGTTCGAGATATTACCGTTCTTCTTGATCGTGATCAAAACCGGGCAGGGTGTCTCGTACGATTAGTGACACCCGATTGTTTTCATTATCGGCAATAGCCAATAAGCCAGCCGAAAATCCAGCGCCGCCAAACGACCAATTGGAAATCGCCATTGCTCCGGGGCTAGTGATTGCTGGAATGCTCAAAGACGGAGCCACGTGTAAGCTGGCAGTTTGTTGCATATCTGGAGTAATTTGCTGCAATACATTCGAGGATTTGCTGGAGTGTAAAATATAAGCAGTTTCATCATTTATTGCGATAGCTACAAGCTTGCCATTTGGTCGTTCTATTCCATGGGTTATCACTGGTTTACTGCTTATATCAATCGTAAATGTTGCACCATTTATTTCTGTGGCGAATACTTGTTCATTAACCGAAGAGCAACCGTTCATTGGTGTTTTTAAGGTGGCCGATGATATTTTTGTCGCTTGTAATGTATCCGCGCCGGTATCTTCTATCTTCCAAATTTCAAAATCGCTGTTTTGACGTAAAACTGCGAATAGCGGTGCTTTGGCCGGTGATTGTAAGGTACAGACCGCATTGGTGTCGGCTGTGGGAAGATTAGAAACCGGAACTGGGAAAACCTGTCCTCTGGCATCGTCAATAATCAATGATACCAGTTGTTTGTCCTTTGTTACGGCAAGTAGTAATCCGGTTTTAAGGTTTCGAAGATCAAAGCCGGGTTGTAATGCCATAGAGGTATAAAGCTGCCCCTCATGTTTAAACCCTAAAGTTCCCTCAACGCTATAGACTTGAATGCCGCCAGAATTAGGGGCAATCAATAATCTTCCTTCCCATGGAATAGTGGCGTTCGGCGCAAGAGCTAATGAGTTGATGCCGCTATTTACCGGCCCGATAGACCCCGCCGAAAAAATAGGCGTAGGTGTTGGTGTAGGCTCTGGCATCGTTTCCAATGGTGCCGGTTGGCAGCCAGCCAGAGCTGCTGCCAATAACACACCTACGAGCGGCTTTGCTTTTACAATTCTTGCCATGGGCCACGAACAGCAAAGGTTAARCCTTCTTGTTGCAGGTTGAAATAAAGGGTTTTTCCATCGGGTCCAAAACATGCGCCACAAAACTCACTTTTCTTTTTTAACGCAGAACGCGCCAGTGTGTATATCTTACCCTCTGGAGTTATGCCGCGCAAATAATTATCGCCATTGCCCTCAGAATACTCATCTTCACAAATCAAYAARTCWCCCCAAGGAGTTATAGTAAGGTTATCACAAGCTTCCATCACCATGGCATCAGGMGATTCAAAGAATAATTGCAAACGACCGGGTTTGCTATCTTCAAATTCAGTTCCCTCTAGTTCCGAGGGGACATAACGCCAAATTTGACCAAGCTTTTTTGCTCCGCCATCAGTGCAGGCAAAGAACAATTCTTTATCGCCAAACCAGATGCCTTCACCACGGGTGAAAATAGCTGCACCATTGGCAACGCCACGGTCTTCAATGTCATTATTTGGGTTGTGACTATCCTCGACATCAATCCACTCAACTTCTAACCATTGGTTTGCTTTGATTTTTTTGCCCTTTGAGCGTGGCCAATTTCGCGTATCTCTTGCCGGTTGGTCTTTAATTTTTAAGGCTTGAAAACGACCTGCTTCGGTCATTTCACCGGGAACTTCTGGAACAAAACGATAAAGCAAGCTATGATGTTTCCAATCATCTTGCGTAAGATAAACAATTCCAGTTGCAGGATCAATGGCTGCTGCCTCGTGTTTGAAGCGCCCCAAGCCCTTTAAAGGAACTGGTTTTTGTAAACCCAGTTCTGGATCAGGCAGAACTTCAAATCCCCAACCATGATCTTCATTGCAGTTTTCACCAGCTCGTTTGGTAGCTTCTTCGCAAGTTATCCAGCTTTTCCATGGGGTTATCCCGCCGGCGCAATTATCATAAGTTCCAACCAAGGCTAGCCATTGGTGTTTGACATGTAATGGCCCAGGGTCAATTACCAATCCAGTAACCCCACCAGCCATCGCCCGACCATTAGAATGAAAATCATAAATTTTCGATTTATCGACTTTGTCGATCAATTCATCATTTTTGCCAAATGGCGAGATAGATTTTCCACCAGCTCCTTCTTCTTTTAGCAGGTCTCTGTCATTTATCTCATGATTGCGTAATAAAATAGTGGTGCCGTCTTTACCGGCAAAGGCTGCCATGCCGTCCGGATCAGCTGGAACAAGTAAGCCATCATCCATCTTTTCACCAACCCGAGAGAGAATTTTATAGGCAAATCCTTTTGGTAGATCGAGAATGCCTTTTGGGTCGGGAATTAATTTACCGTATTTATCAATAGTTAAAACTGGAGCCTGACGCTTGTCTGCACAAGCAGTTAATGTGCTAAGTCCGCCAAATGCGGCACTGATTGCGCTTACTTTAAGGACGTTTCTGCGGGAGAGTTTCATTTTATACCTGTATATTATTTTTCTTATTTGATGATAATCAATCACTTTTTACCAATTTGTAAACAAAAATCGTAGTTATTTTTATCGATTTAATTAGGCAGGTATTATATTACCGTTATGATAAAATCATGATTATAAGTGGTTTTTTCGTATTTAATGATTGACCACAGGTAACGCTATCTCTATTAAGCGCAACTCTTGGGCAGGGGTTTCCAGCCCCAACGAATTTACAAGGAATATTCTAATGAAGACTTTTTCCGCAAAACCGGCGGATGTGAAAAAGAAGTGGATACTAATTGATGGCGATGGCGTCATTGTTGGTCGTCTTGCTTCATTTATCGCTTCTCGTTTACGAGGCAAGCATTTGCCTATTTATACTCCGCACGTAGATTGTGGTGATAATGTTATTTTGATCAATGCGGAAAAGGTGGTTTTCACCGGCAAAAAACGCGAAGACAAAACTTATTAYCGGCACACCGGTCACCCGGGCGGTATTAAATCTGTTACKGCTGARAAWYTRCTAGAYGGYAAGTTTCCTGATCGTGTKATGAAAAAAGCRGTRCARCGYATGTTGGCCAAGGAAAGYCCWTTGGCTCGYCARCAATTCAGCAATTTCAAAGTWTAYRTSGGTTCSGAACATCCRCATGAGGCRCAAAAGCCTGAAACTTTAGATTTTGCATCCATGAATCCAAAAAACGTGAAAAGAGGCTGATATGGCTGATGAAATCAAATCTCTAGAAGATTTAAAGGCTGGTATGAGCGCTGTTGAAGCCGCACCAGTTGTTACTGCTTCTGGCGAAGAAGTTGTAAATGTTACAGAGGAAGTTGTTCTTCCAGAGCCAAAAATTGATGATTTGGGTAGATCTTATGCGACCGGCAAACGTAAAGACGCTGTTGCTCGTGTTTGGATTAAACCGGGTTCTGGCAAGATAACCATCAATGGTCGTGATCAAGAAACATACTTTGCCCGTCCGGTTTTACGTATGATGTTGCAACAACCGTTTATAGCTGCTGATCGTAAAGATAATTACGACGTAATCGCTACGGCCAAAGGCGGCGGATTATCAGGACAAGCTGGCGCAGTTCGCCACGGTATTTCCAAAGCATTGATATTATTTGAGCCGGCTCTTCGCCCACCATTGAAAGCCGGTGGCTTTCTTACCCGCGATAGTCGTGTTGTTGAGCGTAAGAAATTTGGTCGTAAGAAAGCTCGTCGAAGCTTCCAGTTCTCAAAGCGTTAAGAAACAGCTTTTTATTACAAAATTTATCAAACGCGCCTTTGGAAACATTGGCGCGTTTTTTATGTGGGTGACTCATGTTAAATAATTGGTCATTAAATTACCTTGTTTTTGCCTAATGTTCACGTTGCATACTTTGTTAGCTGGGTGTTATATATCTTTGCAGGCAGTTATTAGCCCAATAAAGCGAGAAAAAYACTATGAGGCGAATTTTAATTATATTGTCATTTAGCTTTTTTGCTGTGGGYTGTACTACCGGTGCKAAATTCATYTCGGAGCTTGAAACAGCACCAAAATGGTTTGTCGATCAAATTCCTGAAGTTGAAGCAAAGGGCTATCCAAGCGTTGCCTCTACTCCGTCGGCACCTGATGATTTGCCATCTTTGAAGTCTTGGGATGCTAAGATGGCAAAGTTAAAAACCGAAGGAGAGCAGGTTAGTCTTGACGCGCAAAAGCAATTTGGAGCGATAACAGATACGCAAAAGTTCGCGCAATCAAGTATAGAGCTGGCAGATGTTGAGAAATTCAATGAGGAAGAAGCCGCAGCTTTGGCCGCAAAACAAAAAGACTGATGTATGTTACCAAGTTTCTGGAAGTTAGTCGATGAGTAATGAAACCTTATGGGGCATATCCAGTTCCGCCAGTGGACGAAGCTGGCTTTTGCGCAACAACAATGAACGCGAAGTTGATGAACTAGCTAGAATATACAAACTACCACAAATTGTTGCCAAATGCCTGAGCGGACGCGGCATTACTGTTGAAACGGCCAATGCCTATTTGAACCCATCATTTCGCGAGCAGTTTCCAGAGCCGTCTGACTTTGCCGACATGGATAAAGCGGTTGCGATTATTCTACAGGCTGTTGCCGACAAAACAGCAATAACTATTTTTGCCGACTATGATGTTGATGGCGCAACGTCTTCGGCGCAATTACATCGTTGGTTACAGCAGGTTGGCAATGTGCCCGATCTTTATGTGCCAGATCGCCTAACAGAGGGCTATGGCCCCTCGACAATGGCATTTGACACTATCAAGGCTACAGGTGCCGAATTAGTCATCATCGTTGATTGTGGTGCAGTTTCTCATGATGCTATTGCTCACGCCAAGAGTATTGGCTTAACTATAGTTGTGCTTGATCATCATTTAATGGGCGAGGGGGCAATGCCGGTGGCCGATGCACTGGTCAACCCGAACCGCAATGATGATACTTCTGGGTATGGCTATTTGGCCGCAGCAGGGCTGGTGTTTATCTTGTTGGCGGCATTGAACCGTAAAGCCCGTGAAATTGGTATGTTCAACGATAAGCCAGAGCCGAATTTAATGAAATTAGCAGAATTAGCAGCCTTAGGGACGGTCTGTGATGTGGCGCAATTAGTCGACTTTAATCGGGTATTGGTGGCGCAAGGGCTAAAGACTATGCGTTTTCTGCACACTTCCGGATTGGCCGCATTGGCAGAAGTAGGCGAGATCGAGCCACCGTTTTCTACTTACCATGCGGGGTTTGTTTTTGGGCCAAGAATAAATGCCGGTGGCAGAATAGGTAAATCCGACCTTGGGGCAGAATTACTGGCCAGTGATGATCAAGCAAGATGCGCCGAAATCGCCGCCGAGTTGGATCGACTTAACATTGAGCGCAAAGCCATTGAGAAACAGGTGCAAGAACAAGCCGAGGCAATGGCAGAACAGCAAATGCCTGATGCAGCGATATTGGTGGTGGCTAGCGCCGGTTGGCACCCCGGAGTAATCGGAATTGTTGCCGGACGACTAAAGGACAAATACAACCGACCAACTGTGGTCATTGCCTTAGGTGATGATGGCTTGGGGCAGGGTTCTGGACGTTCAGTATCTGGAGTAAACTTAGGTGAAGCATTCTCCCGCGCGGTTAAATCCGGCGTTCTGATAAAAGGTGGCGGCCATGCTATGGCCGGTGGTCTTACGCTGCGCGCAGATAAAGTTGAGCAATTCAGGGCGTTTCTCACCGCTGATATAGGCACGGCAGCTCTACAGGCTGGCTCTGTTCGCAAACTTAAAATCGATGTTGTTGCCGGATTGCATGCCGTGGACATGGACTTAGCAATCGCTTTGGCCAGATCAGAGCCGTTTGGCATGGGCAATCCTGAGCCGATATTGGCTTTTTCGGAAGTTTTCATAGCTTATGCGCAAGAGCTAAATGGTGGGCATGTGCGTTGCCGTCTAGAAACAGAATTAGGTGATGCCAGCCTGTCAGCAATATGTTTTAGAGCCAAGGATCGAGGATTAGCAGAGATTCTATTGAATCGAAGCGGTAATGCTTGTCATGTGGCTGGAAAATTACGGATAGATCGCTGGAAAGGTCGTGAAAAACTGAATTTCCAAATCGAAGATGTAGCACCAATCGAATAAAATATGGTTTTCTACAAAAAAAGTGCAAATAGCTGTGGCTAAGGTCTTGCGTTTCTTCGCGTTGCTGGATAATAGTCGCGCCACAGTTAGTGTGGGCCCTTCGTCTATCGGTTAGGACGCCAGGTTTTCAACCTGGAAAGAGGGGTTCGATTCCCCTAGGGCCTACCAAACTGTGAAAATCCGTAAAATTCTATGACAGACCGGTTCCGGCTCTTCGCGCCGCCGCTCTTTCGTGCGTTAGCCGGGTAAATACCCCACCGGGGTCTTTCTTGACCGTCTCACCCCACCGGCTATGGTGACGACATGAAAAATCAAGCACATGTCGGCGGCGATACGGTAAATTACGTCTCGCGCAATGGGATGAGTTTGATATTGAACAGCGTATGTGGAATGTACCTGATTACGAATGAAAATGCGCAAACCCTATACGGTTCCATTGTCCAATCCCGCACTTTGTCTTGCTTTGGCCTGCAGCTGAATAGTTCGCTGTTTTAAATGATCGCCCTAATTGGCCTAAGTACGGATGGGAGTTTGTATATTTTGGAGATGAAGTTGATCTATCGAACCGCCATAGCTAATGAGGGCCAAGGAATCTATCTCCATTAAAATGTATTAAGTGTTCGGGTGCATCAGCTACCCATACCTCAGTTTCCCAAGAAATCGAATCTAAATATTTCGTCATGACAGATCGACTCGGAAAGGCCGTTACATAAACCAGCCCAGGCCTAGAACCCTTAAATAACTCTTCAAGCTCTTGGTGTCGTTTTGGGTCTACTGGCCCATGGGAAGTTACCGATTCGATCAAAAGAAGCCAGTTTTTCTTTGGATAATAAACGACAACATCTGGCAATTTACCTTCTTTGGCTACTGTAACACCAAGCGTCTTTAGTATTTCTGGCTTTAGTATCTTTCCCTTTTGCGCTGTATCCCCTGCGTATATGAGCACAGACCCGGGCGCAAAACGCGGACAAAATTCTAGAATAATATCAGATATAAGTTGGCTGTGAACTCCTGGTGACAAGACTAGAGATGTGCCATCAGGAGCGGTAACTGATATTTTTTGCATATTACGCGGGTTGCTATATTGTTGCGCCAAAGATGGTTGCAACTTCAAAAATATTTGAAGTTGATGTTTCCAACTCGTTTTTCCATGAGAGCGTAACAAGTCACTCATATCAGGGCTCAACTGATAACATGCTTTAGGACTATTAACAGGGCGATCTGGTTTATCGGGGTTATAGACTGCCAACCCAGCGGCCACGAATTGGTGCATAGTTTGCCTACGGAATGTTTCACGAGTATTAGGTGCGTATTTAATATTATAGGCACTCATACAGAAATTCATGATTGGTGTAATGCCAAGCAATGGACGGTTTAATTTTGCCCACTTAGTCGCGGCAGTAATATCAGCAAGAGCAAGTAGAGTTAAACCAGAACGGTCATTTATTTGCTCTTTTGGCATCCCTACATCTTTAAGAATTGCAATTGCTTCATCAATTCGTATGCGTTGTTTACTGTTCATGCTGCCATACTCTCTTTGTGGAATGCTTTTTGAAAGATAGTATCAATATCACTTTGTGACAGTTCGTTAGACTGTACATTTTGCCCCACTTCTAAAAGAACGTCTACACTAGGATATCGCATCATTCTTAAATCAGTCGCATTAACTTGGGTGTGACCATTGAATATTCTGAAGTATTGATCCACCATTGTACTATTAAGAAAAATGGAAAGGCCATTTGCCAAAGCCTCTGATAAACCAGTTTTACTATTGTGAAATACATTGAGATGATTTTCAAAGCCTATATATTTATGGGACACATCTGACTTTACAACTGTTGCCACAATCCGTTTTTTCTCTTCTTTTGATGAGAACCGTTTTGTAACTACGAAGTATCCTTCGTTAGCCCATAGGTAAGATTTTGAAGTCTCTGTAACCCTGATTGCATTCGGTTTTTTACCTAACATCGGCCAATTCAAACGACGACCACGCAAGTGGCAAGCATATAATAATGGAGCACAATGCCTATCAAACGTATTTTCCAAATCATTTTTGTGACGAAAATCTACGACAGCGCCAGTCGAAATCGAAACCTTAATGTCCTCTAGATCACTTAAAAAACTTTGCATTCGTAAAACTATACTTTGTTCATTTAAACTAGTCGGCAGATAAACAATAAAATTATCGCTAGAATGATCTAATACCATTTTATAGGGTTGCTTTAGCTGAGTATAAGTTGGGCTTGTTATTTTTCCATTGGCATTTTTCTCGAAATCCGCGCCTAAAGAAGTCGAGATCAGAACATTATTGCTCGGAGGTATTTTAGCAACGTGTAAAATAATATTCTCTTGCAAAACAGAATCTGTTTTAAAAGCATCCTTTCTACTTTTGAAAACATGGACTTGTTGTAGACTGACCCTATTAAAAAAATACTTTCTGAATGCTTTAAAGTACGGGCCATTACAAAAGGAACGCGGCACGATAGCTACTAGTTCCCCGCCAGGAGCTAATTGCTCTGCCGAAAGAGCTAAAAAAGCGGCATAGAGATTGGAAGCTTTTATGCCACTCTTTGACAACTTGATTGCATGGTCTGTTTGGCTTCCTAACTTTTTATAAGGTGGGTTTGCTATGATATGGGTAAAAGAACCAAATTTACTGTCTTCTATACTTCGTAAAATATAATCTTCATTGAGAACTTCGAAATCAATTTTTGTGTTTGTTTTGTCACTAGACTTTTTTATAATGCTAAGCGTATTATTTAGGACTTTAATCATTTCCTCATCTTGCTCGACGCAAGTAACTGCAATATTCTTCGCCCTCCAATTAGATAGAACCTCATCAAGAAATGATGCTGTCAGGGAACCTATCCCGCTACCCGGGTCTAAAAATTTTGTCTTCTCGGGAAAAGCTTTAAACAATGACGCCATGAACTGACCAATAGAAAACGGTGTCATATACTGGCCAAAATATTTGCGGTTTTTCGAGCATATTTCGGAATTACGTAATAGACGCGCGGCATCTGTAACTTCTAAAATGCTTAAAGGTTTTTTTGTATTCAAACTCATGAATCAAAATGTAAACCATCAATCATCAACTTGCCACCAGTAAAATTGAGCGTCAGAGCCGCTCGTAGAACGTCTCGTGCCCTTTTGGAGCGCGCGCCGCTTTACAGGCGGTGTATCGGGGGAGACTAGGTCGCCTGTTTTCTCGGTGTTGATTTGGGTTTTGCTATGCGCTTCCAGTTATGCGCGGGTGGACAATCGCTTGCTTCGCGGTATGGCTTAGTCAGAGTAATGGTAATCTTGATAACGCCAAGTCCGCATATTTAGAGCATTTTCTTACAAGGGGCAGAACAAGGGTTGGAGCAAGGGGCACGCACCCTTGCTCGTAACCTTTAATTGGCAGTTAATTAGCAGACATAGACAATCGTTTAGCAAATATTGCACCCTTATTTGATACTCATTAGCACTTAAGAACAATCAAATAGCGGGGATAGTTTGCCTTAATACTCGCACTGTATAGGCCGGCTATAATAGTTGTGTTATTGGTGTTTTACGCACCAGTTTGCGGCTCTTTGATAACAGTAAAATAAACAAAAGCCTTTAATACGTGGCTTTTCATGTGTTAACCCATATTGCTTTATTGCAACTATTGTTTCGGGTAGCGATCAAGTTGGCCAAAAAATTGCAATGTTTCTTTGATTGTATCCTCGGCAATACCTTTTGGATCAATGCCGGCGGCTTTTAATTTCCAGAAAATTTCGGCACATTTGTCAAAAATTTCTAATGAATCAAATGCGTGGTCTAAGCTACTACCCGTCGCCAAACACCCATGATATTGCCATAATACCAATTGGTGTTGTTTCACTTGCTCTGCGGATTTCAAGCCCAAAATAAGCGAACCGGGTAGTTCATGTTCAACAAAGCCGACACCTTCTGGCAGGTGCAGACGGGCTTCGCTTTGCAGGCTTAAAATACGGTTTGAAATTTCTGTGCCATTGGTGAAATCAGGCCAATGACAAAGGGCAATCAAATTTGCCGGATGAGTGTGCAAAATGGCAATGTCTTTGGGGCGGTATTCAGCCAAAGTGTTATGAATTGCACAATGAGCCGGCAATTCCATAGTTGGTTTCTTGTTTCCAGCCAACCAGCAATAATCCTCACCGGACGCACCAATTTTATACAAGCCCAAACTTGGGTCTGGCTCGCGGGCAATATCACGGCACCTAGTGCCAGAGCCGGTCACCACAAGGGCCTTGCCTGCCAGATGTGGAACAGGCACCGGCAATGCAATGAATGTGGTTTCTGGCAAGCCTGTTGGCGCGTCGATGCGTATGGACATATTACCACCAGCAGCTTCCGACCAGCCTTTAACCGCCAACCAATGAGCTATGCTTTGGAATTGCGCAGCAAAAGGAATTGAATTATCACTGTGAAGATTACTCATATAAAAGACCTGTCAATCATCCAGAATATTCCTGATGCCAATATTATACCAGCAAGGATAATTTCAATTTTCGAAACAGATGCTTGCGATAGTACTTTAGCTGTTAATTTTAGCAATATAACCCATAATATTACCACTAATAATTGTCCGATTTCGACACCTACGTTAAAGCCAAACAATGCAGATACTTGCCGGTTATGCGGTAGCCCAGTTGCTTGAAGTACGCTGGCAAAGCCTGCTCCGTGCACAAGTCCAAAGGCCGCAGTCAGCATGATGCTAGCGCTTCTTACTTGTTTGGCAGAAGTTACCAGCATTCCGTAACAAGCAATAAATAAAGCCAAGCCCAGCCAGATGCTGGCCGGTATTATACTTATCTTCAACCAGCCAGCAAAACCTAATAGCAACATCAGTATGGTTGATCCAATAATTACTGGTTTCCAATTGCGACTATTCGCCGGAACCAGAATTTCCACAGCAACAAAAGCTATAGAAAATCCTATTAAAGCCTCTATTGCCGGCTCAAAGGGAATGATCACACCAAGGCTGGCTAAGCCCAAAGTTATGCTGTGACCAATAGTAAACCCMGTTACCAATACGGCRATTTGCTTTGGCCTTTTGGCAAGTAAAACCAGTGCVGTTACGAAGATCAAATGATCAATTCCGCCAAGAATATGTAATAAACCCAGATGAACATARGTTATGAAGTTTACCCATATTGCAGGGGGTGCAACATTAGAACTATCCGTTAAGCGCATGACTTTATTGCGCTTTCGGTCAGTAAAAATAATTTCGATGCTGTTTTGCTTGGTCTTTAGATACGCAATATGAATATGTGTTGAGGCAAAGTCGAAGAAAGCGTTGTTTTCAATATTCCAGCTGTTTTCCGAAATGGTATACTTGCAAGTAAAATTGATTTGCACATGAAGGCGCTGACCGCTTGTTGGTCTATTATATGGTATTGAGGCTGCGCATGGTGCATCGCCTTGTGTAACGCTAATAGAAGCGGCTAGATGTCCTGCTAATAATGATTGAAGCGACGCAGCATTGTAATCCAAGGGAACCAGTAAGGTTGCTTGTACTTGATCAATGCTGAACGCCATATTGATAGTTTTATCGTCTTCGGTCCATATTGAAGATGATCTGCTAGAAGAATGGGCAAAAGAGGCACCTGCTCCAATCAACAGCCAGATTACAACTAATAAAACCCGTGTCATTTCCCTGATTCTGCTTGGTATGTGATCACTGCTTCGCGGCGTAAGTTTGATATGTAATCTCTTAAAGCCTGATCATCACGTTGGTTCTTGAAAGCTGTTAAAACTTGTTGCTCTATTATATCGCGTGGCAAGGTAGTTTCTGTAACTTTATCAACTAAAAAAATACGCCAGAATACATTTTGATCATCAGGAACTTTTGACCAAGTTCCAATTTCCATGCTGTCAATATCCGCTAAAGCTTGTGGTCCGAGATAGTCGACTAACTTTTGCTTTGGTAACAACCCTTCGGGAATAGGTATGGTGCTGGTAAAATTGTTTACTAGGGTGTCAATGCTATCTCCATTAGCCAAAGCAGTTTCAAATTCTGTTAGGTTCTTAAGGTTTTCGAGGAACACTGCCTTTACAAAATACCTTGGTTTTTGGGTAAATAATTGTTTGTTGGTTTCATAAAACTCTTCCAGTTTTTGTTGATCAACGGCCTCTGAACGGCTTCGGATGATGACTTCACGTGTTAGGGCTGCAACCAGTGAATTTCGTAATTCAGGTTCAGCTTCAACTAAGCCAAGTTTTATCGCTCGCTGCAGCAATAATTCTTCATCAATCAACCGCTGCAAAATTGCTTGTTCATCAYCTTYGGTAAGTAAGTTTCTTCGGCCAGCAGATACTGCTGTTAATGCTCTAACTAAATCTGCTTGTAAGATAATGCCATCATCAACCATTACTAACGCGCTRGGTGGYAATTKYTGRTTTGCTTGTGGTTTATCGTTCAGTGAAGCTAGAATAGCCATTGCGAGACCAGAAATTATACCAAATAGCAAGGCCAGCTTGCGCCAGTGAGATATGGACATTTCAAACATGGGTCAATCTAGCGAAATTGCGATTTGCTTAGGCATTCGTAACGTTATTGGAGAAGACCAAGCACGGTTTTCTACATCAGCTAGACAATTATCACTTTGCGGTGTGCGATAGTCTCCATAACATGGATTGACCGATATACATTTTCCTTCTCCATCGTAAATACAGCGTAAATTTGCGCCGTTTATGGTTGCAGTGGCCTCTTGAATTGCCCTTACATAATAAATGCTATCGCGATTACCGCTTACATAATCAGGATCATCAAAAGTGATTGTGCAACCTTGTCCTTGATCGTCACAATTAAAACTTTTCCATGTATCATTGATAAGTCCATCAACATTCTCATTTTCAAATTGTTGTGGGGTGATTTTCACTACCTCGATACGGGTTATTTTCAAACGCTCAGAAGATGGATTATAACATTCACCACGACATAATTTCTCAAAKCKTTYTTCAGGCAARCCTGCYGAGGCAAAATCYGGACARCCGGGTTTTTGCTTGAAYGCRCCGGCRGCTCGYACTCTAAAYTGYGGRWTTTTGTCRGTAAYAGTRCTRCTRCCCATAACYAATTTMGAGCCRTCRYCTTCTAGTTTGTCGAACCATAAAAGWATKCKCGGCCCRGACGTRGCATAGGTTTCACGGCGTTGCATTGCCTCCCAAACCGCATCTCGTGAGCGACCATTTGAATGAACGGCGGTTAACCCTCCAGTGGTAAAGAAACTGGCTTGGCGCTCCATTTCTAACAGATGGAAACCAGGGTTATCCCAGACGGACTCTCGTGTTACAGGCAAAGATGCAGGCAGTTTTTCTTCATCTGGAAACATTCGTTGTCGCCACTCTTGATTGATAGCACCTGTTGATTCAGTGTTTCTATTTCGGACATAAGCCTTGTAACCAGTACCGGGTCTGGCTCTGTGGTTATCGGATGCAGCAACAAAACCCCAATTAAATCTAGTTGGATCATCACCGTCATTTTCAAAGTTGCTAATAGCTAATCCATATTGCACTGATAATTTTGGCCGGTGATTAAACGCCGACAAAAAACAATCCTTGCATTGTCCCGCATCAAGCCAATCAATAATTTCATCACCAGATACAATTATGTGACCAGCAACACTAAGGTTTGCATATAATTCACGTGTTTTTATGGCTCTTGCTTCACACTCGTCATTACTCTGCCCAGCCTTCAAGCAACGGTCTCTAATTATCTCGCCAGCTTGCCAACAGCTCGGTAGATAGTTTTTGCTGGGAGCTGGGCAAGATGACAGCAATTTGTCCACATCTATAACATCGATGGAGCGCCACGAACGATATTCTTCGGTGTTTCCATGCCCTGACATCACTTCGATCAAGGTCTGCTTCTCTGGGCGCATCTGCGGTGATAACTGCTTATCAAAGCTGGTTCCTGGAGGGGTATAAAAGCCCCAGCTAGTCCCGTGCGGGATTAGCAAATAGTCGATTGCCTGTTGATCTAAACGATCCGCTAACTCTCCTGGATTTTCTACTTGTTCATAGCAGTCCAAAGGTAATTGATTAGAGGGTGTGTCAGGGTTGCAGTCGGGAACTTCTCTTATCTCATTAGCAAAAGTCCTAAAGTCAAAATAACTTTGTCGGTTGGAGAAATCTGCCAATGCAAGTCGCCAATCCATTTGCGTGGCCGAACCACGGATTGTTGCACTAGCAGGGCCAGATGCGGCGATTGGACGCAAAGCAATTTCATCATCGTCTAGTCCTTTGAAAATTACATTCTTGTGTCCGTAATGGGTTTGYGGTGTGCGGCCAACTTGTGACCACTCAAAGCCCATGAATGTTACAATATCTGGATTGGCACTGTCACCAGCACGGGCATTGCATTGGCGTATGCTTTCTTTGGTTTCAGCCCATCTGGCCGGAGTTGAGGCTTCGGAATGGTCATTTATCGACCAAAAATCTATTGCTGAACAATATCTGGCGAAATCACAGGCATCRGCTATTGGGTGCGAACCTTCGCCGCCATAAATGGGTAATGACCACAAAAAAGCGTCGGTTGAGAATGTGCTGTGGACGTGGAGGTCGCCAAACAATATTTGTTTTGGTGATTGTGTTCCCAATGATATGGCGGTTTGTAGTTGGGATTTTTGTCTATTCTCAATAATATTCTTGGGTAATTCGGCTCCAATAATCTCTCCTGCACCGCGATGTTTTCCATACCAATTTTGCTTAGCTCCGATTAGGAATACCCCAACACCAATGACAGCAATTAAAACAATTAGTCCAATAGATTTAATAATTTTCATTCGCCCACTCCCTGATACCAAGACTAATATARATCACATACTATTGGCAACCATGTAAGGCCTTGGTGTTTTGCTAAGTGCGGCGTTAAAAATAAGCGTAGAGCTTGAAAGAGATTTATTCTCTGACTGATAATAAATTTTTGGTTGCAACTTGAATGTTTTGATTTTTCATCAAGCTTTCACCAACTAGAATTCCTTTGGCTCCGGCCGCTGCTACTTGCTTTACATCAGTAGGGGTCTTTATTCCACTTTCTGAAATTACAATGCGGCTACTATCTATTGTTGCCAATAAGTCGGCGGTAGTGTTCAGGTCGGTTGAAAAATCATGCAAGTTACGGTTATTGATACCAATCATGCAAGTATCCGGTAATAACAAGGCTCGTTGCAATTCTTGTAAGCTATGAACTTCAACTAGAACATCTAGGTCTAGATCTATGCAGGTTTGATAAAGCTGCAAAGATTTGTCCGTTGATAAAATCGCCATTATTAGCAAAATACAATCAGCGCCGAGTATTCGAGACTGGTATATTTGCCAAGTATCTATGATGAAATCCTTGCGGAGCATTGGCAGCTCAGTAACAGCTCGCGCACTGATGAAATGCTCATCACTGCCCATAAAATAACTATTCGTTAAAACAGACAAACAACTGGCTCCGCCAAGTTTATAAGACATTGCATGTTCTGCTGGTTGGAAGTTTTCACGAATAAGACCTTTTGACGGGCTAGCCTTTTTAATCTCTGCTATTAAGGCTGGTTGATCAATTATAGCAGGGTTTAGAATAGCATTTTTGAACCCGCGTACTGGTAGGCAGTTTTGAACTTGTTGCTGTAAAACAGGTAATGGAGTTGCAATCTTTTCTTGCAGTAACTCACAATGCTTGTCAGCGACTATTTTATCTAAAACACTCATTATTGATTAGAGACCGCTACAAGTTTTTCTAAGGCTAATTTGGCTTTACCATCATCAATTGCAGCTTTGGCTTTTGCTATTCCTTGATCAAGATCAGCAACAATATCAGCCACAAGAAGCGCTGCGCCTGTGTTTAACACAACAATATCCCGATAAGCTCCTGGCTCCCCATCAAGCAGCCCAATAATGGCTTTGGCATTTTGCGCTGGATTACCTCCGGCTAGATCCTTAGGCTGGCAAAGTGCAATACCGTAGCTTACCGGATCAATAGTAAAACTTGTGATGCGACCATTTTGTAATGCTGCGACCTTGCTTGTTGTGGTTGTGGTAAGTTCGTCCATACCATCATCACCACAAACGACCCATGCTTTAACCGCGCCTAGGTTTGCTAAAGTTTGTGCCATTGGTATTAGCCATTTTTGGTCGAAAACACCAAGTAATTGTCGCTTAGTTCCAGCTGGATTACTTAAAGGCCCAAGCAAGTTAAATATGGTTCTGATACCCAATTCACTTCGCGCAAAGGCTGCGTGTTTCATAGCAACATGGTGGGCAGGTGCGAACATAAAGCCAATGCCAGCTTGTTTCATGCAAGCTTCAACGCCGCCCGGTGGTTGATTTAGTTTCACACCAAGTTTTTCTAATACCTCTGATGAGCCAGATTTTGAGGAAAGTGCCTTGTTTCCGTGTTTTGCTATTATTGCACCAGCACCAGCAGTAACTATTGCCGTGGCCGTTGAAATATTAAATGAGCCTTTGGCATCGCCACCGGTTCCACAAGTATCAATTGCTCCATCTGGTGCATTAACTGGCATCAGACGTGATCGCAATACTTCAGCACCGGCAGTTATTACAGCTTCAGTTTCACCAATAGTTCGTAAGCTGGTTAAAAAGCCGGCAATAGATACATCATTTACTTGACCAGACATGATTAAGGAAAACGCTTGCTTAGCTAACGAGCCTGATAGTTCTTTTGTCTTACACATATGCTCTATAATGTCGCGAAATTCACTCATGGCAATTTGCCATTTTATTGCACAAATTCAAGAAATTCTGTAAAAGGTCATGCCCATATTCTGAAGCTATAGATTCTGGGTGAAACTGCACACCATGTATCGGCAAAGAGCGGTGCATAAGCCCCATAATTTCACCGTCATCAGTCCATGCATTAACCTCTAAACAATCCGGCACACTAGTTGGGTCAACAGCTAATGAGTGATATCGGGTAGCGGTAAATCGTGCAGGGATATCAGTAAAAACACCTGTGTTGCTATGGTTTATTAAACTGGTTTTGCCATGCATAATTGATTTTGCAGCAATCACCTCTCCACCGAACACTTGGCCAATGGCCTGATGACCAAGGCACACCCCCAGCAATGGGATATTTGCCGGTAATTCCTCTATCAACTCAAGGCAAACACCGGCTTCATTGGGCGTGCAGGGGCCGGGTGACAGTAAAATGCCGCTTGGATTTAATGCTAAAAATTCTTCAACAGACTTATCGTCATTGCGATAAACCTTAGTTTCTGCCCCGAGTTCTTCAAGATAGTGAACCAAGTTAAATGTAAAACTGTCATAGTTATCAATTACCAATAACATCACTTCACCTCAGATGAATTGTCGAAAACATCAAAACGCCACGCATCTGCCGCGGCATCAAATAAGGCCTGTGACTTGTGTATGGTTTCCATGCGCTCTGCTTCTTCGTCACTGTCCAGCACATTACCGCCGCCGGCCTGTACGTGCATCACTTGGTCTTTAATAATGGCCGTACGAAGAACAATACAAGTGTCTAGATCGCCGGTCGCCGAAAAATAGCCAATTGCCCCTGCATAAATTCCGCGACTTTCTTGCTCAAGCTCACTGATGATTTCCATAGCTCTGATTTTAGGTGCACCGGACACTGTTCCATGTGGAAAGCCCGCAAACAGAGCATCAAGCGAATCTGCATTTTTAGCTAAATCAGCTTCTATATTTGAAACTATATGCATGACTTTACTATATCGCTCAATGGCAAATGATTTTGTGACTTTAACGGTACCTGGCTTGGCGACACGACCAGCATCATTTCTGCCAAGATCTAGTAACATTAAATGTTCTGCTAACTCTTTTTTATCAGCTAATAAATCGCGTTCATTTTTTTCGTCTTCTGCTTGTGTTGATCCTCTAGGACGGGTTCCTGCTATTGGGCGGATGGTGATTTTATCATTACGAACCCGCACCAATATTTCTGGGCTAGAACCAATTATGCAAAACTCAGGCAATTGCATATAATATAGAAATGGTGACGGATTGCTCTTTCGCAAAGAGCGGTACAARGMAAATGGRTGATTAGTAAAAGGCACAGAAAACCGCTGACTTAAAACCACTTGGAAAACATCTCCAGCTTTGATGTAGTTTTTTGCTTTTCGCACCATCTCATGAAATTGTTTCTTGCTGGTATTACTGTCGGGTTGTGGTTGACCCTTATGATTATTACTTTGAATAACGGGTGGGGTTGTTAGTGTCCCCAAGATCTTGTCACGCAAATTTTGCAATTCCTGTTGCACTGCTTCCCAAACATCTGATTGTTTTTTAAGAGCGGTTGGCTCAATACGTCGCGAGAGTATTATTTCTTGTTTTACTGAATCAAATACAGCCATCAAAGTTGGTCTGATAAGAACTGCATCAGGCGTTTGTAAGCTVGATCCDGATTTCARTGGAATATTTTCAATCCAGTTAATAGCATCATAGCCAATATACCCAAAAACSCCACTTAGCATCGGCGGTAAATCTGGTGARACTGGCACTTCGGATTGYTTTACAAAGTCGCGYAAAGCSATAAYWGGATTACTRTCGACATCGAYAAACTCGCTGTTATTGACRCTGATTTGTGGYTTACCAGCCAAAACCCTGAARCATTGATCAGGGTTTAGGCCWATWACYGARTASCGACCTCTGGTCTCACCRCCTTTTACTGATTCCAGTAAAAATAMATTATCTTGCTTAAGRCCRATTTTAAGCAAAGCKGCTACCGGAGTGGTAAGGTCRTCAATAACTTTAATTGTCGCTAAATACGGCTYTTTGGCCGCATTGGCTTTGCAGTAATTCTGAAAATCAGAGCTTTCAGTATTAAGATTATCCATCACCCAAAGCCAGCGCTTTTAACCTTTGATCTTGTCTTATTGTGTAGGACGAACGCAGACCTGATACAAATAAGCTCTCCAAGTCTCTTTCAACTTCCTGATCCATTCTTGAGCGCAATAACATTAGGTTTGCATCCGATATAACCGGTGATGGTATAATRTTTTGCAGTCGKGAAACAACAATATCACCGGTGCTTGGGGCAATTGCAAAAGCAGATTGGCCAATATTGATAGAAAACAACTGATTTGACAACCCAGCTGGTATGGTTGGCTCTGGCTGGTAGCGGTTCAATATAGATATTTCTAACCTACTACCTGAGTGTTTACTCACAATGTCATTTGCTGCCATAGCAGAATCTAAGTCTGACTTTACTGAATTTGCCAATTCGCGCATGGCTTTTGACTTTTGTTCTGCCATCCATGCTAGGATCACTTGATTACGAACCTCATCAAGAGCGGGAGCCCGTGAGGGGACGACCTGATTTACGGTAAGTGCAAAAAAGTCCCCATTTGTAGTTTCTTCAATGTGGCTTTCGACTAATTCATCAAGAGAAAACAATATTTCCAGTATTTTTGGATTTTGCGTATAAATATCAACGCTTTGTAGGTTTTCGTCACCGCCGTTTCTGTCAACGGGTGGCAGGCTTATTGCTACTAATTGTTGTGATTCCGCAGCCTCTTCAATATCCATTCCTTCGGCGCGCGCACCTTCAAAGTCCCCCATAATATTGTAAAGACGATTACCGACTTCTTCTGAAGTGAAGTCTTTTTTCAACTCGATTTGCACTTCCTCAAAGGACTTCTCATATCCCGGATCTATAGCCGTTACTTTCCACGCGGCCCACTTGAATCGACCTTCGGCAACGCCACTAGTATCGGCTTCTGCTTTGAACACCGCTTCCGCTATTTGGTCATCTGGTGAGTTTCCAATTTCAGTATTTTCAACCAAAAGCGGCTCACCAGCTATTTTTAAGCTGGCCATTATATCAGCAGCATCTTCACCAGAGTTCAAGCGTTTTGCCACTAGTTCAGCAACCACTTGGTCTTCAACTTGAATTTGCAGCCAAGATCTGGTTTCTACTTTTGAATACTTTGCTTTTTCGAACTCGTATACAGCTCGAAGTTCTTCTTCTGTTGGGTTTATTTCTAGTTCTATGTCAGTTGCAGACATCAATACTATTGTTGCTGCACGGCGTTCTGGAATCATGAATTGGTTAGAGTATTCAGAAAAGAACTCTTCTAGTTGGGCAGTGGTCGGTTCACCTGTTTTTGGTAATGATGAAGCAGGTAAAAATATTGTTTCCACTTGCCGCATTTCTTGTTGGTAAGCCATTATAAGTCTAGTGAACGAGATAGGTGATGGAATTCCATCATAAATTACTGATAGGAGTTGTTGCCGCCCAAGGTCTGCTCTTGCGTCTTCTTCGAACTGTCTTGGAGTTAATTGGGCATTATTTAATGTATCAAGGTATTGATCATCACTGAATTTACCAGTGAACGGATCAGCAAATGCTTCATAGTCTCGAGCAAATTTTACTACCATTGCATTTGAGACGCTAATACCAAGTTCATTCATTTTTGCAGTTAATGCTGCCTCAGTAATTAGCCGATCTAAAAGCTGTTGATCCAATCCTTGTTGTTTTGCTTCAACCTCAGAAAACTTACCATTACTTTCTCTAAGGCGATAATCAACTTCTCTTCGCCATTTAACGGCATACTCATCAACGGTGACTTTTTCTGGCCCAACGATAACTACTGCATCACCAGTTCCCCCCTTTAGAACATCACCAGTTCCCCAGACTACGAAACTAAGTACTATCAACCCTATGAACACTACTGCAAAGGGGGATTTAAGTGAATTACGCATGGCATCAAGCATCAAAGTCTCCGTGAGTTTCTATTACCAAATATCCCAAGCGCGGCAATGTATGCGTAGAAGCTAAGTCTCGCAAGAGTGTTTTACTGTATAGTTGCATGAGATTGTGATGACTGCTAGGCACAGCTTTAGATAACAGTTTACGGGAGAAAGATGTGACACGAAAAATGCTGATAGCTGGCAATTGGAAAATGAATGGATTGCGTGCCGATGCCGCAGAGTTTCAAGCAATGATTGACCGTATATCTACGGATCAATTTGAAAGTCATGATATCCTGATTTGTCCGCCGACAACCCTTTTAGCTAAGTTCGCAAGCATTGCCGAAAAAACAGAAATGAATGTTGGGGGCGAAGATTGCCATTGGGAAATTGCCGGCGCGCACACTGGTGACATTTCAGCGCAAATGCTTAAAGATTCTGGAGCAAGTTATTGTATTATTGGTCATTCGGAGCGCCGAGCTAATCACAATGAAACCAACCAAACAGTGAAAAAGAAAGCCGAAGCTGCATTGCAATCGGGTTTGATTGCGATTGTTTGCGTGGGCGAAACCCTAGAGCAACGTCAGGCTGGCGATGCCATGAAAACCGTTAAAAGCCAAATACAACAGTCTTTGCCAAAAGGTGCTAATTTTAATAATTGTGTTATTGCCTATGAGCCGGTTTGGGCAATTGGTACAGGTGAAACAGCAACAAGCGATGATATTAACCAGATGCACGGCTGTATTCGTGAGTTATTACAAGAAATTGGCGGTGAGAAATTATCTCAATCTCGTATTTTGTATGGCGGATCAGTAAAACCGCAAAATGCAAAGGAAATATTTTCAGGCAAGGACGTTGATGGCGGTTTGATTGGTGGCGCGTCTCTAAAGGCAAAGGATTTTTGCGGAATTGTTGCCGGAGCGAGTTAATTTACCCCATAGTTATTTGTTTTCTTAATATCGGCATTGATAACATATGTACCCCAACAAAAAGCCTTGCACTTGAGATTTAGCGAATTAGATTAAACGTATAAATATTTTAGAGCGTTTTAATGGCAATAATAATCGACAATACTAAACAGAAAATCCGTCACCCTGAAAAGCAAAAGCGCAGTGATAGTGAAATTTTGCGTAAACCTTCGTGGATCAGGGTCAAAGCACCTTTGGGTAAAGGTTATCTTGAAACCCGTAAAATAGTACACGAAAAAGGGTTGGTAACGGTTTGTGAAGAAGCTGCATGCCCGAATATGGGTGAGTGTTGGGATAAGAAACACGCGACCTTAATGATAATGGGTGACACTTGCACTAGGGCATGTGCTTTTTGTAATATTCGCACAGGCATGCCGGAACCGTTAAACCCTGATGAGCCAGAGAAAGTAGCCAAAGCAGTCTTTGAGATGGAACTGCAACACGTTGTTATAACATCTGTAGATCGTGATGATCTGGCTGATGGGGGTGCAAGGCACTTTGCTGCAACAGTGGCAGCAATTCGGCAATCGTGCCCAAGCACCAGCATTGAAATACTCACGCCAGATTTTTTACGCAAAGATGGGGCGGCAGAAATTATGATTGATGCTAAACCTGATGTGTTCAACCACAACCTTGAGACAGTTCCATCGATGTATTTGAGCATTCGTCCCGGAGCCAGGTATTTTCACTCTTTACGGCTGTTGCAAAAAGTAAAACAACGCGATCCAAGGCAATTCACAAAGTCTGGGATTATGGTTGGTCTTGGTGAAAGTAAACAAGAAATAATGCAGGTAATGGACGACATGCGGGTGGCTGATGTCGATTTCATTACTATTGGTCAATATTTGCAACCAACACGCAAACACGCTCCGGTAAAGCGTTTTGTAACGCCCGACGAATTCAAAGCATTAGAAGTAATTGCTAGATCTAAAGGGTTTTTAATGGTTTCCAGTAGCCCGCTAACTAGGTCTAGTCATCATGCTGGTGACGATTTTGCTAAGTTGCAAGCGGCAAGATTGGCTAAACAGTTATAATATGGGGGTTCGTCATGTTTTTCGCCATATTACATTTGCTCCAGAGCAATTACATAATTTAGCTTGGGATGTGGAGCAGTATCCACGGTTTATAAATTTCATTAGCGCGTTGCGGATTATAACTTGCTCTGAAGAACAAATGCGAGCCGAGGTGCGGGTTAAATACAAGATGATCCGCGAAGCGTTTATCACTGATGTTTTCCGTGACATGGAAACTCTTGAAATAGTGGTAAAATTAGTCAAAGGCCCATTTCGCAAACTAGAAAATCATTGGCGGTTTCACTTGTTGGCCGATGGCTCAACATTAGTTGAATTTTGGGTGAATTTTGATTTTTCAATACCAATAATTGGCAAATTGTTCTTAGCTAAACAAGTCCGAGCTGAAAAAGCAATTTTGGAAGCATTTGAACGCCGCGCAGATCAGTTGTTCACATCAATTGCCCCAAAGCTGGAACTAAAAGAGACGGTGCAACAGCAAATAGATCAATTACAAGCTGTCACTTAACATCGCCAAGGCTTGGCTGACGCTATCAATACGAATTACGGCTCTACCATTATTGGCAAAATGACATTCTTTTGTAACTGTTTTATAGCCTATCCTAGCCACAGCGAAACACACCAAACCAACAGGCTTTTCTATTGTACCACCGCCGGGGCCGGCAATTCCGGTAATTGCAACAGCAATATCGGCATTTGAGGCAGCCAAAGCTCCCTCAGCCATTAACTCTGCCACTTGCTCACTAACCGCACCATGTTCGACCAACATGCCTTGAGGCACACCAAGAAGCGAGGTTTTTGCTTTGTAGGAATAAGTGACAAACCCACAATCAAACACTGAAGATGAACCATCAACAGCAGTTATTGCGCCACTAAGTAATCCACCCGTGCAACTCTCAGCAACGGCGATCATATTGTTGCCAGCTTTTGCAGCTTGCAACACGTCTTTTACTTGCGCCAAAATATCATCTGGAAACATCTCTAAGCTCCTTTTGGGTACTATATAGGTAGAAATAAACGAGACAAGAAAATCAATATGCCAGCGACTAATCCCGCCAGCATATCATCAGACATTATCCCCAAGCCGCCGGGCAGCTTTTCCAAGCGACCAATTAGCCATGGCTTGGTAATATCAAACAABCGAAACAGCACAAAAGCTGCCAGAACCTGCCACAATACCGGCTGCACAAACACCAAAGCCAGCCATTGCCCCGCAACTTCATCAATAACCACTTCGGAGGGGTCTTTATTGCCVGTAATTTTDGAGTAAYGATCAGAAGCCCAAAYGCCGATAAAGAATATAACGATTGTTAAAGCTAATAAAACATACCAATCACTTACAACYAAAACCCATACCCCAAGGGGCAAAGCAGCCAGGGAGCCCCAAGTCCCGGGGGCAGGGCGCAAATACCCCGTACCAAAAAAGGTTGCTAATATTTTACTTAATAAATTCATTTAGTTTCCTTGATAACTGTAACGCTGGCCATAGCAGCGATGCCCTCACCGCGACCGGTAAAGCCCAACGATTCGGTTGTCGTAGCCTTTACACTTACTGCTGATAAATCAATTTCTAAAATTTTGGCAATTTGTTTTCTCATGCGCTCTTTGTATGGTTCGATTTTTGGTTCTTCACAAATCAAAGTTACGTCGACATGGGCAATTTTTCCACCGTTCTTATTTGTTAATTCCTTGGCATGAGAAAGGAAAATATCAGAACTTGCATTTTTCCATTTTCCTTCTGATGGCGGGAAGTGATCACCAATATCCCCCAAAGCCATCGCGCCTAAAAGTCCGTCGGTTATCGCATGCAAGCCAACGTCAGCATCCGAATGGCCTTTTAAGGATATCTTACCCGGTATATGCACGCCACATAAGAACATACCAGTTCCATCACATATCTGATGAACATCAAATCCAGTTCCAGTGACACTGAACGTAACTTTTTGTACCATATTTAGTTCAGCCCTTTGCAAATCACTTTTTGTTGTAATTTTGAAATTGTCCGGTAACCCAGGGATTGTTTTACAAATCATTCCACTGCGTAGCGCTAGTGTCAAATCATCATGAACATCTTCTTCATTGGCCAATTGATCATATGATTTCATAAGCGAGGAGTAGCAAAATCCTTGTGGAGTTTGCATACGTAAAATCTGATTGCGATCTGCATCAGCAGTAATTTTCCCAGATATATCATCAACATATTTGATGGCATCGACGATTGGCAAGGCCGGAGCGCAGCCCTGTACTTGGTCAAGCATGCTAATTATTGCACTAATAGTGCCTTCATTGACAAAAGGCCGGGCGGCATCGTGTATTAAAACTTTATTTGGTGGGGCATTCTGTAATGATTGCAATCCGGCCAAGACAGATTGGCTTCTTGTAGATCCGCCATAAATGAAATTAGGATTAGATCCGTTAAATGCTTGCTTCAATAGTTCAATATCAGTTTTTGCTATAACAACTATTACTTTACGAATAAGAGGTGATTTTGCAAATAAATCATAAGTGCGCTTTAAGATAGCTTGTCCAGATAATTTGCAATATTGCTTTGGGATTTCACCGCCAAATCTCGTGCTACTTCCAGCAGCAACAATTACTACATCCGTTTTCATTTATTTGACCTGTTTCCAAATCGTTGCATTCATGGCAACAATAAGATTGACCTTAATTACACAGCTATAGTCCATCATGGCATGACAATTCAAATTCAAAATATAATTCTGGATAACCCTGTAGTTCTGGCTCCAATGTCGGGAATTAGTGATTTACCTTTTCGCAAGCTAGTTAGAAGATTAGGCGCTGGCCTTGTGGTCAGTGAAATGACCGCCAGTGAATTACTGGTGGCTGGACGAAAAGACATGGTGCGTAAAATTGCCAATGATGCCGGCTCAGAGCCTTTTGTTGTACAGCTGGCCGGTAGAGAAGCCAAGTGGATGGCACAAGGTGCAAAACTCGCCGCTGATGCCGGAGCGCAGATAATTGATATAAATATGGGTTGTCCGGCTCGTAAGGTAACGAAAGGAGCCTCTGGTTCGGCTCTAATGCGTGATCTTGATCATGCGCTTACTTTGATCGAAGCGGTAATCTCTGCAGTTGAAATTCCGGTGACCTTGAAAATGCGCTTAGGCTGGGATCATTTAAGCTTAAATGCACCAGAACTGGCAAAGCGCGCTGAGGAAGCTGGTGTATCGATGATATGCGTTCATGGTAGAACTCGCTGTCAGTTCTATCAAGGTGTTGCTGATTGGTCGATGGTACGACAAGTCAAAGAGGTTATATCAGTGCCTTTGCTGGTTAATGGAGATATATGCTCAACAAAAGATGCCGTATCCGCTTTAGGTCTGTCAGGTGCTGACGGAGTAATGATTGGAAGGGCGGCTTGTGGCAGGCCGTGGCTTCCTGGGCTGATTGCTGATGAATTAGCGGGTAGAGTAGGGCGCGTGCCAACTCTGGAGCAACAGCTAGGTTATTTGCTCGAGCAATTTACCGGTAGCCTTGAATTGTACGGCCCAATAGCTGGAGTTAAAATGTTCCGTAAACATATTGCGTGGACTATTGATGCAGCTTTTGGCGATGCGACTAACTTGGAGGTTAAGAGCCTTCGTTCAAAGCTTTGCCGCAAGAGCGATGCTATGGAAATTCGTGAAATGCTAAGCGATYTATTCTATGGCRAACRCGARTTGTCAAAAACATGAATGACGAACAAGTCATATTAGTTGCAATCGGTGATCAAGCTGGTCGGGCAAGTCTGGCAAAAGACATCTCAGCTCTGGGCTATAAGGTGCGAGCTAGYGATGATTTGTCAATAGTATTAAAAATGACAAGAAAGGGTCAACTTTCCTTGGTTGTCCTTGATATAGATTTGTTTGATTCTGAGCGAAATGGTTTTGATGTTTTACAAGAKATAGGCCGTATTGCCCCCAAGTGTCCCGTAATAGCGTTAGGAGGAGATAATACGGTTTTATCCTCTTTACTGGCTTCACGGTTTGGCGCGATAGATTTCTTTGCAAGGCCATATAGTTTTTCTTCGCTGGCCGTGACTATTAAGAGCGCCTTGATGAACGCATCAGAAAAACGCGCCGCAGTTCCAAATAGCTCTATTACCCCTTTGGTCGCAAAGTCCAGCGCAATGCAACAGGTTGTACGAGAGATTACAAATTCKGCRCGCTCACGTTTACCAGTATTKATTAGCGGYTCYTCTGGTAGYGGRAAATTYCTAGCTGCKAAYCTGATTCATAAATAYGGTGAGCATMTAAAYAGTCGATTGCACTGCTTGGTTCCAAGCGCTGATTTAAAGTTGTTAAATAATATAAAAGCCGCTGACACCCTAGTGTTAAGGCGTTTGAATATGTTCTCAGAAAAAGACCAGCACCTGCTCTGTGACTGGTTTGATATAAATGAGCAARCGGAAAGTCCTGCAAGARTTATATCTATTTTTTGTAATAAATCTTCAGTTACTACTGTGCCGAAAGATATCATTCCAGAATTGTTAGGCAGACTACAAGTCCTACATATAAAGTTTCCTGACCTACAACAACGACGCGATGATATTAGTGAGTTGGCTAAGGAGTTTTTAGGGCAAGCTTCAGATTACCAAAAAACWTTAAATAGGGAAGCTATAGAGCTGTTGTCAGCTTATTCTTGGAAGGGCAATGCCAGAGAACTTAAAAACTTAATGTCGCGAATAGCTATCCAGTTTAATTCTCGTGTTATTGACTGTTCGCAAATTCGTCAATCATTAAAATATCAATTTAACGAAAAGCAAGCTAAACCAGATGTTAGTTTAATGGTGAAAAGCTTGCTATCCTCACAAATGAGTCAAGAAAACCTGTACCAATTTATTATCGGTGCTGTTGAAAAACCATTATTGGAATTTGCCCTTCAGCAAGCGGGGAATAACCAGATTAAAGCTGCAAAGTTACTTGGAATAAATCGCAATACATTTCGCAAGAAAATGCAAATGCATCGCTTATCGCAGAAAAAGTGACTATTTCGCAACAACCTGTTGAGTTTACGCAACACATAGGGCAGTGTTAGGGCTGAATGAGCTTATTTAGGCATTAAAAATATATGAGCGTGTCCAGTAATACAAACCAAGTGGCTGAAAGATTCTCAAAGCCACTAAACATTTTGTCCTCAGCTATTTTTGGTGCGCTCTATGCGCTGACAATATCTGTTACGGTTTTGGCTGCTTTTTTTGCTCTTTCGGGAGCAGGTAGATTAGGTCCTGCAAGTCAACCTCTATATTATATTTTGCTGTTTAATTTGGTTCTAATCATTGGGTTGGCAATTTTTATTGGTATAAAATTATTACGGTTAATGAGCCAATCCTCAACCGATGAATTTGCTCCTCGGTTACATGTTCGTTTTGCAACACTATTTAGTGGCGCCGCAATTTTACCAGCAATTATTGTTGGGGCATTTTTTGCAATAGTGTATTCACAAGGTATAGAAAATTGGTTTTCACCGGTTGTTGAAACAGCTGTTAATAAAGCGGCCATTGTTGCCGAAGCCGCGTTTAATGCCGAACGCGACGAGGTTGTTAGCGAAATCAGACCTATGGCAATTGATTTGAACCAACCTGAAGCCGTAGAGCAATTTATTGGCGGGCCGATAATTTACACAAATTATTTACGGTTGCAGGCTGAGCATCGGTTTTTCCAATCTGCATATATCATTGATAATCAAGGGACTATACTGTCATTAGCAGAATTTGATGGCGCTCCTCCATTTGCAGCTCCAACTATTGAGGCCTTCGAAGCCGCAGACTCAGGAAATATAAATTTACATTTTGAAAATGATCAAAACCTGATACGCGGGCTGTAYAAACTACAATTATACAAGAATGCATATTTATACGTGGCAAGATATGCCACCAGTGGTAGCTTGTTAAACCTAGTAGAGGCGCAAAACGCCAGAATTGCTTATCGAGAAGCTAATTCACAACGAGGGCGGCTTACCCGCTCTTTTGTCCTTGTTTATTTAGAAATTGCTTTATTGGTTCTAATTGGCGCGGTTTGGGTTGGGCTGGCTGCGGCCAATCAAGTGGTGTTGCCGATCGGAAGATTAGCCCAAGCGGCACATCGGGTGCGTGATGGTGATTTGTCGGTGCAATTGTTACCAAGTAGCCAAAATGACGARGTMGCAAGYCTTACTCGTGACTTTAATGARATGACKAYTAGRCTTGCMACCCARCGATCAGACYTAATYGCKGCTCAYRACATGRCYGAACARCGYRGRMGKTTTATGGAAACYGTRTTKTCWGGSGTKAGCGCMGGRGTKTTYGGTATYAAYCGYAARCTKGAWATYACATTGGYMAAYMTATCTGCRTGTGAATTATTGRAYCTTGATGCRGAAAAAATTGCYGGRAAAAATRTMTTGSAWRTKGYTCCKGTWTTTAGYGATYTRMTMRMTCAGCTCGAAGATGCAGCKTTAAGCCCGATTCATAGCATCRTYGAGTTTGAGARAAARAACCAACARCTTATTTTGAATGTTATAATAACMCCTGATGGCGGCAATGGTTATGTAATTACCTTTGATGATATGAGTAARATTGTTTCAGATCAGCGTAGTGCAGCRTGGAGAGAGGTTGCACGRCGTATCGCCCATGAAATYCGTAACCCACTAACGCCAATACAATTGTCAGCCGAAAGRTTGCGGCGCAAATACCGCAAAGAAATCACTACTAGYCCAGATGTTTTCGACAGGTGTATTAATACAATAATTCGTCAAGTAGGTGACATAGGTCATATGGTTGACGAGTTTTCAACATTTGCCAGAATGCCGCAACCTAAAATCGAAGCTGTTAATTTGGCGAATCTGGTTAAAGAGACAGCATTTGGTCAACAGGTATCCTTTCCTGATGTTGAAATCACCACTGATGATTTGGACTTATCAATAATCATTGACTGTGATTCTAGGCTTTCTTCACAAGCATTATTGAATATTCTAAAAAATGCAGCAGAATCAACATCATCAAGCATTGGTGGCGATATAAACTTGAAACCTCATGTGCGGATTAAGACTACAAAGTCAGGAAAGTACGCATTGTTGGATGTTATAGATAATGGTTCTGGTTGGCCGGATAATAACCGCCAAAAATTAACTGAGCCGTACTTTACAACGAGACAAAAAGGTACGGGACTTGGTTTAGCGATAGTAAAAAGAATAATGGAAGACCATAATGGGCAGCTTGAGCTACTTGATCGAGATGATGGTAAAGCTGGGGCTGTCGCTAGACTTATATTTCCACTTACAAAACAGGAGGGCAGTTGATGTCTGCTGATATACTGATTGTAGATGATGAAGAAGATATCCGTGAACTAATAAGCGGTATCTTAGAAGATGAGGGATACCAAACCCGAACAGCTGCTAGTTCAGATCAGGCGCTGCAAGAAGTGCAGACAAGAAAGCCGGCGCTTGTTGTTCTAGACGTTTGGCTGCAGGGAAGTGACATAGATGGAATTGGAGTACTGGAAGAAGTAAAACGGCTTGATAGCTCTTTGCCGGTTATTCTGATTTCTGGCCATGGAACAATAGAAACAGCTGTCGCAGCTATTCGTAAGGGTGCATACGATTTTGTTGAAAAACCGTTCAAGAGCGAGCGGTTGTTGTTACTGGTTCGACGCGCGCTTGAATTATCAAAACTAAAACGGGAAAACATTGCCCTTAAAGCCAAGGATGTTGCTAATGTAGAGTTGATTGGTGACTCTTCGAAAATTAACACAATCCGACAAATTGTTCAAAAGGTAGCTCAAGCAAATTCAAGGGTAATGGTTCTTGGTGGCATGGGCGCGGGCAAGGAAACTATTGCTCGGGCAATTCATTTGCAATCACATCGAGCTGATGGGGAGTTTGTAGTGGTAAATGCTGCTACTCTTGATCCTGAATCCGTTGAGCGTGAATTGTTTGGGATTGAAGACAGCCGCGGAAGAACGACTAAAACTGGTTTGTTTGAGCAAGCTCATATGGGAACCTTATATATAGATGAGGTAACAGATATGCCCCTGCAAACACAGGGAAAAATACTAAGAATACTTGTTGGTCAGCGGTTCAGGCGCTTAGGAGGACAACACCCCGTAGATGTGGATGTTAGGGTAATAAGCTCTTCTTCAAGAAACCTACAATCAGAAATTTCTTTAGGTAAGTTCAGAGAGGATTTGTATCATAGATTAAATGTTGTTCCGGTTATTGTGCCGTCACTAACTGAACGCCGAGAAGACATTCCTGATCTGGTGCGGTTTTTTGCAGACAAAATTTGCACTAGCTCTGGACTGGTGAAAAGAAAAATTGGTGATGATGTTATGGGGTGGATGCAGGCGGCGGATTGGCCTGGGAATGTGCGACAGTTACGTAATTATGTTGAGAGACTGATGATATTGGCCGATGGTTCGAATGGTCAGGCAATTACATTGTCGCATATTCCGGATAATAACGAGACSACTAATGAACAAARCGGAATTAGTGTGGAKCGTCTTGTGTCATTATCTTTGCGTGAWGCTAGGGTTGAATTTGAGCGTGAATATTTGAATGTTCAAATCAGCCGCTTTGGHGGTAATATTTCAAAAACAGCWAGYTACATAGGAATGGARCGATCTGCATTGCATCGTAAACTTAAAACTCTTGGTATCGGTTCAAGYAGGAATTCAAYCCCGGGAGAGGACGAATGAAAGTAATCATTTGTGGAGCGGGAAGGGTTGGTTACGGTATTGCGCAGAAGCTTTGTGCTGAGAATAATGAAGTAACTGTAATTGATATCTCAGCCAAACTTGTACAGAAAATAAGTACCAAYCTTGATGTGAGGGGAGTCGTTGGTCATGGATCACATCCCGATGTGYTRGTGCGTGCMGGTATTAAATCYACCRAYATGATAATTGCKGTCACTCAYTTRGAYGARGTTAAYATGGTWGCCTGTCAATTGGCSCATTCTTTATTTARCGTTCAAACKAAAATAGCCAGAATAAGAGCAAAAAACTATCTTGAAAAAGCTTGGCGTGACTTGTTTTCACAAAACCATATGCCGATTGATGTGATTATYTCYCCYGAAGAGGAGGTYGCYAAAGCKGTTATGCAAAGGGTCACCACTCCCGGAGCATTCATGAACACTCCATTTTCAAAGGGTAARGTTAGCTTACTCGGTGTTCGRYTGCTTGATAATTGTCCTGTTTCTAACACCCAGTTATCACAACTAACGGAATTGTTTCCTGATCTTAACTCTATGGTCGTTGGCGTTAAACGAGCTGGCAAGCTGTTTGTTCCAAAAGGTGAGGACCAAATACTAGCAGGAGACGAAATATATGTTATTTGTCATACAGATCAAGTCGCGCGCACACTGGATATATTAGGTAGAAATGAGGATCGTGGCCGGAAAATTGTTATGATTGGTGGCGGAAATATTGGGGTTAACCTAGCCCAAGAGCTTGAACACCTGCCAGGCGTAAGGGTGCGAATGATTGAGGTCGATAAAGAAACTGCTCAAAATGCTTCGATTGCACTCAAGAAAACTGTGGTTTTACACGGCGATGGTTTGGATAGAGATACGTTAATAGAGGCGGGGGTGAACGAGGCTGATATAGCCATTAGCTTGAGCAATGATGATAGGGTAAATGTTTTGTCAGCGGGCCTTGCCAAAGAAGCGGGCGTGCGAAGAGCCTTGTGCTTGGTAAATGATAGAACATTGGATTCATTAAAAGAGCCGTTAGGTGTCGATATMTTTATTGATCCACGAGAGACCACTATCTCGACAATTTTGCAACACGTTCGTCGCGGACGTATCATTTCAGTGCAAAGTGTAGAGGATGGTAAAGCTGAGGTRATAGAGGCGCTGGCKCTTACWACCTCGCCCTTAGTMGGSCGRCCTTTACGGGATTTGGATATACCAGATGGTATCCGTGTTGGGGCGGTCACCCGTGATGGAGAAGTGCTGTTCCCAAGTGGCTCTTTTATTATCAAGCCTGATGACCATGTGATTTTATTTGTTGAGCAATCTGAAATACCTGCTGTCGAAAAGATGTTCCGAGTAAGTAAGGATTATTTCTAAAACTGATCTAAGGTCGCTTAGCGTTTTAATTCTATTGTTAAGGGGGAATTGAAAATAATAACTATATTAAGAATTCTTTCTTTTGCCTGCTTTGGCTTGTCCGCTTTATCATTTATCAGCGTTGGCATAGCTATAGGGTTTTCTGAACCATCGGCTGTTATGGCTTTTGGCTTTTGTGGGTTTGTTAGCGGCAGTGTTGGTGTGGTTTTCTCTTTGACTGTCAGAGGATCGGAAATACAACTTTCTAGTCGTAAATCGATAATCCTACTTATTTCTTTTTGGCTTTTTATGCCGTTATTGGCAATGATTCCAATCATGGAAGTTAACGCTTCTGATGGGTGGATCCGAGCATATGTTGATACAGTTTCTCATTTCACTACCACTGGAGCAAGAATCTACACAATTAACCAATTACCTGCTTCATTTGAGTTTTGGCACGCAGGGTTACAATGGCTTGGTGGTTACGCCTCGATTGTGATGGCATTATTGGTACTAGCTCCGTTAAATATGACAGCTCCCGGTGTGCATCGATCACCATTCCTTACTATTGAAAAGGGTAATGTTGCTGGTCGCATAAAGCTAATTTGTTGGAGTATGCTGATCGTTTATGCTGGGGTTTCGTTAGTCATTCTAATCATGATGATTATTTCGGGAGCTGATATTTATGACGCTATACTGCTAACAATGGGATCGATTTCGACTGGAGGCTATACGCCCTATGGAATAGATTACCAAACAGCCACAGTAGGTATTGGTAGTTGGATCGGTTTAGCCGGTATGATATTTGGTGCAGTGGGGTTTGCTCTACATTGGGATGTCATACAATTACGCGCTAATTATCATAAAGATAGAGAAACTGTTGGTTTTCTATTCTTAATAATTGCTGCTGGAATGCTGTTTTGGGCTTTAGGACAACCATTTTTATCTGCTGTGAAGAATTCCATTTCATTGCTCACTACCACGGCAATACCAATGACAAAAGAAGGGTTTCATGCAATACCAACACCGGTGGTATTGGCATTAGTGTTGATTGGTGGCGCGGCTGTTTCAACGGCTGGAGGAGTGAAAATAATACGTTTTATAATTTTATTCAAACAAACCTCAGTGGACTTATCAAAGCTGTCCCACCCATCAAGTACAAATTCTATTAAGTTCAAACAAATCTTTATTACTCCTCAGGAGTTAGTTGGCTTATGGGCTTACGTTTTAGGCTATGCGGCAGTAATTGCTTTGATTGTCATCGGCTTGGGRTTTAACGGCATAGAGTTTGCCGATGCCAGCTCATTAACAATAATATCCATTTCTAATGCCGGGCCAGCTTACATTTCTCCAGATGGACTAGCTGGAAGTTTTTCTGCTTTGTCTGATTTTTCATTATTACTTTTAGGGATGGTGATGGTATTGGGTAGAGTTGAAATACTTGCTGCSGTGGCCATTCTTTCGCCTGAGTTTTGGAARCAATAAAACATGTCAAGAATTGCGTATGTWAATGGAAYTTACCTGCCTCACGCTGATGCTTCAGTGCATATAGAGGATAGAGGTTATCAATTYKCTGATGGCGTTTACGAAGTATGGAGCATCAGGAATGGAGTTGTTCAAGACCACCAACCGCACCTTGACCGCTTGGTGCGCTCTTTATCTGAATTGAAAATCCCGATTACTTTTTCTGCTGGCTCGTTAAATGTCATTTTGCGTGAAATAATTCGTCGCAATCGAGTGAATAATGGAATGGTCTACTTGCAAATCACAAGGGGAGTCGCGCCAAGAGATCATGCGTGGCCGAAAGATATAAAACCGTCCATAGTACTAACTGCTAGGTCAACCAACTTCATAGCGGCAGAAAAACAAGCCAATACCGGCGTTAAGGTTATATCTTTACCTGATATCCGCTGGAAAAGGTGTGACATTAAATCTGTATCTTTATTGCCAAATATTTTAGCAAAACATGAAGCCAAAGAACAAGGTGCTTATGAAGCATTGTTGGTTGATGATCAGGGTTTTATAACCGAAGGCTCGTCAACTAATGCTTGGATAATTAGCCAAGATAATAAGCTTATAACCCGTAATATCAGTACGCAAATATTAAGTGGCGTTACTAGGTTGGCTGTTATTGAAATTGCTAAACAATTTCGACTAACCATTGAAGAACGTAAATTTACAGTATTGGAGGCACAACAAGCCAAAGAAGCATTTATTACTGCCGCAACCGCATTAGTAATGCCTGTTATACAAATTGACGATGTTAAAATTAACGCAGGCACGCCGGGGTCTGTTACATTAGCATTACGAAAAGCATATATAGAGCAGGGGGCGTAATAGTATTCTTGCTTAACTAGTGTTCACATTACCGTCTTGATAGGTTAATGAATATATACGAATCGCTAATAATAAAAAGATCGGAGCATAATCATGCCTAACGATAAGAAACAAAACTTACAAGATACGTTTCTAAACACAGTGCGTAAAACAAAAACCCCACTAACAATTTTTTTGGTAAACGGTGTTAAATTGCAAGGTGTGGTTACTTGGTTTGATAATTTCTGTATGCTGTTACGTCGTGATGGGCATTCGCAATTAGTGTATAAACACGCTATCTCAACGATTATGCCTTCGGCTCCGGTTTCATTGTTCGAGCCTGCCGAAAATGAAGAAGAAGCTAGCGATTGATCGCATCTAAGCTAGATCCGCAAACGGCAATAATCATTCACGCATCAATACGTGGACGCTCACGGGTCATTGATGATGATAGCGCGTTAAGTGAGGCAATAGGTCTAAGTCTTGCCCTTGGTTTGAGCGTAAGTGATGCTAAAGTCATACGCTTAAAGAAAATAATCCCGGCGACATTTATTGGTGGCGGAGCGATATTGACTTTGCAAGAAGAAATTAAACAACAAAATGCAGGCCTGTTGATTTTTGATGGTGAATTAACACCGGTTCAGCAACGTAATTTAGAAGAAAAATTACAGACAAAAGTTTTAGATCGTACTGGATTGATCCTCGAAATATTCTCATTACGCGCTCGAACTAAAGAGGGGCAGTTGCAAGTTGAACTGGCTAGAATTGCTTACGAGCGCTCGAGGTTAGTACGAACGTGGACGCATTTGGAACGTCAACGCGGTGGCAAGGGTTTTTTGGCTGGCCCGGGAGAGCGGCAAATCGAATCTGATCGCCGGGAGCTTTCTGATAAAGCTGTGGTCTTACGCAAACAGTTGGAAAAAGTTAGACTAACTCGTGGATTGCACCGCAAAGCTAGGCAAAAGAAAAATTGCCCGGTTATTGCCTTGGTCGGTTATACAAATGCTGGCAAATCTACTTTATTCAACTTATTAACTGATGCGGATGTTTATGTTAAAGATATGCTATTTGCTACTTTGGATCCCACTATTCGTACGATAAAATTAGACAACCAATTTACTGCTGTCTTGTCTGATACGGTAGGATTCATCTCCAACCTTCCAACTGAATTGATCGCAGCTTTTCGCGCAACTCTTGAAGAGGTTACCGAGGCTGATTTAGTACTACATGTTAGAGATATCGCCTCTAAAAATACCGAAGAGCAATCCCGTGATGTCAATGGCATAATGTCTATGATGCAAGAGCAAAGTGGGAAAATGCCGCCGGTAATTGAAATTTGGAACAAAATTGATTTGCTTGATGAAGAAGCTCGTACTTTTCTCACCGCTAAGGCGCTCAAGAAGAAAGAGCCTGCAATCTTAATATCCTCTGAGACAGGAGAGGGTGTGGATATATTAAAGCAAAAACTATGTGATTTATTACAGCAAGATCATCGACAGCTTAAGCTTATCGTTCCCAGTTCAGAAAGTCAGGTGCTTGGCTGGTTTCAAAAAAATGGAAGAATAATCAGCTGTGACCCATCAGATGCAGGCGACTTATCGTGCGTTATAAGGCTTGATGACTTAGCTTACGGCAAGTTTTGTAATGTTTTTCCAAAACTAGCTGCAATCGCTGAATAACCTAGTTAAGTAGCTATTCCTTTAATTTTGCTTGCTGCCAAAGCTGTTCCATTTCTTGCAGGTTTGATGTTTCCGGTGTTTTACCTTTCGATTTTAATATTGCTTCAATATGCTCAAACCTTGATGTAAATTTCTTGTTAGTGCGGGTTAAAGCTATTTCTGGCGATACATTAAGTTTTCTTGCTAAATTAATGCAAACAAACAATATATCACCGATTTCACTTTCAATATTCGTCTGATTATCGGTGCCATTTAATTCATCTTGCAACTCTATTACCTCTTCTTGCAACTTATCAAACACCGGCTTCACATCCGGCCAGTCAAACCCAACTCTTGCAGCTCTTTCCTGTAGCTTCAAAGCTCGCATCGTGGCGGGCAGGGCGATAGGAATATCACTTAGAACACCTTGTGAACCTTTGCTTCTTCTCTCTGATGCTTTTTGTTTTTCCCATGCTCCAGTTTGTGCGGCAGCATCTTCTATTTTGCTATCCGCAAACACATGTGGATGCCTGCGTGTCATCTTATCGCAAACCGACTGAACCACATCGGCAAAATCAAATTCACCTAGTTCATCGGCCATCTGCGCATGAAAAACCGTCTGCAATAACAAGTCACCCAATTCATCACGCAGATCGCTCATATTATCGCGAGTTATAGCATCAGATACCTCATAGGCCTCCTCTATCGTATAGGGCGCTATAGACGTGAAATCTTGCTCTATGTCCCACGGGCACCCATTATCTGGGTCTCGCAATTGCCGCATTATTTTCAACAATTGGTTGATATTGGAGCTGCTTTGTTGTTTTTTCATACTTATGAACCATTCCTGCCCAGAACTACCCGAAAACTGCCCTGAAATACTTATTATACCAAAACTCGTGAAAATTATATGGAAATTTAAATCAAATATAGGATCAACATTTTAACTTAAGCTCTCCAATACCCATCTTTTTATTTTATAATTAATAAGCCCAATGACTTAATCGGGCTATATCGTCATTTAGGGATTTCCCTCTGAACAGGTTTTATCCGTGAGGTAACAGGCAAGGGGGTAGGTGGCTCAGATGGTGAAGCTGGCGCATGGGTTTCTTCCGTAACAATGAAAACGGCTCAATTCAACGGGCTTAACCCTATGCAAGATCTTATGGATTGTAATTCAGGAGGCTTCTTCAAAAAAATCGGAACCAGCATTTACACTGACCCCACGAGAACCAATGTAAATGATTTTCGGGTAATCCTGATTGGTGATTGATTAGAAAATTTACTGCTAGCCACGCATGGTTTAAACAGGAACAAAACTGCAAGTTTCTATAGAGTTTTGGATGCTGCCAATTTAGAAAGCTCCATATTTGGTCTAAAAGACTTTCTTAAATTTGCACTTAAGTCAAATTCTAATACGCTGCAGTAAATAAATGGAAGCAATTAAATTAGTAACATTTCAGGATTTCTATAAGTCTTGCAGTACCTGAAATAATCAGTTATTAAGTACTTAAGATTATTGTTTATAAGTGCTTTAATGCTACCTTAGAATAAGGGTTTATTTAGATGATCAAGGGTTTTATTGTAATTTTGATAGGATCGAGTCTAATGTGGCCCTTAGCTCTTTTAGCTTTGGAGCCTCAAATTGGTAACGCGCCCATGAACACTGCAATGCAGACGAAGGAAATAAGGCAAATAGTTACTAGAAAAAAGACAATGCAAAAAACCACGGGTAATTGTAGTTATCAAAGCCCATCCATTTTTAATTACCCATATAAATATGTAGTTAATTGGCCAACCATGAGAAATTGCAGGTTAATCAGCACGCAGCTATGGAGCAATGGGTTGCCGATTTCGGGAGGAGAGCCACTACCAGGGGAGCAATCTACTATAAGTCAACAATATTGCGATTCCACTGGTTACAAATTATTTGGAGGGCATAAAGCAGAGTATATGGATAGTAGGACTCCATCTGTGATATCTGATTTAACTGTATTTCACTGGGGAGATAAAAAGCAATGCAATCCGCATAAAATTCCTCCATTCTTAAATACAAGTATTCTGCAACCTGCAAATGAATGCAGGAAAATTATTCGTCGGGTTACTTGTTATGCACCGTCCTGGACTACAACCCCAATTAACATCAAATACCCTCAAACTACTGTGGCTGGCTTCGGCGGATTGCCGTTCTCGTTTTTTGCCAAATATCGATCAACAGATCCTCTATCAGAAAGGGGGACAAAACGGGTAGCAGAAGCAATTTGTGGGAAATTAACAAACCCACAAAGGCCATATGCTCTTCACTGGACAATTAAAAATGCAATCGGTTATGAGAGGCGTGGTGTATTTATTGGGGATAATGTTACTTGCTTAGATTCTTCACAGTGCAAATACAAAATTATAAATTTTGTTGCTTGCGATACAAAACCCCGTCCAAAAATAAGCACCGTAAATTCAAGCGCAAACGATTAGATGGRRTWTATGCRGACAATATAGTTACATGCACAGCTGTTGTATACGGTCGTAAACAGAAATGGGTATTAGCCATTATGCCGTGCAATTGCGGTTTCTATCGCTTTGGCGGCGGCGGCGGCGGGTTCCCAGCCACCGATTTTGACCCATTTTCCACTTTCAAGATCCTTATAGTGGCCAAAGAAATGCAAAATTTGGTCAATCATAACTTGGGGCAGGTCGGTATACTCATGAACGTCGGAGTAATATGGGTGAACAGAGCTTACCGGAACCGCTAAGATTTTCTCGTCAGGGCCAGATTCATCTTCCATCTGTAACATGCCAACAGGTCGTGCCTGTAAGATGCAGCCGGCAATAACCGGAACGCGCCCAACAACCATGACATCAATTGGATCACCATCTAGCGATAAAGTATTGGGAATAAAGCCATAATTACCCGGATAATACATGGCAGTATGTAAAAACCTATCAACCCGTAGCGCGCCCGATACTTTGTCAATTTCATATTTTACGGGGACGCCACCAAGCGGTATTTCAATTAAGACATTGATATTCCACGGCGCATCTTCACCAGGCACAATCAGATCAATATTCATCATTTCTTCCAGTCATAGGTAGTTTAGTTGTTTTTCCTGCTTTAGCTCTAAACTCTACAGTAGGCAATCAGGAAAGGGGGTGAATTGTAGATATTCGGCATATTGTAATTTCGCGTATAATATATATTATGTGTTGTAAATTGCATTAAAAATGTAACTATAGTAGTAATGCAGCTCTTCAACAGCATATGATAATATTAAACTTTAATTTCCATACCATCATAAGCTGGGACAACGTTACCCGGAAGTTGCTCACGCAACGTCTGGTAATCCATACTGATATGCATGTTGGTTAAAATTGCCGTTTTCGGCTTTAAGCGGTCGATCCAAGCTAAAGATTGTTCGAGATTAAAATGTGTTGGATGCGGCTCCGGCCGCAATGCATCAATAATCCAAACMTCACARTTYTTGATCACATCARYACTAGCTTCTGGAATATCTGAMACGTCCGGYGTGTAGACAAYAGAACCAAAYCGRAARCCTAAGGCYTGTACRTTAGGCCCATGMTCAAGCTTAAATGGTATAACAGGAATTGAGCCGCCATCGCCCTTAATATCAAACGWYTTRCCCAATAAAGGCATATCAACWGCCTCTAGAATTGCCGGATAYGAYGAGTGCTCAAGYTGYTSAAATGCATARTCAAATCGGCGAAGYAAAGTTTTCTTTGTCACCTCATCAACAAAAGTAGGTATYTTTCTACCYGCAGAATAACTTACCGGGCGCAAATCATCTAGACCATGCGTCTGATCAGCATGGTCRTGAGTGTAAAGCACAGCATCAAGCGATGAGCATCTAGCTGCTAATAATTGCTCRCGCATATCAGGGCTAGTATCAACCAAAATATTGGTTTCACCATTGTTGTTGACCTTGCTCACCAATAACGAACACCGGGATCTACGGTTTTTAGGCTCATTAGGGTCGCACGCGCCCCACCTATTACCTATTCGTGGAACGCCACCTGAAGATCCGCACCCCAACACCCTAACAATTAACTCGTCATTRCTCATAATGGTCTTTTCGCCTTGGSAAAGAGCTTAAAGAAVGCTTCTGTGGTCAAATGCTCGGYCTCRTTTGCAGTCCARCCCTTTAGCGAAGCCAATTGATCACGAATTAACGGTAAATACGCTGGTTCATTACGTCGACCGCGATGAGGAATTGGAGCCAGATACGGACAATCGGTTTCCAGCATGATTTTRTCATCAGGCATAATATTGATAATTACATCGCGAACRCTTTGTGCATTTTTGAATGTGCTAATGCCATTAACGCTAAAAAAACCGCCTAATTTTGCACCTATTCGCGCTAGGTTTTCACCAGAAGTGTATGAATGTAAAACAAAATHAAACGRYTTCTTCTTGTATTCDTCTTGTAGTATTTCACTCATRTCATCATCAGCATCACGAGTATGGATAACCATCGGCAACCCTGAAATTTTCGCGGCCTTTATATGTTTAAGGAAATTATCTATCTGTATCTGTTTTGGGCTGTAATCATAAAAGTAATCAAGRCCAGTCTCGCCGATAGCAATCACCTTTGGGTGYTCAGATTTCTCCAATAAATCATCAACAGTAAGGTCTTGGTGCTTATCAGCATGATGTGGATGAACACCGATAGTCGCCCATGTGTTTTCATCAAGCTCAGCCATAGCAATAACATCTGCAAATTCATCCATTTGACAGCAAATATTCACCAAAACCGCCACGCCGGCCTCTGATGCTCGCTTTAAGGTCTGCGGTAAATCAYCGATGAATTTCTCATGGTGCATATTGGCGTGGGTTTCGACCAGCATTAWGAAGCCTCAYTKATTAAYTGRGCTTGTTCTGCAGCCCTAGAAATATTAAAAATAGTTTGTTGAACCACCTGTGCTGGATCAAGGTTTATCCGATTAATATCCAGTTGAAGCTGGTTATTCACATCTAACATTTTTTCCCAAGGTTGAATTTGTTGTAGATCCCCTAAAAAAGCCATGTTTTTAATTTCTYGYCKATGACGCAATGTTARTAACTCAAAAAAYAAGTCTAAAGATTGCCTAGCAGAYTTTGTGGCCAATTTTGTAGCTATTGAGTTGATCTGAACCCGGTCAATTTGTGGYAGTCGCTTAAATATACTTTCTATATCTGCCCACAACTCACTGGCATTGCCATTGGCTATTTGTGCTGCTTGTCCTGGGTTACCTTGCGATAATTCGGCAGCAAACTCAGCCCTTTTCGATTCTGCACCACAGCTAACAGCAATCCTTGTGGCACTTTCTATACCGGGCGCACGCAACTTTAAGCTCCTGCACCTAGAGCGTAATGTTGCTAATACTCGCCCTGGGTTATTACATATCAGCAATAATAATCCTTGCTCGGGCGGCTCCTCAAGTATCTTTAACAATGCATTGGCCGCATTATGATTTAGATCATCAGCACAATCAATAATACAAATTCTCCAACCATTTCCCCCTGCTTTATGCGCATACAATTTACTAACTTTACGAATTTGATCGATGCTGATTTCATTACGCCATTTTTTGGTTTTCTCGTTCCACTCCTTGGAAACGACCATTAAATCAGGATAACTGCCAGCAGAAATTTGCTGACTAATTATTTGATTAGGATCGCTACCCAATAYACCGTTTTTCTCGTCCAYCTTGGCTCCTGCGAGCCTTCTGGCCATGCGGTAAGCCAATGTCGCCTTACCACAACCCTTTGGGCCTTGAATCAACCATGCATGATGTAGCTTTTCGTTGAGCAAAGCTTGCAGAAAAGATTGTTCAGCCGCTTCATGACCAAACAAAACATGCGTATCACGAGGATGCGGACAGTTCTCCACCTTATCTGGTGGGTTATCTAAAATGCTTTTGCTCATTTAGGTGGGTCAAAGGCAAACTTACTTGCCATAACTTTACAAATATAAGAAGAAATTTCGCTGATGGATCCTGATCCATCAATAACATGGCATCGGTCAGGTTCCTTTTTAGCTATTTCAAGATAACCTTGGCGGACTTTATCATAGAATTCTGGGCTATGTTTTTCGAATCTTGAAATRATTTCAGCTCGTGATCGCACTCGCTTGAGGCCGTTTTTAGCACAAAGGTCAATAATAAACGTCAAGTTAGGAGTAAATGATCCTAAAACAATCTCATGTAATAGTTTGATGCGTTTTAATGGCACCCCACCAGCATAACCTTGATAAACAGTGGTTGAGTCAGCAAAGCGGTCAGCCAAAACCCACACACCTYTTTCYARCGCCGGTTTAATAACAGTTCGTACCAGCTCTGATCTTGCTGTGTACATGATTAGCATTTCTTCCAGTGGCGACCAGCGRTCTGTATCGCCGCTGACAACTAATTCTCTCAAAGCCTCAGCCATAGGAGTACCGCCCGGTTCWCGAGTTAATAACGTWGCTATTCCTCGAGAATTTAGAAATTYTTCAACAGCTTTAATCTGGGTGGATTTACCYRCCCCCTCACCGCCTTCRAATGTAATAAATYGACCAGACATTAAAAGCTACTAATCATCAGAATTTTGAATAAGTTGCACAAAACCGGCAATAAACCGYCCGAAGAACGGCTTTTTAKDGACATCTTGTACGGCCACCAAGTCAACATCCATTGCCGGTTGCCCCGGAGCATAAACCCTTAAAACAGCTARCTTYTGCCCCTTTACAACTGGTGCAGAAATCGGCCCVATATATATGATTTCAGACCTAACTTTTCTGGCDAYCGGTTTAAATACGCCAATAGTTACAGGRTTAGCTAGTTGAACCTTTACGCTTTTTTCAGTACCTAAATATATATCAACTGASCCAACTGGTTCGTCATTGGCAAATAACTCCACCACTGAAAACTCTCTAAAAGCTGCATTCATTAAYCGGTACGAAATTCGTGATCGGTCACGCTTGAGCGGTAAGCCAGAGGTTACAAGTATSCGTCTTTCTTCGTCGCGTATTGCAGATGCAACCAARCCATAGCCMGCCTCTTTGGTGTATCCGGTCTTCAAACCATCTGCGCCCTCAAAGAGCGACAATAACGGGTTYCTGTTATAGCGATTAGAAGGTGCAGCTTTACACCAATCATATTCTTTTTGYGCAAAATAAGCATAATACTTTGGRAATTTRTCAATCATCATCTGTGATAGTTTTGCAAGRTCMAATGCACTTATTTCATGCCCYTTTGCYGGCCAGCCGGTAGCATTKACAAAATTAACAGACGAAAGCCCTAATTCATGCGCCCGCTCAGTCATAAGCTTGGCAAATGCTTCTTCTGATCCACTGATGTTTTCTGCTAGGGTAATTGCCGCATCATTACCAGATAGCACCACCACCCCTTTTATTAAATCCTCGACCCGTACTTTTTCTCCGGGGGTTAGGCACATGGTAGATGAACCAGAAGCAAACCCCCCTCGCCTCCATGCGTCATCAGAAACACTAAATCTATCATCAAGAGACAAAGCTCCGGCAGCAAGACGTTCAAAAACAACGTATAAAGTCATTATCTTGGTCATTGATGCTGGGGGCATCGGCTCACGGGCGTTTTTTTCAAACAAGACTGTTCCAGTGTCTTGATCAATAATTACAGCTATCGGCGCACGAGTTTCAAAGCCTTGGCTTATCGCGTTTTTTGCAGGTAAAACCAGTAAGGCAATCAGTAATAATATTCGCATAATAAATCAGCACATAATAAAAGGGAGCAGTCTTCTTAACTGCTCCCGATCATTGCATGATTCAATTTGATGCGCAAAGCATCATATAAATATTTAATTCTGCTCTGTAACTCTAGCTTTGTAAAACCCTGCGGATACAACTTCCCTTTGTTGCTCCGTAGCCTGAGACTTACTTGCATAAGGCCCCACCAACACGCGATAAATATAGCGATTATTGATCCATGCTGTTTGCACTTTTGGTCGACCACTAATGTTCATACTTGTTGCAATTTTTCTAGCTTTCTGTTCGGTCGAATAAGCGCCAGCTTGAACAAACCAACCACTCTCGGAGGTTTTCGGCTTCGATAATGCTATACTGTATTTTTTATTTGGATCTTCCGGCCAACCATTGCTCGCTTGCGTCTTGATTGCAGCATTTTGCACTTTTGGTATAGTTTGAGAATTAGTTGAAACCCTTGTGGCAGGTCGTCTCTCGCCAGGCAAGGCCGCCGGCCCAACATACTCCACTCGCACCCTGGTAATACCTTTAGAGCCATAACCAAGCTCAAAAGCCGCCCGCTTTGAAAGATCAATCAACCTATCATCGATAAATGGCCCACGATCATTGAGCCGCACCAATATTTGCTTGCCTGTACCAAGATTTGTAACCCTCACAATAGATGGTAATGGTAAAGTCGGGTGGGCAGCAGTCATTGCATTTTGGTCAAAAACCTCACCATTGGCGGTTTTTTTACCATGGAATTTCGGCCCATACCAGGAGGCTACCCCAACACGATTGTAATCGTCATCGCGTGCTGGAATATATGTTTTTCCAGATATGGTGTACGGACGACCGATCTTCTGGTGCGCGCCACCTGCTACCGAGTTTGATTGCCTAGGTCGGGTTTGGTGTCGAGCGTTTTGATGTCGTTGATCATTAACCGAATAATTCGGCGCCCCCCATGCATTACCGCTATGTGAAACATAATTACCCGATGACGAACAAGCTACTGCTAAGCCGCTTAGAGCTAATATTGAAAACACCCGTGTTATTTTTAACGGGAGCAAGTTTATTTTTTTATTATCGAGAACCATTCTTGGTCTTCCTTATTTTTGGTTGCAACTTTGCGCAACATCCCTCTTCCCGGTTTATCCGAAATTATTAGGTTTGATTGACAATAAGGTAAGAACTTGAAATTTCACTTAAATGGATTGGTTACTTTTTAATTATCATGTAGCTAGTAAATTGAATTGAATTATCTATAGTTTTGATTTAATTGCATATTTCCTTTAAGCATGTGAGTAAGTGGTATATTTCATAGGGAATATTCAAGTAAATCATAAATAATATGAATTTCACACTTGCCCGATGATCACTTGCTTGCTAACTCCTGCGCCAAGACTTGCGGATGGGTGGCAGAGCGGTTGAATGCACTGGTCTTGAAAACCAGCGGGCGCGGAAGCGTCTCGGGGGTTCGAATCCCTCCCCATCCGCCATGAGTTTTATTTTGCAGTTAAATCCGTATAATTATCGTATACTAAAAACACTGCATGAAACTGTATTTTTAGTATACTTTTATCTTTGTCATCCATCAACTTAACCAAAAATAACTTTAGTGGTCGCATTTGCTCACCACAAAACCGGAAACCACTTTTGTTTGCAAATGCTCGGCACCGCTTTTTGGGTCGATGGAGTATAAACAAAAAAACACCTACTAGTTTTGCAAGGCTTCCTCACAGGATAAATTCTAAAAGGCTAGGCGTAAAAATAACATTATTTTTATGCATCGTTAAATTAATGCTTTGGCAAAGCCCACGCTTCATTGGATTTATAGCATATTCACCATGTCAAAGAGCCGCAAATAGCTAAGTCATTGCCATCTGCAACACCATTATACCAAACATGATTGTTACGGGTATGGTTGGAACTTATCCCCGCATCTTAAGTGTGGTTAAGGGTCAATGAGTGTTAATTCTTTGCCAATTAAGCCTCGTTTTAAGTAACACCTTTGCCAATGATTGCTAATTAAGGGGTAAGTATGAAGGGTCACGAAACCCATGTTTGCACTTCTCTGTCTCGCGGTCAGGTTTCTTCGCAATGACCTGCGCGAGCATTTCCCAGTAAAAGTGGGTACCGGTTTTACGGAAGTTTCTAATTGCCGCATCTTTTAAGTGAAAAACCGCATACACTTTTTCATAAGATGCTTCTGGTAAATGCGACCACTAAAAGAAATGGTGCGGTGAATGGTTGCCAAACTCTAAAATGGACGGTCGCCCTTGCCAGCCGAAAAGGGCTGTATTACGGTGGTATTACGGTTATTACGGTGACAGTATTACGGTGACAGTAACCGAATTATTTCTTTGATTACGGTGAGTAACCGGACAGTAAAACCGAATTATTTCTTTTTTCGGCCTCTTTTTTGGCGACGTAGGGGGCGGGCGAGTTTTATTTCTAATGACTTTAAAAAACTGTCACTACCGATAGGGCGCCCAACAATTTCGCTACGCCGCAACGCCTCAAAATCTTCACCTGTATACATATGCTCCAGATAGTCGGCAAAATCATCTATGCGCTCATGCAGAGGTGCTGTTGTCGTGAGCCCGTCTCATATCCGTTTAAATGCGCATGTACGCTCGACCATTTCCAGTCCTGCGCCCGCTTAACCAGCCCCGCGCGAACAGGGTTAAGGCTGACATAAGCAAAGGCGTTATAGAGGTGCGCTTCGTCCATCACAACAGAGCCAAACCGCCCCCGCCAAAGATGTCCAGTCCATTGATTTCGCGCGTTGATCCGCGCCGCATACCGCCTGTGGGCATTGGCTACACAAGCTCGCAATCCGTCTTCGTGGGAGGGGTTGATAATAAAGTGAACATGATTTGGCATCAAGCACCATGCCCAGATTTCACTTTTGTGATTTTTGTGTGGCCGCGCGGAGCATGTCAAGATAGGCGCAGTAATCATCATCGCCAAAGAAAACTTGCTCGTGCCTATTACCACGCTGGGTCACATGGTGGGGCAATCCGGGAATAACAATGCGCGCAAGTCGAGCCATTTTTCTGTTCTACACCACAGCTTGACACAAAACAAGTAATTCGGTTACTGTCACCATAACCCATCATAATCGACACTTTGGATAGCTTTTTCATCTCGCTGTTAATAGTCTCGCCATTTTTCACGATGCGCAAATATATCAGCATCATTTGCTAATCGAACTAGTTCATCAACCTTCTTCGCATCCTTAAATTGAAGATAACCAGCCAGATAAGAAAATATTTTTTGAGGCCTGTTGCCGTTGATAATGCTCTCTTTAATTTCACCAAAATCAACAGTATTGGCCTTAGCCTGCAACAGCAAAGACAACCCATAAACGAGCTCTTGATGTTTTTTGTCTTTCTTTACAAAATCTATTAAAGACGAAAGACTATCTTCATCTAAATTCATAAACCCACTGATTACAAGCAACCGAATTGGTTCGTAAGGGTCTTCCAAATGCGAGAGTAGAGTCAAATAATGCTCTGATTCTGTCGCACATTCGCCGAAGCTGTAGCAAACTTCATATCGTACTCGCCCCCACTCTGACTTTAACAATTTAAGCAATATAGGAAAAATCGGTCGTGACCTACTTCCTGCCTCTTGTGCTATATATGAAGCAGCGGAAACGCTTGTCTCATTTTTAGATTCCAACAAAGGTATCAGATCTTTAATATCGATAAGTTTATTGAATAACTCATCACCAGCTTCCATCTCCTCATCACTCTCAAAATCATAAACACCCGAAAGGTAGTTATCTCTTAATTGTTCAAAGGATAGTTTTTTTACATCCATGCTAGTTATCTTTCAGCTTTCTTTCTACTTTTTGTAACTCTCTCTCCTCAAATTTTATTCGATTGTTATGTTTTTTGAAATCTGGTGAGTTTCGGTCACCTTTCTTGTTTTGTGCTCGTCTGTTTTTAATGCTTTCTTTGAGCTTACATTGCGCGCACTTTAAATCTTCAGCACTATCAGCTTGAGCAACAGCACTTCTTAAGTCTTCTTTTGAGCCATCAGTGCGACGTGCACTTCCCTTATCCTTCATTTTAATTCGACAATTATGCACCAATACTTTTTGTTTGCCAACAAAGTATGTTTCAAAGTCGGCGACTGTTATGTTGTAGGTGGCATCAAGGCGGTTGGTTTTGGTGATGGACGTGATAACCATGCCGCGACTGTCTGCGGTAACAACCGACATATTGGCGGTTAGTTCTTCGTATTACGGTGGTATTACGGTGACAGTAACCGAATTATTTAAGGCTGCTGTAGTAATACGAGAAAAGCTTGCTACAGCATTTCCATTCAGCAAAACATACCTTATGAAGGTTGTATCAAAACATGGATAAGTTGGAAAAAACGAAGAATCTATTTTTGACGCAAGCGTAAGTAACTTTATCAATTACAGCTAAAATGGTTGGCATATCCGACCTGATAGGGCAAAAGGTAACTAAACTGTCTAAGACTTGGAATGAAAACAAATGACCGCTGAAATTGGTAACTTTACCCTAATTCTAGCATTTTTGCTGGCGGCTATACAAAGCGTTGTACCGTTCTTTGGGGTGCGAACAAACAATTTGCGACTAATGCAATTAGCCAACTTCACGGCTGTTGGGCAGTTAATATTTATTCTAATAGCATTTATCGCCCTTACTATATCCTTTGTAACGTCCGATTTTTCGGTTAAATTAGTGGCCAGCCACTCCCATACCTTAAAGCCATTATTGTATAAGTTTACCGGCGTTTGGGCTAACCATGAAGGCTCGATGTTGCTATGGGTGGTTATATTATGCCTGTATGGCGCAGCGGTTCCTTTGTTCGGCAAAGCCTTACCAGATAAGCTAAAAGCATTAGCCCTAGCGGTACAAGGAATAATCGCAACCGGATTTATCGGTTTTGTTTTGTTTACATCAAACCCGTTCAGCCGCCTACCTATTACTCCGATAGATGGCAATGGTTTAAATCCGTTATTACAAGATCCTGGATTGGCATTTCACCCACCATTTTTGTATTTGGGATATGTCGGGTTTTCTATGACCTTTTCGTTTTGTGTGGCAGCTTTAATGGAGGGTAGAGTTGATGCTTTATGGGCTCGTTGGTTGCGGCCATGGGTATTAGCCGCTTGGTCATTCTTAACTATCGGCATCGCCCTTGGCAGTGTGTGGGCTTATTACGAGCTTGGCTGGGGTGGTTGGTGGTTCTGGGATCCAGTCGAAAACGCCTCTTTACTGCCATGGCTTGCGGGCACTGCATTATTGCATTCAATAATGGTGGTTGAACGTCGTCATTCTTTGGTCACTTGGACAGTATTGTTAGGAATTCTTACCTTTAGTTTGAGCTTAATCGGTACATTCCTTGTGCGCTCGGGCATAATTACTTCGGTTCACGCCTTTGCCAATGATCCAGAGCGAGGGTTTTATATATTGGTCATGTCATTACTGGCCACAGGCGGAGCATTAACGCTTTATGCTTTTCGTTCAGGCAAATTGCGCCGCGGCAATGGCTTTGAAGTATTGAGCAAAGAAGCAGGTTTAGCGATCAATAACATCTTATTGGTCTGCGCCACGGCAATAGTGTTTTTGGGGACTTTTTACCCGTTATTCGTCGATATTTTTAGTGATGAAAAAATCACCGTTGGCCCACCGTTTTTTAATCTTAACTTTGGTTATATTAGTGCTATTTTAATTGTGTTTATGGGCATTGGACCAATGCTAAAATGGCGGATTGATAGCTGGCATTCATTGACCCGCCCAATAATCATGATGACACTTGGAAGCATCGTTGTTTTTGCTGTTATATTTCTGTTCGGAATGGCCTCTTTAGGTGTAATTGGGTTCGCATTGGCATTTTGGTTRATTGCCGGCACATGYATTACCTTTGGCAGGAAGATACAATTAGCAAAAAGAAGCCCTGCACAAAGTTGGAAATTGCTTAAAAATCTCTCCGCCGGAACTTATGGTTTTATATTTGCGCATTTGGGCGTTGCGGTAATGGTCATCGGAGTCACCGGCATGAGCCTTTGGGCAAAAGAAAGCATTTTAATGATGCAGCCACAGCAGACAACGGAACTTGGCGGTTATACGATAGAATTACGCGATGTACGCAATTTAGCTGGAATAAATTATTCAGCTGAAACGGCTAGGTTTAACTTGTCAAAGAACGGCAAGCATATCGGTACATTATCCTCGGAACGGCGGTTTTATCCGGTTCGCGAAATGCAAACTACCGAAGCCGGTATTTTCGTTCGCCCAACAAAGAACGTCTATGTTGCATTGGGGCAAGGCGACACGGACAAGGGCTGGGCAATCAGAATTTACTATCACCCATTTGTGAATTGGGTATGGATAGGTGCCTTATTGATGGCACTTGGCGGCTTTGTTGCGCTGGCCGACAGACGATTACGCCTGCCGAAACAGGAGAAAGTAAATACTCCGGGGCAGCAAAATGAAAACTAAGATTTATGCTTTTATTCCGCTTGTTATTATTATTGTCATTGGCGTTGCATTTGCCATTGGTCTTCGTAAAGATCCGCGCGAAATGCGATCTGTAATGATTGACCGACCTATGCCAGAGTTTATCTTGCAGCCGGTTTTAGACGATCAACAGCCATTTGCTTTCTCTGACCTTGCTGGACAGGTGTCATTAGTCAATATCTTTGGTTCTTGGTGTGCGGCTTGTGTTGTTGAACACCCGATCTTGATGCGTATTGCTCATCGTGAGGGTGTTGCAATTTATGGCGTAGCCTGGCGTGATACCGYTATTGATGCATCTAACTGGTTACAAAAATACGGCAATCCATATCGCARAACCGGTCTTGATGCGGAAAGTTTACTGGCAATTGACCTTGGAGTGACTGGAGCGCCGGAAACTTTCCTGATAGATAAGGCAGGGAATATCCGCTTCAAACAGGTTGGGCCGATTTCCGGTCAAATCTGGGAGCAAACAATAAAGCCGATGATCTTATTGCTCGAGGCAGAAGAATGATCAGAATTATTACATTTGTTATAATAATAATGTTTCTGGGATTAACTCAGGCTTTGGCGGTTCTTCCCGGTGAGCAATTATCGGATCCGGTTTTGGAACAACGCGCAAGAGAAGTTAGCAAAAACCTACGCTGTGTAGTTTGCCAAAATCAATCTATTGATGATTCAAACGCAGAACTTGCTGCTGATATGCGCAAACTGGTTCGGGCAAGAATTCTAGCTGGTGATAGCAATGAACAAGTAACTCAATACATTGTTGATCGCTACGGAAGTTTTGTTTTGCTGCGACCACCATTAAAGAAATCCACATTTGCTTTATGGTTTGGGCCATTAGGTTTTGTTTTAGTTGGCGGGTTTGTATTTTGGCAAACCTCAAGGCGTACCCACAAACAATCAAACGAAAGCCTTGATAACAAAACGACAAAAGACCAATAAATAGAAAATTTTAGGAAACAATCAAAATGTTCTGGATCGCAATTTCTTTTTTTCTGTTCGCCGCAGTTTTATTACTAGCACGGCCATTTTATGGCATGGTACAACAAAGCCAAGAAGCCACAGATCCACTAAGCAAAGCCGATAAAACTATTTTTATATCCCTAGCAGCTTTGATAATTTTTGGCTCGTTTGGATTGTATTTGTTTGTTGGCTCTCCAGAATTTACCAGTTCGTCAAGAAATGCTGCGCCAGCAGCAAACCAAAACAATACAATAGAGCCGCGAACCCTTGATGAAGCGATTGAAAAACTAACCGCACATTTGCAGAGCAACCCCGAAGATGTGGAAAGTTGGCGATTGCTTGGCTGGTCTTATAACCGGCAGAATAATTTTAATGCCGCTAAAGTCGCTTATGAAAAAGCATTAGAAATTGCACCGAATGATCCGCAAACTCTTTCCGCCTATGCTGAAACCCTTACCCGTGCCGCTAATGACATAGTTACTGAAACCGCCTTGATGTATTTCAGTAAAAGCTTGAAGGTTGACCCAAGCAATGTTCGCGCTAGCTTCTATACAGGGCTAGCACAGCAACAATCCGGCAATGACACCGGTGCCATTGATACATGGGTAGCACTGCTTAATTCCGTACCAGCGGACGCTCCTTGGAAGGCTGATTTGATAGCTCGCGTCAATAGTTTAGCAACAGAAGCAAATATCGAGTTACCTGAAAACTTTTTAAGGCAATCACAAAAAGCCCCCAGCGCTGCTGACATTGCAGCTGCTGAGCAGCTAAGCCCGGGGCAGCGACAAGAAATGATCCAGTCAATGGTATCGCGCCTGCAACAACGATTAACTGAGAACCCGAATGATTTGGCCGGCTGGAAACAGTTAATTCGTTCGCAAGTGGTGTTAGAGCAACCAGCGCAGGCCACAGCAAGCATGGCTCTTGCGCGTAAGGCTTTTAGTCAAAATGCATCGGCTCTAGCCGAGTTAGAGCAATACGCCAAACAGCAAGGGTTAACCGACTAAATAATAACTTATTCAGCCGAATAGCCCAATATTGATTTGCTCTCTAAATATTCATCAAAGCCATCGGGCCCACGCTCTCTGCCATTACCCGATTGTCCATAACCACCAAATGGCATGGTAAAGTCCGGCGTGGCACCATTTAAATGCACCATGCCAGTGCGTAATTTTGCGGCCACTTCACGTACCCGTTCGATATTATTTCCTGAAATATAACCGGAAAGTCCATAAAGAGTATCATTAGCAATTTCTATTGCTTGGTCTTCATCGTCATAACCTAAAATGCACAATACCGGCCCGAATATTTCCTCACGGGCAATTGCCATATCATTGGTAACATTGCCAAAAACTGTTGGCCGAACATAAAAACCCCGGTTCAAGTCCTCAGGCCGCCCCAAGCCGCCGGCTACCAATTCCGCCCCTTGTTCTATACCCTTGGCAATTAAATTCTGAATTCTATTCCATTGAGCTTCGGAAACTACCGGCCCCATCACCATGCCTTCAGTATTAGGCTCGGCCACTTGTATTGCATTTGCCGTTGCTGCGGCAATTTTCAATGCCTCTTGCATTCTTGCCGCCGGAACCAGCATTCTTGACGGCGCATTACAATTTTGACCAGAATTTATGCTCATTGTCTGCATGCCGCCGGAAACAGCTTTTGCAAACCCCTGCACGTCCAGATCATCAAGTATGATATTGGCGGACTTGCCACCCAATTCCTGCGCCACCCGTTTAACTGTTGGCGCAGCAGCTTTGGCCACGGAAATTCCAGCACTGGTCGAGCCGGTAAATGATACCATATCAATGCCCGGGTGCGAGGCGATAGCATTGCCAACAACAGGCCCATCACCATGCACCATATTGACCACGCCGGCTGGAATTTTCGCTTCGTCAATAATTTCCATTAAAATTTGTGCCGATACAGGAGAAACTTCCGACGGCTTCCAGACAACAGTACAACCAGTTGCCAGTGCCGGTGATAACTTACAAAAAATCTGGTTCATTGGCCAATTCCATGGAGTAATTAAACCACAGACACCAACCGGCTCACGCACCACCATTGAATTGCCCCGTTGCTCGGTAAATTCAAATGTTTTCAAGGTTTCAATATCAGAAGTAAGCAAGCCTAGCCCCACCGGAGCCTGCATCGCGCTGGCAATCCAGGCTGGAGCGCCCATTTCTTCGGTAATTGCTTTGGCAATATCATCAAGTCTAGCATGGTAAGCTGCCAAAAACCTGCCCATTACCTCAAGTCGTTCTGCGCGGCTAGTTTTTGACCAAGTTGGAAATGCTTTTTGCGCGCTAGCAACTGCTAAATCAACGTCTTTTGCCGTCCCCAAAACAACCTTCGCATAGGCTTCCTCATTGGCCGGATTTATAACGTCAAGCGTTTCAGTGCCATTTGGTGTTACCCATTTTCCGTCGATATAAAATTTGTTCAAAATTTGCATTTCATTCTCCAAAATATTTCACCCAGATCAAGATAATAATTCTTTCATGGCAATCAAGGGATCAGCCAACATGTCCACATCAGGACAATCTTGTTTGCCAATCAACATTCTTGCCGCCATATATTCGCTCGGTGAATTAACCGCATCACAGGCAATAAGTCGTTTGTTGCGCAGATAAAACACCGCAAACTTACGCTTCAACGGATCGCCACGAACTATAACCTGATCATGATTACTGCTCAAACCAGCAGTTTGCAATTTAAGATCATACTGATCAGACCAAAACCATGGAACTTGTGAATAAGGTTTTGCTTTGCCAACTATTGAAAAAGCCGCAGTTTTACCTTGTTCTATGGCATTATGTACCGATTCAAGGCGAATATCTGTGTCATATATCGAATTTGGGTGTCTGGTAACATCGCCAATCGCATAAATGTTATCCTGTGATGTCTGGCAGAACTCATCGACAACAATCCCATCATCACATTCTAGACCTGCATCTTTAGCCAGTTCATCATTTGTAATGGCACCAATTCCGACCAAAACTAGATCAGCGGGAAGGATCTCACCGCTAGATAATTCCACGCCTTCAACATCAATGTCTCCATGAAGAGCAATTACTTGCTGCGACAGCCTAATATCAACACCAGCGCGGCGATGTTCTTCGACAAAAAACTCCGAAACTTGCCTACCGGCAACACGGGCAAGAATACGTGCCTCAGCCTCTATCAATGTGACATTCATTCGTTTTTTAATAGCAGATGCCGCACATTCCAACCCGACATAACCACCGCCAATTATTACGATATCTTTCCCAACTGAAAATGCGTCTTTTAACCGATTTGCATCGGACAGGCTTCGCAATGAATGTACTTGCAACAAATCTGCGCCCGGGCAGTTCAACTGCCTTGGCCTTGTTCCAATGGCTATGATTAAATTCTCGTATTCGACGGAATTATCATCATCAAATAATATCTGCTTTTCATCTATGTTTATGGAACGGGCGATAGTATTTGTCTTTATAGTAATGTTGAACTTTTGCCAAAATTCAGCAGGCTTCAAATATACTTCATTTTCTGACAGCGCACCTGATAAGTACCCTTTGGACAATGGCGGTCGCTGATACGGAAGGTACGGTTCTTCACCAATTATAGTTATTGGCGCATCGTATTTTAACTGCCGCAAACTAATTGCCGCCTGAGCTGCGCCCTGCCCTGCACCAATGATAAGTGTACCTTTATTCATATAGAAGGTGTCCATGCTATTATGGTTGTAATGCGAGATATTCTTATGAATAAAAACATTGATAAGAATTATACACAAGAGTAGAAAAATTAGATTAAACAATGAAATGGGCTAACATCAAACCTGTTGTCAAATCATATTATGAGGCCACGAATGTCAATTAGTAAATTCTTTGCACTGCTAGTTATAACCAGTTTAGCGATTAGCGCATGTGGAGCAGAAAACGCCGCCAAAGAAACCAAACAAGTGGATAAACTAGATACCAGCTCTGTTCCTTCCAAAGCGACGGTAACAAATATACCAACAACCATTTCAACAATCGATGTTGAATTACAAGAAGTTGTTTTGCCTAAGTTTTTAGTCGGCGCCGATTTGAAAGCTGGAAAACGTGAATTTGCCAAGTGCAGAGCCTGTCACACCTTAGAGCAAGGGCAAAGAAATAAAATGGGGCCAAACCTGTTTGGCATGTTCGGCAACAAAGTCGGCTTTAATGAAGAATTTCGCTATTCTAAAGCAATACAAGATAGTGACCTGGTTTGGAGTATGGAAAACTTAGATCATTGGTTAGAAAACCCTCGTGAGTTTCTTAGCGGTACAAGCATGGCATTTGTTGGCATCCGGAATGAACAAAAACGCCGAGCATTAATGGCTTATTTGTATATAAAAACTAATGAGGTCAATCTCGAAAATGCTGATGCTGAAGGTGCTCAACAATAAATTAGAACCTAGACCACCAACCTATGCCAAAAGCTGTGTCCGCTATTACATTGCGGCCAGAAATAGGGCGAGAGGCAAAAAGCTGAATGCCATTATTTTTTCTAAAGAACCAGACTAATGACCCTTGTATTTTCAAGGACTCTAATTTGCGCCTTTCCAACACACGAGGTTGATCACCGATAATTGCAAATATTTGCCCCATTAGCAGAATGTTTTTCTTTGGATATATACCAGCAGTAAAATCAACTTTCCATTCATCGGGGGTGATAGAAGTACGAAATTGCCGAGCTGCTTGCACATCAACAAATCCATTTTTACCAAAGGCTGTAATCGGTCTTCCCGTAAGCATTCTAAATTCCCATTCAGTGTCGCCCTCACCTAAACGCAAATCTAATCCGTTTTCTGTACCGCCCGGAATTAAAACTGCGCCCTGTGCTGAAAACACCCACTTTCCAATCTGACTAAACTGATATTTAAGCGCCAGACTAGAGGCTCCAACTCCGGAGCCAGCATCAATTCCAAGGTTTCTTTGTAAAGAAACTTCTTGATAAGAAACACGACCCACAATCGACCAGTTTTTTATCAATCCATATTCACCATAAACTGCAGTTTCCAATTTTGAAAACTTCACCACTTCCGTCAAATTGCCCAAATCGTCATAACCTGATTTTGCCGATGAATATAATGCCGTGGTGATGAATTCAGAACGCCCCTTTTCCTGCACCCAAGCGCCAGCTAATGCATGATTGGCTACGGAGGAAAACAAAGTAATCAAGCACCAAACAAAACCDTAATATATTAACGACGGAAACCTCTTTTTATTTGGCAGCATCGGCAAACATCCTTTTCCTTTCCTTATAGAAAGGTTCGTTATTGTGATTATTACTCACTTTTCGAGATTTTACTAGCCAACCAAATCACCCGACAAACCATCGAAGAAAAAGCAGTAACCACTGTTTTTAATATGAAAAATTAACTCGAACGCAAAGTTCTACTGCGATACTAACGATAATTATGAATGGATTAGTAATGACTGACCTTAGCGCAGCTTTAAGTATGACCCAATTGGCAAGGCTGGCGCAATCCAGTAATCCGCGAAAGCGCGACCAGTTGTTTCTTGCTCTTGGTTCCTTGTGCGCAGTAAAGCCYMTGGAAAGCCTTGATGAAGCKGCCATTAGTGAAATAATGTTTTTGTTGAACAAAAAGGCTGCCGACAATGTCAAGCAGCAGGCAGCAAATTTGCTATGCACCAGAGAATGGACGCCTCGAAAACTGATTTTATCATGGGCAGGTGATGAACCGCAAATTGCCAATCCTGTCCTGTTGAAAAGTCCGGTTTTAACTGATGATGATCTTATTTTAATCATTCAAAAGTTCGGTTTATTCCATCGCTTGGCGATTGCTGACCGCCCTGGAATTGTTGAATCAATAACTGATGCTTTGATAGTTTTTGATGAACCTGAAGTTCTCATTACCATGACATCAAACACAACAGCACAAATTAGCATGGAAACCTTTGCTTCATGTGTACGAATTTCCCGAAGGCACGATAAATTACGTCATAGTCTTACTGATCGCGAAGACCTTCCACGTAGCTTGATCCCTTCGCTATTCGCCTATTCTACAGAGGAAGAAAGAGAGTTGATCTCGACGCGGTTTGGAGTTGATGCTGACAATTTCTCTCAAGTTGTACGGCAAGCAGTTCTTGATAAGCCGCGTGTTGAAAAAAGCACCAACATACCTGAAGATCCAGAGCTAAAAGTTGCCAGATTAGTTTCCAAATTAGCCAAAGCCAACAAACTAAGTCCGGCCATTGTAATAAGAGCGGCTGTTGAAGGCAAAACTCTATTATTTGAACATGCTATCGCCCATTTAACCGATGTTCCTGTAGATCAGTTTCGTAGCGCAATATCACGCAGCCCCAGCATAGCCTTGGCTCTTGCGTGTAATGCGGCAAAGTTGGAGCGAGCGGTTTTTCCTTCTTTACATCGTAATTTGAACGACCTTGGCTACTTCAAAGAAACGCTTTCAGGGGATGTCGCAAGCAAATCGGTTAAGGCTTTTACCGGCCATTCACCGGCGGCGGCGGCAGTTTCTTTACGATTGATGGCCCAAGCAAATTAGCCTTGCCTCTTGACAAGGCCGAAGCAAACCAGTGATTTGCAATAATGACAAACACAATCAAAAGCCTAGCATTTAAAGCCTCGTCAAATCCAAAAGCGCAATCGGCATTAAAAGCTTTAACTGAAAAATATGCAGATCATATCTCCAATAAACCTGATGTAATAATCGCATTAGGCGGCGATGGGTTTATGCTTGAAACGTTGCATGCGCAGATAATGAATCCAACACCGGTATTTGGCATGAATCGCGGGTCGGTAGGTTTTTTGATGAATGATTATGCCGTTGATGGTCTAATTCAGAGACTAAACACTTCTGAAAAGGCGATAATTAGACCACTTAGAATGCAAGGCCAAACCGTTAGCGGCCAAAGCTTTGACGAACTAGCCATCAATGAAGTCTCGCTACTTCGGCAAACACATCAAGCAGCAAAAATCAGAATCTCCATTGATGATACAGTACGAATGAAAGAGCTTATTGCCGATGGCGTTTTAGTAGCCACACCAACAGGAAGCACCGCTTATAACCTCTCGGCTCACGGCTCGATAATACCGCTTGATGCACAAGTGTTAGCATTAACACCAATAAGTGCATTTCGACCACGTAGATGGCGCGGAGCGTTATTGGGGCACAAGAACAGCATAAGATTTGACATAATTGACTCTGAAACCCGCACGGTTAGCGCTGTGGCTGATAATCGTGAAATCAGAGATGTTCAGTATGTCGAAATTCGCGAAAGCAAATCCAAAGAATTATATCTTTTGTTTGACGCAGGCCACACACTAAGCGAACGTATAGCCATAGAGCAATTTAGCTCATGAAGACAATATTTGTTAACTTACCGCTAGGAGCTTTGTTGTAGTTGTAAGAAAATTAACTTTTATTGCAGTAGCAAAAGGCTGAATGGAATGTCAGGTGAACTAATTAAAGTCCCAAACACGTTGAGAAACAAAATTGGAGGTCGCATGGAAAAGGTTGACTTAAAGGCTATTGCCAAGGCAGAACAAGCGCTTGAAGCGCTTAGCTCCAACTTTGACGATTGGATCGTTGTCGAGTTAACTAAACTGGGTGATGCTCGCAAAGCTTTACCGAATAATGATATGTCTGGCGCAGAAGGCAAAGGGCTGTTTCATCACGCTCATGACCTAAAGGGACTAGGCACTACTTATGGCTACCCGATTGTCACCGCATTCGCTAGTTCATTGTGTGATATAATAGGCGAAGCAGAAATACGAGCCAAAGCACCAATAACTCTGGTTGATGCTCACATTGATTCAATTCGTGCCGCCATCAAGGGATCAATAAAAGTTACAGATCACCCGGTTGGCAAAATATTAAGTGCTGAATTAGCCAAGAAAACTAAGCAGTTTTTAGCAACGATTTAGCCCAAAAATAAAAACAAACCCTGTTCAACTGGTTTTCACTCAGGACACTTCGTAAAAGCTCTGGTGTTTGCTATGGTTTGTTGTTTTCACAAACCAAGTTCGTTGTAATAAAAACCCACGTTTCATTGGATTGTTTACGTATTCACCATGTCAAAGAGCCGCAAATTGACGTGTACTAGCCATCTGCAACACCATTATAGCAAATGAGTGTAAGGCGGGCATGGTTGGAACTTATCCCCGATGTTCAAGTGTCGGTAAGGGTCAATGAGTGTCAAGTCTTTGCTAATTAACCCTTAGTTTATGGGCGATCTTTGCCAATGATTGCTAATTAAGGGTTACTCAGTAGTGCGAACGTGACCCTTATTCACCCTTCTTCTGTCTCGCGGCGAAATATCAAAAACACCACGCATCGAACTCCTTCTCCCAGCAAGGAGAAGGTTGGGTTGAGGGGCTTAAAGAATCGCAAGTAAGAAAACTGTCCTCACCCGCATCATACTGAACCTGTCGAAGGATAAATCAGATGATGACAGGGCATGGTAGGATCGCCCTTTACGAGGTTTTACTTTAGTTCCCCCTCCGAGTGCTTCGCGCCCACCTCCCCCGCAAGCGGTGGAGGACAAAAACTCTGGCTCCGCAAGCGCTGGAGCAATCTTCAGCAAAACCGCATACACTTTTGCTGAAGATTGCTCGGTACCCACTTTTTAGGTCGATGAAGTATACTATATTTTATTGCTGAATTATGGTGACCCCGGCACGACTCGAACGTGCGACCCTCGGATTAGAAATCCGATGCTCTATCCAGCTGAGCTACGGGGCCGAATATTCGTACAGTCTCTATATCAATTTTCCGAACCACAAAACCGTAAAAAACACTTTTGTTGGAAAATTTTGGCCAGCCTGAACTACCGAGCCAATAATTAAAACCTATGTATCACTCTTCCAAAATCAATGCGTCCAGCTTTGACGTCGATCTGTCGCGAAATTTGCAGAATAACTCTTTGATTGCCGTTGTGGTTTGTTCTTTTTGATGATTGTGTATTCAATTCCATGGCGCTTGGCATAACGCTCTGCCCGCGCACAACTATCAAATTTCATTTGCACTTGTGAACCAGTATCATCAGATCCAGTCCAGCCGGTAAGCGCATCAATGGTTCTATGAGAATCGTTCTCAAACTTCAGCACCCATTCACTCGACTTGGCACGTCCGGATTGCATAGCATTTGCATCCGGTTGATAAATAAGGGCAGACATCAATTACTACCTCGCTATTTGTTACTGCACCTTGGGATCTGCAAAATGCAGAGGTGCTTTAAGTAATGGTCGGGGAGACAGGATTTGAACCTGCGACCCTCTGGTCCCAAACCAGATGCGCTACCAAGCTGCGCCACTCCCCGATCAAGACGTGGTTGTATGCAATTTATTCGGCTTTACAAGCCCCAAAATTCAGCACAACGGATAATTTTTAATTTTCCACCGAAATTTCTGTCTGAACTTCTGTCGGTAATACATCATCATTATTTGTAATTGGTAAATTATCAAACATAGAAGAAAATAAAATAATCCAAAAATAT
>NVWT02000016.1 GCA_002733735.2 Robiginitomaculum sp. | reverse complement strand
TGGCAGTTACCGGTGCGCCGCCGGCTGGCTGGGCATAAAGCCCGTTGCGTCCGGCAGTAGGTGAGGCACAGGCAGATAATAGAAAAACCCCGACCATAATAATTGCCGGAATACGGGTATGTGATAATAACTTACGCTTATCAGTCATCTAGATTGATCTCCCCGTTTAATTCACCGGTTTCAAAATCGCTATCATCAACAATCGGCGATATATTGCCGTTGGTGGCACCGTTTAGATTTACAGTTTGATTGCCGTTGTTTATTTGTGTGCTGTCGATAATTACTGTGTTCCAATTGCCCATGGTAACTACATTTAACTGATTGCCGATTGCTCCGGCTCCGCCCTGGCTTGTTTGGCTGCCAAAGAAACCATTGCCTAGGCCTCCGGACAAGGTAGAACTGCCATTGGTCAGTATACGGCCATTTATTATTACCCGATTGCCATTATTACGAGTCGCGGGATTGTAAGGGGCGTTCTCATCGCGGTAATTCCGACCATAGGGGATATTTAATTCCCCGGAATTGCTAACAGTTTGTGCACTTGCGCTGACGCTGAAAGCGGTAAAGCCGGCAAAAACCATAAGCGCGACCGAGCTTGCATGTAGTAAACCTGTTTTGGTTTTTAAGCCGGTATTGGTGATGATGTTTTTCATCTGGTTTTTCATCACCTTGATATATCCAGATCAAGCCTTGTTGCTCACAAACCKKWWMRYWYKKKSWKSYWRTYKKSMTYRAWKYASGCMYKSARGMKKKMKMSYTSSWCRAWGMCKRMAWWYCRSCKYWCTKACCATCAATGCCGAACCGCCATCCATGGTATGGGCACTCTACTTGTGTTTTGCCGTCTTTTTCCAATAACCGCCCACTGGAGAGCAATATTCCCCGATGCGGACAAATATCACGCAAAGCAAAAACTTCGCCATCAAAACCTCTTGCCAACAATAYMGGCTGCCCRAGCAGCTCWATATKCAKGTGTTGACCGGGTTTTAATTGCCCGCTAAGTGCACCAAAATACCAAAGACCAGATAAATACATAAGCATACTTTAAGCGGGTTCTTCTGTAACGAAAAGCCCCTTCATGTCGCAGGTGTAAAAAATTGCTTCGCTTTTCATGTAACTAACGCTACACCCCACTTATAAAAACAGATCTGCGAGCAGTAAAATGAACAAAACYTTAGGACGCAGCGCATTGRTATTCATCATMGTGCTGGTCATCGGCTCTTTTTTCTGGTGGCGCACAATGTTATGGACRGGTCAGTTRCGCGGCGTACAAGCTCACTTTGATGGAAGTTGCGAAGTTGTAACCGGAATTGTTGGCGCCGAAGATCTAGTAATAGATAGAGAAAATCGTCTTGTTTACATTTCCAGCCACGATCGCAGAAACCCAAAAGCACAAGGAAGTTTGTGGCAAATGCCTGTTGATGATCCGGCAGCTGCAACAATGTTAAAACTTCCAGATCTGGGCGAGAACCTGTTTGCCCCGCATGGCCTTGATTTATTTATCGACAATGAGGGTGTTCGACATTTATTTGTCATTGATCATGGGTCGAACCCAAAAGAACTAATTCATAAGTTTATTGTGCAAGATGGCCAATTGGTTTTACAAAAAACCTTTTCCAACTCTGAATTTTACAGCCCAAACGACATAGCCGCCGTCGGGCCTAAGCAGTTTTATATTACCAATGACAGCAGAACAAAAACCGGCTCCATTGCCGCAACTATTGAAGCTGTGTTTCGTAAAAAGTCAGGAAATGTAGTTTGGTATGATGGTCAACAAGCAACAGAAGTTGCTTCTGGGTTTTCTTATGCCAATGGCGTTGCTGTTTCTAAAGATAAGCAACAGCTTTATGTCAGCGCCACCATTGGTCAAAGTTTAAGCGTTTATAATCGCGATACAACAAACGGCACATTAGAGCAAATTGATGAAATTGCGCTTGGTAGCGGACTTGATAATATTGATATTGCTGCTGATGGTTCGCTTTGGATCGGCAGCCATCCACGATTATTGGATTTTTCAGCCCATGCCAAAGACCCTGCAAAACTAAGCCCTTCGCAAGTATTTAGGGTAAATATCGATAAAAAAACCGTAAAAGAAGTTTATTTGGCCGCTGATGGCCTGCTTAACGCCTCATCTGTTGCCGCCTCTATTGATGATATAATTTTCATTGGTGGTGTTTTTGATGAAGCCATTCTTGTTTGCCAACAAAAGAAAGAAGATAAATAATGCCAAACTCTGCCGCCTATGATGTGCTTGGCCTTGGAAACGCAATCGTTGATGTTATAGCAACCGTTTCTGATGAGTTTTTGTTTCAACACGACATAACCAAGGGCTCTATGACCTTAATTGATCAATCAAGGGCGCAAGAGTTATATTTACGTCTTGCTAATGCCAGTAAGTCGTCTGGAGGATCTGCTGCGAACACCATTGCTGGAGTTACCAGTTTTGGCGGAAAAGCAGCTTTTATGGGTAAAGTTGGTGATGATAGCCTTGGGAAGTATTTTGCCTTAGATCTACACGATGCCGGTGTGTTTTTTGAGGTGCAACCGCTCATCGGCGGACCAGAAACGGCTCGATGTTTGATTGCCGTAACCCCCGATGCACAACGATCAATGTCGACATTTTTAGGTGCTTCGTCTTTATTTGGCGCTAACGATCTTGATCCAGAAATTATTAAAGCAGCACAAATTACCTATATGGAAGGTTATTTGTTTGACCGCGATGATGCAAAAGAAGCGTTTATAACGGCGGCTAAAATTGCTAGGTCTGCTAACCGAAAAACCGCCATTACTCTTTCAGACCTATTTTGTGTTGATCGTCATCGCGAAGCGTTTTTACAATTGATCAAAGGGCATATAGATATTGTTTTTGCCAATGAAACAGAATTATTATCACTATATCAGACAGCATCAATTGATCAGGCCATTGAACAGGTTCGCGAGGATAGCCGCTTTGCTTTAGTAACATTAAGTGAAAAAGGCTCATTAATTATGGACGGTTCCGAAATAATACAAATTGATGCTGTTCCGGTCGATAATGTTGTTGATACCACTGGGGCCGGAGACTTATATGCCTCTGGGGTTTTATATGGGCTAGCAAACGATCTACCATTACAAAGATGCGGTGAGCTTGGCTCTGCTGCTGCTGCCGAGGTAATATCCCACTATGGCGCACGTCCAAATATTTCTTTGAAAAACCTGTTATAATAAACGCGCCCAGTTAGAAGCTAGTTTTACACTTAAATTTTATTTGTGTAATTCCGGTTTTGGTTAACGCCCCTGAAACAATCATTTGATAGTTTGATCAAAATGGTCTGTGAGCTTTTGTGGTTCATTAGTGGGGTTGTTACGGTTTTGTTCGATAAATTTCAAAAAAGCCTTGTTTTCAAAGCAACCGCATTGTTTTCAATAGCGGTGTTTTTTGTTGCTATTTTTATGGTGATAATTGGCTCCGTATCAGATTTAGCACACGCCAAATCCCTTATAGCAACCGAAACCACCTTAAACGAGGTCACACGCCTCTCAATTCCAAGTTTTGGTTTCTTTATAACAAAAAACTTATGGAAGGGCGCTGTCATTCTTGGGCTGGGCATTCCGTTATCAATATTAGTTGTTGGTCGATTATTGGCGCCAATCAAAGAGCTTATAAGGGTAGCAAAATGTGCAGCAAATGGCGATTTAACCGCCAGAGTTGCTTTTTCGCGCAAAGATGAATTTGGAACCCTTGCCAACAGTATAAACTTGATGCTTGAACGAATGAAAGCAAACATAGATCGCACTAGATGGCTGGCATATGGAGACAGCTTAACCAGATTAGCCAATAAAACCGCCTTTACCGAACGCCTTCGCCTGCTTGTTGATGGCGGCAAAGCCCCCGGCGCACTATTTTTGATCGACCTAGACGGCTTCAAACGACTAAATGATGCCTATGGTCAAGAAGAAGGCGATGCCCTTCTTTGTGCAACAGCCGATCGTTTGCGCCAAGTGACCGGAAAATACATAAACAAACTTTCTGCAAACGGCTCTGTTCCCAATCCTGTTTTAGCTCGGCTCTCAGGTGATGAGTTTGCTCTTATTGCTCCTGGTTGTGTTTCTGTACCAATGGCACAACAAATAGCCAAAGAAATAGTTGAAACCATAGCCCAGCCATTATCCGCCGCCGGACAACCCGTAACTCTATCTGCGCGCATTGGCATAGCTATGTACCCCCACGATGCTAGCGATTCTAAGACCTTACTCAACAGTGTTAATTTTGCCATTGATGTCGCCAAAGAAAATGGTGGCGGAAATTGGCAATTCTTTGAGCCAAGCATGACACAAGCAGCCATTCGTCGAATTACCCTGCAAAATGAAATGCGCCGCGCGATCAAAAATCGCGAATTTATAGTCTTTTATCAGCCAAAAATAGATGTTCGTGACGGCTCTATATCTGGGTGTGAGGCTTTAGTTCGCTGGCAAAAAGCACCGGGGAAAATAATTTCTCCAGGAGCATTTATTGATGTTGCCGAAGAAACTGGGCTAATTTTAGAAATTGGTGATTATGTCTTAGAAGAAGCCTGCCGTGCTGCCGCCCGCTGGCTTGATGCTGGATTTAGGTGTCCGGTTGCAGTTAATGTTTCGGCGTTACAATTTGCTCGTGATGATTTTACACAAATTGTTGGAAAAATCCTTGAAGATACCGGCCTACCACATGAACTGTTAGAGTTAGAGCTAACCGAAAGTGTGGCCATGACAAACCCAGAGCGGTTAATTGAACAAGTTTCTCCTCTTAGAGACCGGGGGGTGCGTTTTGCAATTGATGATTTTGGAACCGGACATTCTTCTTTGGCTTATCTAACTCGTTTGCCGTTTGATGTTTTCAAAATTGACCAGTCCTTTGTGCAAGAAATGACCGAAGACAAACACGCCAGAGTCATTGTTCAAACCGTGTTGGCAATGGCAGAATCTCTTGGTTACAGAACAGTCGCCGAAGGTGTGGAAACCAGAGAACACTTCGCCTTTTTGCAGCTTCACTGTTGTGATTATGTCCAAGGTTATTATTTTTCAAGACCCGTGCCAGAAGCTGATTTTACTATTCTTTTGGAACAAGACCGCAAGGGCTTAGACAGAAAAGCCGAAAGCGATCAATTAATGAACCTTTCCCAAGCGTCCTAGCCTAAAACACTTTTACCAACAAACCCCTTGAAATTTGTCGCCACACAATCCAATTAAAGCGTTACCTTAGTTACGTAGGAATGGCTTTATGTCTAAACACTCAAACACCAATGCAGCTAATTGGTGCGGCACAACTATTTTGGCCGTACATAAAAATGGTAAAACAGTAATTGCCGGAGATGGACAGGTTTCTATCGGCTCCACCGTCATCAAAGGAAATGCGCAAAAAGTTCGCAAACTTGGAACAAGCGGACAAGTCATCACCGGTTTTGCCGGCGCAACAGCCGATGCAATGGCTTTATTTGAAAGACTTGAAACTAAGCTAGAACAATACCCAACCCAGTTGGCCAGAGCCTGTGTTGAATTAGCCAAAGACTGGAGAACGGATCGCTATATGCGCCGCCTTGAGGCGATGTTGATCGTCGCCAATTCTGAGACCGTGTTAATACTTACTGGTGTCGGCGATGTATTAGAACCAGAACACGGAGTTGCTGCCATCGGTTCCGGTGGTAATTTTGCTCAAGCCGCCGCTCGGGCATTGTTTGATTATGAAGATGATGCCGAAGTAATTGCTCGCAAAGCAATGGAAATTGCCGCCGAAATTTGTGTTTATACCAACAGTAACTTTACCATTGAAACCTTGAAACGGGACACGTGATAATCAAATGAGTGAATTTTCCCCAAGAGAAATTGTTTCCGAGCTGGATCGTCATATTGTCGCCCAAGCAGACGCAAAAAAGGCCGTAGCTATTGCGCTTCGCAACCGGTGGCGTCGAAGACAGATTGAGGGGCCATTACGTGATGAAGTAACCCCAAAAAACATTCTTATGATCGGGCCAACCGGTGTTGGTAAAACTGAAATTGCCCGYAGRTTATCWAAACTAGCCAACGCTCCRTTTCTTAAAATTGAAGCAACTAAATTTACCGAAGTTGGYTATGTAGGACGTGATGTTGATCAAATTGTTCGWGWYYTAGTCGAAACMGCAATTWTRATTGTCCGMTCAARCAAGCACMTTGARGTAAAMGCYARRGCCGAAAARGCCGCAGAAGARCGGGTTTTARAYGCYTTRGTTGGTGAAAAYKCTNNNGCCACARCMMSYSRNNANAGCTTTCGMCAAMGRCTTCGTAGTGGAGAGCTTGATGATCGYGARATAGACATWKCWCTYAAARYCACATCRTCACCWTTYCAAAAYATTGAAATTCCCGGAATGCCCGGTGCCGGCATGGGAATGTTAGATATTGGAGAATTATTTGGTAAAGGCGGCCCCCAACAAACCAACTCTAAACGCATGACAGTATCTGACAGCTTTAAGCCTCTGCTTGAAGAAGARGCTGACCGCCTACTTGATGACARCCWAATAAATGCAGAAGCGATMAAATTGGTTGARAATGATGGCATCGTGTTTTTAGATGAAATTGATAAAATTACCTCACGCTCTGATCGCGGTGGTGATGTTTCTAGGGAAGGTGTGCAGCGTGATTTACTGCCACTAATCGAAGGAACTACGGTCACCACTAAACACGGCTCTGTAAAAACCGACCATATTTTATTTATTGCTTCAGGTGCATTTCATGTCGCCAAGCCATCTGATTTATTGCCAGAATTACAAGGAAGATTACCTATCAGGGTTGAGTTGCGAGCGTTAACAAAAGAGGATTTTTTACGCATTTTAACCGAGCCAGAAAACTCGCTTATCCGCCAATACACCGCGTTGATGAAAACAGAAAACGTTACCCTTGAGTTTACTGATGGTGCAATTAAAGAGCTAGCATCTATTGCTGCAAGCGTTAACGAAAACGTCGAAAACATCGGCGCCAGACGCTTACAAACCGTTATGGAAAAACTTCTAGAGGATATTAGTTTTACTGCTTCTGATCGCTCTGGTGAAACTATCGAAATTGATACAGATTATGTGGTTAAACAATTAGGTGACCTAGCCAAAAACACTGATTTATCGAAGTTTATTTTGTAGCGGAACAAGCTGTCTCATACACCTCTTTGCCGACGCAAAAACAAATACCAAGCCCCATCACCACCGTGTCTGGCGTGTGCTTGCGCATAACCACTAACCAACGGTGTAAACTCAACCTGTTGCAACCAATTTGATAGCGCCAACCGAAGAGCGCCCTCGCCACGGCTTCCCTTACCGGTAATGACCAAAACAGTTATATTGTTTTGACAGGCTCCGTTTTGTAAAAATAACAACAAGCTTTTGCGTGCTTGAATAATTGTCATACCGTGTAAGTCCAGCCGCCCCGATAAAGCAACTCTACCTCGCCGCACTTTACGATGCCCGTCTTCTCTTGCTGGTAAAACTTCTTTTCGCTTAACCGTAGTTTGGTTTATTAAATCACCATCTCGAATTGGCCTTGGTTTAGATATTGGTTTAGCAGAAGTTGCTAAGGTTGTTTTGCCCCTTGTCGCCAATGGCTCTGTTTGCTCCTTAACCTTTTCCCAAGCGTAGTCTTCACTATTTGTCATACCTATGATGTAGTTTCTCGAAGTTTAGACAAGCGGTTTGGCATTAAAATCCACCATTTAGCAGGGTGTTTTTGAATTCCCGCTAGCTTTCCAGCGGCATCACCAGACCCATAGAAAAGATCCCCCCGTAATGCGCCCTTAATCGCGCCACCTGTGTCTTGGGCTATAACAAGAAGCTGTGTTGGTTGTCCTTTCCAGTCTTTTTCTGACCCCGGTAAACGAGTATCAATCCAAATTGGCGAACCAAAGGAATGAAATGCAGGGTCTACTGCTAATGAGGCTTTGGATGTAAGTGCCGCCCCTTGAGTTCCGTTCGGGCCAACTTTAGGATCGTTTATTGGTTGTTTTTGGAAAAAAACATATCTTGGGTTGGTGTTCATTAACTCCTGCGCCGCCGCAACACCTGCCTTATTCATCCAGTTTTCAATAGCCGCTTTTGAGGCGCGTCCTTTTTCCAATTCACCGCGTGAAATTAACTCACGGCCAATAGAGCTATACTTCCTGCCATTGTGTCCAGAAAACGCCGCCCGTGCGGTTTCTCCGTTGGTATATTTTATTCTTCCCGACCCTTGGATTTGCAAAAAGAAAACATCAATTGGCCTTCCCCAAGCCAAAACACCTTTATTACTTCGCCTTATTTCCTCGCGATCATAATACAAACCTAGCCTTCCATTCAAAACACGCCCTGAAAGAATTTTGTTTGGTAGGCTAGGGTCCAGACGCCGCAAAGATACAGAAACAAGATCATCTGGTCGCGACAAAATAGGTTCTGAAAAAATCTTTGTCTTTTTATCGCTTACCTGCAATTCCGGCTCATAATATGCCGTCAGCAAGCCCGTGTTCTTATTCGCTACAGACAAAGCATAAGGCGTAAATTCGGCTTCAAAAAACTTTCTTGTCGCTTCGCTATTTTGCGCTTGGTTTTTTTCCAAAACCTGCTCGGCCTTTGTACACGGCTCCACCCAGCCCTCATTTTCTCGAGATTGTTGGTATATTTTTTTACATGAACCAAGAAACGCTTGAAAGGCGGCGGTTGAATTACCCGCAGACCAACCCGGCAGATCTGCAAAAGTGGTTTTTTGACGAAAAACCCCATCTTCATCAGCAACCAAAGGCTCATCTTCAAATATAGTCTCTGGCTCTGTAATTAAAACAGGGACATCGATAACAGTTTTTGTTTCTTCAACGACCACTTCTTCTGGTGCGGTTCCTGTTGTTACACAGGACGCTAACATAAAAACGCTTGCCGGTATTAAAGCTTTTTTGCCAAAACTTGCGAGTTTAACAAGGGGTTTTTCAAAATAATTCATCATTTTATGCAATCGCCGCAACCGCAACAAGTCGCCAGTTYGGATCATTRCTGTTCAARCGKCGGGTAAARGTCCAYTGCTCTTTTATTTCRGCCAAACCWGTGTCTTCTTTTYCYAACATTTCACCGGTTTCATCTTTTTCTATCATCGATAAGTCGGTGTGAAACTCTACTGTAATAAACGTTTCATTCCCGTCTGTTTCTGCTTCTATTATTTTAACGTCACGCATTTTAACAATATCAGTTTGTAAGGTTTTACCTGCTTTTTCTCGTTCATCTATTGCCGCGTCATAGCTGTTATAAACATCGTCCTCAAGCAAAGGGCGCAAAACATCTCTATCACCAGAAGCAAACCCAAGAACTATCATTTCATATGCAGACTTTGCTCCAGACAAAAACTCACCGGCATCAAAAGAAGCGTCTGTTTTTTGTAACGCCGCTAATCCGGCAAAGTCAGGGCGCGAAACAGGCTCTTTCACAAGGTTTGCGCTCTCTTTTACTAACGGTTTTTGTTTGGGTGGTGGGGGAGCGGCGCCAACATCTTTACCCAACACGGCATACAGCTTAGACAAAACAAACAAAGCCACGCCGGCTGTTACCAATAAAACCAATAAATCCATCATCATCACACTTTATCTTTTTACCAATGTTTTGGTAAATTATAATCAACATTATAGCCTTGATATCAAGACCATGTAAGCCCGGCTCTTGCCGAAAACTCATTGTCGTGTTACCAGCCGCCAACTTTTTGTCAGGAACATGACTTTTTCACAATGAATTGTCTTTTAAGGAACCCTCAATGTCCGATACAACAACAACCGACGTTACACCAAACGAATCTGGCCCTCAACTTCGTATCCTAACTCAATATGTAAAAGATCTTTCATTTGAAAACCCAAACGCCCCAACTTCTTTACAAGGCGGTGTAGCCCCAGCAATAGATTTGCAAATTGGAGTTACTATCGACCCTGTATCTGATGGCCTTTGGGAGGTTGGTTTACCAATTACCATTACCGCCAAACGTGACGACAGCACCTTGTTTCTTGTAGAGCTACTTTATTGCGGTTTATTTGCACTAGAAAACATTCCGGCTGAGGGTATGGAGCCTATGTTGCACATTGAGTGCCCGAGATTGTTATTTCCTTTTGCCAGACAAATTATTTCCAGCCTCACACAAAACGGCGGATTTCCGGCACTACCGCTTGATCCAATTGATTTTGCCAACATTTATCGAATTCGTTTGGAACAATCGAACGCACAAAAAGCAGCTGAAAACGGCGCGGCAGAGACAGAGACAGAAACTAAAAACTAACAATCTTAGTTTTTTAAAAATTTGTGCCAAACAGCGTCCTTACCCAACTCAACGAGAAATTTCTCGTGTGCGGCCTGTGTCTTTGTGTCCAATTTGCTTGGTAATGGTTGTTCTCGCGGTTTTCTTTGTGTCCAGTTGATTTTCCTTGTTTCTTCCGCTTGCCCAGCAAAAGACAAATCAAGAACCCTTTCTCTGCCACCATTTAATTCAAGATAAACCTTCGCCAAAAGCTGTGCATCAAGCAAAGCGCCATGAAACTCCCGGCTTTCCAGTGATATTTGCATTCGCCGGCACAGAGCATCTAGAGAGTTTGACGCGCCAGGAAACATGTTTCTTGCTAAAACTAATGTATCAAAAAACTGCTTTTCTGGCAGAGTGGTTTTTTTTGCTCTTGCTAACTCAGCGTTTATAAAGCTTCTGTCAAACTTGGCATTGTGGGCAACCAACCTGTCTTCACCAACAAAACTTAAAAACCCATCAACCACATCTTCAAACTTTGGTTTGTCGTGGTAAAAAGCTGTTTCATGGCCAGTAATTTTAACAACTTCAGCAGGAATATCTCGTTGCGGGTTTACATAGCTTTGCCAAGTTTTTCCGGTTGGTAAATAGTTTACCACCTCAACACAACCGATCTCGGTTATCCGATCCCCACCATTAGCGTGAAAACCTGTTGTTTCTGTATCAAAAAGTATTTCTCGCATTTTCTCTTATTTCAATTTGTTTTATTGAGGGGTTGTTTTATTGAGGGGTTGTTTTCCAATGTGTCGTAAAATTGCCTTAACTTGTAGAAGAGAATCAGCAAAACCACCATTTGTAGTTATAATATAATCCGCATGTTTTCTCTTTAATTTATCCGGCATTTGCCGTTGTAAAATTTGCTCCAGCCTTTCTTCGCTCATTCCTTCTCTTGATAAAACCCGTCGCCGTTGTTCTTCTAAAGGGGCTGTCACTACAATAACTATATCCATGTCTTTTTTTCCACCCTTTTCCAACAACAGCGGAATATCGAATAATATTATTGGTTGTTTGGCTTTTTGTTGAGCCGCTATCCAGCTTTTTCGCTCTTTTGCCACTTCTGGGTGAATTATTTTTTCCAACACCTCAAAATCAGCGGGGTTCTTTGCTAGGYGCTTAGCTAATGCTGCTCGATCAACCYTATTATCTRTTRTCGTATCGGGGAATACTTTTGCTATTTGYTGTACCGCTTGGCCGCCTTTTGAATATAGTTGGTGAACAATAGCATCRGCATCAAACACAGGAATACCRGCATCAGCAAACATTTTAGCYRTTGTGGTTTTWCCCATWCCRATTGATCCTGTRAGGCCTATTTTTATCATMYYTGMTGGCYTTCKCGTTCAAGCAAAAYSGATTTTAWTTTATTTCTSRCAAAATTATCTTCTGGAGGATCTATRCCAAAAAACACCTTAAAACADGGCYTTGCTTGAGAAACCAACATCTCCAAACCATCAATACACTTTAGTTTTTTCTTTCTTGCCTGCAACAAAAGCGATGTCTGTAAGGGGCTATATACCAGATCATAAACCAGTGTTTCTTTTGAACAAAAATCTAAATTAACATCAAGATGGTCAGCCCCGGTCATACCGGCACTACTAGCATTCACTACCAGGTTTATTGTCTCTTTTGGTTCGTTGCGCCTTTTCCAGTCTAATGTTTGAAACCTTGTTGCGCTGGTTTTTAAGGTCTGTTCTTTTGCTAGCTTTTCTGCTCGTTCGTTTGATCTGTTACATAATGTTATTTGTTGGACACCTTCGTTTTGTAACGCAATTATAACAGCTCTGGCCGCACCGCCTGCTCCAAAAACTAAAACCGATGATTGTTTTAGTTGGTGCCTGTTTAGTTGTTTTAACAATGGGGTTATAAATCCGACAATATCCGTGTTGTCGACAATTATTTTGTTGTTTTTTATATATAATAAATTCGCTGCACCGGTTTGCTTTGCTCTTATTGTAACCTCATCAGCTATTTGCAGTACTGCGCTTTTATGCGGTAAAGTTATGTTGGCTCCGACAAAGCCCTCTTCTAAAAACAATGTTTTTAATTTTTTTGACAAGTCGTTCTGGTTGATGTGCTTCTTTTCATAAAACCCACGTGTTTTGGTTTGTTTTAACCATGTCTGGTGTAATAATGGAGATAAGCTATGAGCAATTGGGTCACCAACAACAAAGGCTTTGCTAATTATTTTCATTTGATAAGCACACCAAATTTTTGTAGTGCCGTTAATAATGGCAAAATCGACAAACCAAGCATTGCTGTATAATCGCCATCTAGCTCTTTAAATAAACATATTGTTTCTGCTTCTAGCTCATAACAACCAACACTTTTTAAAAGCCTCTCACCGCTTATTTGCATCACTTCATCTAATAATTGTCGGCTGAACTTGTTCATAACCAATCTAGATTTTTGTTGGTTTTTCCATATTATTTTTCCGTTTCTAGCCAAAGCGCTGGCACCAACTAAAAAATGCTCTCTTCCACGCAAAGCCCAAAGCCTGTCCTTTGCTTCTTGCATATCGTTTACTTTGTCCAAAGCTTGCCCGTCTATTTCCAATACTTGGTCAGACCCAATTACCAACTCGTTTAGGTTTGAGGGTATAGATAATGCCTTTTTTGTTGCTAATAGCGCAGCTAAATCAATTGGGCGTAAGTGTTTGTTTGTTTGTTTTATTTTTTCTTCATCAACACCTGATGGGCAAACAGAGAACTTTAGTCCCGCCGAAAGCAGAATTTTTTTTCTAATAGAGCTGGCTGAAGCGAGTATTAAAACACCTTTTTGTATGCTCATTCCAAATGCTTTTTTTCTTGTATTAAAGACAAAATTTTAGCCGATGTTTCTTCTATTGATCGCCTTGTTACATCAATAACAGGCCATTTATTACGAGCAAATAATCGCTTTGCATTTACCACTTCATTTCGCACTTCGTTTTCATCTACATACGCTGTTGAGCGGTGTTCATTTAACGACAACAAACGATTTCTTCTAATCTGAACCAGTCTCTTGGGACTTACTGTAAGTCCTATAATAATTGGGCCGGTTAATGTTTCTAGTTCTTCTGGTAAATCAATACCAGGCACTACCGGTATGTTTGCAGCCTTTACTCCCCGGTTAGCCAAATAAACGCATGTTGGGGTTTTTGATGTTCTACTAACCCCAACAATTATTACTTCTGCATTTTTTAGTCTGGTGCCAATTTGTCCATCATCATGCATGGTTGCAAAGTTCAAAGCATCAATGCGCCGGTAATAACTTTCGTTTCTAATATGTTGTGCGCCCGTCTCGTGAATTATTGGTGTCCCTAAATACTGACTCATGGTTTTTAACAATGGATCCAATACATCTAAGCACGGAGTTCCATTTAACGAACACCAGTTTAACAAATTTAGCCGCAGTGTTTCACTAACCATTGTAAACATCACCAACCCTGGTGCTTGTTCTATTGAGTGCATTACCTGTTCTAACTGTCTCTCGGAACGAATTAAAGCGTGCATATGCTCTATTGGTATCAACTCTTGGAATTGAGCGCATGTTGCCTTCATAACCCCGGCTAAGGTCTCTCCTGTCGAGTCTGAAACCAAATGCACATGTAGATATAATCCGGGTTTTTCGGTAGTGCTCACGGTATAACCCTGTTCATAATTGTTAACAAACTATTAACACAAACGTATTGTTTTAAAGAAGTTTTTACAAAACCTTATTTGCTTACAGTGTTTACATGTTTTTCCTAAGGTTACCAACATGCGGATTAATACATTTTTTTATTTTTGTTTCTCATCAAAGACAACTTTTTTATTTTTCTTGTAAACATCCTATAAGCTATTGAATTTAATATCTTTTATTGACATGGCTGTTTTTTGTTTTTGATAGTTTGTTGAATTCCTGTGGTTATCTTTGAATAACTTTTTTATCCACAAACCTAACAGACTAAAAAGAACTAAAACTATTTATTTAAAAAGTTTATTAGATAAAAAATAATCTTGAGTTTAGATTTTTATACCGTTTTAAAAAACCTCCTTGCTAAATAGGCTTGACGAAAAAATACTGGTGTTGTTTAACATAAATTCCTTTCTTRTTAGATCATGTTTGCAYCTTGGTCTTAATCTAAAAATCATTTTTATTTTCATAATACTAGAATATTTAATTCTGGTAATTGTGGTTTATATTTAATTACATTTGAGAAATTTATGTCTGATAATCTTATTACTGATAGCGTTGATGAAAATGACGTTTCTGAAATTATAGTAAAATCTGCAAAGCCATTTGGCTTAACTAAAATGACAATGACTGAGCTAAAAGAAAAAGCACCAAAAGCTCTTTTAGACTTTGCAGAAAAACTAGAAATTGAAAATGCTTCTACAATGCGCAAACAAGATATGATGTTTGCTATACTCAAAGATTTAGCTGAACGAGAAGTAGAGGTAATTGGAGGAGGAACCTTGGAGGTCATVCAAGATGGNTTTGGBTTTTTRCGTTCWCCWGAAGCTAATTATCTTGCYGGACCAGATGATATATATGTAAGTCCAGCCCAGATTAAAAAAATGGCTTTGCGTACAGGTGATACTGTTGAAGGTGAAATTCGTTCGCCAAGATCAGGTGAGAGATACTTTGCATTGATGAAAGTAAATCTGATTAATTTTGAAGATCCTGAAAAATCTCGCCACAAAGTTCATTTTGATAATTTGACTCCATTRTATCCAGAAGAACGTATGTATATGGAAACAAAAGACCCAACCAAGAAAGAYAGATCAGGCAGGGTTATTGATATTGTAGCCCCATTGGGTAAGGGTCAAAGAGCAYTAATTGTTGCGCCGCCTAGAACTGGTAAAACCGTATTATTGCAAAACATTGCTATTGCCATAGCTGAAAACCACCCTGAATGCTTTTTGATAGTTTTGCTTATCGATGAGCGYCCTGAAGAAGTAACAGATATGCAGCGTTCTGTTAAAGGCGAAGTAATAGCYTCAACTTTTGATGAACCRCCAACTAGGCACGTDCAAATTGCTGAAATGGTAATAGAAAAAGCAAAGCGGTTAGTVGAACACGGTAGAGATGTCGTTATTTTATTGGATAGTATTACCAGGTTAGGCCGTGCCTATAATACTGTTGTTCCTTCGTCTGGAAAAGTACTGACCGGTGGTGTTGATGCCAATGCTTTACAGAGGCCGAAGCGGTTTTTTGGGGCAGCTAGAAATATTGAACACGGCGGATCACTAACTATTATTTCAACAGCCTTGATAGATACCGGATCAAGAATGGACGAAGTAATTTTTGAAGAGTTTAAAGGTACTGGTAATTCGGAAATTGTTCTTGATCGCAAGGTTTCTGATAAACGMGTGTTCCCAGCTATYGATGTTACAAAATCTGGAACCAGAAAAGAAGARCTTATTGTACCGGCAGATCAATTAGCAAAAACATTTGTTTTGCGTAGAATTATTAACCCAATGGGCACTATTGACGCTATTGAGTTTTTATTAGAGAAACTTAGACAAACAAAAAACAATGATGAGTTTTTTGATAGCATGAACACTTAAGGAGGGAAATAAAAGTCATGGACGTTACACTTTATCATAGCCAACATACTCGCTCCATTAGGGTGTTGTGGTTATTAGAAGAAATGCAAKTACCATATAAGTTGGAAAAACTATCTTTAGAGCTRGGAAAYACTGGHGGYAAAGAATATGCGAAAATAAACCCATTGCAAAAAGTTCCAGCACTTAAAACAGACGATAAABTAWTATTAGAAAGCACTGCAATATTAGCATATTTAACAGGGNNTTAAGGNCGGGGGTGATTTTGCTCTTCCTGCAAATGAYTCAAACYATGGTTTGTATTTACAATGGCTTCATGGCGGAGAATCTGCTTTTGGCATGTATTTATCTTTGTTTTTTGGGCATTCTGTTTTATTGCCAAAAAACCAGCGCAACAAACTTATGGCCGACTGGGCTTTTATAAATTTGAAAAGTACCTTTAATCAGTTTGGCTTAGATCTTGATGATAAAGAGTTTATAACCGGAGACAAATTTACAGCAGCAGATATTTCTGTTGGGTATGTTGCTTATGCAATGAGCTTTCTGGGTAAATTTGAAGAAGTAGCGCCAGAAAATGTGATAAAATGGTGGCAAAAACTTGCAGAGCGCCCGGCGTTAAAAAAATCCCTAAGTCTTTGATAAACCAAGTTTAATTTGGAAGAGAGCAGGTCTGTAAAACGGCATTATCCGAAGTTAGAGACTTTCTTACAGTTTGCGCTTGTCCTGTAGCTAAAACAGTAACCCCGGCATTTTGGTAACGGAGATATTTTTTATAATTTTTGGTTTTTGAAATATCAAGATCAACTGCGCCCATGGTTCCAGCTACGGATTCAATACCAAGCAATGATAGGGTTTTGTATAAYTGRGGTTTTTCTTGTCCTAAACCAGTCCAAGCAATTATTTTTTCAGAACCAACACCAGAATTTAAAAAGGCATCGATTGTTGTTTGGCTATTAATTCCYARWGACARCAAYAYRTTRGGATTTTTCTTCTGCCATTTTTGAGCATGCTTTAAAGTATACGCGATTAGCATTGCTCTGTTTGTTGTTTTGGTTTTTTGAATAAGTGAAAGAATGTCATCTTCGGAAGTATTAGGCTTTATGTCTATTTGTAGGATCACATTTGTCGATTTTGCCCATATTAGCACCTCTTCCAATTTAGGGATTTTGAAATTTGTTTTTTGTCCGTTTTGAAGCTTTAGATTTAAGTTTTCTAAATACTTCCAGTTTTTCTTTAATGCCACGCCCTCTCCAGTAGATGTACGGCCTAACTCTCTATCGTGGTATAAAAACAAGACGCCATCACGAGATTGTTGAACATCAATTTCCAGTAATGTAAAACCTTCACTGGCTGTATTGATAAGCGCCTGCAAAGAGTTTTCTGGAAATAATTTGGTTGGGCCACCTCTGTGTGCGCTTATTAGCATTTTATTATTTATCCGAACACAATCAAAAAAGCCTGAAAGGCTTGCTTGAGGGGTCTGGGGTGTTTTTTTTGGCGAGCACGCTGTTAGTATTATAAGAATTGGAATGATAAAGAAAAATTTCATGTTATATGGAGCCCATAACTGTTGTAGAAGCCATGGTTAGTAAAATATACAAGACTAATCTATAGAAAAAACTATTTATTGATAATTCAAGCTATGATCACAGAACAAGAAAAAACTATTTTTGCTTTGGCAAGCGCGCGAGGTCGCTCGGGTATTTCTATTATTCGGGTTTCTGGGTCTCGTGCGTTTGATGTTTTAATAAAACTGAGCAATATCAAGCAAATTTCGCCACGCAAGGCCGTTTTGACCAATATTGTTTCACGTGAAACAAAAGAAAAAATAGACGAGGTTATTAGCATTGCCTTTAAGGCGCCAAACAGCTTTACCGGCGAAAATGTTATAGAGCTTCATTGTCATGGTAGTGTTGCGGTTCTTGATGCCTTGTTTGAAGAGTTATTGTCTTTTGGTTTGCGAGCTGCCGAACCAGGAGAGTTTACTAGGAGAGCATTTAACAATAACCGCTTGGATTTGATGCAGGCTGAGGGGTTGGCAGATTTAATAGACGCTAGAACACGCTCGCAACGACAACAAGCATTGCAACAAATGGGTGGTAATTTAAGCCAACAAGTAAGCGTTTGGAGGAAGCTTTTGCTTTCTGTTCAAGCGCGGGTTGAGGCTGAAATTGATTTTCCGGATGAAGAAGATGTGTCAGGGAATTTTACGCAGCAAGTTTTACCAGACTTAAAGTCTTTGATAGAAAAACTGCAACAACAATTACAATCTTCTGTTAGCAAGCAAAAGGTTCGCGACGGCTTAGTCGTTGCGTTAATTGGCGGAGTTAACTCAGGAAAGTCGACGCTTTTAAATACTTTGGCTGGCGAGGACAGGGTAATTGTTTCTGATCAACCGGGAACAACACGCGATGTTGTTGAGGTTCAATTACAAATTGGTGGATATATGGTTAGTGTTGCTGACACAGCTGGTCTACGTGAAACAAAAAACGCCATAGAAAAAGAAGGCATTCGAAGAACACGGCAATTAGCTGAAAAAGCAGATATTAAAATATTTTTGATTGATGGTACGCAGCGTTATGACGCTTTGGGTCTTGATGTATTAAAATACAAAAATGCCGGAGACCTTGTGGTTTATAACAAGGCCGATTTAAGCGGGTTTATCGAAAACCCAACAGATGGTTTGATAATTTCTGCTAAAACTGGCGAAGGAATACCGGAGTTGTTTGCAGCGATAAAATCTAAGGTTATCGATATTCTTTCTGTTTCTGAAACCCCAGGGCTTACTAGAGCAAGGCATGTGCAAACCGTTACATCTGCTTTGATATCGTTAACGACAGTAAAAGAACAGATGTCAACGAAAGAGACTTGTCAGCCAGAGCTGGTTGCTGAGGGTTTACGCGAAGCTGGACGGCATTTAGGTTTGTTGTTGGGTGATGTTCATTCAGAGCAGGTGCTGGATGAAATTTTTAGTGGGTTTTGTATAGGAAAGTAGGCAGGAAGGTTTGTTTCACGTGAAACAAACTGTAGAACGGATTCGACTTATTGATAGATATTCGTTACAGAACTGCTTGGTAAAATAGATTGAATTAAGCTTTATGTCCTCTAATTTTGATATAATTGTGGTTGGCGGCGGCCATGCTGGTTGTGAGGCTGCTGCTGCTGCTGCTCGTTTAGGGGCAAAAACCCTATTAATGACTCCAGCTGTTTCCAATCTTGGAAAAATGAGTTGCAACCCGGCAATTGGCGGGCTTGGAAARGGGCATTTAGTTAGAGAGGTAGATGCTCTTGGTGGATTGATGGGGGTGGTGGCTGATCTTTCAGGAATACAATTTCGTTTACTAAACCGCAGAAAAGGGCCGGCGGTACACGGGCCAAGAACACAATCGGATCGAAAACTTTATCAAGCAGCGATGCAAGGCCTTATTGAGGAACAAGAGAACTTAACCCTTGGTTTGGCAATGGTGAGTGACTTGATAATAAAAAACCAAGAAGTGGTTGGGGTTATAGATGAAAGCGGTAAAAACTGGTTAGCCGGAGCGGTGGTTATTACTACCGGAACCTTTCTAAATGGTGTAATTCATCAAGGTGATAAACGAACACCAGCAGGAAGACATGGTGAAAAACCATCAATAGGTCTGGCAAAAACCCTATATGGACTTGGCCTGCCAATAGCCAAACTTAAAACCGGAACACCAGCCAGGCTTGATAGCACAACAATTGATTATAGTGGTTTGGATTGGCAAAAGGCAGATGAAACCCCGGTGCCGTTTTCGTTCATGAACGATACAATCAACACTCAGCAAATTGCTTGTGCGATTACCCACACAAACAAAGAAACCCATAAAATTATAGCTGAAAACCTTAAGTTTTCAGCAGTTTACGGGGGAGCGATTACCGGAAATGGTCCGCGCTATTGTCCAAGCATTGAAGACAAGTTGCATCGGTTTGCTGACAAAACCAGCCACCAGATATTTCTTGAACCAGAAGGATTAGAGGATACAACAATTTATCCAAACGGAATTTCTACATCATTACCAGAAGACATTCAGTTGCGCTTTTTACGAACGATCGTTGGTTTGCAGTGTGTTGAAGTAAAGCAGTATGGGTATGCAATAGAGTATGATTATGTTGACCCTAGGGCTTTGCGCCGAACATTAGAGGTTAAAAAACTACCGGGATTGTTTTTAGCCGGACAAATAAACGGCACAACAGGTTATGAAGAGGCGGCGGCACAAGGGTTAATGGCGGGATTGAACGCTGCGTTAAAGGTTTCGGGTTCTAGTCCGTTTTATTTAGATCGATCACAAGCATATATTGGGGTCATGATCGATGATTTGATTTCAAGGGGCGTGACGGAGCCATATCGCATGTATACTTCGCGGGCTGAATACCGGTTATCATTGCGCTCGGACAATGCAGATCAAAGACTAACCCCTTTGGCAATTACTGTTGGTTTTGCTGGTTTTGCAAGAGCTAAGCGGTTTTTTGCAAAACAGGAAAAATTGACAGCAGGGCTAAGTTTGGCAAAGTTAAACTCAATGAGTCCAGCAAAAATCCAGAAAAAAGGAATAAAAATAAATCAGGACGGGGTTGCTAGAACAGCATTTGACCTGCTCGCATACCCAAGCCTTGGTTGGAGCGATGTTGGTTTATTATGGCCGGATTTATTACTTATTGAGCCAAAAATTGCCGAACAAATAAAAACAGATGCGGTTTATGCCAGCTATATCGAGCGGCAACAGGTAGATATTAAGCGATTTTTACAAGACGAAGAAAAACAATTACCGGAAGACTTGGATTATTATGCAATTAGTGGGTTATCGACAGAAATTAAGCAAAAACTAGACAAGATACGCCCCCTTAGTCTTGGGCAGGCCAGTCGGGTGGAGGGTGTTACGCCTGGCGCAATCACCATGTTGTTGCATTATGTTCGCCGCAAACGGCAAAAGGGGGCGGCGTGACAGAAGATAAGGCAATTAAGTATTTACTAGGCAATGTTTCACGTGAAACTTTTGAAAAGTTTGAAACTGTTCAACAACAGTTAATCCAGTGGTCAAAGAGGTTTAATTTGGTTGCGCCKTCAAGTTTGCCACAGTTTTGGGTGAGACATGTGCTTGATAGTGTGCAATTATATGGTTTGGCACCAAAAGCTGCTAAAAACTGGCTTGATCTTGGTTCTGGCGCCGGCTTTCCGGGAATTATTTTGGCTATTATGATAACGCAGCGGCCGGGAGCAAAAATGACGTTGATTGAAGCAAATGGAAAAAARGCAAGCTTTTTAAAACATCTCGCAAGAGAAGTAGGGGCTCCAGTACAGGTGCTACAACAACGAATTGAAGCTGTTGAGCCATTTACAACGGAAGTTATTACTGCCCGTGCCYTGTCTTCGCTGTCTGACTTGTTGGAATATTCATTGCCTTTTTGCGATAAAAACACATTGTTAGTTTTACCAAAAGGCAAGCAAGTAGAAGCAGAGCTTTCTGCAGCTCAAAAYAACTGGAAAYTACAGTTTTCAAGTCATTCAAGCATTACHGACAAGGATGCAAGTGTTTTATGTATCAGGGAGTTTAATCGTGTCTAAGTCGAGCGCAACCAGCTTACGAGTTTTAGCTGTGGTTAATCAAAAAGGGGGGGTTGGTAAAACAACCACGACDATTAATTTAGCGACAGCTTTAGCGGCTATCGGTCAAAAAACYYTRATACTAGATATTGAYCCACAAGGAAAYGCCTCYACAGGCCTTGGARTTGCTCCGGCGCAAAGAARCAAAACCACATATGATGTTTTAATTAAAGAAGAAAGCTTATCAGAAGCAATAATGGCAACAATAGTACCAAATTTAAGTTTGGTTCCGGCGCATTATGACCTAGCTGGTGTGGAGTTGGAGCTGGCGAACGCCCCGCGCCGGTCATATCGMATAAAACAAGCGRTRGAAGAKCTTTCAAAGAACACAGACCTGAATTATATTTTAATTGATTGCCCTCCGTCTTTGAATGTTTTGACAGTAAACGCCTTAACCGCCGCTGATGCGYTATTRGTGCCATTACAGTGTGAGTTTTTTGCTCTTGAGGGGTTATCACAGCTTTTACGAACCGTTGATTTGGTGCGTTCTAGCTTAAACCCAAAACTGAGCATTCAGGGAATAGTGCTAACTATGTATGATGGTCGAAATAACTTGGCGCAGCAGGTAAGCGCGGACGTACGCAAACACTTTGGAGACTTGGTTTATCAAACGATGATTCCRCGCAATGTACGAATTTCCGAAGCTCCTGGCTTTGGGAAGCCAGCGTTAATTTATGACCATTCTTGTGTTGGTAGTAAGGCTTATATGCGGTTGGCTAGTGAGTTAATACGGCGAGAGCAAATAGAAATAGGAGTAAATGTATGAGTAAATCAGGAAAACAAAGCGGCTTAGGCCGTGGCCTGTCTGCATTGTTGGGTGAACTTCCAGAGGTCGATAGCTCTGGTAGCGCAAGCCAAGCGTCTGTTTCATTACCGATTGATTTAATACAACGAAACCCTGATCAGCCAAGGCGTTATTTTGCCGAAGCCAAAATGCAACAATTGATTGATTCAGTAAAGAAACAGGGTGTTTTACAGCCAATTCTTGTGCGGCCGATAGTTGGAACAACTAAATATCAATTAGTTGCCGGCGAGCGACGGTGGCGAGCTGCCGGTCAGGCCGGCCTACATGATATTCCTGTGTATGTAAGAGAACTTTCCGACCGGGAAGTTGCAGAAATTGCGTTGGTGGAGAATATTCAGCGGGTTGACTTAAACCCAATAGAAGAGGGGCGTGGATATCATATTTTAATGAAGCAGTTCCACCACACTCAAGAAGAAGTGGCAAAAGCTGTTGCAAAAAGTAGATCACACATTGCCAATACGGTGCGTTTGCTTGATTTACCAGAAAACATACAAGACCACCTTGTTAAGGGTGAGTTGACGGCAGGTCATGCCCGGGCATTGTTATCTGCAAAAGATGCTTCTACCTTGGCCAGGCGGGTGATTGACGTGGGTTTAAGTGTTCGTCAAACCGAAAAACTGGTTCGTGATAGTTTGGTAGCCCCGGAAACAAAAAGTCAAAAAGGCAAAGGTAAGCAAATTAAAGACCCAGATACTCGCGCCCTAGAGGCGCAGCTAAGCGATGCGCTTGGGTTGGTGGTTGAGGTTGAACAAAAAACAGCGGCAAAAGGGGTTTTGCGCCTTGAATACCAAACACTGGAGCAGCTTGATGATTTGTGCCGGCGCTTGAATTCTATTTAATTATCAACGACCTAATGAAGAAGTAGCCAGTATAAACCGGCCAATAATGCTATTGTCAACTCCGGAGGAAGACTTTAATAATCGTTCGGTTTCAAGGGCGTTATTAAGGGCTATTTCGAGTTTGGCTAATGACCAATTATGACAATGTTTTGTAAACAAAGCTCTGTGCATTATAAAAACTGGCGGGCGCAACTTAGACATAGCCGCACTAAATGGCACCCCTGATTTTGTTGTGGCCATAACGTTATGCATACGATGTAAATAACGATAAAGCGCCCGAACAATCATTACTGGGTTTTGACCGCTGGCCAAGGCTCGTAATAAAATATGATCTGTATCGGTTTTTCGACCCTCAATACATGCAAATATCAACTTATCTAAAGAGTTGTCACTAGCATCGGAAACTATAGACTGTATGTCTGAGGTTTGAATTTGTGTTTTTGGTTTGTCGGCAACAAAACAAAGCAGTTTCTCTAGTTCAAGAGTTAATACCCTTCGATCAGGAGGAATAGAGGCAACAAGAAAATCTAAAGCTTCTGGTTCAATGGAGTGCCCAGCGTCAGAAAGGGCTTGTTTACATTTCTTTATTATCTCTTGCGGGCTGTCCGGGTAACAAGCCATGCTGGCTGCGCCTGAGTTAGTCGCCTCAATAGTTTTTCTAAGTGTGTTTGTTGGCGGTAGTGTGCCTGCTTCAATTACCAGTTTTGCCACCGGAGGCGAGTTTTTTGAAAAAGCCTTAAACGCGGAAATGACGGCTTTATTGTCACTGATATCTGGCTGCTTTAGATGAATTACTCTTGATCCGCCGGTTAATGTGTAGGCGGACATTTCATCAACAAGGCTACAATTGTCTTTAGCTAGCTGACCGGTTGTAAATATAGTTGTAGAGAAGTCATCTTCTAGCCCGTTCAGCCATGCTTGTTTAACTTCAGCAACTCTTTCAGATACTTGGCCGCTATCAACTCCGTAAACAAGAATTATAAAAACAGAAGGGTCTGGTTTATTTATAAATCTTCCAAAACCTGCCGAATTAAACTTCACTTGTTTTTGTCAGCACTTAAAAAATAATGCCCAAGTTGGTCTATAATCGTATCTGCAAGAATGGAAATGGCGCGATTTTCAGCATCAGTTTCAGCTACTTGCGAAGCGTACGGGTTACTACCAGAATCAAAAGAGGTGGTGCCAGTAGAGGTTTTTTGGGTCAAGGTTTTCCCGTTCTCATCAAGCAGGCTCCAGTTTGCTGTCATTTGCACCTGAAACCTAGTTGCAACATTATCAACTTGAATACCAAAACCACGCCTAGCGGGCGTTAACTTCACCTGTAATTGGTATTTTCCGCTTTCACCGCTGGTTATGCCCCCTCGCTCTAAAACCTCTTGCGTAAAAACAAAGCCTTCCCGCCCTGATATGGGGCTTATTTGAACCTCGCTAAAAGCAATGCGGGCGGCACTTTTTTCAGAATAAATCGGCGTAAAACCAATACAAGACACAAGCATGAATAAAAAAAACAAAAAAAACGGTAATAAAAATCTTTTCATATTACTTCGCCACAATATTTATAATTCGATCAGGAACAACAATCACTTTTACTATTTTAAGGCCGGACAAAGACTTAATTATGTCCGGATCCTTTAAAGCATGTTCTTGTAACACAGCTTTATCAAGCCCGAAAGCTACAGACAGCTGACTTCGTCTTTTACCATTAATCTGAACGGGAATTATTAAGGTTTTTTCTTCTAGCCATTTTTCATCGAACTCTGGCCATTTTGTCATAGCAACTAATTGTTTGCAACCAAGAGCCTCCCAACAACTTTCGGCCAAATGCGGAGCAAACGGCGCTAATAATAAAACCAAAGACTCCGTTGCAAACCGCCGGGCAGCAATTTGTTCAGGATCGTTGTCGGTAGCTTTTTTAATATCATTTAACAAAGAATATAATCTAGCAACCGCTCTGTTAAACCCAAGATCCTCTATGTCTTGTGAAATAAGTTTAATGGTTTTATGTGTTGTTTTTATAAGGTTCTTTGAGAGATCTGTTGTTTCTTGTTCTGGAAAAACAGGCTCTTTGGAAACGCGCAACACTTCAGCCCAAACCCGTGATACAAAGCGAGCGGCGCCCTCTAGTCCAGATTCTGTCCACTGAACATCTCTATCAGGTGGAGAATCAGATAAAACGAACCACCTGGCAACGTCAGCGCCATATTTCTCAATAATTACCGCAGGATCAACGGTGTTTAATTTTGACTTAGACATTTTCTCAATTGCACCGACTGTAACAGGTTTGCCGGCTTTGGTTGTTAATCCTGTGTCGGAGCGAAGCACGTTTACAGGCTCCACCCAATTACCGCTTGAGTCTTTATAGGTTTCGTGGGTAACCATTCCTTGGGTAAATAGCCCATCAAACGGCTCATCGGCTTTTATATCAAGCAACCCACAGTCTTTTAACGCCCTAGTAAAAAACCTAGCATATAAAAGGTGCATAACTGCGTGTTCTACGCCACCAATATATTGATCAACCGGCAACCAGGCGTTAGCGGGAGCTGAATCGACAGGGTCTTTGGATCGTGGGGAACAAAATCTAGCAAAATACCATGAACTATCAACAAAGGTATCAAGTGTATCGGTTTCCCGAACGGCCTTTTGTTTGCACTTTGGGCAGGTAGTTTGTTTCCAGTTTGGGTGGTGGTCAAGGGGGTTTCCTGGCGTTTCGAACGAGACCTCATCTGGCAACAATACCGGAATGTCTGCTAATGGAACGGGAACTATTCCACAATCATGACAGTGGATAATAGGAATTGGACAACCCCAATATCTTTGGCGAGATGCGCCCCAATCACGTAAACGATATTGTGTTGTTGTTTCGCCAGCACCAAGCTCTTTAAGTTTTGAAAGAGCTACTTTAATTGCTTCTTCGACGCTCAAACCATTTAGAAAGTCGGAATTAAATAAAGTTCCTGTTCCGGTCCATGCTTTGTTGGCAATTTGGTATTGGTCGGCACTTTTCCCTTCTGGCAACACGACAGGTAAGACGGCAAGGTCATATTTTCTGGCAAAATCTAAATCTCTTTGATCTCCAGCTGGGCAGCCGAAAATTGCACCTGTTCCATAGCCCATCAACACAAAGTTGGCGATCCAAACCTGAAGTGTCTTGGTTTTATCAAACGGGTGAGTAACGATTAGACCGGTGTCAACGCCTGATTTCTCAGCTCGTTCTATGGTTTCTTCCGATGTGCCTAATTGTGCGCATTTGCGTATAAAGGCGTCAATTTTTGGATTGTTTTTAGCTAATTCAGAAGATAAAGGGTGTTCTGGTGAAAGGGCTACAAAACTGGCGCCAAATAAAGTGTCTGGACGGGTAGTAAACACTTCAATGTTTTGTTGTTTTTGGCTGGTGTTTGTTATTGTAAAGCAAACCTTTGCACCGTGAGATTTACCGATCCAGTTGGTTTGCATTGTTTTTACTTTTTCCGGCCAGTTATCTAGCTCTGAAAGGCCATCTAATAAATCTGTCGAGTATTTGGTAATTCTAAAAAACCATTGATTAAGCTGTCTTGTTTCTACTAAAGCGCCTGATCGCCAACCGCGCCCATCAACAACTTGTTCGTTGGCTAATACCGAGTTTTCCACCGGATCCCAGTTAACGCGGGAGCTTTTGCGGTAAACAAGGTCGTTTTCAAAGAATTTAAGAAATATTTTTTGCTGCTGCGAATAATACTCAGGGTCACAAGTAGCAAACTCCCGGCTCCAGTCCAAAGAAAACCCAAGGGATTTAAGCTGTTCGCGCATTGCAGAGATGTTTTTATACGTCCACGATTTTGGTTGCGTATTGTGTTTTATCGCCGCGTTTTCTGCTGGAAGACCAAAGGCATCCCAGCCCATTGGATGTAAAACAGCATAACCGTTAGCGCGTTTGTATCGAGCAACAACATCGCCTAGGGCATAGTTGCGCACATGACCCATATGTAATCGCCCAGATGGATAAGGAAACATTTCAAGGACGTAGGCTTTTTTTTGTCCCGGTTTTGGTGCTTTAGCTATGAAACATTCATTTTTTTCCCAAGCGTCTTGCCATTTTTTTTCAATAGACAGGTGTGGGTATTGGGTCATGTGACAGCCTGTGGTTCTGGCCGACGGTTACTTTCGTCGGGATCGAGTTGGCGGTGCTTGCATAGCGTTGTTTTAGCGTAGCGTGCGAATTCTAAGCTCTCTTGCACGAGATAAAATCGAGTTTTCAATTTGAATCCCTGTATCCGGGTCAACGCCAGAGGTGACCCAGTTTCCATTTTCGTCTTTAGTTTGTTTAAAAATCGAAACCTTTATTCCATCCGCACGAAGCCGGGTATCAAGAATATAAACCGTAGCTTTAAAGCGCTCATTCGGCGCAGTATTACTAGAGTGCCAGTCGGTTATAATAACACCACCATACGGATCTGCAGAATCCAGCGGCATAAAGTCAAGGGTTTCAAGTGAGGCGCGCCACAAAAAACTGTTTACTCCGATACCCGCGACTTCTGTAGGCTTATCAGAGCCAGCAAAGGGGTTTGGCACACTGCTGAGCGCTTGGCCGGTTTGAGCGCAAGCTGTTAGCGCCAAAGATGTAATGACTAGGAAAACAAGACCAAACTTAGATGACATTTTCACCAATACTCCAATAATAACGGACATGTGTAATAAGTAATTATATAATACACTAAAAATACTGAACTAAACCCTATTTTTAATATATTTTCTCTTTGCAATCCACCAACTTGTCCAAAAATCGGTTCTGATCCCGTGTCAAGCACGGGACTAAAGCTTTTTGGGTCGATGATTATACATTCAACAAGGTCGTTTATAACACGTTGTTTTCTGATGCCTAGGGTCAAGATACATGTTTTTGAGAAAGCTCAGGATATGACGGTGACGGTCAAAACTTTATTTGTCTTGTGAAGCACAAGGCTCTTGAGTTTATAAAGGGYTGTCCGTTGCCTTAAGGCAACATTAAAAATGAGTCTYGGCTATGACCTGTACCGGTGCTTGACCCTGAACTTGTCGTGGTACAGAAAACTATCAACGGCAACCGGGGGACAGGGGCCGAATGCGYCCGGYTACGGGAAGGTGTTAAGCTAAACTTTGGYTAAYTTACACYYYCGTAGCCGGTGCGTGTTATRTTTGAAGGCTTATTGTGAGAGTACTTATTGTGAACGGTTTTAGTCCAGAACGGTTTAACAGGTTCGGGTTGTTAATAATTAATAAAAGAAAACTTTGATTCCTGTTGGGTTTTGGTAATATGTTTATGGTAGAGTGTTTTTAATTTCGTGACTGACAGAACCAGTTAAGATCGGTGATGCAGAAAATTAAGGAGATTGTCGCGTGAAAACGTTGCGGCAAATTTTAGCAATAGCGAGTATTTGGCTCGCAGCCGGCACGCTGGCTTTGGCAAATGAGCCAGAGCCGGTAAAAGACGTGCTGCCGGCTACTAGTGCTGAACTTCCTTGGTATCGTTCATTTACATTACGCAGTTCCGAGGTTGAAGATGGCGCTTTTATGCGACTTAAAAAACCAGATCTGGAGTTTCGCGCAGGTAATCAATGGGGCCTTTCTGTTGGTATGAACGAGCAAGACCCATTATTAGAGTCTAAAGACCGGATGAGCGCCGGAGCGTTTTACGAGTTTTCACCAAGGTTTAGACTGGGCGGCGAATTAAGCTTTGTTGCTCCGGGTGAGTTACGTATATCAACTCCGCAAGATAGCATTTTACCTGTTAGCCCGATTGATGAGCAGCCGCGGGTTCGAATTGAATCTTCAATTAAATTTTAGTTGTAGCGTTAAAGGCACCTGAAACCACAGCCACTCCGTGACACGCTGTCTTTAGCTTTTTTACATTGTTTTCATTGATTCCACCCAAGGCAATGACCGGCGCGTTTGTTTTTTTAACAAAACTTCTGAACCGGCAGTTTTCCAACGGAGCGTTTGCGCTGGTGCTTGATGAGGGAAAAACACAAGAAACAATTACAGCCATTGCACCGTTTTTAACCGCTTGCCGGGCAACGCAAACGTTGTGAGCTGCACAGGTGATAAGGCTAAACCGATATTTTGCTCGAATTGCCGGTAATTGTTTTATCATTGCTTGCGGTAAATGAACTCCATCAGCACCAACTATCCGCGCTAGTTTAGGATCGGCGCCAATTAGCAGTTTTGCTTTTTGTTGATGGCAGAGGCGTTTTAATTTCATAGCTATTTTTCTGCGATTGGGTTCAGAAAAGTGCCGGTACACCAACACGCTTTGGGCTGGTAAGTTTTGGGCTAACTCAAATAAGTCCGGGCTACGCTTTGGATCGGTAAATACAAACAGGCGTGGACATTTCGATGCGCGATTCTGATTAACAAAGCCTGGCTTTGAAACCGTGCTTGCGATGTTTGCCAGCGGCGTATATTGGTTACAAATCATGGTAGAAAACTTGTCTTACATTTCTGATCGACGCAAGCAAATTTCCCAGCGTATAGAGCTTGCAGCAAAAAGCGTTGGCCGTGAGCCAAAAAACATTTCGCTTATTGCTGTTTCAAAAAGGCAAACCGAAGAGCGTATTGATGCTCTGTGGTTGTCGGGTCACAGGCTGTATGGTGAAAACCTAGTGGATGAAGCAGAGCGGCGCTGGCAAGACAAAAGAGCGGATAACCCGGAGTTAAAGCTTCATCTTATTGGTCACTTACAAAGCAATAAGGCGGAGCGGGCGGTTGCTTTGTTTGATGTGATAGAAACGCTAGATAGCTTAAAGTTGGCTAAAAAGCTTAATGCGGCGATGAAAAAGCTGAACCTATGGCCACAGGTTTTAATACAAGTGAACACTGGGGAAGAACCACAAAAGTTTGGAATTTTACCAAATGAACTTGTTGGGTTTCTCAAAGAAATAAGAGAAGAAGCCGATTTAAATATTTCTGGCCTAATGTGCATACCGCCAAAAAACGACGAGGCCGGGTTACACTTTGCTCTATTGGCAAAACTAGCCAAGCAGCAAAGCCTTACAAAACTTTCTATGGGAATGAGTAAGGACTTTGAAACAGCAATACAGTTTGGCGCAACATCGGTTCGAATTGGCTCGGCTTTGTTTGGAGAGCGAGAGGCGTAAAGCTTACAAGCTAACAATTGCATCATGTAAGGATTGTAAAAACCTGGATCGATCCGCTGGAGTAAATGCTGCTGGCCCGCCAATGTTTTCACTGCCAATTCCGGCGCGTAAATCATTCATTATTGCCCGCGTCGCGACAATAGAGCCAATATTGTCGGCTGTGAAAAACTTACCATTAGAATTAAGTACAATTGCTTTGGCCTTTAAGCACCGCTCGGCCAGTAATATGTCAGCGGTTATGACGATGGTTTTTGCATTTGCGTTTTCGGCGATATAATCATCGGCAGCATCGAATTTATCAGAAACCACAACTTGTTTGATCAAAGAATGAGTTGGTATTCTTAAAAAACTATTGCTGACAACTAAAATGGCCTTGCCGTGTCGTTTGGCAACTTTGAATACTTCTTCACGAACCGGACAGGCGTCGGCATCGATCATTATACTTGGAGCTGGAAAAAGATTTTCTGGCATTAAAAGCTTTAGGCACCTTGGGTTTAGGTGGGTGAGGTTTTAGTTTTGGAGCGGGCGATGAGAGCCCATAAAGAGAATTCTAATGCATTGTTTTTATTGAATATACTAACTTGCTACAAGTCCTTACCGTACTAGAGAAATGTAGCAGGTTTTGATCAAAAGTGCAACACAAAACATGATACAAAACCGATCATTCGAAGAATGGTAGCAGCTTTACTCTCAATACAATATGTGGATACCAAGTGGTGTAGGTTCACGTTTGAAGTGCAGCACTGCTAAGGTGGTATGCGATGGTATATTTATATGGTCAGCTCAGCCAAAATGAGCGTTTAGAGGTTTATCATTTCAATCGACAAGGTTTGTAAAAACCGTCCGATATATGGATCATATGCACGTGCTTTGTAGTGATAAACTTCTGCCTCTTTTAACCACATCTGCCCAGTATATCCGAACCAATAGTATTACCAGACCCATAAGTAATTACTTCTCTGAAACAAACTAAATTCAATCTCACTTGCATATTTGAGGTCTTCTGCATCAATCTTTAAGTTAGACACACGAAGAATAAGTAGCTCGTTTTTCCCAGTTTCTGAAGTATCAAATAGGTTTATTGTAATACCATGATAACCTTCCCCAGCATGCTTTAAAGGCATGCTGACTAGGGTATTTTCTTTGCCATCCAATATTTCTATAGTTCCTGTTAAACTTTGTGGCATACCATAACTATACCTAATATTAGTAGGAACCTTTGTTTTATCCTTATACGTAAAAATATAACGTATTACGTATTGTCCACTACGCTTCGGTATGAATTTACGGTTTATGGTTTGCGCGACATTAGTTAAATCTACTGTAATGCTGACAGCTTCAACCAATTGTTTTGACCCGCTTTCCGGGTCCACCATACTATTGTCATACCCAAACGGTATACAACTAACTGTTGCTAATAAAAAAAGTAAAACAGCAATACGCAAAAAAATACTTTTAATTAACTTAATAAGCACCACAAGCATTCGCCCAAGTTCTCCCTTCTTCATTTATATTTCCAATCTTCCCGCTTTCCAAATCCCTCACTTCAGTTAATCCATGTAACGCAGCGAATACTAAACCAGATGTTCCATCCCAAGCATCATGATGCAAAAAGATACCAAATTTCCCCTTTTCTGTGGCAGCATGTAAACCAGTGCCGATTATACGGCGGTTTATCGAGTGATTCCCGATACGCGAAACGGTAAACTGATATAGCGAAGTTGCCCTAGGGTTTCGAACAAAAGAAGGTAAATCTAACAAACCTTCAACTTCGGATACCCTTACTGTCACAAAATCATCAGCGGCAGATTCCCTAATAACCCCAGTAGATTTAACATACGCATCCCAAGCTGTTGCTTCTTCTGCGCTTGAAAAGCTGCACACCCGTATAACAAAACTTGTTGCCCCTTCACCCATAAAGTTCGAAAAATCATAGACAAATCGGACAGCGCTAAGTCGACGCAGGTATTTAATAGCGGAAAGGCCAGTAAAACAAGAAGCTCCTGGAGGGCACAATCGTCTTCCAGTTGACACAATTCCCGGGCAGCCATTTATGCATGGATGAGTCATCAACCCCGTTGGATCAGTGAAGTTAATCGGATCACCGCCGACATATGCGTACATATTCATGCCGTCACCATAGCCGATGGGATCGGTTTGTAGGAACCGCCCGATGTAGGGGTCATATGCACGTGCTTTGTAATGATAAACTTCTGCCTCTTTTAGCCACATCTGGCCAGTATAACCAAACCTACCGATATTACCAACTGCTGGCACGCCATACTCGTTATACTTATTAATGTGACTGACCGCGCCAGTATCATCGGTGAGCGCGACAATGCTGCCCCGGACATCGGCGATCAACCAGTTACGATTAGACGTTCCAGAGCCACCATACTGCACCAATACATTATCAGAACCCGGGCCATAGACGTAACGGGCAATAACAGAGCCAGAACCACTAAACTCAGCAATCATCTGCGCACCGGAATACGCGAACTTGGTATTATCAATGCTGCCATTGCTTTGGCTAAGACGACCATAGGCATCATAGCTCATACTTGCAGACTGACTGCCATCATTAACCGAGGTCAGTTGATTATAGGTGTTATAGCCATAGCTACGACTTCCGGCACTGGTCATATTACCACGAGCATCATAAGCGATCATGCCAAAGCTGGCCTGTACTGCTTGGTTCAAGCCATTAACCGAATAGTTCTCGGACGCAATACCAGCTCCGTCCCAGTTATAAGCCTCGTTATTATTGAATCTAGTGGCGATCTGTCCGGCGGGATTATGGGTAAAGGTCAAGGCTTGATCATCGGCAGTTCCCGCCATGTCATTGGATAAGCTGGTAAGGCGCGATACAGCATCAAAGCCAGTATTCGTCACCACGCCATTACCACGAGTTAGTTTGGTACGGCGGCCTTGATTGTCATATTCATATGTTGCCAGTACACCCAAGCCAGAAGTTGCTCCGTTCTCGCGAATCCTCGTCACCGCACCAGTATTGTCATAGTCGTAATTGATATACAAACCAGATCCCGGATAGGTGATTTTACTACCCCGTCCAGCAGCATCATATTCATAGGCTACCGTGCCGTTGGCTCCGGTTTCCGAGGTTTTACGTCCCAGTGCATCGTAAACAGATGTGATGGTGCTTGTTCCCTTGACTACAGTTAAAGCACGACCAAAATTATCATAGGTGTAGCTAATATCATCAGCCGTTCCGGGTGCATTTATCATACTCACACGACCCAGAGCATCAAATACACGATCAATGATTTTACCATCGCGTAGAGTGCTTCGATATTGGCGACCAAAGCTATCATAATCATATTGCTGAATATCATTGTTTAGGAGAGTTTGCATTTGATGATCCAGCCACGTTTTGGCGGTGGTCACTGGGTCGAAGTCGTTTAAGTGTACCGGGGTATCACTTTCGTCTTGAGCTTTGGCCAAAGCAAATTCAGACTGAATGTTGCCAAGTACATCCGGATACCGATAATTGGCTTCACTAATATCTCGGGTTTTTAAAGAGCGGGTTATCTCTTTCTTACCTATAATGCTTTGGATGCTTTTCGGTACAGGCACTCTCAACACATAAGTGTGATGCCTTATTTTGAGGTACTTATGCGCTTTTGCCATTTCGATTTCCATGCTCTTATTGTAGCAGGCTTCTGTAGCAAAAGCTAAACTTTTCAGCCACATACAATAAAAACAATGGTTTAAGGCGTTTTGGAGCGGGCGATGAGATTCGAACTCACGACCTAAACCTTGGCAAGGTTTCGCTCTACCCCTGAGCTACGCCCGCATCCAAATAACCACATCTGTTCTTTACGGCTGAACAGGCGGGCGTTATGTCCTAAAGAGCTACTCTTTGCAAGAGCGATAATAACAATCATCAGTATTATTTGAATTATCGCAAGAGATGAGAGACATTAACTTGATTGATGCTAGGGTCTGTGGACAATTATGACAATTTCTCGTGAAGAGCTTTTTGCTTATCTTGATGGGTTTGGTATTTCTCACAATACTGTTGAGCACCGAGAAATATTTACTGTTGAAGATGGTGAAGACATCAAGAAAACTCTACCTGGAGGACACAGTAAAAACCTTTTCCTAAAAGATAAAAAAGGTAAGTTGTTTCTGGTATCAGCTTTGGGAAGCACAAAAATTAAACTAAACCAATTACATAAGATTTTAGGTTGCGCTCGGCTGTCTTTTGCAAATGCGGAGCTTATGCAAAATGTTTTAGGGGTGAAGCCCGGCTCTGTTACCGCATTTGCTTTGGTAAATGATACGAAAGGCAATGTGACTTTCGTGTTAGACAAAGCTTTGCTGGAAACGGATCCGGTAAATTTTCATCCTTTGAAGAATAACGCGACAACAGCTATTTCTTCAACCGACCTGATTTTGTTTGCTAATAAAACAAACCATGATCCGGTTTTGGTTGATTTTACGAGCAATGACGGTGAAGCTGCTCTTGTTATAACTTAAAACAAACTCCATTTGTAATATGGACTTCTAGAGCTTAGCTAAGAGTAAATGATATGACAGAACAGCAACCAGAAACGCAGAACTTAATAATTGATGGAACTGATGCCGGTTTTATGGCTGAGGTGATTGAGCCATCAAGCACGGTTCCAGTAATTGTTGATTTTTGGGCGCCGTGGTGCGGGCCGTGTCGGCAACTTGGGCCAGCTTTGGAAAAGCTGGTAAAGCGTGCTGGTGGCAAAGTTAAAATGGTCAAAATCAATGTTGATGAAAACCCGGCCATATCTGGACAATTACAAGTGCGCTCAATCCCGGCGGTGTTTGCGTTCAAAGACGGTCAGCCAGTGGACGGGTTTTCCGGTTCCTTGCCAGAAAGTCAATTACAAGAGTTTATAGATAAATTAACTGGCGAGATGGACGTAGACAAAGAGGTTGCTGATCTGGTTGAGCGGGCAAATAAGAGCTTTGAGCTTGGCGATTTGGGTGGTGCGGCACAGGATTACGCAGCCGCGATTGCTCTAAAAGAAGACGCCCCTGAAGCAATATCTGGAATGATCCGGGTTTATTTGGCTAATGATGATGTTCTGGGTGCTAGAAATATACTACAATCAGTGACCGAAGAAAATTTGCAACATGTAGCTATTGTTGGTGCGAGCAATGCTATTGAATTAGCGGAAGGCGCGCCATCTAATGATGAGATGCAGCCATTGTTTGCGGCGGTAAAAAACAACCCAAATGACTTTGATGCCAGATTTGCTTTGGCTGAGGGCTTGTCCGGTCTTGGCAAGATGGATCAGGCAATGGATGAGTTATTTGTTATTTTGGAAACAGATCTAAATTGGAATGACCAACAAGCTCGTAAAATGTTGTTAAAGCTGTTTGAAGCAGCAGGATCTGGCTCTGAAATTACTGCTAAGGGCAGACGGCGGCTTTCATCCTTGTTATTTAATTAAAAGAAACGTAAAAATCAAAAATGAATAATGAAACACCAATTCCCCGTGAGCCAGACCCAAAGATGCTTGATCTTTTGGTTTGTCCAATTACCCATGGCCCACTGGTTTATGATAAAAAGGCTCAGGAATTATTGTCTAAAAAAGCTAAGTTGGTTTACCCGATCCGTGACGGTGTGCCGATAATGCTTGAAAATGAAGCTAGAAAATTAGGGTAGTTCACCACGAAGCAGGTTTGGTAAGGGACCAATTCCACCACCGGCTTCTTTGGCGAAGAATTTTCGTAACGGACCAATTGCATCGACAACGCCCATTCCAAGGCCTCGTAAGTGTCGTATTGGAGCAATGTCATTGGAAAACACTCGAACAAAGATATCAGTTGCTGCCAATAGGGAGGTATTATCAAAACGTCGTCTTTGCTCATACGATTTTAATGCGGTTGTGTCGTTAACACTAAGGCCATTGCGTAGGGTTTGAGACAATACATCTGCTAAAACGGCAGCATCTCGAATGCCGGCATTAAACCCTTGTCCGGCAATTGGGTGCATGCCGTGGGCAGCATCTCCGACTAAAACCAATCCTTCAGCGGTATATTTTTCAACCAACATTAAAGTAAGCGGGTATGCCCATCTGGGGCCACTTGGAGTTAGTTTACCTAAAAACGAGCCAAATCTACGCTCTAGCTCTGCTTGGAAAAACACAGGGTCACAGGATTGCAAGAACTGTGCAGAGTCTGGTTTTTCTGTCCAAACTAAAGAACTACGATTGCCGCTTAACGGCAAAATAGCAAACGGGCCGGTTGGCAAGAAGTACTCGTGAGCAATTCCTTCATGTGGCTTTTCGTGCTCAATGGTTGCCACCACTCCCCATTGATTATAACCCCATTTGTGGGTGCGTATGGCTGCGCTTTCACGCAAAGGAGAGTTCCTGCCCTCAGCGCCAACCAGTAATGGTGTGACGATTTGTCGCTGATTTTTGAGGATGATTTGCCAATTTTGGCCGTCAAACTGGTAATCAGATATTGTTGTTTTGTCGAACAGGGTAATTCCTTGCTGGTCACGACACTCCGCTAATAAGGCCAGCCGCATATAACGGTTTTCTACCATCCAGCCCAATGGCTCGCCAGCACCAACGCCATCAAGCTCATCGCGATCAAAGTGTAATAACATTGGTCCTGGGCCGCCAGCTCGCAAGCCATCATCTGCGCGGCCATCGCTGACTAGTATTTCATTGATAGGGTTAATGTTTTTTTGCAAACGGGCCTTTACACCTAACGCTTCAAGCATTCGCATATTGGCGAATGAAATGGCTGATGACCTGCCATCAAATTCTGGCGTAAGCTGGGTTTCAAACGGTAGGGGGTCGATGACAGCCACCTGTAGGCCACCGCTTTGTAAAGCTAAAGCCGTGGTTAGGCCAACCAGACCACCGCCATTGATCAATACATCAAACTTAGAAATTTTCTTTACCATTTGACCAAAGTAAACTGAAGAGAAGAAAATACCAGCCCCAGAATACAGACATTGGTTTCATCCGTGACAATTTTGTTAAAATTCTCATTAAAAAATTAATCAAACTTTACCACTTGCTGTTAGTTTGAAAGGTCAATCATCGCAATAAATGGTTCCCATGACAGACAACACTACTTTTACTAATCCAAACGGCTTTAGTTTGATGCAGTTTGTTCCGCGTACAATACGGCGGCGAGTTGTCGGGGTATTGTTGTTTGCTGTGGGTGTGTTTTTGTTTGGCTCATTTCTTGACCACGCCGAGCTTGACCCATCTTGGAACACAGCATCATCACAGGTGGCAACAAATATTTTCGGCTCTGTTGGCTCGCACATTTCTGATCTGGGATTGCAGCTGGTTGGTTGGGGCGGTTACGGCCTTGCTTTGAGTTTTTTGGTGTGGGGCGCTGCATATTTATTACGGCCGCTACGGTTCAAAATGTATTCTCGGGGACAGGTTTTTGTGGCACTGGGTTCGTCTTTGTTGTTTTCTATTGCTGCATCGTCTTTGCCGGTTCCGGTTGCGTGGCCGTTTTCTAGCGGCCTTGGCGGCTTGTTTGGTGATATGGTTTTCTTGCCCATTCAAAGTTTCTTAGGTGGGCCTTTTGGCGGCGCTGCGTTGGGCGTTCTTTGCTTTATTCTGGCGGTTATCGGTTTTATTTGGGCTTTTTCTTTACAACGATCAGACGCGGCTAGGATAATTGATGCCGCTTATGAGTTTGTTCAAAAAACTATGTTTCTAGTAAGAGGGTTTGGTAAAAAACAATCCAAACCAACAACAACAAAAAAAGCAACAGATAAACCAAAACGACGAAAAACCAAAACTAAGGTTGCGCCGGCGGCTCGAGCCAGAGCTGGCACACGAGCAGAGCGTGAAAAACAACTTAAAATGCCATTTGTGGCTGGGGTTGATTTTGAACTTCCGCACCTTGAATTACTGGCTGAACCAAAGGTTAGAACACAATTAGTAGACGAGGTCAGTTTGCGACAAAATGCTGAATTACTGGAAACTGTGTTGATGGATTTTGGCATAAAGGGTCAAATTGTTCATGTGCAACCAGGGCCGGTAGTTACGTTGTATGAACTTGAGCCGGCACCCGGATTAAAGTCATCGCGGGTTATTTCTCTTTCTGATGATATTGCCCGCTCGATGAGTGCAATTGCTTGTCGGGTGGCAGTAATACCGGGGCGCAATGTAATTGGTATAGAGCTGCCGAACTCATTACGAGAAACGGTCTTTTTGCGTGACACCCTGTCTTCGGTACAGTTTGAAAAATCCAAAGCCCTATTACCGTTGGCGTTGGGCGAAAGCATTTCTGGCGAGCCTTATATTGCTGATCTTGCTAGAATGCCTCACATGTTAGTTGCTGGAACCACCGGCTCTGGCAAGTCTGTCGGGATTAATGCGATGATCCTGTCTTTATTGTACCGCTATGGGCCGGATCAATGTCGTTTTATTATGATTGACCCCAAAATGCTTGAGCTGTCGATTTATGACGGTATTCCACATCTGTTGTCACCGGTGGTGACAGACCCCAAGAAGGCGGTTTCGGCTTTGCGCTGGGCGGTAAGGGAAATGGAGCGCCGCTATAAGAAAATGTCAAAAGTCGGCGTTCGTAATGTTGGTGGTTATAACGCCATGGCTGCGCAGGCGGTTAAAAAAGGCAAAAAAGCCCAGCGTACTGTTCAAACCGGCTATGACCGTGAAAGCGGCAAACCAATATATGAAACCGAAGAGTTGGAGTTGGAGCACCTGCCATTTATTGTAGTTGTAATTGACGAAATGGCTGATCTGATGATGGTCGCCGGCAAAGACATTGAGGGTGCAGTACAGCGCTTGGCGCAAATGGCCAGAGCTGCGGGCATACACGTTGTTATGGCCACACAAAGGCCATCGGTTGATGTAATTACCGGTACAATCAAGGCTAATTTTCCTACTCGTATTAGTTTTCAGGTTAGCTCTAAAATAGATAGTAGAACGATTTTGGGAGACCAAGGAGCAGAACAATTACTTGGTATGGGTGATATGTTGTATATGGCTGGTGGCGGCAGGGTTCGTCGTTTACATGGGCCGTTTGTTTCCGACAAAGAGGTCGAGGCTGTTACTTCATACTTAAAACAACAAGGCGCACCGGTATATCTCGAAGAAATTACCACAGAAGAATCAAGTGTTGAAATTGGCTCTGGTTTTGGTGACAAACCAAGTGGCGATGACCTGTACGACAAGGCCGTGGCGATCATTGCCAGAGACCGCAAAGCTTCTACATCTTATTTACAGCGCCGTTTGCAAATAGGCTACAACCGGGCAGCAACATTGATTGAGCGTCTTGAAGATGAAGGTGTCGTCGGTGCGGCCAATCATGCCGGTAAGCGCGAAATACTGCTCCCAGAACATGATGAGATGTAAAATTCTGAATGACAGCTGAATGCTTGCGCCTTATTATTGACCATTGTCTGGGGTAATCCTTGTGCAGAAACAGGATATATCAAGATGAAAACAAAATTTATTAGTTTAGCATTTGTGGCAATATTTGTTCTACCGGCATTTAACATAGGTGGAGTTGCGCTGGCTGACCCCATTGCTGCTGAGCCTGTATCTTCAGAATCTATACCAGAATCTATATCAGACCCTGTATTAATAGAGCCTTTGCCAGAGCCTGTATTAACAGACCCTGTAGCGTCTGAGCCTGTAGCACCTGAGCCTATATCAACAGAACCTGTACCAGAGCCTATTGTCGTCGAGGCTATGCCGGTAGACATCAAGGCCGAGATAAAGCGCCTAAAYAAGTTTGTTCGCTCTATACGAACGATTAAGGGCAATTTTGTGCAAACGGCAGTAAATGGATCAATGGAAACCGGAAACTTTTACTGGAGAAGGCCGGGRAAATTACGCATTGAGTATGAAAACAGCCCGCTTTTGATTGTTGCTGATGGAACTAATATTGCGCAGATCGACAAAGAGCTTGAGACGATAGACCAGATACGTATTTCATGGACTCCTTATAAATTTTTGCTTTCCAGGAGGTTTGACCTATCTAAGGGTGTTGAGCTGGTGGGAATACAAAAGCTTCCCGAACAAACCAGAGTAACTATACGCGACCTTGATGGTGAAATGGACGGCGAGTTTACTTTGGTTTTTGCTGAACCAAACTTGGCCTTAATTGGCTGGACGTGGGAAAATGCYTATGATGGCGARGTTGATTTTATTYTGACCGATACGGTTGAGGGCGAAAAACTGGCTTCTTCATTATTTGTTATTCGCGAACAAGACCGCCGACGTGGCGGCCGAAGACGCTAGTTTGCTTGTGGTAAATATATCGCTCACAAGAAGTAACAATAAGTTCATTTGATTATTTTATTTTTTTGTGCTTTTTTAGAGACAGTAGAGTTAGCGCCAAGCATCCCCCCCGCTGAAGATTGCGCTGACTTGAATAAACCCGCCCGGTCGTTTCCCCTTGCGACCGGGCGTTGTTGTTCTTGCGGCAAAAGACCTACAGCAAAACAAAGGTCGGTGTTTTGTATAAAAACATGGGTAGACAGTTGAGCTGAAGCCGGTATTGGTGTGGATATGGATAATGAATATTCTTCTTTGCTTGATGAAGTACCACATTTGTTGCGAGCGAAAGCTTTTGCCGACAGTCTTTCGGCAACGCCGCTTTTTTCTCGTATTGGCACGAAGCTAGATGATAATGATCGTGAATTAGCTACTCTTTATGCTCAAAATCTAGGCTTTTCCCATGTGTTTCCAGCCCGGTTGTTACATTTGTCAGAGGCGGTCGGTGCGGCTGAGGCAAATGATTACGACCCAGAGGCTTGGCTGTGTGAAGAGCAGTTGCGGGCTAGCCTACATGGGCAAGCACTATTGAACACCAGTGAAGAAGGCGCGGCGGCCTTGTTACAGCTTGTGGCCAGTGAAATTTCGCAGATTGCCAAAGATACTGCCGAAGAAACATTTTCACACAACTCACAGGCTAATGAGGCGACAATAAATTGTATTATAGGTCATGTGGCACAGTCTGCTCATTGCATGACATTGGCTATTCTTTCTAATACTGATATTGATGACCCTGATCACCCGTTTATTTTGCGATGGTCACTATTTAACCGTGGTCGTTGGCCGGTTGGAATTATCGGTTCCAGTTATAACGTATACTAAAAATACCGAACTAAACTCTATTTTTAGTATACTTTTTCTTCTGGATCCATCAACTTAACCAAAAACCGGTACCCACTTTTTGGGTCGATGGAGTATATATTGAGTATAAAATGATAAAATTGACTTCTTGGAACGTAAATTCGGTACGGTTACGCTTGCCGCAAATAGAAAAGTTCTTACAAGAAACTAACCCAGATATATTGTGTTTGCAGGAAATAAAGTGCTTGGCCGAACAGTTTCCGGCCAAAGCTTTTGCCAAAGCCGGGTACCCACACCAAGCAATAAGCGGCCAAAAGGGCATGCATGGTGTGGCAATCGTTTCTAAATGGCCGCTTAGTGAGGAGTGCATTCCTGATTTTTGCCCTCGCGGTGAAGCTAGGGTACAATCGGTTAAAGTGGCAGGCTTTACTTTGTTGAACTTATATATTCCTGCTGGCGGTGACGAGCCTGATGTAAAAATCAACCCGAAGTTTGCCCATAAATTAGAGTATTTAAACAATTTACAACAACATTTTACTGCCAGAGGCGATCAAGACAATGCTTTGGAGGTGTTGGTTGGTGACCTAAACATCGCGCCCGGAGAGTTTGATGTTTGGTCACATAAGCAGTTATTGCGGGTGGTTAGTCATACACCAATAGAGGTTGATGCGCTAAATGCGGTTAAAAACAGTTTTGACTTTGTTGATATGGCCAGAGTCTGTGTTCCAGAAACCGAACCGTTATTTACATGGTGGAGTTACCGATCGAAAGACTGGACAAAAAACAACCGTGGTCGGCGCTTAGATCATATCTGGTTGTCACCATCATTGGCTACGCTAAGCAAAAATCCAAAATTTACAGTACATAACGATTGCCGCTCTTGGGAGAGGCCATCTGATCACGCGCCAATTACATTAGAGTTTTACCAGCCAGAAAATGGTTAAACAAAAAATTTAGCCACGAATTTGTACGTTTTACTGCGCAAATAAAAAGCACCTGCTAGTTTTGCAATATTTCCCAGTGGAAAGATTGCAAAAAGGTTCAGCAATAAAGGGGTTGCAGCTATTACCAGCTCCGTTGCAATTTTCAGTAAAACCCATGTTTCATTGGATTGTTTACGTATTCACCATGTCAAAGAGCCGCAAACAGGCTGCTACGAGCCATTTGCAACACCATTATAGCAATCGAGAACAGGGCGAGCATGGTTGAAGCTTATCCCCGTATCTCAAGGGGGAACAAGTGCAATTAAGTGCTAATTGTTTGTTAGTTAACCCTCCCTCAAAGTAACCTCTTTGGCAATGATTGCTAATTAAGTATCAAGCAGCATTGCAAGCGCGACCCTTATTCACCCTTGGGTTTGACCTTAGCCACTTTTGTCATTGCGGACTCTTTAATGGCCTACCGCTTCGCTGCTTAAGGACTCTTATTTTCCTCCACCTTTATGGGGGAGGTGCCCCGTAGGGGCGGAGGGGGTGCAAAAAGAGTTGGAGGTTTCCACAATTACCCTTTGCGCTTGCTGCGAAACTAATGCTGGAAAAGCCAGCAATCATTTTTGCTGTAGACAAGCAAGTTTTTGCTTTAGCACCCCCTCCGAACGCTTCGCGCCCACCTCCCCCATAAAGGTGGAGGACAAAAGTTCTGGCCCCATAAAGGTGGGAGGACAAAAGTTCTAGCTCTGCAAGGGCAGAGCCAAGAAAAAACTTGGTCAGGGGTAACAACCAAAAAACGTCAGAATCAGAGAGGTAGCAAACTTATCGCGGTAAACGATAGCCACCTGATTCGGTCAATAAAATCCGTGCTTCACCGGGATCAGTTTCAATTTTTTGTCGTAGGCGATAAATATGAGTTTCCAGCGTGTGGGTGGTAACATTGGCATTATAACCCCAAACCTCGTGCAATAATTCGTCCCGTAATACCGGCTTGCCACCAGCCCGATAAAGGTATTTCAAAATTCCGGTTTCTTTTTCAGTAAGCCTGATTTTTCGATCATCTTTGGTTAGTAATTGCTTCATGCTCGGGCGAAACGTATATGGACCAACAGTAAATACCGCTTCTTCACTTTGCTCGTGCGAGCGTAAATGCGCCCGAATTCTTGCCAGTAAGACATTGAATTTAAACGGCTTTAGAACATAATCATTAGCACCAGCATCAAGCCCCAATACTTGGTCGGCATCGGTTTTTGCGCCAGTTAGCATTAAGATCGGTATTGCAACACCAGATTTTCGCAACACTTTGCAGGCCTCGCGCCCATCCATATCAGGAAGATCAACATCAAGCAGGATAACATCGACCCGCTCTGATTTGGCTAATGCGACACCATCGCCGGCAGTACTTGCGGAAATAGTTGTAAACTCATCGTGCAAGTCAAATTGCTCGCACAGAGTTTCTCGAAGATCATCATCATCATCAATGACCAGGATTATTTTTTTCGTGTTCATAAAGACAATATGCGATTAAGCGTCCTATCTTGCAAGTTAGCTTTTGTATCAGAACACGGTAATGTGATTAAATGAGGTTTATTTTACAAAAAGATAAATTGCTGTGGAGCAACGAAAACTGTCGTGTTGCCATTGGTAGTGGAAGATTGATAGAACAAGAGGCAAAATGCGAGGGCGATAGAGCAACTCCAACCGGAATTTACAGTTTTAGGCGAGTTTTGTATCGTAAAGATCGGCTTTTAAGTCCGCAAACAAACCTAACCTGTCGGCAAATAAACGAAGATGACGGTTGGTGTGATGATCCGGGTGATCCAGCATATAATCGCCCGGTTTCTTTGCCATATAAGGCTTCTTGTGAAGAGCTATATCGTAAAGACCATGTGTATGACCTGTTGGTGGTGTTAGGTCACAATGATAATCCGCCGGTTTTGGGTTTGGGTAGTGCTGTTTTTTTGCATTTGGCAAGAGCAGATTATTCGCCAACCCGAGGGTGTTTAGCGGTATCAGAAGATGATTTGCGACAAATATTAGCAATAGCAGACAAAACCAGCACGATTGAAATTACATTTTAATGTGAAATTTCTAACAAGTTTATCTTTCAATAGTGCGCGGCAATGTCTATATAGGCTCCAGAGACTGGCGGCGGGCGAGACCCTCGCCAACCCGGTCAGGTCCGGAAGGAAGCAGCCGCAACGAGTTTTTCTTGGGTCGCCGTTCAGTCTCTACTTGCTCTTTTTGTTGGTTCGCGGCATTTTCAGTGTATGAGCGAATCTGATATTGAAGAAACCACAGAAACCAAAGAAACTACCGAGCCGGAAAACCCCGATCAGGACAGCATGTTTGCTGATGGGCAAACCGGCATTGGCAAAACAGTGACAAAAGAAACAATTGCTACTTACCAAGTTTTAGCACGCAAATACCGTCCCTCGAATTTTAGTGACCTTATTGGCCAACAACCGATGGTGCATACTTTAACCAATGCGTTTGCCGCTGGTCGAATTGCCCATGCGTTTATGCTAACCGGAGTGCGCGGTGTTGGTAAAACAACGACTGCGCGATTACTGGCTAGGGCGCTTAATTATCAAAGCGACACTATTGACAAACCAGCGATGAACCTTGATCCACCGGGGGTGCATTGCCAGCAAATTACCGCCTCAAGGCACATGGATGTGATGGAGATGGACGCGGCATCACATACCGGAATTGCTGATATACGGGAAATTCTTGATGGGGTGCGCTACGCCCCGGTTTCGGCGCGTTATAAAGTTTATATTATTGACGAAGTGCATATGCTTTCAAAGCCGGCGTTTAATGCCTTGCTTAAAACCCTTGAAGAACCGCCGCCGCACGCAATCTTTATTTTGGCCACCACTGAAATTCGCAAAGTTCCGGTGACGATATTATCGCGCTGCCAAAGATTTGATTTAGCTCGTGTTGGAGCCGAAGAAATGGTTAGTCACTTACAGCGAATTGCTAAAATAGAGGGCTATAAGGTAAACAAAGCCGGCTTAAACTTAATAGCCAGAGCCTCCGAGGGTTCGGTTCGTGATGCTTTGTCAATTCTTGATCAAGCTTTGGTTCAATCTTCAGATACAGAAATTGCCGCCGAAGACATTCGGCTAATGCTGGGTTTGGCAGATCGTGGCCGGGTGCTTGATTTATTTGCATTGGTTATGCGCGCTGATGTCTCTGGCGCACTTACCGAATTGCGCGAGCAATACGAAATGGGTGCTGATCCGGTGGTGATCACCACCGATTTATTGGATCACTGCCATCAAATCACCAGAGCAAAAGCATTAGATGCAGCAGCTGACTTATCGGAATATGGCTCGGCAGCGGATCTGGTGCGCGAGCTGGCCGGCATTTTGTCGATGGGTCAATTAACTAGAAGCTGGCAAATGTTGTTAAAAGCTTCTGGCGAAATACGGCTTGCCCCAGACCCGTTGGCGGCACTTGAAATGGCATTGATCCGGCTTTGTGTGGCAGCTGATCTGCCGTCTCCGGAAGATGCGGCGCGTCAGTTACGTAATAATACTTCGAATAACAAATCCACAACAACAAGCCCTGTTACAAGTGCACCGCAAAAAGGCGGTTCTGCGCCCAAGGCCGTTGGGAACTTGGCAATAGCAACGCAAAGCGTTCATGAACAACAACCTGTTTTAGAAACAAAGCAACAAGCACAGCCAAAAGCACCACAAACATTTGCGCAATTATTGCAATTATTGGAAGAAAAGCGCGAACTGCCGGTTTTAAACCAACTTGAAAGTTATGTTCGTTTGATTAGCTACCAACCAGGAGCAATTAGCTTTGCGCCGCAAACTGGCGCACCGGATAATTTGGCGACGGAATTGTCACAACAATTACAAACAATTACCGGAATAAGTTGGTTAATTAGCTCTGATAAGAATGGGCAAGGGGAAGACACTGTTCAGCAAGTTAGAGGTCAGGATAAAAAGCAAGATATGGAAAATGTTCTGGCAGATCAAAATATACAAGGGGTTTTGGCAGCATTTCCGCAAGCAAAAATAATACGGGTATTAGATCCAGAAAATTAAGGAAAAACCGATGAAAGATATTAGCGGACTGATGAAACAGGCCAAGGAAATGCAAGAAAACTTGGCTAAAGCGCAAGAAAAACTTGCAGAAATAGAAGTGGTTGGCGAGTCAGCAGGTGGAATGGTTTGCGTAACGTTAAATGGCAAAGGGCAGGCTAAAGCAGTAAAAATTGAGCCGACATTTCTGGTGCCATCTGAGGTAGAGGTGTTAGAAGACTTAATTGTTGCCGCTGTAAATGATGCCAAACGCAAAGTAGATCGGGTGGCCGGACAACAAATGGCCGATGCCGCAGGGCCTCTTGCGGGAATGATGCCACCAGGCATGAAATTACCATTTTAATGGCCATATTTAAGTATTGAGTTTTTGGCGGTACTTAACAGGCCAGAGCTTGTTGTACGAGGTTTACCAGCTTTGATCTTTTGTCGGTGTTTTGGGCGGCATTTGCTTTTCGCCACTGAACATTATCAGTAATTTGTTCGGAAAGTTGCGAGCCAAGCTTTAAGTTTTTTACCGTAATAGTTCCAGCTGCTCTCTCGTCCTCGCCAACGATAACTACTGCCGGTGCGCCGCGTTTATCGGCATATTTCATTTGCGCTTTCATACCAGAAGTACCCATATAAACTTCGGCGCGGATATTGGCGGATCGCAGCTCTTCGGCCATTGCAAAATAGCTAGCCATTTGATCCGTCTCTAATGCCAATATTACCACAGGCGCAATATTTTGATCACCCAGGCGATCAAGCGATGACATTAGTGCCGCAAACCTAGAAACCCCGAATGAAAAGCCGGTGGCTGGAACCTCTATGCCTTTGAAACGCGCCACCAAACCATCATAACGACCACCGCCACCAACCGAGCCAAAGTTCATTGGCCGACCTTTGGCGTCTTTGGCTTGTAAATTGATATTGGCCTCAAATACCGGCCCGGTATAATAYCCCARCCCKCGAACTATTGACGGCTCAAAAAACACGCAAYCCTCATYCCAGCCAGCAGCAGTTACCAGATCRTTGATCATGTTAAGATCATTTAACGCCTGTTTTGCKAGWTCGCTATTRCCAAGYAGTTTTTCAATTGCCRRCAAGGTGTTATTGCGATCTTGTTGYCCTGAYCTGGTAAAGGCTAATACTTTTGCAATTGCAGCAGCWYYTAAGCCRGCGCCCTTGGTAAAATCACCACTATCGTCTTTGCGGCCATCGCCRAGTAATAACTCRACCCCGCGCTCGCCYAAGCGATCTAGTTTGTCGATTGCCCGAACSACGATACCTTTTTGCAACAARCCCTCATTTGTGTCCGGTACGCCAAGATCAGCCARCAAKACATCAAGTAAGCGCCGGTCATTTATGTGAACGACAAACTCATCAGACGTTAAGCCAATGCCTTGCATGACCTTGGCCGCTAACATGATCATTTCAGCATCAGCAGCCGGGCTTTTGGTACCAACAGTATCAGCGTCTACTTGGATAAATTCGCGAAACCTGCCGGGTCCAGGTTTTTCATTGCGCCAAACTGGCCCGGCTGAAAATCTTCGAAATGGTTTAGCCAAGCCATCATAGTTTTGGGCAACGAACCTTGCCAAAGGTGCGGTGTGGTCATAACGCAAAGCCAGCCATTGCTTGTCATCGTCTTCAATAGCAAACACTCCAGCATTGGGGCGTTCTTCATCGGGCAGGAACTTGCCTAAAGCATCAGCATATTCAAATGCCGGTGTGCTTAATGGCTCAAACCCGTGCGCGTCAAAAATATCGCTAGCAGCTTTGATCAAAGAATTTTCAGAGCGCAATAATTTACCGTGACGATCTTCAAACCCTTTGACCTTACGAGCCTTGGGGCGAAATGTTTTTTGCTTCTTTACTTTGGACATTATTGGTCATGCCTTTTATTTATGTATTTTAACATAGCTTCGGTGGCTAAATCATATTTAGGAGTTACTGCACCATCTAAGCGATTTTGCATTTGAACCGCCAGCTCTTTGCCCAGCTCAACCCCCCATTGATCAAACGGGTTTATCCGACAAAGATGAGCCAAAACAACAGTCTCATGTTCGTAAAATGCCAATAAACCACCAAGGTTAAACGGTGTTAGTTCATCAAGAAGAATTGTTGTTGAAGGCCGGTCTCCGGAAAAATTTGTTTGCGGATTTTGCTGATCGTTTTTGCCGCACATCAGGGCAATTGATTGCGCTAGCAAATTAGCCAGCAGGGCTTTGCTTTGCCCCGGGTGGTTCTCGGCATCTTTGATCACACCAATAAAATCCACCGGAACAGGGTTTGGTGCTTGGTGCAGGGCTTGGAAAAAAGCATGTTGAGCATTGGTTCCAGCATCACCAAAAACAACAGGAGCTGCCAGCAAATCCGCTGGTTTACCGGTGCTGGTGACGCTTTTACCATTTGATTCCATAATTAACTGCTGCAACCATAACGGCAACAATGACAGGCGCTGTGCATAAGGCACTATTGCCCGCGCTGGAGTTTTAAGAAAGTTCAAATTCCAAAACGAAATCAACGCTGATAATATCGGTAAATTACGGGAGATAGGCGTTTGCAGTAAATGCTGATCCATAGCTCTAGCGCCGGCAAGTAATTGTTGCCAATTATCATTTCCCAATGATGCCGCCAGTGAAAGACCAACCGATGACCATAATGAAAAACGACCACCAATGTGGTTTTCAAACGCAAAAATGTTTTTAGCTTTGATGCCAAAATCACCGGCCTTTTCAGCATTTGCCGTAATAGCGTACATCTGCTTGCTAGAGGCGTTATCACCCAAATGTTGATTTAACCAATCACGGGCAATTTTTGCATTACTGATAGTCTCTGCGGTGGAAAAAGACTTTGAAACCACGAATACCAATGTCGAAGCCGGGTCAAGACCACTTAATGCATCATTGATACAAGCGGCATCAACATTAGCTACAAAGCGTACTTTAATAGCAGATCCTCTGGATCGCTTTAATGCATCATATACCAAGCGCGGGCCAAGTTCAGAGCCGCCAATACCAATGTGAACAATGTGTGATATCCTACGCCCGTCAGAGCCGGTTATAATCCCTTTATGTAAGTTTTCGACAAATTGCCGGATAGGTTCTGCCGATTTATTGTTTTGTTGGCGGGTTTTTATGTGACCTGCCGGCAGGTTTTCAGAGATGTTGACAACTTCTCCTTCTGCCATTTGCGCAAGGAATTTTGCAACTTTTCTTTGTTCGGCATAATTCAGCAATAAGCCAAGCGTTTCGCTATCAAGCTTTTGACGCGAGAAATCAACATGCATGCCGCGCAAGGAAACAGTAAACTCCTGCAATCGTTCGCTGTTCGTTACAAACAATTCTTTTATGCTGGTAGCATTGATCCGCTTTGCAGCATTTGCAAGCTCGTGCAATGTGTCATATTCATTCATAACCCTTATCAACCGCAAGTGTGGCAAAGGATCAAGCCAAAAGGTATTTTAACAGGTGGTATTTATGAACAAAACTTTTTTCATTGGCGTTATTTTGTTATTTGTTGCTTTTTTTGTGTTTTCACTAACTCAATCAAAAGAAACAGAAAAACCAATTAAAGAAGCAACTGAAACTCTAACCCCTGGTATAAATGAATATTCTGAATTTAGGTCGCTAGCACAGCAATTACAAAATATTAGCCAAGCAAATGCCGCACAAGTATCTGGTGCTGCAACCGATATTCTTGAAATAAACCAAGATATTAAGCAAGGTTTTGATCGCTTTGCAAAACTTGCGGTAAGTACAGCAACTAAAATCGACGACACTAATGGCCCGCAAGACCTAGCTTGTATTTTTCGCGGCATGTCGGCTGATGCCATAGATAAATTGCGAGCATTACAAGCTGCAACCAATTTGAAACAGCAACAAGCTTTATGGCGCGAAGCAGCCGAATTGTTTGGCGATGTGGAGTTAGTGCTAACTCCAAGACCTGATCTACCGCCATGGTCAGGTGAAACCTGTTCAGTTTAAGCCCTTAACTGGCCACTTTTTCGGTCTTTGGATCCAGATCGTGTTCTTTGACCTTACGATATAGTGTCGAACGACCAATTCCCAGCCGCCTAGCGATTTCAGACATGTGTCCAGCATAGGCATTGATCGCAAACTCTATCAGATCGCGCTCGATCTCCTCTAAGGCTCTTATGTGGCCGGCTGTGTTGGTAATGTGTACCGGGTCATCATTGCTTGCTGCCGGGCCATCAGAAACGGCTGGAACGTGCGCCTTTACCACTAAGGCCTCCTCGTCCGCACCGGCACTGATCTGGCGGGTAACACCTGAAACATGCGGAAAATCCTCGGCTTCTAACTCATTGCCTTCACAAAGAACCACTGCCCGGAAAACGGCATTTTCCAGTTGGCGAACATTGCCCGGCCAATCAAAGCCTTTCAATAAGACCATGGTTTTGGCTGTTGCCCCAGCGATATGTGTGCCTTCTTGAGCATTAAAACGACCAATAAAGTGGCGCACCAACTCTGGCAGGTCTTCCATGCGATCACGCAATGGTGGAACCTCCAAAGGAAAGACATTCAAGCGATAAAACAGATCTTCTCTAAACTTTCCATTGGCTACGTCCTCAGTCAGGTCACGATTGGTTGCCGAAATAATCCGCACATTGACCTTGACCGAACGCTTGGCGCCAACGGGATCAATCTCGCCCTCTTGTAATGCCCGTAGCAGCTTAACCTGCATATCCAGAGGTAAGTCCCCAACTTCATCAAGGAATAAAGTCCCACCATCGGCTTCCCGAAATTTTCCTTTATGCTTGTCGATAGCCCCGGTAAAGGCACCTTTTTCATGACCGAACAAAATGCTCTCAACCAAGTTTTCCGGTAATGCTCCGCAATTCACCGTGATCATTGGCTTGCCGGCACGTGCCGATGCGCCATGAATCGCTCTGGCCACCAATTCCTTGCCGACCCCGCTTTCGCCCAATACCAGTACCGGAATATTGGATTTGGCAGCCCGCTCGCCCAAGCGCACTACTTGGTGCATTACAGGTGCGCTGGCGATCATGTCGCCAAAGCTCAAAGACCCGCTGGCGGTTTTGCGTAAGCGTACAACCTCRCCYTCAAGCTCYCCGACYTTCATYACATTTCGCAATGAAACCARKARCCKCTCAGGGCTAACSGGYTTRACAAAGAAGTCKGCAGCWCCRRCCTGCATTGCTTTTACCACGGTTTCAATACCGCCTTGTCCGGTTTGAACTATGACCGGTATTTGTGGAGCGCGGTCACGAATTTCGGCCAACGCTTTCATGCCACCCATTCCCGGCATCACCAAATCAAGCAATATCACATCAATATTGCCAGCACCGGTTATTGCCTCAATAGCGGTCTCTCCACTGTTCGCATGAGCGGCAACAAACCCTTGCTTTTCTACGACAGCCTGCATAAGGCGACGCTGTGTCGGGTCATCGTCAACAATCAATATTGTTTTGGTCATGGGATACGCCTTCTGTTGTGCGATTTTTCTTTTATGAGCTTTGTTAATGCCACTATGAGTGATTGCGGTAAAAATCCGGTTACGTTTCATGGTTACAAACCGGTTAATGGTTCACTTTGGTACAAGGGTTATTCAAGAACATTGATTGACCGCAGAGCAAAGCAACGCTATCGGCATAGGTATGAAAAACAAGACCAACAAAAAGAATAAACCATCACCAGAGCTGCCACTTGCGAAGTTAGATGGAAAGAAACCGTCGTCCCCCGTCTGGTTCAAAACCTGCCTCGATACCCCTTTTGAGGATACTGATGTAAAGGTTTTGGGCGCAAATATTCGTTATCGAGTTTGGGGAAATAAAGGCAAACCCGGCTTGATATTGGTTCATGGCGGGGTTGCCCACAAAGGGTGGTGGGACTTTATTGCGCCGTTTTTTACCCCGCATTACCGAGTAGTAGCTTTGGATCTTTCTGGCATGGGTCAAAGTAGCTGGCGGGAATTTTATGATATGCCTACCTATGCTGCCGAGGTTTTAACTTGCGCTGAAGATGCTGGCTTGTTCGAAAGTAAAACAAAGCCATGGTTGGTTGGTCATTCTTTTGGCGGTTTTGTTACAATGGCTTTTGCTGCTGCTTATGGGGAGCGTTTCCAAGGGGCCGTTGTTATCGATAGCCCGGTGAGAACGGCTGATAAGCAGCGTAGATCGCCGCCGCCGTCTCGTGGAGGTAAGGTCTATGATACTTTAGAGCAGGCACTGGCACGATTTCGATTATTGCCGTCACAGCCTTGTGAAAACTTATTTGTGATTGACCACATTGCGCGTAATTCACTAAAGCAGGTTGAGGGCGGATGGACTTGGTGTTTTGATCCACAATTATGGCCTAAAATGCGTTATGATATGAAAGCTGCCATTGAAGTTGTAAATCAGTTTCAATGTCCGGTAACCCTGATCAGGGGAGAGCAATCTTCTTTGCTAGAAGATGAAATGTGGGCGTTTGTGAAACAAGTTTTCCCCAAAGGGCCTAGTCACATATCCATTCCCGAAGCAAAGCACCATGTATTACTTGACCAACCTTTGGCGCTAGTGTCGGCGCTTCGTGTTATCCTTGGTTCTGGAATATAAATTCTTAAAATTCCCCCTCCGAGCGTTTCGCGCCCACTTGCGCCTGTGGACTCACATTTGAAGTGCAACACTGCTAAGGTGTTATTGCGATGGGATATATATATGGTCAGCTCAGCCAGAATGAGCGTTTAGAGATTTATCATTTCAATCGGCAAGGTTTGTCGATACGTGCGATTGGCCGGCGTTTGTATCGTGCTGCCAGTACGATCAGCCGAGAGATCGTGCGTAATAGTCATGTGCGCAAGCAATGGGCCGGCGGATATTGCCCTGTGCGTGCCCACAGATTGACCCGGTTACGCAGGGTGATGGATAAGTCCCGCTTCAAACTGGTGCGCCAGCCAGAACTACAGACCTTTGTCAGAAACCACCTTGCGATGGGTTGGTCACCGGAACAAATTTCTGGTCGGCTGGCGCGTGATCACGGTGTGCGGATAATCAGTCACGAGTCAATAT
>NVWT02000015.1 GCA_002733735.2 Robiginitomaculum sp. | reverse complement strand
TGTATACGGGAAAAGGGTTGGTTGTATGTATWAAATATTGTTGGTCATTCTTTGGTTGGTTATTGCCGGGGCGGCAACCGCAAGTGAGCAGGATTTATGGATATTTAAAGAAAGCCAAACACAAAGCGAACAATCAACCTTAACCAACGGCCCAATAACCAGTATCGAAGCGCAGTTTAACCGGGAAGTTTTTTCCAATGCTCCCGGTCGTGCTATATCTGTTGCTACTCCTGATGGAGTAATAAAAACACTTCGCATTTCGCATAACTCTAAAAACCCAATGGGGGGAACCAGCTTTAATGGCTCGTTTGAGAACGGCGGTGGTGGTTTGAACCTGTATTACGGTCTGAACAGTATTTTTGGTTCTTTGCTGGCTGATGGTAAGGCCTATTCCATTCAGGGTGCAGCTAAAGATGGTATAGTTACAATTAGTTTGGTAGAGGCAACCGATGTCGTGGATTTGAAAAATGATGTAATTTCGTTACCGAAAAGACTGAAGCAGGGCAAAGTAAAAAGCCTAAACACGTCAAAGCTGACCTCTGTCGCGGGCACTGTGGATCCGACTCTTGATTATCTCGTGCTTTACAATCCTTCCATGGTGGCATCATATGGATGGGGGCTTGTTGACCATGCCGCAACAAAAATATTGTTGCTTAATCAAGCCTTCGAGGTATCAGATGTTCTTCTGAATGCCTCGATTGCAGACATGAAGTTTATGAATCCGGATCCAATGTTCTCCCAGTTGGATATTCTTCTTGCTATCTCTGAAGAAGACGGTGAGTTTTCTGGTATTCAGGATGCTAGAAAGCGCCTTGGTGCTGACATAATCAGCGCCAACATAGCTGGCGGCGGCGGGCTAGGTTTTGTCAATGATCCGTCCCTTCCCGATGGTCGCGTGATCCACACCATTGGTAATAATAATATTTTTTTTGATGCTATGGTCTTAGCTCACGAAACTGGGCACAATCTGGGTCTTCAGCATGACATTTTTGGTAATGGAGCTAATCGGCGCACCATTGATGATAATTGCGGCGTACCCGAGTGTTGGGCCAGAGGTTATACGCAGCGTGATCCGCTAACTGGAGAGCTTATTTATCAGAGCATTATGAATCCGGATGGTAATGGACTTGCTCGAAGTGGTAGTGTGTTAAGTTTCAGCAACCCTGATATTAATTGCAAAAAAAGACGTGATTGCCCCCGTGGCGTACCGGCGGAAGGCATTGTTGGTCGGCCCAATTCCGGTGCTGATGCGGCGCGTTCGCTTCGCGTTTATGTTGCGGGCAATACTGGCTCGGGCAATTCTACCGCTGGTGTGCCAAACCAACGCTTGCTGACGGCCATGTTGCCCACCAGCCGTTTTGTTACCCGTGGCGAAGCGGTAACCGCGTTTATGACGGTGTTTAACCCAAATACGATAGTCGCCGAGGAATGCAAAATACAGCACCATGGCCCGGATCGTGATACGTTTAGCTATCAGGTGACTGATCCTGCAACTAATGCACCGGTTGGCACAGCAAATATGCCAGTTGATATTCCCGCCGGAGCCTTTCAGACTTTTGTGATTTCATTGACACCAAGTACGGATATTGCTGACATTGTATTTGCGCCTTTCGCCTCTTGTGCCAACGCGCCTATGTCTGCGGTAACCGAAGGGCTGAACACGCTTTCTTTAGGGGCAGATTTGATGGGAGGCCCTGATCTTATAGCATTATCTGCCACACTCAATAATGATGGTATTGTTGAAGTCCCAGATGGTAATTTTGGGGTGTTTTCCGTTGCAACAATCAATATTGGCGGTGCTGGTAATGCTGTGGTTTCAGCAGACTCACTTGATTCTACACTGCCAGCGACAGCTTTGGTTTGCCAAACGGATGCTGAAGGTTCCTGCATGGAGAACCCATCCCAAAGCGTTAGCGTATTTATCGACGCAAATGGAACACCGACCTTCGGTGTGTTTGTACAAACCGCTTTTTCAACTTCATTTACCCCTGGTAAACGCTTTCAGTTTGAAATGCGTGTGGATGGGAATTTGCGCGGTGCAACGTCCGTTGCGCTTCGCGATATGGCTCCGCTTGCGGCTCCACAAATGAATGAACAAACCTTTGCCGTAAATGTTACAAAAACCCATAGCGGCGCGCTGGCTGATCTGTCGAGTGGGTTTGTCACAGGTTTTGAAATTATTATGCAACCAAGCTCGGGGAACATCACGTTGGACTCGCTCACCGGGATTTTCACGTATACTGCCGGAGTTTCCATCGGGACAGACAGTTTTACCTATCGCGCATTAAACCCTGGCGGCGTGTCTAATACGGCAACGGCCAGCATTATCATTAACGCTTTGCCATTGCCTATTACGCAAAACGCCAGTTTTGAAGATGATGTCGATGGTTTGTTTCAGGTGGATCTTGATACACTGTCCAATGGCGATATTGACCAATTTGTATTATTATCTGCACCATCAGGCTCAACATTGGATGCAATTAGCGGTTTTCTTGAGGTTCCACTATCCGGCTTTCCAGAATTGGTTGACGTGCAGTTTGCGGCAATCAACTCCAGCGGCCAATCAACCACCGGCACGATTACCGTAAATACCGTCGCGTTCGACGCGTGTATGCCGCTTAGGGCGACCAAGTTTCGCATTCTCAGGCGACTTACGGCAATTGAAACCGACAATACGGGTTTAATCAACCTCGACGAAGGACTGGTTCTATTGGACTCGATGTGTTTGCCTCCACCCGATCAACTGGGTACGGATTTTGCTGGATCTTTTGATTCGACGCGCCAGCTATTCTTTGCATTTAACTCGCGGACTTTCGCTGACGGCTGGGATATAGAGCGATATCATATCACAATACAGGATGCAGCCGCTATCGCTACGCTCGGTAGTGTTGATTTCCAGCTTTGCAAAGAGGCGGGTAATACCACATTTTTTGAATGCCCTCTGAAGTAAAGAGAAGGTTATGTTTTTAGTCGTGTACGATGGGAAAAGCAGGCTTTATTCTAGATGATCTTTGCATGATGGATACTGGCTACCCGAAGAAATGTGTAAAATTGAATACCGGCCGGTGACGGTATGATGGCGGGTTGCGCAGTTCAGTATCAGCGATATGATCGGATTTGTCTGTCATCATTTTCTGTGCAATGAAAACTAACCTCAGGTCAAGCCATGTCGCATGTTTTACGTCTTTTTGTTGAAAATGCTTTGCAAGCTGGTGGGCAAATAGTCCTTAGCGATAATTCGGTTCATTACATCAGCAAAGTCATGCGCGGACGCATCGGCACAATTATCCGTCTGTTCAATGGTAAAGACGGCGAATGGCAAAGCAAGATCGTGCAAATTGAACGACGGCAAGTGGTTTTGCAGATAGAGGAAAATTTACGTCCGCAAACTATATGTCCGGATATCGAACTGGCTTTTGCGCCGGTCAAACGTGCGCGGCAGGAGTTTATTGTCGAAAAAGCCACCGAGCTTGGTGTGCGAAATATGCAAATCGTAAATACAAAATTTAGTAATCAAAAACCGGCTCGCTCTGAGAGGTTACAGACAATAATCATTGAGGCAGCAGAGCAAACCGAGCGTATGGATTTGCCAAGTATTGCGGAAATAATCGATTTGAAAGATTGGTTATCTAATTTTCCAGCAAACCGAGTTTTGATTTTTTGCGATGAAAGCGGTACTGAAACAACTCAGGTTTTGCCGACTTTGCAAAAACAATCGGGCAGTAAGTTTTCTGTGCTGATTGGGCCAGAAGGTGGTTTTTGTGAACAAGAGCGAGAACTGGTTGCGCAAACTCCGGGGGCGTTGGCGGTGTCATTGGGGCCAAGAATTTTACGAAGTGATACCGCAGCTTTGGCGGTGTTGACATTGGTGCAGGCGGTGTGTGGTGATTGGTGATAAACATTACAATTTTGTGATCTATTGCGCATTGCATTGCCGGGCACTATTTGTTTCTCTACAGACTATTTGAATTAAGTATAAAAATAACAAGAGTGTGTAATGGCGAGCGATAAAAAATCAAAACCGATAGAGAACAAAGACCAGCTAATTACCTGGTTGTCCGATGGTTGTAAGCCCGCTGATAAGTGGAAGATCGGCACTGAACACGAAAAGTTCGGATTTCGCTTAAACGATCACGGGCCATTGCCGTATTCGTGTGACGGGCCAAGTGTTCGTAAAATGCTCGAAGGCCTACAGCGCTTTGGCTGGCAGCCAATGATCGAAGAAGGTGATCTTATTGGTCTTTTACGTGATGGTGCGTCGATTACCTTGGAACCCGGCGGGCAGTTCGAGTTGTCTGGTGCGCCCTTACAAACCATTCATGAAACTTGCTCCGAGGTGAATAATCACCTGCTCGAGGTCAAGCAAGTTGCCGATGAAATTGGGGCTGGTTTTATGGGCTTGGGCTTTTCTCCGGTTTGGTCATTGGCTGATACGCCGATGATGCCAAAGCCTAGGTACAAGATCATGCGTGACTACATGCCAAAAGTTGGCCGCCTTGGACAACAGATGATGTTTCGTTCTTGCACTGTGCAGGTTAATCTCGATTTTTCTTCCGAAGCTGACATGGTGAAAAAACTGCGGGTTGGGCTGGCATTACAGCCAGTGGCCACTGCTTTGTTTGCCAATTCTCCGTTTGCCGATAATCGTCCCAATGGATTTTTGTCGTACCGTGGTTATGTTTGGGGTGATACTGATCCTGATCGCACCGGCATGTTGCCATTTGCCTTTGAAGACGGCATGGGTTTTGAGCGTTATGTGGATTACGCGCTTGATGTGCCAATGTATTTTGTCAAACGTGACGGTATATACCTTAACGCAACTGGCAAAAGCTTTCGTGATTTTCTGGACGGCAAGTTGGATATTCTACCGGGTGAAAAACCAACCCTTGGCGATTGGGAAGATCATCTATCGACCTTGTTCCCCGAAGTACGGTTAAAACAATTCTTGGAGATGCGTGGAGCCGATGGCGGCCCATGGGGTAAGTTATGCGCTTTGTCGGCATTTTGGACGGGGATTTATTATCACCAACCATCATTGGATGCAGCGTGGGATCTGGTCAAAGACTGGGGAACACATGAACGCGAGGGCTTACGCCGTACCGCGCCAACTATTGGTTTACGCGCACCGTTTAGAAACACAAACTTACAAGAAATAACCAAGCAGGTGCTGGAGCTATCGCGAATTGGCTTAAGTGCTAGAGAGCAATTAAACGGCCATGGCGAAAATGAAAGCCTGTTTTTGGACGAGATGCAGCAAATTGCTATAAGCGGTATTACTCCGGCAGAACGATTGTTGGAGAAATATCATGGTGAATGGGGTGGTGACCTTGATAAGATYTTTGAAATTGCTGCTTATTGAATAGTTGGCATTCAAAATGATTACTTGACTTGGCAGCCTAGCGTGTTCTAGGTTTGTTCTTTTGATTTAGAGGGTATAGAAATGCTTGGATATATAACTGTTGGCACCAATGATTTGGAAAAATCTGCAAAATTTTATGATGCACTGCTGGCCGAATTTGGCGGCAAGCGAATGATGGATGAAGATAACTATATCGCGTGGGCTGTTGATATGTCTGCGGGCGGAATGTTTTCGATAATGAAACCGCATGATGGCAAAGCTGCCAGTGTTGGTAATGGTACAATGTTTGCYTTTGCTGCTACTTCTACCGATTTGGTTGATAAGTTTTATGCCAAGGCGATTGAATTAGGTGCTACTTGCGAAGGTCCTGCTGGCCCCCGTGGAGAGAGCGGTTTTTATGCCGGTTATTTTCGTGACCTTGAAGGCAATAAACTAAATGCGTTTTTCATGCCGGGCATGGAAGGCTGATCCTTAATATATTCTAGCAAGGAGGCAGTTTCTTTAGAAGGGCTGCCTTTTTTATGGTTAAAATACTTGAGCATATCATTTGCCCGTGCTTTGGTGCGCCCAAGAGGGATAAGCCGAAAAATTCGGTATAATTTTGGGGGGCACAATCGTGGCAACAAAAGACGTAAAACTATCCAATACTGGATTATCGGATACTTCATTCTTTGGCCACCCACGCGGGTTGGCCATTTTGTTTTTAACCGAGATGTGGGAGCGGTTCTCATATTACGGTATGCGCGGTCTGCTKGTTCTTTATYTAACGCARCACTTCTTGTTYTCTGAYGAGCGYTCKACGATAATGTATGGYGCATATACCGCTTTGGTWTATGTGATGACTATTATCGGYGGATCATTGGCYGATAAATTCCTAGGCCAGCGAAAAGCTGTAACCTATGGGGCTATATTGCTGGTGCTTGGTCATGGCCTGATGGCTTTTGAGGGTTCCGGTTCTAAGGAATACCTGACTTTTGAAGGTGCTGACTATCAGATCGCATTAGATGGCCGTGGTGGTGATGCACCGCGAATACTGATTTCAGATATTGGTCGTTCGGTAATTAGCTTTAATGAAGGCGGGACGCAGATGCTGATTGCCGAACCTACGGCAGTGGGGCTTCCGTCGGTAATTGCCACCGATGACTTTACAACTCGTGTGGTCAAGGAGGAGCTATACGTAAATATTCTCTATCTGGCTTTGGCGTTGATCATTGCCGGTGTCGGATTTTTGAAAGCCAATATTTCGACGATTGTTGGCTCCTTGTATGAGCTTGGTGATCCAAGACGTGATTCCGGTTTTACGATTTTTTATATGGGGATCAATCTGGGTTCACTGCTTTCATCACTGACCATTGGTTATATCGGTATTGTCTATGGCTGGAATTGGGGTTTTGGCTTGGCCGGTGTCGGCATGTTTGCCGGCTTGATAACATTTTTGGTGTTCCAGTCATGGCTAGAGGGTAAAGCYGATCCGCCATCAATGGAAAAAYTAAAACAAAAAGTATTGGGCCCGATNAATGTTGAATGGATGTGYTAYCTAACTGGTATTGGCATTATTGCCTTTGCTATGHTTACMGTGATGAACGCTCATTTGGTGCCAGCATGGTTTCCVTTATTGCTTGGTATAATCGTATTGGCTCTGATGATYGGCTATGCTTTTACTAAGTTGGCTGGTATTGAACGTGGGCGAATGTTTGCGGCAATTTATTTCATTCTTGCACAAATTCCATTTTGGGCATTGTTTGAGCAAGCCGGTTCATCTTTGACGCTATTTACGGCGCGGATGGTTGATCGGGAAATGTTTGGTATATTAGTTCCAACACCGGTTTTCCAGTTCTTGAACGCTGGTTTCATTGTCATGTTTGCGCCGTTATTTGCTTGGATGTGGATTGCAATGTCTAAACGCAAGATTGAGCCGTCAACACCGGTTAAATTTGCTATCGGTGTATTCCTTGCTGGGTTGGGCTTCTTGTCACTGGTCGGTGGTATCGCAGTATCTGGAACTGGACTTGTCTTGGTGTACTTCATTTTCTTGATTTACTGGATCCACACCATGGGCGAGTTAATGCTGTCTCCGGTTGGTTTGTCCGCTGTGACTAAATTGGCTCCGGCAAGCGCAGTTGGCATGACTATGGGGGCATGGTTCTTGTACTCTGGTTTGTCTAATTATTTAGCTGGCATCATCGCTAGTGGAACCGGTGCAGAGACAATCGGCGGGCAACTAACTGATGTTGTGGCTGCCAAGGCAACTTATGTTACCGTTTATACAAATGTTGCTTATGTAGCGATGGGTATCGGGGTGTTGATGTTGCTGATCTCGCCGATCATCAAGAAATGGATGCATCAGGAAGAAATAACCTGATTTGTATTTTATCAAAAAAGGCCGCTCATCACTGGGCGGCCTTTTTTTTACGTGCAGATAGGTTGAAAGTTCTAGAACGTACCGCGCAGACTTAACCTCAATCGTGAACCAAACTTTTGCTGTCTGAATTCTGTTTGGCGGATAATTCCAAGATCACGAGTTCCATCAAAATCAGTGCGCTCTCTGAAGTTTGTTGGGCCGAAGATGTTTTCAGCGGAAAATCGTATTGTTGTGCCTTTTACCTTGGTAGTTTCAACAAAAAAGTCGAAATCGCCCGGGCCATTATAATTTCTACGCTGACTAAATAAAAATGCCGCTTCAGAAGCCGATCGGTGGAAATAGTCAAATCCCCAAGCCATTTTCCAATTGGTAAGTTCTTGTCTGAAGTCCACACTAAAAAAATCATCAACCCGAAATGATTGTACTCGTTGCAAGCCGGTTAGCGGATCAGTTACTTCACTATCACCAAAGCCGCCGCCAAGCGTCAAAATACCGTTTTTAAGTCCGAACTTGTCGGTTGGGATTCTGGCATTTGCCGATATCAGCCAAGTTCGACCATTACCTATGTTTCCCGGAGCATCGAATAGATTATTGAAAGGTACTAGATCGCGAACATCAGAAATCCAACTATGACTGCCATTAAGGGTCAGCACACCTTTTTTGCCGAATTTTCTCTCCAAAGCAAGACTAGCATCCCAGCTAGTTTCTGGGCGTAGCTGAGTATTACCAACATTGGTTTGATCATCAATTATATCAATGTTTGTGGCAAAGTTATTAAAGTTCAACTGCCCGACATTACGCTGTAGCCTAAAGCGTATCTGATCAGTTTTGTTGCGTTCCCATATAGCATTGAAATTTGGTTTCCAGTATTTTAGAACTCTAGCGCTGCTCGCATCTTCACTTTGACGTATTTCAGAAATTTCATATTTTACGCCAGTTTCAAAAGTCCAACCGCTATAAGGTTTGGTAATCCAAGAAACCGCGGCTTCGGCGCGTTTTTCTTTTATTTCATTATTGGAAACCGGTAATATGATCGGGACAAACCCGGCTCCGGTATCACTTGCAATATCCAATCCTGAGTCAACTGAATTTAATGCGCCCTCAATACTGGCCTCAAAGCTGTTTTTATCATCTCGTTCCCAATTATAAACCGAACGTAAAATGCTTTCATTATTTGATCCGGTGCTGATAACTCTGGTTGCTCTGGCAAAGCCGCCTGTATCGAATGTTTCAAATAGAAAATTAGAATTATTCTTGTCGTTTCGTTGTAAAAAAATAAATTTCACCGAGCGCTTATCGTTAAATTCATGTTTAAAATCACCGCCAATTTCAATACCGGTTCCTCCATTATTTGCATTGGCGAAATCAAACCTATCGAATTGTGAAACGCCTGCATTTACACTATCAGTTTCTTCGATCCGAACGCGCGTAAACTTCCATCTCCAATATTTACCGTTCAAATTGAAGGAGTTTTTGTCGTTTATCTTTTTGGCAATAGTAAAATGTGGTTGCCACCTGCCGAACTGCATTTGACTGCGGGCATCGCGAAATTCAAATGAATTTCCACTGGCATCAAACAGTTCTCTGGTTTCGGTATTGTATCCTGCTCCGGCACGTCTTTGCAGGCCAAGCATTATATCGGCTCCTAATAATTTGAACGACTGAGTTATTTCACCGGAGGGAGTAACTCGTTTTGGCCATTTTATTACTTGAAAAGACCATGTGGTTTTACTTTTTATATCGCCTGCGATCAAAGTAACATTAACCACTCGTGTCTGGCCGCGCATATCAAGACCGGACACTGCTCCGGTAACCAGTTCAATTTTCTGCACATTATCTTTGGGAATGCGTTGTAATATTTCTTCTAATGAAGTTGATTTGGTGCTGGGGCGCTCGCCATTGATTAAAACATTACCGGCATTTGCACCAAAGCCTCTGGCATTTCCGCCGCTGTTTATCGAGAAAGCCGGAATTTGGCGCACCATGTCCAATGCTGTAACCGGGTTGTAAATATCAAAGAAACTAATTTCATAAACAAGTATATTTTCATTCTCGTCAACTTGTTGTGCGCTGGCCGAACTGCTCAGTAATGCAATAGCTGCAACACCTGATAATAGCGTACTAAATAATTTAACTGAACCTGATTGCATGAAAATACCCCTCGTGAATTTTCACAAGCAATTGGTCATAGGGCTCTTAATAACAAGTTACATTCCAGAAAGGTGGGTTAAAATTTGGAAAGGTTATTATACCCAAATCGCCGAATTGATCGGTGTTTTGGGTATAATTTTCTTTGTTATCCATCAATTTATCCAAAAACCGGCACCCACTATTTGGGTCGATGGAGTATACTAAAAACGCCGTTTAATTCAGGTTTTAGCGCGGCTTATCTTTTGGATAATAAAGAAAAAACATCATCCATTACCGAGCCATCGCCATCAGCATCTAATAATGCGGCAAATGGGTTAGCGGTGCTGTTTTTCTTGCTACCGCCCAGTAAGGAGCCAGCCAAAGACCCCAATAATCCACCGCCAGCAGACGAACTTGCCCCGCCCATTGCCTTGGTAATCATTTGCATCATATCTGGTTGTGCGGTTTGTTTTCCAAGCGAACCCATGGCCATCGCAGCCAAAACCGGAAGCATTTTTTTCAAAATTCCGCTGTCTATGCCGGTTTGCTGTGCCGCTCTGTTGGCTACTTCACGGCTGACCGATTTTGCGCCGAGTACTTTGCCTAAAATGACATTGCCATCAGCGCTGGTTTCTGGACGTGATAATTGATCGGCATTGTCGATATATTGCTGGTGATTGCCTTTTTGTAAGGCTCCGAGCAATGCAGAAATACCCTCTGGTTGGGCAGTGTTACGCTTAAAGCCCGAAGAAATAGCCGGTAGCAAGGCTTTAACGGCCATTTCTGATGATGATCCGTTAAGGCCAAATTGCTTGCCCAAATTACTTATTGCATCACCTTCTTGCGCTTGGGAAAGCATATCAAAAAAATTTAATCCAGCCATTTGGTCTCATTCCTTAAAATCAATAAAATAATATCAGTCATTGTTTTCATTATGGGTGGTTTGGTAGATATTGCTATCAAAAACTAATCGTTCACCATTATTTCTTGTAGAAGTGTTTTGGCCATCTTCGGTGTACCCAGAACCAGTTTTGCGGGTGTTTACGGATTTCTTCTTCCAAGAACATATTGATCTGCTCAACAGTTTCGGCGATCGCTTTGGTTTTATTTCCGTTACTTGACGCTTGCATCGGTGCATGAAAGCGGACTTTGAAACGGGCTTTGGGTAATCGTTCGATTGAAACAGGTATTATTGGCGCATCAAAACGCAAAGCCAGACGGGAGGGGCCTGGCGCAGTCATTAGCTTGTGGCCAAAGAAACTGGCTTCAATCCCTAGGTTGAATTTCTGATCGTTTAGGAAAGTAACGCTATGCCCGTCTTTCATTGCTGTCAGCATTTCCTTGGCACCAGCTCCTCCCTTGGCGCTTAGCTCCGGTATGCCATAGGCAAGGCGGGTTTTAGTGATAGAGCGATCAATCCACGGGTTATTTGTATGGCGATAAGAAACCCTAGCCGGTAGGCCGCTTAGGCAAATTGCTGCTGCCATTACTTCCCAATTGGCAAAGTGACCGGACACCAGAACTGCCGGTTGGCCATTATCGATGATTTCTTGTAAATTCTCATGGCCGATGATTTCAACTCGGCCATCGGCATCATAGGGACGTAATTTGGTTAAGTGCGGAAACTCGCCGCCGATACGCCCAAGATTGTCCCAGCATTCTTCGACTAATTTTTCGGTCTGCTGCGCGGTGTAATTAGGAAAAACCAGTTTGACATTGATAAGTGCAGTGCGATTGGCACGGGTTAATGGGCCGATTTTTCTAGCCAGCCAGCCACCACAGCTTGAGGCCATTTCAATCGGCATTAGACGGAATATGCCAAGTATAATGTGCCAAACCGCTGCCTCTAACAGCCATTGCGCCCATTGCCAAAAAGGTGCTTTGCGGTTCATCGGCATTTTGGCAAAACCTTCTGCAACAGCGTGGACACGTCATCACTTGGATCAAACACCAATTCCACAGGCCACACCAATAGATCACTTCTGTATTCTTCTGGCCAACGTATCAAATCCTTGGAAGTAGTTATTAGTCTGGCTTTGGTTGCTTGTTCCCAAGCAAATAAATTAATCACGTGTTTGCCGGCATAAGATTGATGATCAGCCAATGCTATTTCTTGTTCCAGATCGGCACCGGCAGCCCGTAAGGAAGCAAAGAATTTTTCTGGACGGCCAATACCGGCAAAAGCGATTAGTTTTCCGCTGGGTGCCTTGTCTGGGTTTACAAGTCTCGCTCGAAAAACCGGGCCGGAAAATTCGGCTAGGTTCGGTTGCTTTTCATTACCAACCAAGACAATAGCATCGGCTCTTTTAACTGCATTTTGTATCGTTTCACGTAATGGGCCAGCGGGAAATACCCGCCCATTTCCATGACCAATGCCGGTGTCGATAGTAATKATTGCCARATCTTTGTGCAGTGCCGGATTTTGAAAACCATCGTCCATGATHADRCAGCCAGCGCCATTATCTATGGCWARYTGCGCGGCTTGYAAGCGGTCACGGCCAATAAAAACCGGAGCAATTTCAGCCAACAATAATGGCTCGTCGCCGACTTGTGTGTAATTGTGTATTKYCGGATCRACYTTGGTYGCGGTTTTTATTGAGCCACCATGCCCGCGTGAAATAAATGCCGGGTTTTTGCCATTTGCCAATAATGTTTTGGCAATCGCCATCGCCAAAGGAGTTTTTCCTGTGCCTCCAAGGGTAATATTGCCAACACATATTACCGGCACGGATAGTTTTGTTGACCTTATTTTCTCGTATCGGTTTTTGGCGATAGTTGAATAAATCCAGCTAAATGGAGTTAACAAAGCTCTAGTCAATGGTGCAGCAGCACGCCCGTGTTTTTCGTTCCAAAACGCTGGAGCTTTCATCTCTCGCCCCTGTTTAATAAGCTTAATAACGCAGGTGCAACTTGTTTTGCCATTTTTCTTGCTTCATCTGCTAGCTCGTTAGCAGCATTAGTTATTGCCGGTTTTGCCCTCTTTGGGTTATTGAAATGATCAATAATAGCAATAGAGATTTGTTCTGGACTGTCAGTGAATTTAACCGCTCCGAATTGGTTTAATTTGTCATAGGTTTCCGCAAAACTCATCACATTCGATCCTGATAATACTGGTTTTCCGGCGATAATTGCCTCGATAGGGTTATGGCCTTTGCCGCCGTTAAGCGAGCCAGCAACAAATACAATGCTCGCCAGTTCAAGCCAATATTGCATTTCACCAATAGTATCGGCAACCCAAACGGTTTTGCCAGTTGTTATATGCTGAGATCGAAGGCAACAACTTATATTGTTTTGCTCACATAGATCAGCAATTTCCTGTCTCCGTTCGGGGTGGCGCGGAGTCAGAATTAGCAATGCCTCTGGGTATTGCTGTAATATTTGCTGGTGCGCTTGCAATAATACGCTCTCCTCGCCGCTATGGCTTGATGCCGCCAACCAGACGGGGCGGTTTTCGGTAAGCTTGGAAAGCTTTGTTAATTCGGTACTGTTTGTGGCTTTCTGCTTGATAAGGGTTTTTAGGTTTCCCGGTCTTGATACTGGTTTGCCGGTAAAACTCTCCAGCATTATTGCTGTTTGTTCGTCGGCTGCGGTAATCCAGTTAAATTGTGAGAACAGGTATTTTGCTATGTCGTCCTTTTTGCGCCAATTATTGCGGGATTTTTCGTTCATTCTGGCATTTACCAGCGCCAAAGGAATTTGCCGCTGTTTGCTTGTCATTATAAGGTTTGGCCAAATTTCAGACTCAAGTAAAATTCCAAAATCAGGTCGCCAATGATCAAGAAAAACACCCATTGCCTTTGCTGTATCCATAGGCAGGTATTGGTGAATTTGCATGTTCTCGGCTAATAATTTGGCCGAGGTCATAGTTTGCGAGGTGAACAAAAACTGTAAATCCGGCTGTTGCTCGCGCATTTTGTCAGCCAATGCCATGCCAAGCGATATTTCGCCGACGCTGGCCCCATGGATCCACACTAATAATCCGTCAGGTCGAAGGGTTGTTGAGTGTCCGTATCGTTCGGATATTCGAGTGTTATCTTCTTTGCCGATTTTGGCGCGATGACGGTATATCAGGCCGTAAGCAAGCCCAAATACTCCGYCCACTGCRCGATATATCGAYAATAGTGCCGGGCGTTTCATGAYCCGTCCTTTGCCGCAGGCTCTATAGGTTCATGTCCACAGGCAATGTCTGCTTTACGGGTTGCGGAATTTATCATGTCTTCCATTTGTTGGCGTTTGTTTTCCATCTCCGTTGCATCGGCATTTTTGKTGACGAATATTGTSCCTTCCCAAATAACAACTCCTTTTGCAAACGGAAATGGCAAGCAAAACCGATCCCAGCTATTAAAGAATTTTGCTCTRKTRGTCGAACARCCAAGACAGATAATCGGTGCGCCGGTTTTGGCAGCTAATTGTATMGCTCCCATGCTTGCTCGCATTCGTGGCCCTCGTGGYCCGTCCGGGGTKATAGCCATGCAACCATTATTATTCACATGATCGATCATTTTTCTAAATGCGGACAAACTACCTTTGTTTTTGCTGGTTTTTGATTTGTTGCTGGCGGAGCCGCGAATGACCTTAACACCTAGCATTTGTACTGCTTTGGTTATAAATGCACCATCAGGTGATAATGAAATTAAAATACTGGGTATTTGCTTGGCTGGCGGTTTATCTTGCGGCCAAACCGGAGCTAACAGCAATACTCTTGARTGCCACAACACGGCGATGGTTCCCTTGYYAKCCGACCAAATTGGCTCAAYTATTTCCAGACCCTGTACTTGCCAGCGCGTAGTGTGCTTGACCAACTTAATATATCCGGTCAATAACACCGCCAACATAAATTGAACTGGTCGTGAGCGAAAAAGTTTCTTCATCATGATTATTGTTTAGCGCGTTCATCAGGGAAAAACACCCATGACATTTGATTTAACTACGAAACAAGGTAGAAAAAACGCATATTCAGATCTGATATGGCGTGATCACGGGTTTTTGAGGGTTTGGTTTAAGAACCAACGCTGGATTTCCAAAGAAATGGTGCGAACAAATCAGCCATCACCAGTGCAGATCAAATATTGGGCCGAGCAGGGTATTCGCACGATAATCAATCTGCGTGGCGGTATTCATAGCGGTTTTCACGCATTAGAGGCCGAAGCTTGCAAAGAGCACGGCATAACTTTGGTGAATTTTACCGTTAGATCCCGTGACACTCATTCGCCGGAAGAAATTTTTGGCCTTCGCGATTTATTCGAAAACATCGAGTACCCGGCATTAATGCATTGCAAGTCTGGCGCAGATCGAGCTGGTTTTGCCGCTGCCTTGTACATGCATTTTCGCCAAGGGCAGCGTATCGAACAAGCATTGCAACAATTATCCATACGCACTTTGCACATTAAGCAGGGCAAGACAGGAATGCTTGACGCTTTCTTTGAAGCTTATCTGGAATTTTCGDCCAAAAARCCGATYAGTTTTTCTGAYTGGGTHGAGTTTGAATATGATCGTGATGGTGTAAAGGCTGACTTTATGGCGAGCTGGATTGGTAATATTACCGTCGATAAAATCCTAAAGCGCGAATAGCTTACACACCAAAAATTGTTCGCAAGGGATTGCGATCTTTTAGGATAATTTGCGCTGCATTATGTCCCGGTGCGCCGGTAACGCCGCCGCCGGGGTGGGTTCCGGCTCCGCACATDTAAAGCTGTTTGATCGGCGCGCGGTAACTACCGTGCCCTAACACCGGTCTGGCCGACCATAATTGATCAATGCTCATATTACCGTGCATTATGTCGCCGCCTATCAGGCCAAATTTATCTTCTAGTCCTTTTGGCGAGAGAATAGTTTGTCCCAAAATGGAAGAACGAAACCCBGGTGCATATTGTTCAACTGTTGCGATTATCTGGTCAGCGGCTTGTTGTTCTACTTTGTCCCAACATTGTCCATTTGGTAAAACCGGTGCGAATTGCTGACAAAACAAGCTGGCCACATGCTGTCCTTTTGGGGCTAAACTATCATCAATGATCGAGGGTATTAACATTTCAACTATCGGTTTTTTCGACCAGCCATAGGTTTTTGCATCGATAAATGCTTGATCCATATAATCTAGTGTTGGGGCGATAATTATTCCGCTTTGTAAGTGTTCGCCCGCCTCTGGCTTGCAAGTAAATATTGGCAATTTCGACAGCGCCACATTCATTCGAAAAGTACCGGATCCAGTTTGAAACGCCTTAATGCGCTTAACAAAGTCAGCTGGCAAATCACTGGCGGGTACCATTTGCTCAAATAACATTTTTGGTCCGACATTAGCCACAACCCGCTTGGCGAGGACTTCGCTGCCATCGTTCAGAAGCAATCCAATTGCCTGATTATTTTTTATCAGCACTTGATCAACTGGCGAGTTTAGTGAAATTTCAACACCTAGTTCTTCGCAAACTTTGGCCATGATTTGGGTGATTTCCCCCATGCCGCCAATTACATGTCCCCATGCACCTTTTTTGCCATTCACCTCGCCAAATACATGGTGCAGTAAAACATACGCACTGCCCGGGCTGTCAGGGCTGGCATAATTGCCGACCACTGCGTCAAAGCCAAAAGATGCTTTTACCGCCTCGCTTTCAAACCAGCCATCAAGGTAACTGCGCGCGCTTTTCGTAAATAAATCCAACACATCACGTTTTTGCTGCAACGGTAGTTTGGTAAGTGGTAGCCCTTGCGTCACAAGAGATGCAAACGCGCCAATGCCATCGCCAATGTTTGGCGGAGCTTTTAATGCCAGCTTACGCAAGACATCTGCCACATGTTCTAGTGCTGCATAATATTGCGGTAAAATATCAGCATCTGCTTGCGAGAATTTAGCAAATTCGCGCCTCGTGCGTTGTAACCCGCCGCCTAGCAAAAGGTAGCCACCGTCTTCTTGTGGTAGAAAATTGGAAACTGGCCGTTCAATTACTTCATACCCATGTTTTACCAATTGCATATCGGTTATGATTTTGGGCTGTAGCAGGCTTACCGTATAACTGGCCACCGAGTTGCGAAAGCCCGGGTGGAATTCCTCTGTGACCGCCGCCCCACCAACAATGCCGCGTCGTTCAACTATCCGAACCTTAAGTCCGGCTTTGGCCAAATAAAATGCGCAAACCAGACCATTGTGACCCGCGCCAATAATTACTGCATCATAGTTTTTTGTCATTTGTGTCCCGATTTGACCTTGATCGCTTGTGACTATAGTAACATAAACTTTCTACGACAGGGCAAATTTAGCTTATTTGTGTAGTGATTTAAGGAATACAAATTAAATGATTGAGCCTGACTTGTTGGTTATATTTCCTGTTTTATTGCTGGTGGTCATTGTTTCGGCACTATCTGCAAAATTGTTATCCAGATACAGTTTTCTGGCTATTCCCAATTCCCGTTCGGCGCATAAACAACCGATTGCAACGGCTGGCGGGCTGGCTTTATTGCTTGGCATTGGCGCCGGATCAATATGGCTGTCGTTTAGTTCTGGGTTCCTGGCGAGCGAATATCCGATTTTACTTGGTCTTTCATCTTTGGCGATGTTGCTTGGGTTTTTTGATGATGCTTATGATATATCGGCGAAGTTGAAATTTTCCCTGATCGGTGTTTTATCGCTGATAATGGCGTTTCTTTTGGGGCCTGTGACAGTCATTCCATTTGATGCAGTGCAATTGCAATTGCCATGGGTGATTGCCATGGCCGGTACTGCTTTGTTTGTGTTTACTTTGATCAACTCAGTAAATTTCATTGATGGTTCTGATGGTGCAATCCCGCTTAGCGCCTTTGCTGCGGCAATTATTATGGTGATATTGGCAGGCAAGTTTGAGGTTTGGCCTGTGTTTTGGTCGTCAATATTGCTGGCCTGCGCTCTTGGCGGGTTCTTGCCATTTAATATGCCCAAGGCTAAGGTTTTTTTAGGCGACACCGGATCATTATTTATCGGTAGCTGGTTTGCAGGAACTGCTTTGATGCTGGTGAATTCGGGGCCGCCAGCGGTTTTGTGGTTAATGCCATTATTGTTCATGCCGTATTTGTCTGATGTATTGCTAACCATGGCTTGGAGAGTGGTAAAAAAGCAAAACTTGCTGTTGGCGCATAATGATCATTTATATCAGTGGATGATTAAGGGCGGTAAATCTCACCGCCAAGTAGCTATCTGGTTGATGGTGCAAATAATTGCCGCTGGCTCTATGGTCATGTTGTTTAGTATTTCTGCAACCAGTGCGTTTTTAGGTTTTGCAGCGGCAGCCAGTTTGGCTTTGTTGATACATTTACAGGTTCGAAAAAGTAGTAAGTCTTAAAATATTTACGATCGCCGTTGTACCAGAAAATCACATAATTCCATCAGGCAGTCTCGTATCGGGCTTTGCTCAAATATTTCCAAAGAGGTTTGCGCCTGCAAAGCAAACTTGCGTGCCTGTGATAAGGTTTCTTCTAACGCACCACTTTGATTGATTAGTTGAATAGCTTTTGCAAGGTCATCATCATTTCGTGTGTCGGCCTCTAAGACCTGTTGCCACCATTTTTGAGTATCAGCATCTGCTTTGCGATAAGCAAGTAGCAATGGCAAGGTAAGTTTGCCTTCGCGAAAATCATCGCCGGTGTGTTTGCCAAGCAAATCGTCATTGCCGCTATAATCAAGCGCGTCATCGATTAGTTGAAACGTTAACCCTAAGCATCTGCCAAAACTATCCAACGCTTGTTGCTGTTTATCCGGTGCGCCGGCAATAACTGCTGATACACTGGCGGCAGCTGCAAATAGTTCTGCTGTTTTGGCCTCAATAATTTTCATATATTCTTTGATCGGCAGATCTACATTACCGATGACGGCTAATTGATGTACTTCGCCCTCGGCAATAACCGCTGAAGCTTTGGAGAGAATACCCAATACCCCAATATGTCCGGTCTCGACCATGAGTGAAAATGATCTAGCAAACAGAAAATCACCAACTAAGATGCTGGCAGAATTTCCCCAAAGCCGATTGGCTGCGGTTTTTCCGCGCCGCAACTCGGAACCATCAACAATATCATCGTGTAATAATGTGGCCGAATGAATGAACTCTACTGCGGTGGCTAATTTTATTGGGTTGTCACCGCTAACCCCTAGTATTTGTGAGGTGGCCAGAGTTATCATTGGCCGCAGTCTTTTGCCGCCGGCATCAACTAGATGGGCGGCTAGGTCGGGGATCATACCGATCGGGCTTTGCATTCGTTCTGCAATTAGATCATTTACTTGCGACATACCGTCTTCAACCAATGAAGCTAATTGCTCTATTGGTTGTTTTTGGTCAGTTTTTTTCAATGCAATGCCCACTTTGCCCCTCGCAAATCTGCAATTTTCTACAGTATCATACAAACTGCTTGTTTGCTTGCCAAGCAAATCAATGTGATATGTGTAAAGGCTAGGAAAAGTTGAACAAGGGGCAGGTTGGTGAATGAGCTGGAAATACCGTTCTTTATGGACGGAGCTTTGCGGATTGCTCAAGGAAAGGGCTATCGCGCCGGAATGGACGCATGTTTACTGGCTGCCGCAATACAGGTTCAAGGCGCAAAGCAAGTGCTGGAGCTTGGTTCAGGTGTTGGAACTGCTCTTTTGTGTGCGGCATGGCGCAATAAGTCAGCTAGTTTTGTCGGAATTGAAAAACAAAGCCATTTGGCCAAACTGGCGATGGATAATATTACCCGAAACCAATTGGACAATCAGGTGCAAGTCAAACAAGGTGATATTGCAGATCTGGCTGCAATTATCGCCCGTGACAGCGTGGATCATGTTTTTTTTAATCCGCCATTTCAAGATGATGCCAGCAAAGGCAATATCCCAGCCAAAGGGCGCGATACGGCGTTTGTTGCTGATGCTTCGGGCCTGGGGGTATGGATCGCACAAGGCATTTCGGTGTTAAAGAGCAGAGGGTATATGACTTTGATCCATCGGGCGGAATATGTTGATGAAATCCTTAGCCTGTTAAAGCCGGTTTGTGGCGATATTCATATTTTACCAATATTGCCAAGGGCGGGTAATAATGCGCACCGGGTGTTGGTAAGGGGCAGAAAAGGCTCACGAGCTACTGCTACTTTATGCGCGCCTTTCGTGCTGCATGAAAATGATAAACAGCATACAGACCTTGCTGATGCTATATTACGGGGTAAACAGGCACTGGTGTTTTAATAAAAAAACGCTACAAACCGTTTTACTTATTATTTTTGGACGCTGGCAATTCGATGAACAAGATGAAGAAACAACCACTTTGTTTTCAGGATTTGATTCTGACTTTGCAACAATATTGGGCTGATCAAGGCTGTGTGATATTACAACCGCATGATTTAGAGGTCGGAGCAGGAACATTGCACCCGGCAACTACCTTGCGCTCCTTAGGCTCAAAACCGTGGAATACCGCTTATGTGCAGCCGTGTCGCCGTCCAGCCGATGGCCGGTATGGTGAAAACCCTAACCGGTTACAGCATTATTACCAGTTTCAGGTTTTGCTAAAACCCAGCCCGGATAATTTGCAACAATTATACTTGGACAGCCTTGTGGCGATTGGTATCGACATGGGTTTGCATGATGTGCGTTTTGTTGAGGACGATTGGGAAAATCCGACTGTTGGTGCGTGGGGCTTGGGTTGGGAGGTCTGGTGCGATGGCATGGAAATTAGTCAGTTTACTTATTTTCAACAAGTTGGCGGCCTAGAGGTCAATCCGGTGTCTGGCGAGCTAACTTATGGGCTGGAGCGCTTGGCAACTTATGTGCAAGGTGTGGACAGCATTTATGATCTGGCGTTCAACAATGATGGTGTGAGCTACGGCGATGTGTTTCAAGAAAACGAACGTCAGTTTTCGCATTTTAATTTTCATCATGCGGATACGCAAATGTTCACCCGTTGGTTTGCCGATGCCGAAGCGCAATGTAATTTGTTATTAGAAAAAAGCCTGCCGCTTCCGGCGTATGATTTTGTACTAAAAGCTTCTCATGCGTTTAATATTCTTGATGCTAGAGGTGTGGTTTCGGCCACGGAACGTGCCAGCTTCATCAAGCGGGTTCGTGATCTGGCCAAGGGTTGTGCGAATGCTTGGGTTGCGCTTGAGGAGGCCGGGTGATGGCTGAGTTATTACTTGAAATTTTCTCTGAAGAAATACCGGCGCGGATGCAGACCAAAGCTGCCGCTGATTTGGGACGTTTGCTTTCCAAGGCCTTAAACGATGCTGGTTTTAAGTTTGCCGATGTGAAAACCTTTTTTGGGCCACGGCGTTTGACTTTGGTAATTGCTGACCTGCCCGAAAAATCCCCGGATGTGACCGAGGAACGAAAAGGTCCAAGGGTCGGCGCACCAGAACAAGCAATGGCTGGTTTTTTACGCGGCGCCGGTGTTAGCCAAGAACAATGCGAGCAGGCGGAAGACAAAAAAGGCAAGTTCTGGGTGGCGAAAATTGATAAACCCGGACAATTGGCTGCAGACGTTTTGGCCACAGCGATACCGCAAGTAATGACCGATTTTCCGTGGCCAAAGTCGATGAAATGGGGATCGGGAAGTTTTCGCTGGGTGCGGCCTTTGCACGGAATTATCTGCTTGCTTGATGGCGAAATAGTGCCGTTTGAAGTGGCTGGTGTGCAATCCGGTAATCAAACTTTTGGTCATCGGGTGATGGGGCAGGGTGCGTTTAAGGTCTCATCTTTTGCTGATTATCGCCAGCAGCTTGAGGGCAATGGCCATGTCTTGCTTGATGCGGTTGATCGCAAGGCCAAAATCTCACAGCAGATAGAGCAGGTTTGCACACAAAACGGCCTTGAACTGGTTGAGGATGCAGCCTTGCTTGATGAAGTTACCGGCTTGGCCGAATGGCCGGTGGTTTTGCTCGGGCAAATGGACGAGGAATTTCTTGATCTACCGCCGGAAGTGATCACGCTTTCTATGGCAAAACATCAAAAATATTTCTCGGTGAATGATGCCAAAACCGGCAAATTGGCGGCTAATTTTCTAGTGGTGGCGAATTTGGACGCGCCTGATAAAGGCAAAGCGATTGTGCAGGGTAATCAGCGGGTTTTAACCGCGCGTTTGGCTGATGCGCGGCATTTTTGGGATACGGATCGGGCGCAAAGCCTTGATAGCCGGATTGATGCCTTGCGCGATGTGGTATTTCACCAAAAACTGGGTAGTGTCTATGATAAGGCGATAAGGGTGGCGGCATTGGCTGAACAACTTGCGCCGATTGTTGGCGCTGATCCAAAGCTTAGCAAACGCGCGGCCATGTTGGCAAAGGCCGATCTAACTACGCAAATGGTGGTTGAATTTACTTCATTGCAGGGTGTTATGGGACGGTATTATGCATTGGCAGATGCTTCCCCCCCTCCGTCCCTTCGGGACACCTCCCCCACCAAGGAGGGAGGACAGGAAAAAGRTCAGCAAAACGGATCATTCTCCAMYAAGAAGGCAGGACAAGAAAAACAGCAGCAAAACGGGTTATCCTCCACCCTTGTGGGGGAGGTGACTGCGCAGCAGTCGGAGGGGGGGCTTTCTCCATATTCCTCAGACGAAGTTACCCAAATCGCCAATGCCATTGCCGATCATTACAAACCACAAGGGCCAAAAGATGCCATACCAACCGAGCCGGTAAGCATTGCCGTGGCTTTGGCTGATAAATTGGATACTTTGGTAGGCTTTTGGGCAATCGACGAAAAACCCACCGGCTCGAAAGACCCTTATGCCTTGCGGCGTGCCGCGCTTGGGGTGATTAGGATTTTGTTGGGAAATCGGATTAAGTTCTCGATGTTGAGCTTTTTTAACTATAGTGCGCATACTGCCTTAGCGGTTAAGAGGCTAGCCGACGGCACTGGTAGTTCCGAGCATTTAGATTCTGTCGTAAATAAGTACGTTAATAATCCTCTCTCCTTCTTCCACGACCGTCTGAAAGTTCACCTTCGCGATCAAGGCGTGGCGCATGATTTGATTGATGCGGTGTTGACCCCAGAGCAAGATGATATTGTTTCTATTGTTGATAGGGTGAAAGCTCTTGGTGAATTTCTATCGAGCGATGATGGTACGCAATTACTGGCTGGCACTAAACGCGCGGCCAATATTGTTAAGGCCGAGCAGAAAAAATCCAAGCAAAAACTACCCGATGAAGTAGACGAGAAGTTATTCAAAGAGCCAGCAGAAAAAGCACTGTACGGAGCTTTGCAAGTGGCCGCTAAGAAAGCCGGCACAGCGATTAAGGCCGAAGATTATACGGCGGCGATGGCTGCATTGGCGCCATTGCGGGAGCCGATTGATGCATTTTTTGATGCGGTGATGGTAAATGATGATGATCCGGCTATTCGGTTGAACCGTTTGCGGCTGCTTAGCGGTATCGGCGAAGCACTTGCTCCGGTGGCCGATTTTAACAAAATTGCTGGTTAATAGATTTGGGCGTAACAATATGACTAAATGGATTTATGGCTTTGGTGGTGGTACTGCGGACGGCTCTGCAAGTATGAAAAACTTGCTAGGTGGCAAAGGGGCTAATTTGGCTGAAATGTGTAGCCTTGGCCTGTCTGTGCCATCTGGTTTCACACTTAGTACCGAGGTCTGCACAAATTACCTTGAGAACCAAAAAACATGGCCTGATGGATTACAAAACCAGCTGGCCAAGGCTTTGCAAGTTTTAGAACAACAATCCGGCAAGAGCTTTGGTGATGCAGCTAATCCATTATTGGTTTCGGTGCGCTCTGGCGGACGAGCTTCGATGCCGGGCATGATGGATACGGTTTTGAACCTAGGGCTAAACCAAAAAACCGTTGAAGGATTGGCGGAACTTTCAGGGGATAGGCGTTTTGCATTTGATAGCTATCGGCGGTTTATCCARATGTATTCAGATGTGGTCTTGGGGATTGACCACGACCTGTTCGAGGAAATTCTCGACGAACATAAAGACGTGCAAGGTTTTGCTACTGAGGCTGATACCGAATTGGCAGCCGATGATTGGGAGCAAATAACCAAGCTCTATCTTGCTTTGGTGGCTGACGAATTGGGTCATGAGTTTCCCGATGATCCGGTGGATCAGTTATGGGGTGCTATTGGTGCAGTGTTTGACAGCTGGACGAATGACCGTGCCAAAGTTTATCGTGACTTGCATGACATACCGCAAAGTTGGGGTACGGCGGTAAATGTGCAGGCAATGGTGTTTGGTAATATGGGGCAAACTTCGGCCACCGGCGTGGCATTTACCCGTAACCCGTCTACTGGCGAGAGTTTATATTACGGTGAGTTTTTGATCAATGCTCAAGGCGAAGACGTGGTTGCCGGTATTCGAACGCCGCAAGCATTGACCGAGCGGGCAAAAGCAGAAATCGGCGATACAGAGCCAAGTATGGAAGCTGCCATGCCAAAAGTTTTTGCCGAACTAACCGAAGTATTCAAACAATTAGAGCTGCATTACAAGGACATGCAGGACATCGAATTTACGGTTGAGCGTGATCAATTATGGGTGTTGCAAACCCGAAGCGGCAAACGTACTGCCAAGGCTGCGCTTAAAATTGCTGTTGATATGGTGGCTGAGGGCTTGATCACTGAGAGAGAAGCGATTTTGCGGGTTGAGCCGGCGTCATTGGATCAATTATTACACCCAATGCTAGCCGATGGGCATAATTGTCCGATAATTTGCACTGGCCTGCCGGCATCACCTGGTGCAGCTACCGGTAAGGTAGTGTTTAGTTCCGAGGAAGCTGTGATTATGGCATCGCGCGGCGAGGATGTTATCCTAGTTCGTATTGAAACTTCGCCCGATGACATTCATGGAATGCATGCGGCCAAGGGAATTGTTACTGCTCGTGGTGGTATGACCTCACATGCGGCAGTGGTGGCGCGTGGTATGGGGCGGCCTTGTGTTGCCGGTGCTGGCGAGTTGAAAATAGACTACTCAAAGGGTAGTTTTATGGTTTCTGGGCAAACAGTGCATAAGAATGATGTGATAACTATTGATGGCGCCAAGGGGCATATTTTTTCCGGTACTGCGACAATGGTACAGCCAGAACTTACCGGGGATTTTGGAGTTTTAATGTTTTGGGCCGATAAGGTTCGTAGAATGAAAGTTCGCACCAATGCCGAGACACCTGTTGATGTGAAAACAGCATGTGACTTTGGTGCCGAAGGCATTGGCCTTTGTCGTACAGAACACATGTTTTTTGAAGAAAGCCGAATTGCTGCGGTGCGCGAGATGATATTGGCCAAAGATAAAGCTGGGCGAATAGCCGCGCTTGATCGCATATTGCCGATGCAGCGTGATGATTTTGTTGAGATTTTCCAAATTATGGGGGAACGCCCCTGTACGATCCGCTTGCTTGATCCGCCATTGCACGAATTTTTACCGCATAGTGAAGCTGATGTTGCCCAAGTTTCGCAAGCTACAGGGATCGCTGTTGGCGAGCTTATGAGCCGTGCGGAAAGCTTAGCTGAAGCAAATCCCATGCTTGGTCATCGTGGGTGTCGTCTTGGTATTTCATACCCGGAAATTTATCAGATGCAAGCGCGGGCGATCTTCGAGGCGCAAGGCAAGGTCAAGCAACAAACCGGTATTATGGCGGATGTCGAAATTATGATACCGCTGGCGGCAACTGCCCGTGAGCTGGAAATATTGCAAGGTAAGATCAGGCAGATAGCAGAACAAGTGACAGGCGATCAAGGGTTTGCCCCAGAATATAAATATGGCGCTATGATCGAATTACCGCGCGCGGCATTGTGTGCTGCGGAGTTATCAGAATTTGCTAGTTTTTTCTCATTCGGTACTAATGATCTAACGCAAACGACTTTGGGTTTGTCGCGTGATGATGCGACATCTTTTCTTGGTGACTATATTTGCCAAGGCGTATTTGAAAAAGACCCGTTTGTTAGTCTTGAACAATCTGGTGTCGGGCAATTGCTAGAAATTGCAACTGAGCGAAGCAGGCAAGCAAAACCGGATATCAAGCTGGGTGTTTGCGGTGAACACGGCGGCGATCCGGCCAGTATTCACTTTTTTGAGGGCTTAGGTTTGGATTATATATCTTGCTCGCCATTTCGGGTTCCTATTGCCAAGCTTGCAGCAGCACAAGCTGTATTGCTGCGCGAGAAATGATCTCTCTTTGAGGTGAGTTTTACTAACGGTGGTTTAGTTTAGGCGGTAAACTATGCCTCGACTGTAATATACTGGAATAAAATTTCGGTAAACCAGCTATTGACCGCAATCCTGATCCTTTCTACATGCGGGGTAAATTAGTACCCTGTTAAGCGTTTTGTGGTATTTTTGTGTCTTGGGATTGGAAGTAATTGTGGAAAAGTTGTTGCAAATGAACAAGTTGACCAAATTTTTTTGGCAAAATTGGCAGGTGCTAATTGGACGTGGAGCAGTGATTGCTCTGGCGTTTTTGGTTGTTCCGGTAGTGATGATACAGGTTCCGTCCACAGCAAAAACGCAAGTTGAAGATACTGGCTGGCGTGATCTTGCGGTTAATTTTTTGGCTGCACCTGATAGTTTTCCGACTATCACAAAAGCCACCACTTCTTATGACTTTCGCATTTTAGAAACATTTAATGCTGGGCATATTAAGCGAGCATTAGTTGGTAAGAAGCAGCTGGATTGCCTAACTACGGCAATATATTATGAAGCGCGTTCCGAGCCAGTGGCTGGGCAGTTAGCAGTGGCGCAAGTGGTGTTGAACCGTGCTGCAAGCAAGCATTATCCGTCTAGCGTTTGTGAAGTGGTCTATCAAGGGTCGGAGCGAATAACCGGCTGTCAGTTTTCGTTTACTTGTGATGGCTCAATGCAGATCGCCCCACGAGCTAAACCATGGGCAAGAACTCGTGCCAGTGCGATAAATGCTATGTTGGAAATGAATTCTATACCGCTTGGTCGCGCAACGCATTATCATACTTTGGCGGTAAACCCGATCTGGTCGGCAAGTTTGTTGCGAACAGCAAATGTTGGAGCGCATGTGTTCTATCGTTTCCCTAATCGTCGTGAAAAAGCCATTCTTTTCAACGCAATATAAAAATATAACCCTTTGTCTGCCTGTAAGCTGTGGTTTAATTAAAATCTTTCCTTGCTTTTATTAGCTGTTGCTAATACTCTGGCAAAAAAGACGTTAAGTGATTTGAAAATCATTTTGCTGTGCAAATACAGCAAGCGTCGCAAGAGCATAGGGAGATTACTTTGGCTGATAAGCTGATAATTATTATGGCGAATACCGATCCACGCAATGGCGAGGAATTGGGTGCGCCAATATTTCAAGCAAGTGTTGCTGCGGCAATGGATTATGAGGTTGAAGTTATCTGCACGGCTACTGCTGGTCGCTTGATGAAAAAGGGTGAAGCAGAAAAAATGTTCGTTAAACCCGGCTCACCAAAATCAGTATTAAGCTTTATTCAAGACGCGCATGAAGCAGGCGTAAAGTTTTTTTGTTGTTCGCCCAATCTTGATCTGTTTGATATGACCAAAGAGGACTTAATTCCTGAATGCTCCGGCATTGTCGGTGGCGCTTATCTAATCGAAGAAATTATGGAAGAGGATGTTAAAGTTCTTACCTATTAAGCTATAATAGCAAGAGGTTAATTGCATGAGCCATACGGCCACTACAAGTCGCAAGCAAACCGTTATTGGTGATCCTATTTCCGATAATCCGGAGGTCAGTCAGGCTCTGCTTGAGGAAGTATTCCAAGATATTCAATCTGATCTTCGTTATGATTATGAATTAAACGGTTGTTTAAACTGTGGTATTTGCACGGCCACTTGTCCGGCAGCGCATTATTACGATTTTAGCCCGCGTGAAATAGTACAATTACTTTGGACTGAAAACCTTGAAGGCATTTATGATGCCATGCAGGAGAAAATATGGGCTTGCGCCCAGTGTTATACCTGTGCCGCGCGTTGTCCGTTTGGCAATTCGCCTGGTGGTTTGGTAATGTTGATGCGTGAGGTTGCAATCAAGCACGGCATGGAAAGTGCGAAAAATGTGCTGCGGCCATTTAGCCGGGTAATGCTAAAATTGATCTCGACAGGTAATCAACTGGCACCGGATATGATCAATCCTGAGCATTTTGCCGATTGGGGTCCTAATATTTCCAAGGTTGATGCGCCACTAAAATTATTACGAAAAGCCATTCCAATGCCGACTTTGAACACCACGGCAACGGCATGGGAAACTAATCTTAAAACTTCGGTTGAGCTGTATACAATCTGGGAAGAAACCGGGGTGTTGGATCAGTTAGAAACTATTGATGAAAACCTGTTCGACGTGATTTTGGATATTATGGACGAAAAACGCGAAGATTGGGAAGATTGGCAGGACGAGCAGGACGATTAGTAATCGTCCTTTTTTTGTGAAAGCAGATAAACATGACAAATACAAATGATGGCAACAGATTTACCGGACACGGCTCTGAATGGCGCGATAGTAATCTAAGCAAGGAAGAGGCGTTAGTTGCCACGGCTTGGGTCGAGCAACGAATTGATAAACGATCAATGCTGACCAATAAATCCAGAGTTCATGATATACGTGATGAAATGTGGCGTTTGGAAAAAGAGGGCGAGATTGTCGTTCACCGCATTACCGAACAACACGACCCGGTAATTGCTAAAACTCTTTATGGATGGGACAAGAAAATTCCGACCAATCAGCTTTGGCATCATAAATCTTGCGGCCAGTGTGGTAATATTCCCGGATACCCAACATCATTGCTTTGGCTAATGAATATGATGGATATTCGCTATCTTGATGAAACAGATCAAACTTCATGTACTGCGTGGAATTATCATGGCTCTGGTATCGGTAATATCGTATCATTGGCGGCAGTTTTCTTACGTAATTTTCATCAAGCCTATGTCTCGGCCAAAGCCGAAGGCAAGCCGGCTGGTTATTATTACCCTTTGGTGCATTGCGGGACTTCGTTTGGCAATTACAAGGAGGTTCGCGAATATTTGCTGCTTTCTGCCGAACTGCGCGAAAAAGTACGTAAAATTCTTGGCAAGCTAGATCGACTGATTGATGGCAAACTACTGATACCCGAAGAGATCGTGCATTATTCCGAGTGGACGCACGTAATGCGCAAGCAAATCGCCGAACGTCAGGTGATTGATGCATCAAATATTCGCGCGACAATTCATCCCGCTTGTCATGTTTACAAGATGGTGCCGCAAGACGTGATCTATGATGATGATGTGTTAAACGGCGAGCGAGTGGCGGTTTCCACCGGCATTATGCAATCATTAGGCACGCAAGTTATTGATTATTCTACATGGTATGATTGTTGTGGTTTTGGCTTTCGTCACATCATATCCGAACGTGAATTTACCCGCTCTTTTTCTATTGATCGCAAAATAAAGGTCGCCGTCGAGGAAGCTAATTCCGATGTCATGATCGGCCATGATACCGGCTGTATTACCACTTTGGATAAAAATCAGTGGATCGGGCAGGCCGATGGAAAGAACTATGATCTGCCGGTTTTGTCTGATGTGCAATTTGCCGCATTGGTGTGCGGTGCGCACCCGTACAAAATAATTCAATCTCATTGGCATGCTTCGTCGACGGAAAAGTTGTTTGAAAAACTGGGCATTGATTGGCAGGCGAAAAAGGCCGAATTCGAGCAATATCTAAAACAAGTCGAGGCCGGAGATCAAGAAAACCTCTATGACCCGCGGCGAATGATCACCGGCGGGCCGGGGTATATAAGACAAGAGCAAATAACATGAGTAATAAACCGATACTAATTGTTGGTGGCGGACCGGCTGGTCTGGCTGCTGCGTATTCACTGGCTTCTGTGGGTCAAAAATCCGTACTGGTGGAAAAAGAAGATCGCCTTGGTGGTGCGCCGATCCTGTCCGGCTATGCCAAACTGGTGCCGTCGGGAGAGTGGGCTAAAGATGCCATTGGCTCTATGGTTGATCGAGTAACTGGTAATAAGCTAATTACTGTTAAAACCGACACTTCGGTGGCTGAGTGTTCTGGCGATGTTGGTGATTTCAAAGTGAAGTTTTCTGACGGTGAAACGACAGGCTTTTCTTCGGTGGTTTTGTGTACCGGCTTTACCCATTTTGACAGTATCAATAAACCAGAATGGGGGTTTGGTACTTATGATGATGTGGTGACAACTACGCAGGTCGAGCAAATGATATCTTCTGGTCAAGGAGTGCGAAGGCCGTCCAATGGCGATAAGCCAAAACGGGTGGCAATATTGCTTTGCGTTGGCTCTCGTGATCGACAAATTGGTCGTGAGTGGTGTTCGAAAATTTGCTGTACTGTTTCGGCTAACCTTGCCATGGAAATACGCGAAGAGCTGCCTGATTGTCATGTTTATATCTATTATATGGACATTCGTACATTTGGCTTGTTGGAGACCAAATATTATTGGCGCTCTCAAGAAGAGTTCAAAGTCAAATACATTAAGGCGCGGATAGCCGAGGTAACATCTGATGGTGATAAGATAATAGTCAAAGGCGAGGATACGCTGGTCAAACGTCCAATTACTATTCCATTTGATCTGGTAGTTCATGCGATTGGCATGGATCCGAATGTCGACAATATGTTGATCTCGTCAATTTTTGATGTGGAGCTTGAAACCAACGGCTTTATTGATCGCAAAAACGCTTATGGTGAATTGGGTGCTACCTCAAGAGCCGGTATCTATGTGGCCGGTTCCGCCACCGGCCCTGAAACTATTGATGATAGCATCGCCCAAGGAACGGCTGCTGCAATGAGTGCATTGGCCAGTTCTAATCTGCAAATTGCCGCTGAATAGGGGCTTGTCACTTTATGCTTTCATCATTGTTTAATTTTCGTGAGAAACCAGCGCCGGTAACAGCAAACCTGCCGCGTTTGGAATTATCCGGGCCGGTGTTATCGGAGAGCTATCAGGCGATGGTGCATGGTTGTGAAGCTTTGGGCGGGGTTGAGCGTTATGTGGCAGCCTTGAAGCTAAAGCACGAATTGTTTGCTCAAGCAGCAGGTGACGGTGCTGTGCAGACTATGACCGAAGAGACTTTTGCCGGATTATGTGCGTTTATGGGTACGGTGCGCCGGCGAATTGCTACGCATCTGCATGGCGAGAACTTTACGGCGATGAAAAGCCACCTTGGCGAATTATTGGCCGAGATGAAAGCCACCCATTTGGTTGATCAGCGTATGGCCAATTTTTGCCAACAATTTCCCGAAGATAACAAGCATCGCTGGGTTCGTGATCTAGCAGCGGAAATGCTGCATAATGTCGATCCACAGCGATACCCCTTGATGAGCCGCTGGATGTGGGATCGCAAAGCTAATACTGGTGTGATTCGCGAACTATGGCATGGCGAAGACGTTGATGGCTCAACCATTGAACTTGCTGATGGTCACACAAGTTTTGTCGCTCTTCGGGCGGATATTGGCGGTTGGCTGTCTGAAAATGGCATTTATAACGATACTATTTACTACGTGGATTTGTTGTGTGCGCAAATTTACGCCAATTATATTTGCGCCCAGGGTGGTACTTATTTACGTGCTGATTTTGCTTCGCCGCACGACCCGATGCAATATTCAAGACGCTTGCTTGGTCTTGACGGTATCAAACAAGGTTCAAGTAGAACTAGACTAAAAGCCGAAGATGGCAGCTCGTTCGCTTTTGATATTAACTTGTTGGAAGATATGGAAGAAACTAATGGCAATTCATGAAAAAAGCTTGATTCGACCAGAAAATATCAGAACTCATGATAATCTGATAATTGATGGTGTTGATGTTTCCGGGCATTGGTCAACCTTTATCGAAAGCCGGGTGGTTACTGATTATAACGAAGCCCTAGAAGAGGAAATTTCCGCACTTCCTGGTGGTGAATACATACACAGGTGTTGGCAGTGCGGATCGTGCACCAATTCATGCACGGTAAACGCGGTAAACCCTGATTTTAATCCCAGATATTGGATTTACCTGATCCGTATGGGCATGGAAGACGAGTTATTACGGGATAAGGAAATTATTTGGCAGTGTGTTTCTTGTAACAAATGCACCTATTCGTGTCCGCGTGATGTTGCTCCTGAAGGGGTGATGAAAGCAACTGCCCATTGGCTGGAACTAAAAGGTCATACCGAGCCGTCAAACTCGACTATATTTGATACCGAATTTACCCGCCAAGTGGTGGAAACCGGCAAGATCGAAGATGGCCGAATTTTGAAGAATTTCCTTATCAATTCCGGCCAACCTTTGGTGCAGGACTGGCTAATTCAGATGGTCAAGCAAATGATCAATAATTTACCGTTTAAGTTTTTGTTTCATTTGGGGTGGGCAACTTTGTTCAAGCCAAAAACCAAAAACTGGGACAAAGCAAGAGCTGCCATTGAAGAACATATTGCCGAAGAAAAGGCCGAACAGCGCGTGGCATTAGGCCTAAGCAAGCAGGAGGGATTGTAATGCAAACCCGCAAAGAGAAGTACAAACAAGTAGCATATTATCCGGGGTGCGCACTTGAAGGCACGGCGCAACCTTATAACACCTCGACCAAGGCGATAGCCAAAGAGCTGGAGCTGGAGCTACAGGAAATTGATAACTGGAACTGTTGCGGCGCAATGGAGGTTAAGAATATTGACCCGGAAATTCAAACCTATTTGTCGTCACGGGTGTTATCTTTGGCCAAGAACGAGACCAAACAAGACGTGGTTATGGCTCCTTGTAATGGTTGTTATCATAACCTCAAAAAGGCCGAATATGACATTAGCAATAAGCAAAAATCCCGCGATGTTGTAGAGAAGATTTCCAAAAAGGCCGATCACCCGGCCTATGAAGCCGGCGAAATTGAAACCATTCACGCACTGGATTGGATCAAATTTGGCTATGGCGAGGAAGAGTTACGAGCCAAGATCAAGGGTGGTCTAAAAGGTCTAAAAGTCGCCAATTATTACGGCTGCATGTACACTCGTCCGCGGCATATCTTTCCGGAGAAAGACCAAGGCGGCGACAGCGAAAGCACTTCAAAGCCGCATTATATGGACGATTTGCTGGAAATAGCCGGAGCGGTAAATGTCGATTTTGCCATGAAAACCGCCTGCTGCGGTGGGGCGCATACATTATCGGACAGCGACATGTCGACCAAATTGGTGCTTAATATCTTACAAGCCGCCGAAGCTGCTGGTGCCGAAGTCATCGCCACCGAATGCCCAACCTGTCATTCAGGGTTGGAAATGCATCAGATCAGGGCGTTAAAGCGATTATCCAAGCAAACCAATGTTAAAATTGTCTATTTTACTCAATTACTTGGCCTTGCCATGGGCTTGGGCGTTCGTGAAGTAGGTTTGCATGAAAATGTYTCTGATTCTGTTGGTTTTATGTTCGATAAGGAAATCGTATGAGCGATTTTGCGCAATTGGAATTGGCATTGGATCAGCCATTGGCCAGTGATAGTCCAATTGAAGCTGCGGTTTTTTTGCTACAGGCTGGCGAGCAAGCTTTGGAAAATTGGCTGTTGGCCAAGGATCGTCAACCAACTGGGGAACTGAGCGAAGGCTTTCGGATATTGGCCTTGCACCGCCAAGGAGCCAAAGGCGACCCCAGTTTTAATGCTTGCCGTGAAACCGCCAGAGAACTGGTTTATCATTATAATTTGGTTCGTCTTGATCCTGAACATGCAAAGACCGGCCATCGTTTGCAAATGATGCAATTATTGGCGCGGCATTTGGTATTTTTCATTGGCGGTAAATTACAAGAAGCAGAACTTGGCGAGTTTTGTTGCGCTGCCAAGCCGGTTCGCCTAAACTCAACTTGAATCACTAACTTAAAGGAATTTCCACATGGCTGATGTTCGTGGCTGTCACTTACCCGAAGACTTACTTTATGATGTCGGCAATCATATTTGGGTCAAAGAACTTGATGATGGCAAGATCCGCATAGGAATGACCTCGGTAGCCACCGCGCTTGCTGGCAAATTAGTGGCATTTACGCCAAAGAAAGTTGGCCGCAAGGTCAAAGCCGGACGTTCATGCGCAACCGTCGAAAGCGGCAAATGGGTAGGGCCGGCCAAGTCTGCTGCTGGCGGCGAAGTTTTGGCAGTAAATGAAGAACTGCGAGACACACCGGCCTTGGCCAATGATGATCCGTATGCCGCGTGGATGGTGGAGATACAGCCCGAAGACTGGGACACGGTACGCGGCACATATACCGCCGGTTCCGACGTTGCTGCGCCTTATGAAGCCAAAATGGACGAGGACGGCTTTGCTGGTTGCGAGTAATCGCTAAATTGCTTTCGATGAAATTGAAAATTTGAGCATTAAAAAAACCATCGGTTATTTTTTAATGGTTTACCCAAAGTATAAAAGTAAAAGAGCCTCAGCAGGGAATATTTTTTCTTGGTGGTGCTATTCGTGGCAATCATTGCGACCATTAAAATAACTACAACAAAACGCATGTTTTGTTAGGTTTATCACGTATTCACAATGTCAAACAACCGCAAGTGGGCGTGTGGCGGTCACTTGCAACACCATTATAACAAGCGTGGATATTGGGGGTATGTCTGAAACTTATCCTCGCAGTTCAAGGGTCGATAAGGGTGAATGAGTGCTAAATCTTTGCCAAATAAGCCTTAAGTTATGGGCAGTCTTTGCCAATGATTGCTATTTAAGGGTTATCCCTCAAGGGTCACGTGACCCTTGTTTGCACTTGTTTTTTGTCTCGCGGCGAAATATCAAAACGCCGTCATACTCCGACTTGTTCGGGGTATCCAGAGGTAGGCAAACTGGATCATCCGAATAAATCGTGTGATGACAGTACATGGCAGGATCGCCCAAAGTCTTAAAATGAGCGGTCGTCCTTGCCAGCTGAAAAGGGCTGGAATTGTCTCGCGGCAAAATACCAAAACACCGTCACACCGGGCTTGATCCGGTGTCCAGCCTTGTAATTACTGCAAGGGTAAATGGTGGAAAAATTAGTAATTTTTGGTCTAATAAGTTTTCCAAGTTTGCGCCCCTCATCCCCGCCTTCTCCCGGATGGGAGAAGGAGTTCTTTTCGTAGTGTTTGAAGAAATACCACTAATATTTGTGCTGCGTCTCCTCTCCCAGCTCGGTAGAGGATGAGGACATAAATTGAGTAGCACTCAATTTTGATCGAATGGTGAGGGGTCTTAAAGAGTTGCAATTAAGAAGACTGTCCTCACCCAAATTAATCGTGTGATGACGATATGTGGTGTTAAATATGCTTCGTTATTTCTAGACTTTTGTTGTCCTCCACCTTTATGGGGGAGGTGGGCGCGACGCGCTCGGAGGGGGTGCAAAATCGATTTGTGATTTTCAGCCATTACCTTCTTGCGCCATTTACAAGGCTGGATTGCGGCACGGAGCCGGAGTGACGAGGGGTTGTTATTAATTGTACTTTCCTTGATCAATAGTTTTTTTGTTGAGCTTTCCGTACTAATTCCTGCTCGGCGCGTTCGTGGGCTTTTGATTTAATCTCAGTTTGTTCAAAAAAATGTCCGTCCGGCCATGTTAAACCAACCTCTACTGCTTTAGCTTTTAATTGGAAAATATCATCAACTCTTCGATAAGCCCAAAGTCGCCATTTGGGAACCATTACCGACCACCAAGTCCAAGCGAGTATAAAGCCGGATACAACAGAAAATATCATGAATACTGCTAAAAGAAATGCCCACCAACCGCTAATTTCTAATTCCTGGTAGAATACAATAGGCGGGATTATCAACAGAGCCGGCACTCCTATCATCAGTGGTAATACCGGTACAAGGACCCAAGTCAAACCAATCCAAATTGCTTTGTTGATGGTGATGGGAGCAGGTTTATTATTGAAGCCTATTTTTTGAGCCATATTGAAAATATTATATGTGCTTCGTGACAAGTAAAGGTGTGAAAGTTAACTTTGCTCTTGAAACGTAAATGTTCCGCATTATATAAGTATTACCTAATATACAAAATCAGGAGAAAGCTCATGTCTTATTGTTTTTCGAAAACTGTTTCTTATCCGTGGATTGAGGCTTTGGATCGTACCAATGCTGCTTTGGCCAATAACGGATTTGGGGTGTTATCGGTTATTGATGTGCAGGCGACATTAAAGAAAAAGATTGATGTTGATATGCCGAAATACACTATTTTGGGCGCGTGTAATCCGGGCATGGCAAACAAGGCGATAGCTGCCGAGCCACGCATTGGCGTGATGTTACCTTGTAATGTTATTTTGCGCGAAGTTGATGCAGGAATTGAAATAAGTGCGGTAGATCCGCAAGCCTCGATGCAGGCGGTTGGTAATGAAAGCCTTGGCGCTATAGCTGGCGAAGTAACAGCTATGTTGCAAAAAGTAATTGCCGAAATTTAGCAGACCATTATCAATCAGCTTTTAGTTGTTAAACTAAAAGCTGATTTAACTGATCAATTGGATTTTCAGTATCCGGCCAAAATCCAAAATGCTTTACTTGGCTGGATGGGAAGAAAAAACTTCGGTTGTGCCATCACTCTTGATCAAAAACACATCAAACGCTTGGTTGCGACCTCCAAAGTCCATTCCTGGCGAGCCTAGCGGCATGCCCGGCACGCCAATGCCAATAGCGTCGGGACGCTCTTTGAGTAGTCTGCGGATGTCGACAGCTGGGACGTGGCCTTCGACAATATAGCCGTCAACATTAGCCGTATGGCACGAACTTATCTCTTCTGGCACGCCTTTATCTGTTTTGTAACGGATGAGTGCTTCGTGAAGCATGTCATGGCCGTGGGTTACAAAACCATTTTTGTTAAGGTGTTCCATCCATGCGACACAGCACCCGCAAGTACTGGTTTTCATCACCTGAACCGGGGTTTCCTGCGCTACGGCCTGCGCCGCCAGACCAAGCCCGAGAACTGCGGCGATAATGAGCTTCCTAAATATCATAGGGTTTTTCCTTTTATAAATATGAACATGACTAATTGCGAGATTTATAGATAAATCAAATTCGTTCAAGATGACACTGCGTAAGTGTAACGTTTTTGTGTTCCATCAACTTATGTAAAAACAATCTTAGTGGTCACAGTTACCGGCAAGGCAAGTGGGGAAGTGATCAACCGGTCTTGGCGTTGCTATCACAAGGCTGGCTTGCGGTTTTCATCGGAGTGACGATTATTGCTGATTTTCCACATATTGTCGTCACACGATTTATTCGGGTGATCCAGTTTTTGTATGACTGGATTGCCCGGACAAGCCGTGCAATGACAGCGTTAGGGTGCTGATCCCGTCCGGCGATGGCACGGGACTAAAGCTTTTTGGGTTGATGGAGTATATTCCACTTGCTGTTTTCTTTGATGACTTGCGAAATTGTGCAGAGTAGTTATGTAAAATAATCAACAACAGGAAATCGCAATGAAGCCCGAACAAGCCGTCCAGATACATCTGGCTGATTATCAAGAATTTGCCTTTAATATTGAAACAACCGATTTGCAGTTTCAACTGCACGAAACTGCTACTGTGGTGCAATTAAGTTGCAAGGTTTCCAGAAAAAACAGCAATGCCGAGCCATTGGTTCTCGACGGCGAGAATATGGAATTGTTGGAAGTTATCATTGATGGAAAGGCTGTTTTGGCTGCCGATTATCAACTTGATGAGCATAAATTAGTTTTACCAAATGTGCCGGATAGTTTTTTACTTGAGATAAAGACAAAAATATCACCGGCGGACAATCATGCGCTAAACGGGCTTTATTTTAGTGGCGGCATGTATTGCACCCAGTGCGAAGCGCAAGGGTTTCGCAACATCACCTATTATCCCGACAGACCCGATGTGATGAGTAAGTTTACTGTTCGCATTGAAGCCGATAAGTCGGTTAAAACTTTGCTTTCAAATGGTAATTTGCTTGATTCTGGTGATCTTGAGGACAATCGACATTTTACCCTTTGGGAAGATCCGTTCAAAAAACCGGCATATTTRTTTGCTCTGGTTGGTGGTGTGTTTGATATGATCGAGGATCGTTTCACCACCATGAGCGATAGGCAAATTCCATTACAAATCTATGTTGATCCCGGTGATGCGCATCTGGCCGAATATGCTATGGACGCGCTAAAGCGGTCAATGAAATGGGACGAAGAAGCTTTTGGCCGCGAATATGATCTTGATCTRTTTATGATTGTTGCTGTGCGYTCGTTTAATTTBGGVGCBATGGAAAACAAGGGTCTGAATATATTTAACTCGTCAGTTTTATTGGCTGATGCAAAAACTGCAACTGATGCGGATTTTGAACGCATTGAGAGCGTGGTCGCGCATGAGTATTTTCATAATTGGACGGGCAATCGCATTACCTGTCGTGACTGGTTTCAATTGTGCCTAAAAGAGGGGTTAACCGTATACCGTGATCAGGAATTTTCCGCCTCGCAACGCGGGGCGAATATTTGTCGGATCAAGGACGTAAAAGCCTTACGCGCAAGACAATTCCCCGAAGATAGCGGTCCGTTGGCGCACCCGGTGCGTCCGGCTTCTTACATGGCGATTGACAATTTTTATACCGCCACTGTTTACGAAAAAGGTGCTGAGCTTATCCGCGCCCTCAAGATCATTTTAGGTGAAGAAAACTTTGCCAAGGGAATGGATTTGTATTTCGAGACTTGTGATGGCCGTGCTGCAACTATGGAGCAGTTTTTGGATTGCTTTGCAAAAGTTTCAGGACAGGACTTATCGCAATTTCTGATCTGGTATGGGCAAGCTGGCCGKCCAAYYGTTAYCATMAMSCAAAACTGGGATCCGCAGGYAGGGRCKTTGGAGCTGAGCTTTAGTCAAAAAACTGATCCGACACCCGGACAAAAAGAAAAACAGSCMGTGCCAATTCCTGTKCGYATWGGWCTRTTRGGGCGCTCTGGCSMGCTTAGYTTTGATATTGAAAGYTTAGGGATTTCAAAGCAASAAGAAGCGGTACTGATACTGGACGARGMRCARCAAAGCTGGACTTTTAGCTCTTTAAGTGAACGCCCAGTGGTTTCAGCTTTTCGTCAGCTTTCTGCGCCGATAACTTTGCATATTGAAAGATCATCTGCTGATCAGGCTTTGATAATAGAAAATGACCCCGACCAATTTAACCGCTGGGAAGAAGCGCAAAGCTTTGCTCGTGCGCAATTACTTAAAATGACCGAACAGGTATTGCAAAATACTGATCCGCAAGCTGATGAACAATATTTATCGGCAATTTCTGCGATCTTAAATGACGATAATCTTGATCCGGCATTTGTTGCGCTTTGCTTGCAATTACCATCTGATGATGAAATTTTTCAAGTGATGGAAAACGCCAAACCCGAAGCAATTTACAGTGCAAAACTGGCAATGCTTCGTCAATTGGCGGTGTCTAATTCGGATCGTTTGCTGGCAATTCAGCAACAAAAACGCCCCGCTGGATCATTTAAGCCCGATGCAAAATCTGCTGCTTTGCGTAGTTTAAGCAATCAGGCTTTGCTGACGTTAAGCACTATGGGTGGTGCTGAAATTCGTGATCTTGTTTGGCAGGCGTGGCAAAATGCCGATAATATGACCGATACTATGGCAGCTTTAGTGGCATTAAAACGTTCAGGCTCCACGCAATACCAACTGGCTTTGGACGAGTTCTATCAAAAATGGCACAAAAACCCATTGGTATTGGATAAATGGTTTTCGGTGCAAGCGGCAAATGCTGATGATATTGCTGAAATTGAAACTCTGCTTGAACATTCGGATTTTGATATATTAAACCCGAATAGAGTAAGGGCAGTTTATGGCGCATTTGCCATGGCAAACCTCGCATTGTTTCATGTGGCAGATGGTGGTGGTTATCAATTATTGGCCGATGGCATACTCAAAATAGATAAGCAAAACCCTAGCTTGGCGGCTAGACTGATGGGGGCGTTTTCCAGTTGGCAAAAGGTTGAACCGGTGCGAGGAGCAAAAGCTGCTAAGATTATCAATGAAGTAAAGAATACTGATGGTTTGTCAAAAAACACTTATGAAATTGCCAGTAAACATTTAGGTGCTGATTAAGCAGAAGCTAACTTTTTCGCGCTATGAAAGAGTAATTGCAGAATTACTTGGCTAAAGTTTGATGAATAACCAGATACGAATGGATCGATTGCGTACCTTGATTGTCGATGACAATGTACACATGATCAATATCGTGAAAACCATTTTGCGTGGATTTTCCATGAAGCATTTTTATGAGGCAAAAGACGCAGCAGATGCGTTTGATTTGGTAAAAAGCGAGGCCATTGATCTGATTATCGTTGATTACCAGATGGATCTATTGGACGGGCTTGATTTTATTAAACTGGTGCGAACTGCTGAGGATAGCCCGTCACCATTTATTCCTATCATCATGCTTACGGCTTATTCGGAGCGCAGTCGGGTGGTGGCGGCAAGAGATGCTGGTGTGACCGAATTTTGTAACAAGCCGGTAAATGCTCATGAAATGTTCAGGAAATTGGTCTCGGTCATTGATCACCCTAGGGATTTTGTCCGAACCTCAAGTTACTTTGGCCCTGACCGGCGGCGGCGTAGCGATGCAAATTACAATGGCCCTTTTCGTAGATCGACAGATGAGGGGCGCAAGGAAACTGAAGAACAAGTGCAAACCAATGAGGTCGCTGCTCCAAAGGTGATGAATTTTACCAAATAATATCTGATAAGTTGTTCAGACAATAACGAATTTGTGAAACTTGCTGATAGAATAAAACCCGCATTAGGCGAGAATTTTATAATTTGTGTATCGACAGCGTTGACTCCGGTGGATTATTCTTCTCCTAGGGAACGAATCACCTTGATAAGGGGCTTAAGCTGAGAACGCGAAACGGCATACATCAACCTATTATTCCCCCATCGGCTAGTCGTGGGGGTGCTAAACCATTGCGTCCCTCTGCTAAGGTGGAGAAAGCCGCAAAAAAAGCTCAAAATAAATCTGCTGGAAAACGCAATATTGAGGCCAAATGGTCACTTGGTTTTGTGATGTTTTTTACTTTACTGTTTCTGATTGTGATTTCGATGAAATTATTGATGGAATACCGCGCGGCTGAGGCAGAGGAAATGTATTCGCGGATATTGTCGACCACCAATTACGCTACTTTGGTCAACGGGAAAATAAAACAAGTTGCCGCCAGAGTGCAATCAACGGCTCGAGCCTTGGAAATAGCTGGAATATCTAATGAGCAGGATTTGCAGAGTATTCTTTCACAATTGCAAGGCGAGGTTTCGATTGATAAAGTCACGCTTAGCCAACTAGCAACGGATTTTAATGGCGCGGCAACAAACGTGTTTGATGCGAAGGTACTTGCTACAGTTTCAAGTGCATTGACAAATGCTGACAGCTTTTCTGGAATTATTGCCAATGAGCTGGGGGTAAAGCAAATCATTGCCGCTAACCGTGTTGTCATTGACGGCCAGCACTATTTTTTGACGGCTTTAGTTTCTGTGAATTGGTTGCAGCTTGCAAATGGTCGGGATCAGATGAATTTACTGGCTGATCGAAACGGTTACCCTATCGGTTATCCAATTGATCAACAGAGCCAGACAATACCAGAAGTTTTAGGCGTTGATCCGGTGCAAAGCGCGTATCATGTACGCACTCTTTTGGTTGGCGGCCTTGAGGGCGTAGGTAAGAACGGTCAAGTTTTGGCGGTCGGAATAGTTACATTATTTGCCGGTGATCTTGTGGTATATCAAGCTGGTGATCTGCGGATAGATGGGGCCGCGTGGATACGGACATTGGTATTCTTTGTGCTTATGACCATTGCCCCATTACTTGTTGCTGCTGTTTTGGTGGTTATTTTATTGAATCARATGCGRGGYCTTAGAAGCATTAAACAGGCACTAACCGATAGTGATGCGCGTTTTAGATTGGCGATTGAGGGTGCAAGAAGTGGCGTTTTTGACTGGGACACCAATAAAGACTTGGTTTTCATTACTGAATCCTTGGCTCACATGTTCCTCTTGCCGCAAGCTAAGACCGTTTCCACGGCTGAATTTTTAAGTTTGGTTCATGCCGATGATCGTAAAAAACTACAAGCTGCAATGAATAATGCATCTTCTAAGGGCGAGGTTGATGTAGAGTTTAGAGCGGTCAGCTTGCCAATTTGCTTTCAGGCACGCGGCAAGCCTTGGTATGATAATGGCCAGCAAAATACTGGCCGTGTGGTTGGTGTTGCCATCGATATTTCCGAGCAAAAGGGCGCTCAATCACGGCTTAATGCCGCAGAATATCGACTTCGAGCAGCTTTGGAGTCGATGTCGGAATCGTTTGTTGTTTGGGATGCCMRGCGCAGGTTGATYATGTGYAATCGGAAATTTGCCGATTTTTTCAATATTGACCAAAAGTACCTTATCACTGGYGTGGCTTATGAGGAGTTGGAGCATTTRGCTGCCAAATCKATCAARTCTGTGCATCAGGGGCGTGATGAAGCKGCTGTTGAAATGGARCTGGCTGATGGCAGGTGGRTRCACATGTCGGARCGAAAAACYGCTGATGGYGGTTTGGTCGGTATYGGCACGGATATTACTGCACTTAAAATGCAAGARTCTTTAYTGGTYAAAAAYGAGAGCRAGCTYATAGCCTCGGTAAMTGATCTGGAAAAAAGCCAAGTGAARATTTCYGAATTRGCCGGCAATTAYCAACARGAAAAAATCCGAGCBGAAGAAGCCAAYCGTTCTAAAAGTGAATTTCTGGCAAATATGTCGCACGAAYTWCGCACACCRTTAAACGCGATCAATGGTTTTTCCGAAATCATGCAAAAAGAAATGTTCGGGCCATTGGGYGATGATCGTTATTTGGAATATGTCGGAGATATTTTATCTTCGGGACAGCATTTGTTGAATTTGATCAATGATATTCTGGATATGTCAAAAATTGAGTCTGGTAAAATGACCCTTAGTGTCGAGACAATTTATTGCGACGARYTRATWGATCARTGCTTACGKTTGGTCAGGGGAAAAGCTGTTGAATCTTCTGTTCAGYTRGTTCTAAATTTACAGGAAGTCCCGGATATCGAAGCCGACCCAAGAGCTTTAAAGCAAATATTGCTCAACGTTTTATCGAATGCGATCAAATTCACTCTTGAGGGTGGAGAGGTTACTATGAACACGCATATAGATACCAATACCGGCGGGGTTATTTTTGAGATAACAGACACTGGAATTGGTATATCGCAAGAGGATTTACCGAAACTTTGTACGCCATTTTCGCAAATAGAAAGCCAGCACAGCAAGAGCCATAAAGGATCCGGCTTGGGGCTGGCCTTGACCAAGTCACTGGTCGAGTTGCATGGCGGCGAATTTATAATGGAAAGTGAATTGGGCATTGGAACTACTGTTACAATTAAATTACCCTTGTCGCCGCCAAGCAGTGTTATTGAACAGGCTTCTAGTGCCGGTTAATATATTTTAGGCCTGTTTTTGAGCCAATAGTGCCACTTGTAACTCCAGTCGTTTTATCTCGCGCAGGATTTCCATTTTGTCCATTTGCACTATGAACCAGAATTTCAAGAAAGTTTGCATCAAAATCATCAAACCGGCAAACGCACCCCAAAGAGCCATGTCTCTGCCGGTATCGGCAAAATAAAAATTCCACCCGCCCCAAAATGCTAATCCAAGAGTCACAACTTGCAAAACTATGCCATACCACGCCAACGGGCCGGAATGAGAGTTTAGCACTCCCCATARTCTAGCCCACAWTCCTTGCGGTGCKGCTAGGWATTCTAGTTGTTCCGCGTCTTCGGCGYYWAGTGCCTCRCGGATAGCTTCATCAAGTTTACTCATAGTTTTCTCCTGTTTGTAATTTGGTTTTAAGGCTTTGTCTGGCGGTATGTAGTCGGGATTTAACCGTACCTTGTTTGATGCCCAAAATGTGGGCAATTTCTGCAATTGAAAAGCCAAGTGAATAGTGCAGATCCAATACTTGTTGTTGCCCGTCGGGTAATTGTTTAATTGCTTTTGCCAGATCAATGGCATTTTCATCGACCGCTGGTTGATTAGGGATTTCGTCTTGAAGTTGCTGATTTATACTGCCCTGGCGAATTTGTTTTCGCACAATATCGACACATGTAAGGTGAGCTATTCGCATCAACCATGCTGCAAATGTGGTCGGGTTTCTTAGGCGGCCAATTCCCTTTATAATTTTTATCCAAACTTTCGAGGTGGCATCTTGTGCGCTGGCGGGGTGTCTTAGCTGTCGCAAACAACGCCCATATACTATCGGCATCCACAAGCGATACAACTCTTCAAACGCTGCTTTATCGCCGGACTTAACCTGTAGAACCAGCAGTTCTGTTGCGATTATTTTTGCTGTTCTTTGCATTTAACCCCAGACAATTTTACGTTTTACCTTTGATCCATCGACTTATCCAAAAAGCGTTTTGGGTCACTGGAATATAATAAAGTCGTTTCAAACCCGCAAAAGGTTCATTGGCGTATTTATCAGGAACACCGGACAAAGAATTATATGCGGTTTTTCATTGCCACGTCGGTCATCAGGCAGCTTGTCCTTCGAGGTCGCTTTGCGACACCTCAGGATAAGGAGTGAGAGGGAGTCCGCCTCGTGATGTTTTGATACTTGATGGCGAGACAGGAGCGTAGCTAACTAAAACTTTGCACCAGTGATCCGACTACCAAGCGCCAGCCATCGACCAGAACAAAAAACACCAACTTAAACGGTAGCGATATTACCACCGGCGGTAACATCATCATGCCCATGCTCATCAGGATTGAAGCCACCACAAGGTCAATCACCAAAAACGGTATAAAAAACCAAAAGCCAATTTCAAAGGCTATCCGTAATTCCGAGATCATAAAGGCCGGAGCTACAATATGCAGCGGTGTGTCATTGGCGGTTTCTGGTATTTCCATATTGGAAAGATCCAAGAACAGAGCCAGATCCGCCTCTCTGGTGTGTGCCAACATAAATGTCTTTATCGGCGCAGCGCTGGCGTTAAATGCATCGCCAAGTTCCATTTCTTCGTTCATTAATGGTTGAACGCCGCGCTCCCAACTTTGTTGAAACACCGGAGCCATTACGAAAAACGTTAGGAATAAAGAAAGCGAGATCAACACCATGTTTGGCGGGCTTTGTTGCAGTCCGGTTGCAGTTCGCAATAAGGATAATACCACGATGATGCGGACAAAGCTGGTGGTCATGATCAATATAGACGGAGCCAGCGACAATATAGTCAACAGYGCRATMAGCTGTATTACCCGACTGGTTAGCGCACCTTCTTCGCCGGCATTAACCGTKACYGATTGCGCCAAGGCCTGATCGGCAAACAAGGTGAGRGMAATTACCAGTAATGCCCCAAGAAATAATAAACTACGCTTCATTTTGGCTCTGCCTTGTGGTTAAATCTGGGGTGTGTTTTCGGCTTTCCARCACTGTTTCAGTTGCCCCGCCAAGTAAAATAAGATGTTCTTTTTGGCCATCTTTCACCACTATCAAGCGACGTTTTGTATCAAGCTGTAGCGCCTCGATAATTTTCAAGCGTCTTTGCCCTTTGGGCATAGCTTGAACCATGCCCGGGGCGAATTTACGTATTCCTGCCCACAGCACTAACAACATGCCAATTGTAAATAATAATCCAAGGATCATTCGTACTGGGTCAATTAGTTCCATAGCTTCTGCTTTGGTAATTACGGGAAGGGCTATTTGTACCTAACTGCCTTAACACCTGATTAACCATGAATATGTCTTTTGCSGTTTTTATCARCTAYWWWCCATMRAYMNNCAAAAMKKKSRRRSSWWYKWWKWYTYRYGGMTAKTTYKSYTWKSKCWMKCSWKCAAATTCCGGTGTTTTCTGTACTGCGTGGTACAATGCGCATGTTGACCGCCAGGCAAAAGGTCTTGGCGGAGAATATTGCCAATGCTGATACTCCGGGTTTCACCCCTAAAGATATTGATAAAAAAAGTTTTTATCGAATGTTAAATTCTACTCAGGCTGCTCGTAGCAGTCGGGGTAAAATGATTGTTACTGATCCGCGGCATTTTTCGGGATCGGGGGGAACTAGCGTCTCTAATATCAAGTTAATAGAAACTCCGGGCAGAGAAACTACAATGAACGGTAATTCGGTTGTGTTAGAAGAACAGGTTTCAGAACTTGCTTCGACCAGAGCCAGTTATGATGCGGCGATTGGCCTTTATCAGAAATCCTTGGGGCTGATACGCATGGCAATAAAAGCTCCAGGAAGATAGATCAGGGTTAAGTGATGAGGAATGACAAATGAGTGATATCAATAAAGCCATGGCCATTGCTGCTGCTGGTATGCGGGCGCAATCTTCGCGAATGCGGATTATTTCGGAAAATGTGGCTAATGCCAATTCCACCGCTAAAGTGCCCGGCGGAGATCCTTATGCTCGTAAAACTCCGGTGTTTTCGTCCATTTTCGATAAAGAAGTCGGGGCAAGACTTGTACGCATGAGCAAGGCGGTCGAATCGGATGCTGAATTTCGCACCGTTTATGATCCCGATCATCCGGCAGCTAACGAGCAGGGTTATGTGAAATACCCTAATGTTAATACCATGATTGAACTGATGGATATGCGCGAGGCTTCTAGGTCATTTGAAGCGAATTTGTCAGTGATTGAAAATTCACGGGCAATGTTGCAACGAACGCTAGAGCTATTGAAGCGCTGATTTATTTGTTTGTTTAGAAAAAACAAACTGATCCAAGAAGGAAGTAAAATATGTCAATTACTGCATTACAAGCTTTAAACGCTTATGCTCAGGCAGCGCAAACCGGCGGTGTCGGTGACCCTAGTGGCGCAGCTGCTATTGGTGGTGATAATGCCGCCAAAGGTTCAGACTTTGCTGCCATGATGAAAGATGCCATTGGCTCGGCCACTAATGCTTCGGTAGCATCTGAGCAATTGACCATTGCCTCTACCACCGGACAGGCGGAGTTGGTTGATGTGGTAACCGCAATTTCAGCCGCCGAGATACAATTGCAAACGGTTATTGCTGTGCGTGACGAAATGATCAAAGCATATCAAAACATATTAAGAATGCCGATTTAACGTCAGTTTGTAGTTTTATGGTGAATTGACATCTGGACAAGCGTCAGCGCCAAAAGTAAACCGGCTATAAATAAATTATAATGAGCTGGCATCATGCATGATATAAAATATATACGTCAAAACCCCGATGAGTTCGATGCGCAAATGAAACGTCGCGGGCTAGAGGCGCAATCGCCTAAAGTTTTGCAACTAGATGCGGCTAGGCGCGAGGCAATAGCCGCCAAGCAAGAAACAGAAACCACCAAAAACACCGCCTCAAAACAAATAGGCGCCGCCAAAGCCCGTGGTGATGAAGCGGAATTTGAACGGCTTCGGGCGCAGGTGGCTGAGTTGAAGTCAGCTGAAAAAGGTCTTGATGAAGCAGCGAATAAGGCTAATCAGGCTTTGAATGATTTTCTATTAGCTTTGCCAAATATTATGTTTGCTGATGTGCCAAATGGCGCTGACGAAACTGCCAATGTTGAATTACGTAAAATTGGCGAGCCGGTGCAACTGGGTTTTACAGCCAAAGATCACACTGAATTAGGCGAGAGTTTGGGTCTGTTAGATTTTGAAGCTGCGGCGAAAATCTCTGGATCGCGGTTTGCATTTCTAAAAGGTGATTTGGCGAGGTTAGAGCGGGCATTGGCTAATTTCATGCTTGATGTGCAAACGCAAGAAAACGGATTTACCGAAATTGCACCGCCTTTGTTGGTGCGTGGCAATGCCTTGATTGGCACCAATCAATTGCCAAAATTTGAAGAAGATCAGTTCAAGACGACTACCGATCATTATCTAATCCCAACCGCCGAAGTACCGCTGACCAATTTGGCTCGTGAAGCAATTCATGACGAAGCTGGCCTGCCACACCGTTATTGCGCTTATACGCCGTGTTTTCGCTCCGAAGCTGGCTCTGCTGGTAAGGACACCCGTGGGCTTATTCGCATGCATCAATTCATGAAAGTGGAGATGGTGACAATTTGCGCACCAGAACAATCACTAGATGAACATGAACGCATGACAAAATCCGCCGAAAGCATATTGCAAAAGCTGGAATTACCATATCGGGTAATGTTGCTTTGCAGTGGTGATACCGGTTTTGGAGCCAAGAGAACTTATGATCTTGAAGTTTGGCTACCAAGTCAAAACTGTTACCGCGAGATCAGCTCAATATCAAATTGCGGTGATTTTCAGGCCAGAAGAATGAACGCTAGATGCCGCGTACAAGGCGAGAAGCAAATTCGTTATTTGCATACTTTGAACGGCTCTGGCATTGCTGTTGGTCGGGCTTTGTTGGCGGTGATGGAAAATTACCAGCGCGAAGATGGTACAATTGAAATTCCACAAGTTTTGCGTCCCTTTATGGGCGGACAAGAGGTGATCGGCTGATGCTACCTAAAAATCCCAGAATTTTACTTTCTAATGATGACGGTATTGATGCGCCTGGGCTGGCACTGTTGGAACGTGTCGCCAAGCATTTCTCTGATGACATTTGGGTGGTGGCTCCGGCGTTTGAGCAATCAGCAGCCTCACGGGCGCTTTCAATTCGTGATCCATTGCGGGTTGATCGTCGTGATGAACGTCATATTGCAGTTTATGGTACTCCGACCGATAGTGTGATGATGGGGGTGTTAGAACTGGTAACTGGCAAGCGCCCAGATCTTATTTTGGCCGGTGTAAACAAGGGTCAAAATCTGGCTGAACATGTTACATTATCGGGAACTATTGCTGCGGCGATACAGGGCATGGAGATGGGAATTCCATCAGTTGCTTTATCGCAAACTTATCCGTTTACCGAAGACAGTGTCATTCATTGGGAAACCGCTGAATACCATGCGGTGCCGGTGCTAAAAAAGCTGTTTGCTGCTAAATGGCCAAAAGATGTGTTGATCAATGTCAATTTTCCGGACTGTAAGCCCGAGGACGTGGTGGAAACTCAACTGACCAGAATTGGCCGCCGCGATGCCGATTTGATCGAAATTCATAAGCGCAAAGATCCCGGTGGCCGCGAATATCACTGGTTGGGGTTTAATGGCCGCTTATCTACTCCGCCGCAAGGTACTGATTTACATGCGATTTATCAAAACCGCATTTCAATTTCCCCTTTGCACATGGATCTTACCCATTATAAGACAATGGCTGATCTGGATGCAGCTTTTAATGGCTAAGGTAAACCTAAAGACAGTAGAGCTGATACTGGCTTTGCGCGGTAGTGGCATTAGTGATCATGGCGTGCTTTCGGCCATAGAAACCACCCCGCGTGAGTTGTTTGTAACGCCAGAGTTCAGTGATCAAGCTTGGGAAGATAGGGCGCTACCTATCGCTTGTGGGCAGACTATTTCCCAGCCAATGGTGGTCGGGCAAATGACCGAGGCCTTGTGCCTGACTGGTCGCGAGAAGGTATTGGAGGTCGGTACCGGTTCTGGTTATCAGTGCGCGATTTTATCGAAGCTAGCGCGTAGGGTCTACACAATAGAGCGATACCGGACTTTGTTAGAGGAAGCCAAACGCAGGTTTGCGGCATTAAAGCTTCGCAATATTGTACCAAGGCTCGGCGATGGTGGGCAGGGCTGGCCGGAACAGGACAGCTTTGATCGGATTATCATGACAGCGGCAGCTGAAAAACCACCGCCAGCATTATTGGCACAATTACGTGATCATGGCTTGATGGTGGCGCCTATTGGCAGTTCTGGGCGGCAAAAATTAACGGTTTATCGGCGTGATGGTGATGTGTTTCACGAACACACATTGGATAAAGTTCGGTTTGTGCCATTATTGCCGGGTATTGCCCGCACACTGTGAAATCCATGTTAAATGGTTTTGGGAAACATTGATTAACCAGTTTCCGTCAAAATCAGTCACATGATTCGATTTATATATATTGCACCAGCGTTATTGTTGTTTGTCTCTTGCATGGCTGGCGGCGGGCCTGCGCCTGTTGAGTTCAAGGGTGCTAAACCTCAAAGTTCCGAGCAATACCAAAAAGCTGTCACGCCGATGGATTTACCCATTGCATCTGAACCGCAACCGCAAATAGCTGTTAATGAAACTCCAGCCCCGACAATTCCTGTGGACAGTGAAGCATTAAGCGAAGCCGATGAGCTGGATATGCTAGACGTAGAGCCGCAATCTACACAGCCAACTGAAAACACACTGGCCGAGGTTGATCTACAGCCGGATGTAAATGATGCCCCGCCGGGGTTTGTTAGCGATAGCCAAATTCAGCCAATGCCGTCAGAACAGGCAACTGGTTATATAGAGCAAGAAATAGTGTTAACCCGTGATCGACCGGGTAGCATTAAAGTTCAGGCTAATGAGACATTGTTCAGTCTATCAGAGAAATACCAAGTAGCCTTACAGCCGTTGATTGAACTAAATAATATGCGCGCTCCTTATGCCTTGAACAAAGGCCAGACGCTAAAACTGCCGCCGCCATTGCATTATAAAGTTCTAAAAGGCGATACACTGTATTCGATTGCTAGGCGCTACAATATTCATTTTTCATCATTGGCCAATATTAACGGCATTGATACGCCATTTATCATCTCGCCTAGTTCAATCCTAGTATTACCGGCATTGGCTCGTGATAGTGGCGGGCAGTGGAAAGCTGCCACGGTGCATGAAGAACCGGTTGTAAGTAAGCCACAGCCATCTGCCAGCGGCAAACCTGAAACCAAAGCAACAGCGAAACCCAGACCAAAACCCAGACCAAAACCAAGAGCGGTAAAACCTGCGGCGACATCAACATTTATCTGGCCAATAAAGGGCGAAATTATTTCGCATTTTGGCGGCAAAGCTGGTGGCATGCGTAATGATGGTATTAATATTGCCGCTAAGGACAAAGCGCAAATTGTTGCTGCTGGTGCTGGAACGGTTATTTATTCTGGTTCTGAATTGAAAAACTTTGGTCGTTTGATTTTGATCCGCCATAATAATGGCTGGGTTACTGCCTATGCGCATAATTCGGTCAGCAAAGTTTTAGAAGGCGCGGTGGTTACTAGCGGGCAGGTAATTGCACTGGCCGGGTCATCTGGGTCGGTTGCTGTGCCGCAATTGCATTTTGAAACTCGCAAAGGCGTTAAACCGGTAAACCCATTAAAGTATTTACCGAAGATTTGAGAAACTTTGTTTTTATTGTCTAGCTTTTGACCATAACTAAATTTTTCCCACACTGCGCCCCTTTCCCTTTTGTTTGCTTTGCGTTACACCGCATTCGCAAGAGATAAGGAGTATCTTATGAAGTACCGTGAAGGCATTACGTTTGACGATGTTCTCTTGCAGCCCGTAGCTTCTAGCGTGCTGCCAGCGGATGCGAACCTAGCTACCAAGCTAACCAATGAAATATCGCTAAAGGCGCCGTTATTATCGGCGGCTATGGATACCGTGACCGAGGCAAAATTGGCCATCGCCATGGCGCAAATCGGCGGTATCGGGATTATTCACCGTAATATGAGCGCCGCAGAACAAGCCGACGAAGTACGTAAAGTAAAACGCTATGAAAGCGGAATGGTGATCAATCCGGTAACTATTCATCCCAGCGCAACTTTGGGCGAACTAAAAGCCTTAACTTCGCAATATCAAATTTCTGGTATTCCAGTAATTGATCCCGATAACCAAAATCTGGTCGGAATTATCACCAATCGTGATGTGCGTTTTGCCGAAGATATGAACGAGACAGTTGCCAATTTAATGACCCGTGAATTGGTGACTATTGGCGAAGGAGCCAGCCCGCAACAAGCCAAAGCATTATTGCACAAACACCGGATCGAACGGTTGTTGGTGGTAGATGATAAAGGGTATTGTACTGGCCTGATCACGGTAAAAGATTTTGAAAAAGCCCATGCCTCGCCAGATGCTGCCAAAGATAGCCATGGTCGATTGTTAGTTGGCGCGGCCAGCACGGTAGGCGATGCCGGCTTTGAGCGAGCAATGGCGTTAATTGATGCCGGAGTTGATACAATCGTCATTGATACTGCGCACGGAGCCAGCCAAGCAGTGCCGGAACAGGTAAGTAGGTTGCGCCGCGAGAGCAATAAAACGCAAATCATTGCCGGTAATGTGGCAACTTATGATGCGACACGGGCGTTAATTGATGCTGGTGCTGATGCAGTAAAAGTCGGCATTGGCCCTGGATCAATTTGCACTACGCGAATTGTTGCCGGTGTCGGTGTGCCGCAATTAACCGCAATCATTGATGCGGTTCGTGCCGCAAAAGACAGTGGCACGCCGATCATTGCCGATGGCGGCATCAAGTATTCTGGTGATATGGCCAAAGCTCTGGCCGCCGGTGCATCAACAGTTATGATCGGATCAATGTTGGCCGGAGCCGAAGAAACTCCGGGCGAGGTTTTCCTATACAAAGGTCGTTCGTACAAATCATATCGTGGCATGGGTTCAGTCGGCGCAATGGCGCAAGGCTCGGCCGATCGTTATTTCCAAAAAGAAGTAAGCGATACCATGAAACTGGTACCCGAAGGGATTGAAGGGCAAACCCCGTTCAAAGGCCCGGTTGCGCCGATCTTGCACCAAATGCTGGGCGGCTTGCGGGCGGATTGCTGAGGCGCGGAGGCTTTTGATCCGGCTGGATAAGTCTGCTGAGGGGACGGAGCCGACGGCGGCTTGGGCGCAGATCCGAGAGGGGATCAGTTCGATCGCGACTACGACGGGTGATCTTGCGCACGCGGTTGCGTATGGGCGGGCGGGGCTTGAGCTTGCGCGGCACAACGGTGATGAGCGGACGATCGGGGGGCTTTTGAGTTGCCTCGGATCGGCTTGTCTTGGGGATGGGATCCCGACTCGGGCGAGAGATTATTACGAGGAGAGTTTGCAGATCCGGCGGGCGATGGGGGATCGGACGCGGACGGCGATGTCGCTTTGTGTGCTCGGGTTGTGCTGCGTTCAGCTCGAGGAATATGAGCGGGGTGAGGCGTATTTGCGGGATGCGGAGCAGACGCTGCGCGGGGCCGGCGGCGGGTTGCAGGCGGCTGCGATTCATTGCGCGTTTGCGGAGTTAGCGTTGGCGACGGGCGATGCTGGTGATGCGGGTGGACGGCTGGATTCTGCGTCTGAGTTGATGGTTCGGAGTGGAGCGATGACCGGCGTGCCGGGGCTATTGGAGCAGTACGCGTGTGTTGCGGAGATGATGGGGAATGCGGAGAAATCGGTGAGGTTGTTTCTTGCTGCGGCAGGAGGGCGGGCGCGGCTTGCTTGCCCGGCTCGTCCCTGGGAGGAAGATACGCGGGGGCCATTCCGAGAGCGGGCGGAGATTGCTGTCGGCGTAGAATCGTTGGTTGTGTTGGTGGCGGAGGGTCGGAAGATGCCGTTGCGTCGGGCGCTGCGGTATGCGAAGGGTGAGGGGTAAACATGAGCGGGACAGCGGTGTATGCGGGGAGCTTTGATCCGCCGACGAACGGTCATGTTTGGATGATCGAGCGGGGCGCGAAGTTGTTTGGGAAGCTGATCGTGGCGGTGGCGCAGAACCCCGAGAAGGCGTACACGTTCTCGCTCGAGCAGCGGTTGGGTTGGCTTGAAGAAATTTGCCGACCTTATAAGAATGTTGAGATCGCGGATATTAAGAATCGGTTTCTTGCTCGGTATGCTTCGGACGTTGGGGCGGGGCATATCTTACGCGGTATCCGCGATGAGGAAGACTATAGATATGAGCGGGGGATGCGGTATATCAATTCGGATCTGAACCCGGAATTGGAGACTGTTTTCATGATGCCGGCGCGGGCATTGGGGCAGGTGAGTTCGAGCTTTGTGAAAACGATGGTTGGGCCTGAGGGCTGGAGGCCGGTGTTGAAGGGGTATGTGCCCGGGTGTGTGTATGACGACATGCTTGTTTGGGGCGAATCGTTGAGGCTTGAGAGCGGGGAGTAGGATCGGTTTAT